>JACOMY010000046.1 GCA_014324045.1 Rhodospirillales bacterium | reverse complement strand
TCCATCCAGGCGCCGAAATATACAGCAGCGTCGGCGGCGTTGCTAAAACCCGATCTGTCGAGGGCCAGATGGATGCCTTGGTGTGACTGGACCACATCCGCATTGCCCACCGCTGCGGGAGTGAAATCGTACTGTCTAACGGCTTGGTAAGCTCCAAACTCCCCAGGGAGATCTATCGAACAATCGTAAGAACCGCTACAGCCCGGATCCGCGCCTCCCGTAAGGTCTACCCCATCTGCGTAAAGACGGAAGTCCGTAGATAGAACCGAGGCACTCCTATCTACCTTGTTATCCCCTCTGTCTATGTGATCCTGCACAGTGGAGGTAATAATGGGGTCACGCACGCCGAGACGCTCAGTTGCCCCAGCGTAGCGGGCGGATTCGTACTGGGATTCCATGTAGAGCATCTGTCTGAGAAGATTGCGCCATCCGCCGGCCCCATAGTTGGTTTCATAGGATACATCCACCAGGACGCCCAGCGGGGCGCCGGAATGCTCGGCGGTGGCAGTCCCCGAAACGATAAGTTCAGCGTCTGGGTCGGCGAACGCGGCACTCCCGAAACCGGAGATGGTGCCGGCGACACGCTCACCGCTCTCAAGACTTCCTCTGTAAACACCGTTCCCTCTAACGCCGAGATCGGTGAATGTTACAGTGGGCACGTTATCGGAGGCCACTGTCACGTCGAGCAGCCTTCTTATGAATCTTCTGCCCAGGACAGCATCGGTACTCTCCGCCGGTCTGAAGAGGTCCAGGCCTGTGTTTACGGTATAGTTTTCGTTATCGTATTGGCCACTTTCGACGCTGGTGAGCTGCTGGCCGGAGGCTACGTCGGTAATTCTCAGACCGGTCAGGGTTTGGGATTGGGCTGGTCCCGGCAAGCCTCCGGCCAGCAGGGCGGCGGCCGATATGCCAATAGAGCAGGAATCTTCCAAACTTCATATTTGTCATCCCTGATAAACATGCTGAAACCTCTGGCAATATAGGCAAAGCCCTAGAAAGCAATATCATGGCCCCGCTATGTTTCTCGAATGCTTCTTTCATCAAAGTTCTTTCACTTGAATCTTCTGCCCAAGGCATCCTCGGAACTCCGCGTCGGTCTTGAGAGGTCCAGGCGTGTATTTATCGAGAAATTCTCGCCATCGTTGTTCCTCACTATGCTCTGGGCATCCGTGCCGGAGGCTACGTCCATAATCCTCAGACCGGTTGGGGTTTGGGAGTGCGCTTGTCCCGGCAAAGCTCCGGCCAGCAGGGCGGCGGCCGATAAGGCGATACAGAAACTGGAGAAACGTGTCATTCTGGGCTTACTCTTTCTCTTTATGGTTAGTTCCGTCGGCTGCAATTCCAAGCAGCCGACCCAGATTTCTAGCTCTACACAAAACGGCCTTCCTGTCGAGCCCTTAAAACGATAATCTCGAAAAATGTAATCCTTGCGGACCGGGACCAATCTCACGGCAGCAGCAGAGGTTTTTGCCAAGATCCTTGCAAGCTGCCGGCACGGGGCCTGCAATGCCCTTGCAGGCTGCCTGCCGGAGTTGTCCGGCGCAGGCGGGCCGGGAGTTGCGCGCGGGCTTACCCTTCTGGCAAAGCGGCGGGGGGCGGCCGTCAGCCGGCAGATGCAGGCTTGTGGAGGCGGCGGCATCGTCGGGCGCTGGCTGCGGGAACCCTGGCTGCGGGACCGGGGCATCGAGGCCGCCGATTCTCTGGAACTGGAGACCTTGGGGAACTGGAGACCTTGGAGGCCGTCTCCGGCATGGTTTATACTGGCTTCGGCGTCTCCATCCTGCCCCGGCAATCGGTCCCCTTGCCCAACCCTCTGCCCAGGATCCTCCTAGCGTTGAAGCGTCTGGCCCTGAAAGCCCGCCCCGCTTGCCCGTGTAGCGGGCTGCTTATCCCGGCTCCGGCAGCGTCAAGCGCCCCGTCCCGGACGCCTGCATGCGGCGCTGCCGGCCGCCGCCGGGATCGGACCCGCGCAGAGTGCCGGAGACACCGCCGCCCCATGATCTTTGAGCCGTGACCTTCGACCATCTGCTCTTCCTGGCCGCTGGCGCCCTGGCCGGCGGTTTCGTCAACGGCCTGGCCGGCTTCGGCACCGCGCTCTTCGCGCTAGGCTGGTGGCTGCAGGTGTTAACGCCGCTGCAGGCCGTCGCCGTGGTTCTGGTCATGTCGGTAGCCAGCGGCTTTCAGGGGCTCTACCTAGTCCGCCAGGCCATCGCCTGGCGCGAACTGCCGATCTTGCTGCTGCCGGCGCTGGCCGGTATCCCCATCGGCCTGCAGATCCTGGGCTACATCGGCGCGGAGATCCTGAAGCTGACCGTCGCCTGTTTCCTGCTGCTCTACGGCGGCTTCTTCATCGCCCGGCGCAAGCTGCCGCGAATCGCGCGTCCGGCGCCGGCGATCGACGCCGCCGTCGGCTTCCTGGGCGGGATCCTGGGGGCGGTGGCCGGTCTTTCCGGCGCGCTGCCAGCCATGTGGCTGGCCATGCGCGACTGGAGCAAGGAACGAAGTCGCGGGATGCTGCAAAGCTTCAACCTCGCGGTCCTGGGGCTGTCTGCAATCCTGCTCGCCATTGGCGGCGCCTACGACCGGCAAACCCTGCTATCCTTGGCCGTGGTCTTGCCGCTTTCCCTGCTCGCCGCGCAGGCCGGCATCGCCGTCTTCAACAGCCTTACCACCCAGCACTTCCGCCGCCTGCTGATCGCGCTGATGCTGCTGTCGGGTGCCGTGTTGCTGCTGCAAGGAACCGCTCTGGCGCAACCCGCAGTTACCGGCGATGGCAGCGGCCAAAATCTTCGTCGTGGCGATCGGGCCGTCGATCTCGATGCACTCCTTGTCGCGGTGGAAGCCGCCGCCGGGATCGAAGAGGGCCGGGACGACGCCCTTGCCGGCGCAATGGGCGCAATGGGCAAGGGCTGCGATGCCCTTCACCAGCGGGAGCACGCCGTTCAGCTGCTCCGGGCGCGATCGGGAACTGGATCGGGGCGGGGACTGGATCGGGGGATGATGGAGCAGCCTGTTCATCGGTTCGAAGTAAAGCCAGCTCGAAGTAAAGCCAGTTTGAAGTAAAGATCGTGCAGGTTCCAGGTCAGCTTCGGCGGATGCGCAGGCAGCCAGCTATCGGTTTGGGCGAAGCGATAAAAGAAATGCTCGAACTCCGCCTTCGCATCCTCGAAATGCTCTTGCGGCATGAACTTGTAGTAAAGCGGTTTTGAGGTCAATTTCGAGGGGGTGCGTAAGGCTTGGAAAATCCGGGCGTTCCGCACCCCCTGTTTTGCCGGGAAAAGGGTTTTGCCGGAAAAAGCGCCGCCGTGCAGAGCGGTTGCAAGGTGCTTGCAAGGGCCGTGCAGGGGCCGTGCAATGCCCTTGCAGGGGCGGTTCCCGGTGCCCCTTTAGCGGTTCGGATTGCCGGCGCTGCCGGCCGGTGTTGGGATAGGGGGCGAGCCTGGCGATGGGGTCGCGGGTTCTGTCCGGCCTTGTAGTGCATCGCCGGAGCCTTCGGCGCTAAGAAGATGGAGGAGGCGATGGTCCCGGAGGCACCGGGGAATTAACCGGTAACGGCAGTTGCGCCGCCGCTCGCCGGGCGCCGGGTGGCCCCCCAGTGGCCCCCCAGTGATCCTGTCAGGATCCGGTGAAAGCCGCCGCGCCCGGCACCTGGCTTTAGGCCAGCTGCTTGCGCCGGGGAGGGATGCGAACCGGGCCGGTAGCACCTATGCCGGGGCCTGGCGCAGCCGCGGCCCTGGCCGGCCACCGGAAGATCGCCCGCGGCTTCGGGCGCGCCCAATCCCCCTTGCCTCCCACCCCCGGGACGGGGCAGCATTGGCCTTTCCCGCTTCCCCGCTCCCAAACCGGCGGTAACAGACCATGACAGACCAAAAGGGCGATCGCGCCTTCAGAACCACCGAAACCAAGGGCCGCTGGCCGGAGATGACCTACGGCGGCGCCCTCAGCTTTCTCAGGCGGCGCTACACCCGCGACCTCGAAGGCGTCGACGTCGTCGTCAGCGGCGTACCCTACGACGGCGCCGTCACCCACCGCTCCGGCGCCAGGCTGGGGCCGCGGGCGATCCGGGCCGCCTCGGTGCAGCTGGCGGAGTTGAAGGCCTTCCCCTTCGGCTTCGATCCCTTCGCGTATCTGACCGTCACCGACTACGGCGACTGCTTTCTGGACCCGCACCATCCCGAAACCATTCCGCAGGCGATCGAGACCCACGCAGCGGCTATCGTCGCGTCGGGCGCGCGCATGCTGACTTTCGGCGGCGACCACTACATCTCCTACCCCCTGATCAAGGCGCATGCGAAGCAGTATGGGCCTGTTGCGCTGCTGCACGTCGATGCGCACAGCGACACTTGGGAAGACGATGGCAAGCGCTTCGATCACGGCTCCATGTTCGCCCGCGCGCTGGCCGAGGGCCTGATCGACGTCGAGCACTCGACTCAAGCCGGCATCCGCACCTTCAACAACAGCGACCACGGTTTCGAGATCCTGACCGCACCCTGGATCCACCGCAACGGCATCGAAGCGGCCCTGGAGGTGGTGCGGGCGCGGGCCGGCCGGGCGCCGCTCTATCTTACCTTCGACATCGACGCTCTGGACCCTGCCTTCGCCCCCGGCACCGGCACGCCGGTCGCCGGCGGACTGTCGAGCTGGCAGGCGCTGGAGCTGATCCGGGGGCTAGCCGGCCTCAATCTCATCGGCATGGATCTGGTCGAGGTCGCGCCCTCCTACGACCATGCCGAGATGACTGCCATCGCCGCGGCCACCCTGGCCCACGATTGGCTCGGCTTGCTGGCCGAGGAGAAGGGGGCCAAGCGCCGGGCGGTAGGGCGGTTATGAGCGGCATGACCCTCGGCATCCTGGTCTGCGGCCGCCCGCCCGTCGGCCTCGAACGGCGGCACGGCGCCTACGACGATATGTTCCGCCGCCTGTTGGCCGGCCGCGGCTTTACCTTCGGCAGCTATGCGGTGCTAGACGGGCACATTCCGGCCGGCATTCACGAGGCCGGGGGCTGGCTGATCACCGGCTCGCGTTTCGGCGCCTACGAGGACCAGGCCTGGATACCGCCGCTGGAGGATTTTCTGCGCCGCGCCTATGCCGCCGCGGTCCCGATCGTCGGCGTCTGCTTCGGGCATCAGATCTTCGCCCAGGCCATGGGCGGCAAGGTGGAAAAGTTTGCCGGCGGCTGGTCGATCGGCCGGGTCTGTTACGACCTGAAGGGCCTGGGCGCGGACAGGCCGATCCTGGCCTTCCACCAGGACCAGGTGGTCGAGAAGCCCGCCGAGGCCCAGGAAGCCGGTGCCTCCCCCTGTTGCCGCTATGCCGCCTTCTCCTATGGCGGGCGTGCCTACACCCTGCAACCGCATCCGGAGTTCGGCCCGGACTACCTGGCCGATCTGCTGCAGGCACGCCGCAGCAGCCTCCCCGCCGGCCGGATCGAGGCGGCCCTGCAAACGCGGCACTTGCCGCTGGCCACCGCGGCCCTGGCCGATAAGTTCGAGCTGGTCTTCAAGCAGGGGCAGCGCTAACCGGCGGCAGAGAGGCAAAGCATGGCAAGCGACTGGATCGCAGAGCTACCAGGGCCTTTCTTGACCTATCTGGCCGAACGCCGGCTGGAGGAGGTGGAGTGCATCGTTCCGGACATCGCCGGGATGTCGCGCGGCAAAGCCATGCCGGCGCATAAGTTTACCCCCGGACAGCACTTCTTCCTGCCTTCCTCGCTCTTCTACCAGACCATCACCGGCGAATACGTCAAGAGCGGTTTCGACGAGACCGAGCCGGACATGATACTGCGCCCGGACATGCGGACGGCCTCGGCCGCCCCCTGGGCGAACGACGCCACCTTGCAGGTCATCAACGACCTGGAGACCCGCGACGGCCGCCCGATCCCACTGGCCCCGCGCAATGTGCTGAAGCGGGTGCTGGCAAGCTATGCCGAACGCGGCTGGCGTCCGGTGGTGGCGCCGGAGCTGGAATTCTATCTGACCAAACCCAACACCGACCCCAACGAGCCCATCGAACCGCCGGTCGGCCGTACCGGCCGGCGCGGGGTCAGCCGGCAGGCCTATTCCATGGTGGCAGTTGACGAGCAGGGGCCGGTGGTCGATAGCATCTACGACTTCGCCGAGGCGCAAGGGCTCCAGATCGACACCGTGATCCAGGAAGGCGGTGCCGGCCAGATAGAGATCAATCTGCTGCACGGGGATCCCCTAGCCCTGGCCGATCGGGTCTTCTACTTCAAGCGCGCGATCCGCGAGGCGGCGCTGAAGCACGGCGTCTTCGCCACCTTCATGGCCAAGCCCATGCGCGACGAACCCGGCAGCGCCCTGCATCTGCACCAAAGCGTGGTCGATGCCGGGAGCGGAGCGAACGTCTTCACCAACCCCGACGGCTCGCCCTCGCCGCTCTTCTACCGCTTCCTCGGCGGCTCGCAGCGCTACCTGATGCAATTGATACCGATCCTGGCACCCTACGTGAACTCCTACCGGCGGCTGCGGGCGCAGATGTCGGCCCCCACCAATCTGGAATGGGCAGAGGATAACCGCACCACCGGCCTGCGCATTCCCCATGCGCCGCCGGCCGCGCGCCGGGTCGAGAACCGGGTGATCGGTATCGACAGCAATCCCTATATCGCCATCGCCGCCAGCCTGGCGGCCGGCTATCTCGGCATGGTGAACGCCAGCGAACCGCGCCCGGCCGCCAAGGGCGAGGTCTTCGAGACTGGCGACCCACTGCCGCTCAGCCTCGACGATGCGCTGGACCTCTTCGCGGCAGCCGGCGAGGTGCGCGCGGTCCTCGGCAGCGACTTCTGCAGCCTCTACGAAGCCATCAAGCGGGCGGAACTGGCGGAGTTCCATGGCGAGATCTCGCCCTGGGAACGCGAACACCTGCTGCTGAACGTCTAGGAACCGGCTGCGATGGACATCCTGACGGTCAACGACCGGCCGGGCGCTTACCCGCCGTCCTACTATGCCGCCAGTGTGCCGCTACCGGCGGAGCGGCCGCGTGCCAAGGGGCAGCTCACCTGCGATGTCTGCGTCATCGGCGGCGGCTTCACCGGCCTCTCCGCGGCGCTGCAGCTGGCGCAGCGGGGCTACGATGTCATCCTTCTGGAGGCGCACCGCGTCGGCTGGGGCGCCTCCGGCCGCAACGGCGGTCAGGTCGGCAGCGGCCAGCGCGTGGATCAGGTGCGCCTGGAGGCAATGCTCGGGGAGGCCGATGCCAGGCGCCTCTGGTCGCTCGCTCTCGATGCCGTGGCCTTGGTGCAGCGCTTGATCCGGGATCATGCCATCGACTGCCACTTCGTCCCCGGCATTATCCATGCCGACCACCGCAGGCGCTTCGTGGCCGGGTCCAGGGCCTATGTTGCGCTGCTGCGGGAAAAGTACGGTTACGACCGGATCGAGGCGCTCGACCGGCAGCAGATCCGCAGCTTGGTGGGCTCCCCCGCCTACTACGGCGGCTCCCTAGACCGCGGCGCCGGGCATCTGCACCCCTTGGCCTATGCGCTGGGCCTGGCCGCAGCGGCCGAGGCCGCCGGCGCCCGCCTCTTCGAAGGGGCGCGGGCAAGCGGGGTGCGCGGCGGCGCCAAGGTTCTGGTCGGGACCGAGTCGGCGGAGATCGCCGCCCGCTTCCTGATCCTCGGCTGCAACGGCTATCACGGCGATCTCTTCCCGGCGCTGTCCAGACAGATCATGCCGATCAACAACTTCATCGCCGCGACCGAACCGCTGAGCGAGACCGAGGCGCAGGGGCTGATCCGCCATAACCGGGCCCTTGCCGATTCCCGCTTTGTGATCAACTACTTCCGCCTGTCGCAGGACCGCCGCATGCTGTTTGGCGGCGGCGAATCCTACGGCTACCGCTTTCCTGCCGGCATCGCCGCCAAGGTCCGCAAGCCCATGCTGCGGATCTTTCCCCAGCTGGCCGGCAAGCGCATCGACTATGCCTGGGGCGGAACCTTGGGCATCACCAGGACCCGCTTGCCGGACTTCCGGCGTCTTGCCGGGAATATCCTGAGCGCCGGCGGCTTCTCCGGCCACGGCGTCGCCATGGCCAGTCTGGCCGGCGCGATCCTGGCCGAGGCCGTCGACGGCCAGGCCTCCCGCTTCGACATCTTCGCCAGGCTGCCGGCACCGGGCTTTCCCGGCGGTCCGGCCTTACGCAAGCCACTCCTGGCCCTGGCGATGGCCTGGTACGCGCTTAGGGATCGTCTTTAGGTTCCTGGCTATCGCCGTTCCTGGGAAAATTGTGAGCGCCTGTTTGCAGCATGCACTAAGGTACATGCGAGCAGGGCCGCAGTCTGTGCTTTAAGGCTTTTGCTGTGACCGCCGGCGGTGCCCAACACAGAAACGGGCACTGCGCCCGCCTTGAACGCAGTGCCCATCTCCGGCTTTAAGGGGGCGGCCTGAAGACACTTGATGAAGTTTTGCCCTAATATCTCAGGAAATTTTTTGTAAGTTAGGCCGACCTGCCGAAAGCACACGCTATTTCGCATACATCAGATTTTCTGTAAGTTTTTTCTTTTCTTAGAAAAGAAAAACCAACCGATCCAAAAAAAGAGTGAAATTCCAACAGCAGCGAAAA
>JACOMY010000045.1 GCA_014324045.1 Rhodospirillales bacterium | reverse complement strand
AGCCCGTATACTCTACAGACACTGTAACTTCAACCTATTCGGTTCCCATCAGGCTGTCAAACAGCAATTCCGCTCTTGCGTCAACCTGCCGCATAGCGGCCGCGGGCAGAGCCCTCCGCCAGCCTCCGACCGGAGCCAGCTGTACGCAGACCACGGCAGCGTCCGTGACCAGCCAAGATCTGGTAGCGGCTCTCTGCCAAGACATCTACAAGGGCCGTATTGCCTTGCTGGCGGCTTTCGGTGCGCAATCCGCGAATCTCCCGGCCCTATAGTCTCCAGGGCCGGTCCGGCGGCAGCGGTGCCGTTCCCCGACAGCAGGCAGCACTTTTACAGAGACGCTCGCCTACCGCGGATTTGGGCCTCGGCCGCTTCCGCTTGAGCGAAGTACGTCAGCGGCGGCGATCGGCCGTTCGCTCCCTGCCAGAATCGCAGTCTTGCACAAGACTGCCTGCCGGGTTCCATGAGCTTTTTCGGGGGGCTTTTTCGGCACAGGCCGATCGGGCAGCCGGCGGTCAAACGTTGAAGCTCTCGCCGCAACCGCAGCGGCTCTTCTCGTTGGGATTGGCGAAGGTGAAGCCGGACTGGAACTTGTCTTCCCGGTAGTCCATCTCGCTGCCGATCAGGAACATGACTGCGGTGGGGTCGATGAAGATTCGCACGCCCTTGTCTTCGACCACGTCTTCGAAGCGCTTTTGTTCGGTCGCATACTCGACGAAGTAGGACAGGCCGGAACAGCCTCGCGTCTTGATGCCGACGCGCAGGCCCAAGATTTTCTCGTCATCGGCCTGGCTCGTCAGACGCTGGACGCGCGCGGCTGCGGCCTCTGTCAGGGTGATGATGGGGGCGGCCATGGTTCCTTGGAGTCCTTATCCTCGTCTTAAGGTCTATAATGGTCCTTGGGGACATTCCAAACAAGCTATCCTTGCCGGCGAGAGGCCCTTGCTACAGCATGCCCAATGCCAGTTTGGCGTCTTCGCTCATCATCTCCGGGGTCCAGGGCGGATCCCAGACCAGACGCGCCTCGGCCTCGCCGATGCCCTCGACGGAGGCAGCTGCTTCGGCCACCATGCCAGGCATCTCTCCGGCAACAGGGCAGCCGGGTGCGGTTAGGCTCATCTCGACGATCGCGGAGCCATCGGCCTCGATTTCGACGCTGTAGACTAGGCCCAGGTCGTAGATGTTGACCGGGATCTCGGGGTCGTAGACGCTGCGCAGGGCCTCAATCACGGCCTCCTCGTCGGCGACCCTCGTGCCCTCGGGCAAAGGCGCGCCGCGCCGCGCGTTGTACTCCAGATCGGGGTCGGGTTCCGGCGGGGTGCCGAAGCCCGCCAAGGGGCTGCTGCCGAAGACAGTCATTCCGTTGTTGCCTCTCCTTCGCCGGCGATCGCGGCAAGTGCAGTCTGCCAGGGCAGGGTCACGCACTTAACCCGCACCGGGTAGGCCCTGACGCCGCTCAGCGGCAGCAGGGGCGCAATTTCCTCCGGCGCGTTGACCGTTTCGGCCTGTTCTTGGGTACAGATCAGCTTCAGGTCGTCGAGCAGATTCACCAGCGTCGCTTTGTTGGCAGACGCGATGGCCTCCGTCATCATCGAGGCCGATGCTAGGCAGAGCGCGCAGCCCTTGCCTTCGAAGCCGGCGGCGGCGATGCGGTCGCCGTCCACCTCCATATAGACTGTGATCTGATCGCCGCACAGCGGGTTATAGCCGCGTGCCCGGTGCGTGCAGCCCTCCGGCTTTCCTTGGTTCCGAGGCTGACGGCTGTGGTCCAGGATGGCCGTTTGGTAGAGGGCCTTCAGATCGTCGTCCATCGGCGGCCTCAGGCGAAGAGCTTGCGCACCTTGACGAGTGCGTCGGCCAGGGCGTCCACCTCCTCCCGGGTGTTGTAGAGGCCGAAGGAGGCGCGCGCCGTCGCGGCCACGCCCAGGCGATGCATCAAGGGCTCGGCGCAGTGATGGCCTACCCGCACCGCTACGCCCATGCGGTCGACGATGGTGCCGATGTCGTGCGCATGCACCTCGTCCATCACGAAGGAAACGATGGAAGCCTTCTCCGGCGCGGTGCCGAGGATACGCACACCCGGCACTTGCGTCAGGCGTTCCGTCGCATAGGCGAGGATTCCGGCCTCGTGCGCGGCGATGGCCTCGTGCCCCAACGACTCCAGGTAGCAGATGGCAGCCTCCAGGCCCACGGCCTCCAGGATCTGCGGCGTGCCGGCCTCGAAGCGGTGCGGCGTCTCTTTGTAG
Source organism: Rhodospirillales bacterium (assembly GCA_014324045.1). GTDB lineage: Bacteria > Pseudomonadota > Alphaproteobacteria > Kiloniellales > JACOMY01 > JACOMY01. Next base: position 7,531 of record JACOMY010000045.1, on the reverse strand, counting down.
GTGGTCTTCTCGAAGGTGACGGACCGGATCATCTCGCCGCCGCCCTGGTAAGGCGGCATAGCATTCAGCAGCTCCTGCTTGCCGTAGAGCACCCCGATGCCGGTTGGACCGTAAATCTTGTGTCCGGAGAAGGTGTAGAAATCGACATCCAGATCCTGCACGTCGATTGCGGTGTGCGGGGCGGCCTGACAGCCGTCCAGCAAGACCACGGCACCTTGGGCATGCGCTGCGTCGATCACCGCCTTGACCGGCACCACCGTCCCCAGCGCGTTGGAGACATGGGCGACGGCCACAAGCTTGGTGCGCGGTCCCAGGAGTTTCAGATAGTCCTCAAGCAGGAAGCCGCCGTCGTCGCCGATCGGCACCACCTTGAGCTCGATGCCGATCCGGTCGCGTAGCAACTGCCAGGGGACGATGTTGGAATGATGCTCCAGGGTGGAGACGATGATCTCGTCGCCGGCCTTCAGGAAACCCTGGCCGTAGCTGCCGGCCACCAGGTTGATGGCTTCGGTGGCGCCGCTGGTGAAGACGATTTCCTCGACCTTGCCGGCCTTCAGGAACCGGCGGGCGGCCTCGCGGGCCTGCTCGAAGAGGTCGGTGGATTCCTGACTCAGACGGTGTAGGCCACGGTGCACGTTGGAATAGCTGGTGCGCGCGGCCCGATCCATGGCCTGCAACACCTGCACCGGCTTCTGTGCCGAGGCGGCCGAATCCAGATAGACCAGCGGCTTGTCGTAGATCTTGCGGGTCAGAATTGGGAAGTCGGCGCGGACGGCCTCGATATCGAAGGCGAGTGCTGCGTTGTGGCCGCCTTGCGGGCGGGCGAGGGCGGAGCTGCTCACTGGCCCAATCTCTGCAATTGCTTATCGATCAAGAGGTCTCCGACGGGCAGGTCGCGCAGGGCCTCGGCACCCTCGGCCGCTTCGGAGAGGAAGGAACGGATGAGGAGCTTGCGGGCTTCTTCGAGCGGCAGCCCACGGCTGCGCAGGTAGAAGAGCGCTTGCTCGTCCAGCTTCCCGCTGGTGGCGCCGTGCGCGCACTGCACCTCGTCGTGGAAGATCATCAGTTCCGGCTTGCTGTCGATCTCGGCCTTGTCGGAGAGCAGCAGGGTCTTGTTGCTCATGCGCCCGTCGCTGCGGGCGGCACCTGCCTCCACCGTGATCTTGCCGCGAAAGACTTGGCGGGCGCGATCGTCCAGAACACCCTTGAAGAGGGTGGTGCTGCTTGTGCCGGGCGCTTGGTGACGAATATGGCTGGTCAGATCGCCATGGGCACGGCCACCCAAGAGATAGAGACCGTTGATCTGCGCCTCGGCGCCGGGCGCGGTCAGATCGATGTCGATGGCCTGACGTGCCAGCCCAGACCCGCCGTAGCGCAGAAAGACGCTGTAGCGCGCATCGCGGCCGAGGCGCAGTTGCATTTCGCCCAGGTCGGTCGCATCCTGCCCTTCGCCCAGCAGAATGACGTGCCGCAGGGAGGTGCCGTCGGCGAGCGCGATCGTCGTCCGCCGATTGCTCAGGCCGGCACGGCTGTCGATTTCCTCGACCAAGGTGGCCGCAGCGCCGGTTTGCAGCGTCATCTGCAGTCGGGTATTCGCCAAGCCGCCGCTGGCTTCCTGGCGGCTCCAAAGGAGGGGTCGTGCCTCGGTCTCGCCCAGCTCGACGAAGAGTGCATCGCGGAGCAAGGCTAGGTTGAGCAGCGCCATGGCCGACTCGCTCTCCGCGTCGGCTGCCAGCGCAGGATGCGCCAGGTCCGGATCCTCTGCCAACAGGGTCTCAAGGCTACGGATCTTCAGGAATGGCAGAGCGGGCAGCGCCGCTGCCGGACCCGCGATACGGCCATCTTGCCACGCGATCCGCGTAGAAATCCGCGTAGAATCGCCGAGCTCCAGGCCCGTGTGACCGCCAATCGCCTCTAGGCCGCCCTCGGTGAAACTGACGGTACCGATCCGGTTGGCCAGCGCCGGCGTGTAGCGCCACTGCTCCATGCGGGCGGTCGGCAGGCCCAGCTCCAGCAATCGGGCGGCGGCCTGCTCGCGCAGCGCGGCCAGCCAAGGCAGGTCCGCGCCCGGGAGCCGCGCCTTCTCCGCCGCGTAGAGATCCACGAAGGACTTGGCCGTGGTCATGGTCTGAATGCTCATAGCCCCCACCTCAGGCCGCTGCACTCAGGATGTCGGCGTAGCCCCTGGCTTCCAGCTCTGCGGCCAGTTCCTGGCCGCCGGAGCGCACGATTCGGCCGCCGGCCAGGACGTGAATCTGGTCGGGCACGATGTGATTCAAGAGGCGCTGGTAGTGGGTGATGACCAGGAAGGTTCTATTCTCAGCCCGCATGGCATTGACGGCATCGGATACCGTCTTCAGCGCGTCGATGTCGAGGCCGCTGTCGGTCTCGTCCAAAATCGCCAGGCTGGGCTCCAGCATGGCCATCTGCAACATCTCGTTGCGCTTCTTCTCGCCGCCGGAGAAGCCGCTGTTGACCGGGCGCTTCAGCATCTCATCCGACATGCCGAGCTCTTTTGTCTTGGCCCGAAGCAGTTTCACGAACCTGAGCGCGTCATGGGGTTCCTCTCCGCGTGCCATGCGCACGGCGTTGGCGGCCTCCTTCAGGAAGGTGGTGTTGGCAACGCCCGGAATTTCGACCGGATACTGGAAGGCCAGGAAGACGCCCGCAGCTGCGCGCTTCTCCGGTTCCATCTCCAGAAGATCTTCGCCCTTGAACAACACCCGGCCTTGCGTGACCTCATAGCCGTCGCGGCCGGCCAGCACGTAAGAGAGGGTGGACTTTCCGGAGCCGTTCGGCCCCATGATCGCGTGGACTTCGCCGGCCGGGAGCTTGAGGCTCAAGCCCTTAAGGATTTCCTTACCCTCGACTGCGACCTGCAGGTTCTCGATTTCCAACATGATTCCTGTCGTCCTTACCCGACCGAGCCTTCGAGGCTGATGCCGACCAATTTTTGCGCTTCCACCGCGAACTCCATCGGCAACTGCTGCAGCACGTCGCGGCAGAAGCCGTTCACAACCAGGGCGACCGCCTGCTCTTCGGGAATGCCGCGTTGGCGGCAATAGAAAAGCTGGTCTTCGCTGATGCGGCTGGTCGTTGCCTCGTGCTCGACCTGCGCCTCGGCATTGCGGCTCTCGATGTAGGGCACGGTGTGGGCGGCGCAGCTGTCGCCCACCAAAAGCGAGTCGCACTGGGTGTGGTTGCGCGCGCCATGGGCCTTCGGCGAGATCTTCACCAGCCCGCGGTAACTCTGCGAAGAGCGGCCGGCCGAAATGCCCTTGGAGATGATCCGGCTCTTGGTGTTGGGACCCAGATGGATCATCTTGGTGCCGGTGTCGGCTTGCTGATGGTTGTTGGTGATGGCGATGGAGTGGAATTCGCCTACCGAGCCTTCGCCTTGCAGGATGCAGCTTGGATACTTCCAGGTAATGGCGGAGCCGGTCTCGACCTGGGTCCAGGAGATCTTGGAGTTGCAGCCGCGGCAGGCGCCGCGCTTGGTAACGAAATTATAGATCCCGCCAACGCCGTCTGCGTCGCCCGGGTACCAGTTTTGCACGGTAGAGTACTTAATCTCGGCCTCGTCCAGGGCAACGAGTTCTACGACCGCAGCATGCAGCTGGTTCTCGTCGCGCATCGGCGCGGTGCAGCCCTCCAGGTAGCTGACGTGGGAGCCTTCGTCGGCGACGATCAGTGTCCGCTCGAACTGGCCGGTGTTGGCGGCGTTGATGCGGAAGTAGGTTGAGAGTTCCATCGGGCAACGCACGCCCTTGGGGATGTAGACGAAGGAGCCGTCGGTGAAGACCGCCGAGTTCAGGCAGGCATGCTTGTTGTCGCCGACCGGCACGACGGAGCCCAGATACCGGCGGACCAGGTCCGGGCAGCGCTGCACTGCCTCGGAAATGGAGCAGAAGATGACGCCCGCTTCCTCCAGCTTGTGCTTGAAGGTGGTGGCGACGGAGACGCTGTCGAAGACGGCATCCACGGCGATGTTGGAGCGCTCCTGTACGCCAGCCAGGATTTCTTGCTCGTGCAGAGGGATACCGAGCTTCTCGTAGGTCTCCAAGAGTTTGGGATCGACGTCGCCGATTGTCTTCGGCCCGTCGCTCGCCTGCTTTGGCGCCGAGTAGTAGTAGGCGTCCTGATAGTCGATGGGCGGAAAGGAGAGCTGGGCCCAGTCCGGCTCCGGCATACTCAACCACTGCTCGTAGGCCTTCAGCCGCCAGTTCAGGAGCCACTGCGGCTCTCCTTTCTTGGCGGAGATGAAGCGCACGATCTCTTCCGATAGACCTTTGGGCGCAGTGTCGGCCTCGATGTCGGTGACGAAGCCATACTTGTAGCGCTCCAGTTCCTTGACTTGGCGTGCGGTCTCGACGCTGATTGCCATCTCGCAGTTACTCTTCTCGTTGTTACTCTTCTCGTTCAAGGGGTTGCTGCGTCACTGTGCGGCCAGGCGGCTGTCGAGGGACTGATTGAGCCCGAAGCCCCCTGGTTTCATATCGGTCAGGCTTACCGCGTCCAGCGCGGTGCGGATGGCCCGGTTGACTTCGTTCCAGTTGCCGGCCATAGGGCAGAGGCTTTGCACGTTGCAGGGATCGGGGGAGCCCTCGGCGCAAGCGGTGAGGGCAATCGGCCCCTCGATCGCCTCGACGATGGCGGCCACCGATATTCGCTCCGGCGCCGCCGCCAGCGAGTAGCCGCCCGCTGCCCCCCGGTGCGACACCACGATCCCGTGCCGTGACAGCAGGTTCATCAGTTTGCCCACGGTCGGCAGGGGTACGCCGGTTTGCTCTGCTAGCTGCTGGGCGGAGGCCAGTTCGCCCTCACGCGCATGCATCTGCGAGAGCACCACCACGGCGTAATCGGTCAAGCGGTTCAAGCGGAACACCGGTTTAATCCTGCCAGTTTAATCCTGATCGATTCGGTATGAATTGGAGATAGGCCATAACAAGCACGTTGGGAAGCCCTTTATCGCGCAGGTCTGTGTATTTGCCTCGGCTGCAGGCTAAGGCCCTGCCACCGGCAGAGCGTTAGGACTAAGGCGATTCCGCTGAACCCGGCCATGGTGAAGAAAGCGCCCGCCGAGGAGACTTCGGAGAGTTCGCCTGCGAGGAACAGGGCTAAACCCATCATGACGCCGCCTTGCAGGGCTGCGGCCAGTGCCTGACCGCTGGCGGCCGCCGAGGCCGGGACGATCTGCACGATCAAAGTTACCGCCCCCAGGTGCGCGGCGGCGAAGGTCAAGGCATGCAGGGACTGGATGGCGATCAGCGCCGTCAGGTCGGTCATGACGGCCATAACGCTCCAGCGCAGAATCCCGCCGGCTGCCGCCAGCAACAGCAGACCGCGGTGACCGAGGCACGCTAAAACCCGGCTGCCAAAGGCGAGGAAGGCGATCTCGGCCAAGACGCCTTCCGCCCAAAGCCAGGCAATGGTGCTGTCGCTCAGCCCAGCCTCGCGCCAGATCAGGGCCGAGAGGGCGTAGTAGGCGGCATGGCTGGCTTGGAGCAAGCCGGCGATCAGGATCAGGAACAGGAAGGGCCGGTCGGTCAGCAAGACTCGCCAGGGACCGGCCGGCAGCGGTCTGCGATCCCGCGGTGCGCGCGGTAGGCTGGCGGCGGCACAGGCGGTCAAGGCCATTCCCGCGGCTAGGCTTGCCAGATACCAATAACCCCGATCCGGTTCGATGAGCGCGCCGCCGGCCAAGTTTCCGGCGATGAAGGCGATCGATCCCCAGAGCCGAATGCGGCCGTAGTCCAGCCCTCTGCTGCGTCCGGCCTTGAGGATCTCGCTGTCGGACAGCGGGACAAGAGGATTGACGACGAAGCCCAGCAGCAGATGACCGATCAAGAACAGCAGAAAGCCCGTTACCGCCCCGAACCAGAGATAGACCGAGAGGCTGAGGAGGGCCAGCAGGAGGAGCACCGTCCTTGTGTCCTGCCGACGGTCGGCCATACGTCCCCAAAAGGGAACGCCTAGGATCTTCACCCAGGTGCTGGCCGCTAACAGCAAGCCGATATCGCCCGCGCTCATGCCGTGGAGCTCAAGGAAGACCGGCCAAAAGGGTAGGGTGAGACCCAGTACGAAAAAGATCGCACCCACCAGGATCGAGAGACGCATGGCTAGGGCTCTATCGGACAAAGGGTCTCCCCGGAATGAGATGCAGCACCGATAGTGTAGGACGACAGAATCGATGGCCCAAGCGGAGCTATGCGGACCGGGCGGGGTTTTCGTTAGGGAAATAGCGGGTTTGCGGGCGGTCTGGGTGCGGCCGGATTGGGCGGTGCGACAGGGAAATGGTGCGTGCTTGATCGCGATCCGCCGGATCGGGGTAGATAAGCGGGATATTTTCGCAAGGATTCGGAGGCCGGATTCCGGGGTAAATCCGCTGCCGTTGCAGCGGTCTTGCAAGGCGCCGGTCAGTGAGCGAGCGGCCGGGTCAGCCGGTGCTGGCGGGTTTGCCTCCATAGCCGGGCGGGTCGATGCCGAGGATGTCCCAGGGCGGCGTCCAGCCTCTGCCGCTTTCGTCCGGCCAGCCTTGGCGGGCGGCGCAGTCTTCCTCGGGCCTGCCGAACTTGCCGATGCCATGCCACTCCCGGCCGCCTCCTCATGGATACGCAGCGAAGCCAGCTGCCAGAGGCGATCTGCGAAGTAGCCGAGCCCGGGGGCGGGATCGCTGGCGCGATAGAGAGAACCTCGTGGCCCGACTGACTCTGACGCGCGGCCGCATTTGGCAGATTGTCCCCAAGGAAATGCTGGAGCGTCTGCAGCACCCCATCGCGCACAAGGCGGCCGTCAAGCAAGCCTGAAGGGCGGGTCAAGCCGCCGCGCCGGTGCCGGCGCTGCCGTTACCGTTTAATTCCCCGGTGCCTCCGAGATCACCTTCTTGGCGCCGAAGGCTCCGACGATGCCCCATTTTTCAAAGGTCCCGGCGGTTTCGGCATGGCCGGCACCGTAGAACGCACCCTTGATGCTGCCATGCCCTGCCCTCGATTTCACATAGTTGCCGTCTTCGTCGACCGGGATTTTTACGATGCGGAGACTGTCGCTCGGTCCTGGTACAAAAGTATTTCCCTTTTCGTATGCCGTACGATACTGCGGATCATCCTGCTTTTGATCATGATGCCATACAGCCCATTTCGAATGCCGTTTTTTCATTTTGATCGGCGCACCGAATCTGTCGTAATCCCTGATGTTGAAGAAAACCGCGTCGAGCGTATTACTTTTCATTTTGAACCTCAGGTGTGCATCGCCCCGGAGGAGATGATCCTTTGCATCGCCCTCCAGGACGGTTCCCACCATCGAACCGCGCCAGACCGCATCCGCGGCTGGGCGATGGTCCATCGATCCTTCGATGACCGTCCGTTCGCCGACCGCCACGACCATGCGGGCGTCGCGCTCTCTCCCCTCTACGCCGTCTTCTGTATAAGTGCCACGGACCGCGACGAAGAAGCCCGCGTGGTCCATCCAGGCGCCGAACGACAGATGTGAGTCGATGAAGTTGTTCCCCGATCTGTCAAGGGCCAAATAGATG
>JACOMY010000044.1 GCA_014324045.1 Rhodospirillales bacterium | reverse complement strand
AAGGGAACAATTTCAACGAACGCTTTCGGATTCTCTGTATAGCCAAACATACCTTTATTGTCTGGGGTCGGTTGCAGCGGCAGGCCAATCAGTTTCTTCAGAAGTCCTTCGGTCAAATCGGCAATAATATAACAATCAGATGTACTGAGCGGTCTGGTGAATGAGGGTCAACCGCAACAGTTAGCTCAAGAGGTCGCGCAGGATGGGCACGGCCAAGAGGGCCACCGCCAGGGCGCCGATCCGCTTGATCCAAACAAGATCGACCTTCACCTGGGCAAGATCGGTCTTCAGTTCGGTCTTCGCCTCGGCCAATTCAGTCTTCAGTTCGTTCTTCACCTCGGCCAATTCGGCTTTGGTTGCCAAGTTCGCCAAGTCCGCCTTGGTCGCCAAGTCGCCGCCGGCGACACCATCCTGTAGGGTTTCGCTCAAGGCTTCGGCCTGGCCTTCGGTGAAGCCGGCCTGGCGCAGCCGCTTGACGGCCGCGTGCGTATCGAAGGCGGCCATCATGCCTTGCCTCCCTTCTCCTGCCGGATGGCATTGGCCTTCCTTTGCAGTCGAGCGAGGCGGTCCAGTTCAGCGGACAGGCCCCGCGCTCCGCCAGCGGCGCGCAGGATTTCGGCACGGCTTAATTCGTATTTCTCCGCCGCCGCCTCGATGCGGGTGGCGGTCTCATCATTGAAGGGCACGGTGTACTTTGTTCGGGTAGAAGGTCCGGCGCCGGTGCTGCCGCGGTTCAGGTTGGTCTTCTTTCATGCCTCTGTCCCTTGCGGTTGCTGTCCATCCCCATTTAGCGCGGCGCTAAAAAAGGTCAAAGGCAATCTCGGAATCGGAGAGGCTCACCTGTGCGGCGATCAGCCAAGCGCACCGGATGGCCGGTCACGCCAGCCCTACGGCGGCCCCTGTGGTGCGGGAAGCTCTGCGGGGATTCATCAAGGAAGGCGGCCAAGTCCACACAAAAGCAGGCAAAGGGGCTCACCGCTGACGCTGTAGCGGCGGTGCAGGGCAGCCTGGCGGTGAAGGCGGGGAATCAACCCACTGGCGGCGCGCGATCTAGCGATTGTCGCCCTAATGGCATGCGCGGGCCTTGCCGATCGGAGGCGGCAGGGTTGGATTGGGATTGCCTAGAGCTCTGCGCCGATGGCTCCGGGCAGCTCACCGTCCGCCGCTCGAAGACCGACCGTACCGGCGCCAGACCCGGCGACAGATTTCCAGGAACCGAAGAACGCGATAGCGCCGGCTTCGGACAGGCCGATGAAACTTTCCGTTAGCGCAGTGTCATAGATGCCGGCGACACTGCAGCCCGGGGGAGAAGCGCCCTTCCGGCAGGGGCGGCGCAGAGGCGCTGCAAGACCGTTGCAGGGTGCCTGCAGGGGCCTTGCAGGCCGCTTGCCGGAATTGTCGTTCCGCGGCTTGCGCGCAGGCGCCACTTTCTATGTACAAACCGCTTCAAGAATAATGTGGTATGGACTCAGCCATTAAGACCGAGTCTAGCGAAGAAGGCGGAGTTGCGTGCCTTGGCATCCTTTACCAGCTTGGCAAAGGGAACAATTTCAACGAACGCTTGCGGATTCTCCGTATAGCCAAACCTCCCTTCATTGTCTGGGGTCGGTTGCAGCGGCAGGCCAATCAGTTTCTATTGTCTGGGGTCGGTTGCAGCGGCAGGCCAATCAGTTTCTTCTCAAGTCCTTAGGTCAAATCGGCAATAATATAACAATCGGATGTACTGAGCGGTCTGGTAAATGAGGGTCAACCGCAACAGTTAGCTCAAGAGGTCGCGCAGGATGGGCACGGCCAAGAGGGCTACCGCCAGGGCGCCGATCCGCTTGATCCAAACAAGATCGACCTTCACCTGGGCAAGATCGGTCTTCAGTTCGGTCTTCACTTCGGCCAATTCGGCTTTGGTTGCCAAGTTCGCCAAGTCTGCCTTGGTCGCCAAGTCTCCGCCGGTAACGCCGTCCTGTAGGGTTTCGCTCAAGGCTTCGGCCTGGTCTTCGGTGAAGCCGGCCTGGCGCAGCCGCTTGACGGCCGCGTGCGTATCGAAGGCCGCCATCATGCCCTGCCGTCCCTCTCCTGCCGGATGGCATTGGCCTTCCTTTGCAGTCGAGCGAGGCGGTCCAGTTCAGCGGACAGGTCCCGCGCTCCGCCAGCGGCGCGCAGGATTTCGGCACGGCTTAATTCGTATTTCTCCGCCGCCGCCTTGATGCGGTTGGCGGTCTCATCATTGAAGGGCACGGTGTACTTGTTCGGGTAGTAAGGTCCGGCGCCGGTGCCGCCTCGGTTCAGGTTGGTCTTCTTTCATGCCGCTGTCCCTTGCAGTTGCTGTCCATCCCCATTTAGCGCGGCGCTAAAAAAGGTCAAAGGCAATCTGTATTGCCTCTTGAAAAAAGGCTGTCTGACCGTTGATGTGTACCTTAACGGACACCCGGAATCGGAAAGAGGCTCAAGAGGCTCACCTGTGCGGCGATCAGCCAAGCGCACCGGATGGCCGGTCACGCCAGCCCTACGGCGGCCCCTGTGGTGCGGGAAGCTCTGCGGGGATTCACCAGGAAGGCAGCCAAGTCCACACAAAAGCAGGCAAAGGGGCTCACCGCTGACGCTGTGGCGGCGGTGCGGGGCAGCCTGGCGGTGAAGGCGGGGATCCTGGCGGCGCGCGATCTAGCGATTGTCGCCCTAATGGCATGCACGGGCCTTGCCGATCGGAGGCGGCAGGGCTGGATTGGGATTGCCTAGAGCTCTGCGCCGAGGGCTCCGGGCGTCTCACTGTCCGCCGCTCGAAGACCGACCGTATCGGCGCCAAACCCGGCGACAGATTTCCAGGAACCGAAGAACGCGATAGCGCCGGCTTCGAACAGGCCGGTGACACTTTCCGTTAGCGCAGTATCGTAGCTGCCGCCGACACTGCCGCCTGGGGAGAAGTGCCGTTCCGGCAGGGCGGCGGCAGAGGTGCTGCAAGGCCCCTGCACGGCCCTTGCAGGCACCGTGCAGGGACTGTCACGGGGGGCACGAGGTGTGGGTTCGATGCCGTCGAAGACCGGTGGCGGGGTGAAGTGCAGTGCTGAAGGCCTCCATCGGCGGCAACAGCGCATTTGTCTCCGACGGCTTGAGAGGAAGACGATTAACACGGCCGACGATATCATTAATCAAGTTCGCCATGTGTCTAGCGACTCCTGAATTCCGTAAGGCGCGTGCAGTCTGTCAGCCGCTCCAAGTTCTTCAGCGTGAAGACCTTTCCACGAGTTGCAACGATGAGCTTCTTCATATCTTCCCGACGAACCTTGAAGCCGCGTCCTGCGATACAGGCAATAACCTCAAACCGGGGTGGATCCTTGGGCTCCACACCTTCGCGGGACAGGCTTCCGAGGTGTTGTACGCGCGTGACCTTATCCCGTGCCGTCCCGTCATCCTCGGTGATCTTGGCTTCAATTACGATCTGCGGATTGAATTCGTCGGGAACGATGAAATCCGGTGCCTGGTCAAATCCAGTGACGCGCTCTGCGCGTTTGGTCTTACGAAAACCAATTCCTGCATCCGCCATGACGCCCTCGATAGCGGTCTCCAAGACGTCGCCGACAAGCTCGGATAGGGAGTCCCTATGGCCAGCGAAGGGGCGACCTAGGAAGCGTTCGTAAAGGACCATGGCGTAAGGCACGCCAAGATCGGCAAGCGGTTGCAGACTGACGAGGCCGTCGCGCGTGTCGGCTTTGTCGAGACGATGAATCAGGGGCGTGGGGAATCAGGGGCGCGGGGAATCAGGGGCGCGGGTTCGGCCGGAGCGCCATTGACGAGGAGCTGACAGGCGACGGTCACCAGAGCGCGAAGGCGCTGTTCGGTGACACCGCCATCGATCCGAAGTGGTGTGAGCGGGTTCATACGGATTTTCCGATCCAAGGACCGAATGGCGCCCTGGGTTACATCGACATTGCTCTCTTCGGTCGTGACGTAGGCCCATTCCGGCGGTGTAAAGCCGAGCATGGTGCGCAATACGATAAAGGCAATGGGCACCTGGTACAGGGTCTCGATTATCTGTTCCGGCGTGAGGTTCCGGAAACCGTCGGTGGCACGCTTCAATGCTTCGTAGCCGCGCTCGAACACAGGGTAGTCGATGAAGCCGTCGCCTCTGGGCAGCGTCAAAAACTCCGAGCGAAGTGCGCCGAAGACTGCATCGACATAGTTATCCAGGTCGGCTTCAACCGCCTCGAACGGTGCTTCAAAAGGAAACGGCATCGGCAACTTCCCGGACAGATGGCGGTGTGCCGGTAATGGGCGCCGCCGGCTGAACAGCCTTTGCCGCGAGTCTATCGATCAGCGCCTTGGCATCTCCAAACCCGGAGACTGTTTTGGCGAGGTTTTCGAGCTTATCGGGGGTCGGGGCCTTGACATCCCATGCTGAGCGAAGACGCCAGATCGCCATGCGGAGGAGATGACCGAAGACAATGCAGCGGATGTCGCCTGCGGTCGGTTTCATGCCGGCGCTTCGAAGTTGGGCAAGCTCCCGCCCCACCAGTTCGGCGAGCTCCTCCGTATCCTCGAACAGCGTGTCTCGGCGCACCTGCCCGCTCTGGCGGCACACAAAGACGGTATCGACGATAGATGAACCTGTGCCGTGGATATGGATCGACCCGCCCATCTCCGCCGGGCATGGGATGGTTGCCGAGCAGGTAAGTCCTGAGTCGAGGATCGCCACGCCGATGGCGCGATAAGCCTCGATCCTGTTATGGTGGAAAGTAAAGGCGAGCGGCGATCCCGGTTTCAGGGCGCGTGCAATGGCGCTATAGACGCTTGCGATCCCGTCGGTGAAATGATCGAGGGTGCGGGCGAGTGTTTTGTTGCCGGTCAGTTCGTCGGGAGAGCGCGTGGACTCCCGATCGAATCCCTCGGCCTCATGTCCGATGAGCGATCGCAGCCAGACATAGCAGAAATCCATCAACTCGCCGTATTGGACATTCCCGAAATAGGGTGGGTCGGTGAATACGGCATCCAGGCTGTTCGGCTCCAAATCGAGGTTGGTCGAGCTGGCGCATCGGATCGAGACCTTCCGTTGCCGGGCAGCGTTGAACCGCTCGCCGATCCACTCGCCCGGGACGGGGACGATTTTCCTGTGCCCCCGGCTGCGGTCGACCTCGAAGGGAGCATCGCAAAAGCTTTTCGCTTTCTCGTATTTGCCGACGATGTTGGTCCATCCACCGGAGCCGACGCCGGTTCCCCGGCCATCGACGATGCCCAGCAGGTTCGATTCGCACTGAACCTGACCGACGGGGAAGCCGTGGACGGAGAAGATGTCCAAGGACTTCAAGGCCATCGTGTCGTAGCGGCAAAGCATATTCTGATAGCGCAGGAGATCGGAAAGGTTGGTAGCGAGAGCGTGCCGGATGCGCTCATCCTCGACGGCTGCAATCAACCTCGCGCTCAGCTCCAAGCCGAGAAGCTGGCGCTCATTGAACAGATCGCGATACCGGACGTATCCCCAGCGATGCAGGCGGCCGGTTTCGTCGCCGGGCAGGATCGATTGCTCAGGCACATAGCGGCAGCCGGTTTCTTGCCACCGTGAGCGAATGGCCGCGTAGCGGTCCAAATCCCTGGCATCGGGTTTCTTGAAGAAGCGTCCGCGGCGATCGGCCTTACGCTCGGGGTTATAGTACTCGATAGCGAACATCCGGTGTTGCGGCGGCCCTGCCTCTGGCCGTGGATAGCTGTTCTGGTAGCCGCAATTCGGGCAGGTGCAGCGATTGCGGCGTGCCGGACCTTTTAGCGCAAGCCTTGACTTGCAGTCCCGGCACTTACCTGGATTATCTGGATCGGCGACCTCGTTCAGCGCGCCGCAATCGGCGCATAGGAGAACATGGGCCGGATGGCGTGTATCGTCGGCGATGCGGTAGCCGGGGAATAGATCGACCGTGTGGCCGCAGCTACCGCAATCGATTGTCTTGACCCAGAGGAAGTATTTCACCGGAACGCCGCAGTCGCCATAGAGCGGGCAGTCGGTTCGGTAGGCCGCCCCGATATCGGCCGTCAACCGCTCGATCAGTGTGTTTGCTTCACGTCTATACGCGGCGATATCCAAGTGTTCGATCTCTTCGCGAAGGATCCATGCCGCCATGGGGTTAATATCGAAACCCAGTACGTCGCAGCCGACACGATTGGCCTCCAAGAGCGGAGTGCCGCCGCCCATGAACGGATCGGCTACAAGCCGGCCGGGAAAGTCATTGGCTTCGAAGAAGCTGTCCGTGAGCGGGCGGTTGCCGAATTCGGACAAGACCATGCCACGGAAAAGCGTTCCCGGCCGGCGCGCAAACCATTTATGGACGGCAATAATCGGCCGGTAGTTTTGCTGGATTTGTTTCTCCCGCAGAGCCATGCCGGCGATGAAGGGGATAAGGAAGCGGTCCTCGATGGGCATGGCCGGTTTTCATCCGGACGATTGCCGGTCAGACGATTGCCGGTCACTGGCCGGAAGAGACGAAAGGGTAAGGGATGGAAGGAACAACTATAGAATAGGCGGCAAGAGAGGCCATGCGCGGCGGCGCGGACGCGCCAGCGCCTTTGCAAGCTATCGCCGGGATTTCGGATCGCGATGCCGGTCACGGGCGCCTTCCTTGTGTGGGGAGTATTCTAGTTACCGATTGCAGCGCACTCCAGCGCCGATCCGCTCAAGATCTTGGACCGGTCCCGGAAGATAGGTGCCCGGCGGCGATCTTCGGAGGCCGGGCGGGGCCGGGCGATGTAGTGCAGCTGCGCCGGCGCCGTGCCGCCGGGCGCAGGCGCCGCCCGGCTGGAGGTCTTGCGCCAGGGGGGTCTTACGCCAGGGGGGTCTTACGATTGAGCGGGTAGATCGCCATCGCTGCACAGCTGGCGCGCAGTCTATCCATCCTGCCGGGCCTTGTCCGGGGCGGAGGGTTGGGAGTTCGGGGGAACCGGCCGCTATGGGTTCTCCCTCGGCTGTTTGCGGGGACGAAACCCGGCGCAGGTTTCGAAAGCAGCCTAAGGGGCTGCCAGTGGCATTGCCTAAGTCCAAGGGCCGCGCAGGGGCCTTGCAGGCCGCGTGCCGGCCGAACCTCTCCCCGCAGGGGGAAGCGCCGTTCCGGCGGGGGCGGCGCAGAGGTGCTGCACGGCCGTTGCAGGGTGCCTGCAAGGACCGTGCAGGGGTCGTGCAAGGGTCGTGCAGGGCCACTTGCCGGGGAGCCTAGCCGAGGCGTTCGGCTTCGACGGGTAGTTTAGGGAGGGGGCAGTTTAGGCGGGCGGCCATGCCGCCAGCCATCCCGAGCCTCTTACAAGGTAGAGCGGGTACCGCAGGATTGGGACAGGAGCCCCGCAGGGGGAAGCGCCGTTCCGACAGGGCGGCGGCAGCGGCGGCAAAGAAGAAGGGGCAGGCCGCAGCCTGCCCCATTTTGTGCCTTGTTGGCTTGTTAACGGGAAACCCTCACTCACCAGACCGCTAAATCCCGGCAGGCTTCGCCGTGTCAACGAAAGCTAAGGTATGCCAGTCTTGCAGCGGGATCAAGGGGAAAAATCGGGCAAGGGGAAAAAATTGGGGCGCCGGGCGATGTGGAGCGGCAGCCGCATGGCCTGTTCTGCCTGGCCGTCAACAGGGACTGACAGTCGGGGCAGGTCACGCTATGCTATAGTGCTGCCGGAGTGGAGAGGTCAAGAGGGCCGATTGCTTCAGCCGATCCTGCCCTCCACCCGCGTGCAAGCGATCCTATCGGAAAGGGAATGGCAATGGCAGAACAGCGCCCCTACCGCCTCGGTCTGGACCTTGGCGCCAACTCGCTCGGCTGGGCGATGATCTGGCTGGATGAGGGTCCCAGCGGTCTCGGCCCGGCTGGCGTGCGGATTTTTCCCGATGGGCGCGATCCGCAAAGCAAGAGTTCCAATGCGGTGTCGCGGCGGGTGGCGCGCGGGGCGCGGCGGCGGCGGGACCGCTATCTGCAGCGGCGCAAGGAGTTGATGGCGGCGCTGATCGAGGCCGGGCTGATGCCGGCCGGGGAGGCCGAGCGCAAGAAGTTACAGGATCGCGATCCTTACGAGATCCGGGCGCGGGGATTGGATAAGCGGCTGAGCCTGCACGAACTGGGGCGGGCGCTGTTCCACATCAACCAGCGGCGCGGCTTCAAGTCCAACCGCAAGACCGACCGGCAGAACGAAGAGGGCGGGGTCATCGCCAAGGCGGCCGGGAAGCTTGAGCAGATGATGCTGGAGGAGGGCGCCCGGACTCTGGGCGAGCTTCTGGCCGGCCGCCATAGCGGCCGGCTTGGCGTGCGGGCGCGGCCAGAAGCTCGCCCTAGTAACGTCAGCAGCGGCGCCAAGGCAGCCTACGAATTCTACCCGACGCGGGACATGCTGGAGCAGGAGTTTGTCAAGCTCTGGGAGGTGCAGCGCAGACAGCATCCGGAGTTGACGGCGGAGCTGCACGGTAAGCTGCACCACATTATCTTTTTCCAGCGGCCGCTGGTCCCGCCGCAGGTTGGCAAGTGTGCGCTGGACCCGGCCAAGAGGCCCGACGACCGGGAGGGCTTCCGCTGCCCCTGGGCGCATCCCCTGGCGCAGCGGTTTCGCATTCTGCAGGAAGTGAACAATCTCACGGCCGGCCCGGTCGGCGAGCGCAAGCGCAAGCTGACGGCCGGCGAGCGTTGCAAGGCGCTGCATGAGCTGCTGCAGACCGGGGCCGTCACCTTCGAAGATCTGCGCACGGCGCTGAAGCTGGAGTCCGGCTGGATCTTCAACCTGCACTCGGATCGGCGCGACGAGTTGAAGGGCGACGAGACCGCCGCGGCTCTGTGCAGCAGTAAGGAGGCTCTCGGTAAGTTCGATAGGAAGATCTGGCACAGCTTCCCGGCAGAGCGGCAAGCCGGGATCGTCGAGCGCTTGCTGGAGGAGGAAGACGAAGAAGAGCTGATCGCCTGGCTGATCGAAGAGACCGGGGTCTCCAAAGAGCAGGCCTATGCCATCGCCACTGTGACCTTGCCCGACAGCCATTGCCGGCTGGGCCTGCGGGCGCTGAAGGCCATCGTGCCGTTCATGGAGGAGGGACAGCGCTATCACCAGGCGGCCGCGAGTGCCGGCTACGATCATGCCCGCCTGCCGACCGGCGAAATTCGCGAAAACCTGCCCTACTACGGCGAAATTCTGCAGGACCAGGTGCTGGGCTCCGGCGATGCGCGCGACCCGGCGGAGCAGCGCTGGGGCCGCCTGCCCAATCCGACGGTGCACATCGGGCTCAATCAGCTGCGGCGCGTCGTCAATGCCCTCATTCGGCGCTTCGGGCCGCCGCAGGAGATCGTGGTGGAGATGGCCCGCAGCTTCAAGCTCTCGCCGGACCAACTGCGCAAGCTGGAGCTGGAGCAGAGGGAGAATCAGCGCAAGAACGACGACCGCCGTAAAGAACTGGAGAAACTGGGTTTGCCGGTCAACTACGGCAATCTCTTGAAATTGCGGCTGTGGGAGGAGCTGAACCCTAAAGACGCGCTGGACCGCCAGTGCCCCTTCACCGGCGAGCAAATCGGTATGAGGCGCCTGCTGTCGGAGGAGGTGGAGATCGAGCATCTGCTCCCCTTCTCGCGCTCCTGGGACGACAGCCCGGCCAACAAGACGGTGTGTCTGCGCGCGGCCAACCGTGCCAAGGGCCAGAAGGCCCCCTATGAAGCCTTCGGGTCTTCACCTACCTATTCCGGCCAGTATTACGATTGGGAGGCGATCAAGCTGCGGGCCAAGGCACTGCCGCCGAACAAGCGCTGGCGCTTCGACCCCGACGCCATGCAGCGCTTCGAGGCCGGCGGCGGCTTCCTGGCCCGCCAGTTGAACGAGACCTCGTGGTTGGCCCGTCTGGCCAAGCAGTACCTCGGCGCGGTGACCGATCCGCGGAAGATCTGGGTGGTCCCCGGCCGCCTGACCGCCCTGCTGCGCCGCAAGTGGGGACTGGACGACCTGCTGGATTCGGAAGGCGGGCGCAAGAACCGCAACGACCATCGCCATCATGCCCTGGATGCGCTGACCGCCGGTCTGACCGACCGCGGGCTCCTGCAGCGCATGGCGCGGGAGTACGACGAGGAGCGCGAGCGTATCGTAGTCAAGCCGCCATGGGAGGGCTTCCGGCAGGATGTGGCGCGGGTGCTGGAGGCCATCCTGGTCTCGCACAAGCCGGACCACGGCGCGCAGGGCCAGCTGCACGAAGATACGGCCTACGGCCGGATCGCCGGGGCCAAGGAAGGCGAGGGCAATCTGGTCTACCGCAAGCCCTTCTTGGCCTTGAAGGAGACCGAGGTCGAACGCATTCGCGATGCCCGATTGCGTGACGAGTTGCAGGCGGCGATCGGCAGCGGCAAAGCGGCGGACAAGCGGCTGCCGAACATCCTGGCGGAGTTCGCCAAGGAGTGGGGCGAAAGGCACGGTCACGGCGCGCTGCGCCACGTCCGTCTGACCAAGACGGAGAAGCCGGACTATCTGGTGCACATTGGCGATGGGGCGGCGCCCTACAAGGCCTACAGCGCCGGGGCGAACCTCTGCGTGGAGCTCTACGAGACGCCGGACGGCAAATGGCGGGGCGAGGCGGTCTCGCTCTACCAGGCGAACCAAGCGGGGCACCAGCCGCGTTGGCCGGCAGAAGAGCCCGGGGCGCGCCTGGTCATGCGCCTGCACAAGGGGGACTGCATCTCGTTGGAGGAGGACGGACAGAGGCGCTACGTGCTGGTCAAACAACTAAGGGCCCGCGGCCGCAGCATGTTCCTGGCCGAGCATCACGAAGCAGGTGCCCTGCAGACGAGGCATGACGACAAGGAGGACCCCTTCCGCTGGCGCATGTATCCCTACGATAAGCTGCGCCAGCTGAAGGCCGAGCCGGTCCGCATCGACGAGATCGGGCGGCCCTGGCGGCTCGGCCGCGCGCTCCCTTGGCAAGAATGGATCGAGCGGTCCAGGCGGCTGACGCCGAAGCCGGGGCGGCGGTGATCGGGCGCATTGTCGAGATCGCCGAGGAGGGGCGGCATGCCGCGGTCAGCCGCGGCTTTCTCACCGTCGCCGGGGGCGGTGCAACCTTGGGCCGGGTGGCGCTGGACGATCTGGCGGCGGTGATCTTTAACGCGCATGGGATCACGGTTTCCAACAGCCTGATGGTGCGGCTGGCGGAGCGCCGCATTCCCCTGGTGCTCTGCGGGGCGAACCATCTGCCGGCCGCCCTGGTCTGGCCGGTGGCCGGCCATCATGCGCAGAGCGGCCGGATCGCCGATCAGGCGGCGGCCTCCAAGCCGCTGAAGAAGCGGCTGTGGACCCAGATCGTGCAGGCCAAGATCCGGCAGCAGGGGGCCACTCTGGCGCAATGCGGGGCGCCCTACGGCGGCTTTGCGCTGCTGGCCCGCAAGGTGAAGAGCGGCGATCCGGAGAACGTGGAGGCGGAGGCGGCCCGGCGCTATTGGCCGCTGCTGTTCGGGCGCGGATTCCGCCGCGACCGCCAGGCCGGCGGCCTCAACGGGCTGTTGAACTACGGCTATACCGTGCTGCGGGCCGGCGTGGCCCGGGCGGTGATCGCCAGCGGACTTACGCCCAGCCTGGGCCTGATGCATTCCAGCCGGGTCAATGCGCATGTGCTGGTCGACGATCTGATGGAGCCCTTCCGGCCGACCGTCGACCGCGAGGTCTGGCGCCTGGTCCGGGAGGGCATGGAAGAGGTCACCGGCGAGGCCAAGGCGGAACTGGCGCGCCTGATGATCGTCGATCTGCCCACCAAGGAAGGAATGAGCCCGATGATGACCGCAGCCGAACGCCTGGCCCAATCCCTGGCCAGGGCCTTTGCCGGAGAGGAGGCGCGCCTGGCCTTGCCGCTGGACCGCCTGCCGCTTACCGGATGAGCGGGCGCCGCCCGGCGCTGAGCGGATACCGGATCTTGTGGCTTCTGGTCATGTTCGACCTGCCGGTGGGCAGCAAGGCGGAACGCCGCCACGCCAGCGGCTTCCGCCATGCCCTGCAGGACCAAGGCTTCCAGATGAGCCAGTTCTCCGTCTATGCCCGCCACTGCGCCGGCAAGGAAGCCGCCGAGCGCTACATCAAGGAGGTCGAGCGTGCCTTGCCCCCCGCCGGCGCGGTCCATATCCTGACCTTCACCGACCGGCAGTATGAGAACATGAAGACCTTCAAGGGGAAAAAACGTGAACGCGGCCGCCGAAACCCCGAGCAATTCGTCCTCTTCTAGGCTGGCCGGGCTGCTTTCCGGCCCGCCGCAGACAAGAAAAAGGCCCTGTTTCCAGGGCCTTAGGTGGATATACTACTTAGCGGTCTGGTGAGTGAGGGTCAACCGCAACAATCTCTTCCGCATCCTGCGCGACCATCCGTACTTAGCGGTCTGGTGAGTGAGGGTCAACCGCAACTGCATCGATCCGCCCTATTTCGAGAAGGGCTACTTAGCGGTCTGGTGAGTGAGGGTCAACCGCAACGCTATGCGTCTCCACACTCATGTCATCTCTTACTTAGCGGTCTGGTGAGTGAGGGTCAACCGCAACAGATCGCGGCACTTATAAATCTTTTGCTCGTACTTACAACCCATCAACCGCGCGAGCCTCCTGCTAGACTACTTAGCGGTCTGGTGAGTGAGGGTCAACCGCAACGCGGTTACGGCGAGTATGAGGGCGAGGCGCTACTTAGCGGTCTGGTGAGTGAGGGTCAACCGCAACAACCACGGGGCCTACCTCACACAAAACGCATACTTAGCGGTCTGGTGAGTGAGGGTCAACCGCAACGCGGTCGAGGCGCGGGTGTTTTACGATATCTACTTAGCGGTCTGGTGAGTGAGGGTCAACCGCAACTCGCCTTGCAGCAGGCAACGAATGAATTGGTACTTAGCGGTCTGGTGAGTGAGGGTCAACCGCAACAGTTCCACTGGGCTTCCGGCGCTGGCATCATACTTAGCGGTCTGGTGAGTGAGGGTCAACCGCAACGGACCTGTCGCCTGGATGGTGCGGTTTCGATACCTAGCGGTCTGGTGAGTGAGGGTCAACCGCAACCGCATGCCGAACGAATCTGACGCAACAACAGTTAGCCTAAGAGGTCGCGCAGGATGGGCACGGCCAAAAGGGCCACGACCAAGGCGCCGATCCGCTTAATCCAAACAAGATCGTTCTTTACTTCGACCAATTCGGCTTTGGTTGCCAAGCCCGCCAATTGGGTCTTCACCTCGGCCATCTCGGTCTTCAGTTCGTTCTTCACTTCGGCCAATTCGGCTTTGGTTGCCAAGTTCGCCAAGTCCGCTTTGGTCGCCAGGTCGCCGCCGGTGACACTGTCCTGCAGGGTTTCGCTCAAGGCTTCGGCCTGGCCTTCGGTGAAGCCGGCCTGGCGCAGCCGCTTGACGGCGGCGTGCGTATCGAAGGCTGCCATCATGCCCTGCCGCCTCTCTCCTGCCGATCCTGCCGGATGGTATTGGCCTTCCTTTGCAGTCGAGCGAAGCGGTCCAGTTCGACCGGTAGGCCCGGCTCCGCCGCCACCTCGATACGAGCGTAGGTCTCGCCGTTGAGCGGCAGGGTCAGCTTGTGCGGGTAGAAGGTCCGGCGCCGGTGCCGCCGCGGTGCCTTCGGTTGGTCCTCGTTCATGCCCCCGTCCTTTGCCGTTGCTGCGTAGCCAGCAGCTTACTGCATATTTAAGAAAATGTCAAGGGCGTTTTGTCTTTATTCTTGAAATAGGGCATGCTTCCGTTGAGTGTAACTTAGCGGTCCGGTGAGTGAGGGTCAACCGCAAGGGCTCCAGTGGACTGAAGAAGAGGTTCGCCAGCTGTGCAGTGAAGAAAGTCTTTTTCAGATCCGGTCCGACTTGAGGTGCGGAAGCGGCTGGAAACGCGGTTTTCGAGGGTGCAGAGGGCTTGGGAAACCCGTTGCCGGGGTGCTTGCAGGGCATTGCAAGGGCGTTGCAAGTCGCGTGCGGAGTGTCTGTTCCGCGGAACCGCCCCCCGCGGCTGGCGCGCGGGCGTCCTTTGGGAAACCGGCATAGCAGGGTCCGTGGCCCGTGCCCGTCATCGCATGGGGCCTTACCCCGCACAAACGCGGCGGCAGAGGGCATGGGAAAAGGCTTGGGCGCCCTTTGGGTGGCTCCGGCCGCGCGGCGGTGCCAAAGCGGCGGGTTGGCCGGCGCATGGCACGGTCGCTTGGGCTTGAGAAGTTTACCCGCCGCCGGCGGTGCCCGAGACGGCGCCCAAGACAGTAACGAACGCGGCCTCCGGGCGGGCGCAAATTGTGCCCGCCCCGGTTCGCCACGCCTCCCGGCCCTGGCTTACAGCAGGCGGCTCAACAGGGGCGCCGGGCGCGATGGCTTTCGCGATCCTGGTAAGGAACCCTGTTAGATCCTGTTAGACTCTGGGGGAAGGGGGGACCGCCCGCGCCCGGCTGCCGGCGCAGAGTGTTTAACGGCTGGGTGCCGTTAATCCCTGGACGCCGCTAATTCCGCGTTACCTGCTTGGCGCCGAAGGCCCCGATGATGCTGTTGGGCTTTCTTTCGAAAGTTCCAGCGGTTTCGGCATGGCCCTCACCATAGAAGGCACCGCTGATATGGTCTCGAAATCCGTAGCTCTTCACATAGCGGCCGTCTGCGGCGACCGGAATGTTTGCGAAGCGGAGGCTGTTTTTAGGTCCACCTTGCGCATCTTCAACCATGTGCGGCGCACCGAAGCTGTCGTAATCCCTGATGTTGAAGAAGTGCGCATCGAGCGTCGCGTTGCTCATGTCGAACGTCAGTTCTGCATCGCCGCGGAGGATATGGTCTTTTGCATCGCCTTCCAGAACGGTCCCCACCATCGAACCGCGCCAGACCGCATTTACGGCCGGAGGGCTGCCCGTCAGTTCGCCGGCCGCCACGACCATGCGGGCAGTGTTCTTTGCGCCATTGTTTCTTACAAAAGTGCCGCCGGGCGCGACGAAGAAGCCCGCGCGGTCCATCCAGGCGCCGAAAGACAGAGGAGCGCCGATGGCGTTGTTGCCCGAACTGTCAAGGGTCAGATAGATGCCTCGATGTGGCAGGACCACATGCACGTCGTCCGCATTATAGTCCCCGTTACCGTCAATCGGAAGAAAATCCCCTGGATCGAAGATCGGGATGTCAGCAAATTTTGTTTTTAGCTTACAGCTCATACCTGTACAACTGACGCTCCTTTTTAAGGCCGGATTGTTGTCCCGGTCTTGGTAAAAGCGCAGGTGCGCGTACAAATTTTCGGTTTCCTTGTTCTCGGTTTCCTTG
>JACOMY010000043.1 GCA_014324045.1 Rhodospirillales bacterium | reverse complement strand
GGCCTTCCGGCAGTTCTACAAGACGGCCTGGGACAGGCTGCGCGAAGACAGGGAACTGCGCGATGTGCTGCTCTACAATGCCGAGCATGCGATGATAGGCCTGCCGCGGATTTACGACGAGACCCTGGATCCGAAGCTCTGCCGGGAGATTGCCGGCGTCCTTGAAGATGCTTAGCCTGCCCCCGCTTAGTAAGATAACGGCTGCGGAAAGCCGGGTTCACCAAAGTTAAGATGGGTGGAAAAACTGGGGATGATGGCCTTTTGATGGTGTTGGCACCCTTCGAGTGAACCTTGTTGCATTTCAGGTCTATTTTTAGTGAAAGTGTTGGAAGAGGAGTATTTCGGTAAATGCAATTCTCGATTTCCGAGGTGCCTTACAGGGCGGGAAGGGCAAAGATCTTTTCATCACGACTGGTAATTTCACGGGCCAGGCATCCGAAGAAGCCATCGGGATGGCGCTATTGCCATCGATCTTACTGACGGCAACCGACTTTGTGAGCTGTTGAAGCAATATGGGCTTGGAGTAAAGACGAAGACCAAGATAATTGAGCAGATCACAGTTTCCGAAGATTGGTTCAAGAGCATCTGATCCCCCGAAATTCGATGTATGCGGTCTTGACACCGACGGCAGCGCCCGACAACTGCAATCAAAAAAGAGCAAACATGAACACCATGCAAGCCGCTTAAGATCAAAACGCTTTTTCATACCCCTAGACTCGGTACACAAGGATAAACTGACCAGGTACCGTAGTTGGCTTTCCGAACTAGCCAATTCAGCACACCTGACGTTGCAGATTTCTGCTGCCATTGGCTCTTGTTCTACCATTGGAGCATACTGATGGTGCCCCCCAATGCCCCCCTAGGCTTGCAAAACCTTCGGAGTGCGGCGCATACTTGGACTTCAAAGCGTTGAGTGGCGGGGGCGGAAACACAAAAGAAGGATAAGCAATGACCATTGAAAATGTTCTGCGCGGCAAGGACGGCAGCATCGTAACGGTGTCTCCGAGAGAGAATGTCGAGACAGCGGCGCAACTGCTGAACGAACACTGCATCGGCGCCATTCTGGCGATGGAAGGCGACAACATAGCAGGCGTACTAAGCGAACGCGATATTGTCCGCTCTATCGCCAAGATGGGCGCGGCGGCCTTGAGCAAGCCGGTGGCGTCTCTGATGACGGCAAAGGTGATTACTTGCACCAAGACGGATACGGTTCAAGACGTCATGGGACTCATGACCGACAAGCGCATCCGACACGTACCCGTCATCGAGAACGGCACGCTGATTGGCATCGTCTCGATTGGCGACTTGGTCAAGGAACGCATCGCGCAGAGCGAGCACGAAGCCTCCGCCTTGCGCGATTATATCTCAGCCGGCTAGAGTAGGATATCGTTGATCGATTAGTCCTGTTGCAGCTGCATGTGCCGAGTACCCCGCAGCTTATCAGCAGGATCGGGTTACGGTGCTGGCGTTGCCGCCGGCCATCACATAGTTGCCGGTCTTGAAGGGTCTGAACATCGAGAGCATCGCCCCGGCCGCAGCGTTCGAGAGTGTAGCCCGCAAGACCTGACGCACCCAAAACAGCGACGAAGCTGGCGATCTCGATGCCGAACTGCTTCAGAAAGGGCGACATAGCACGTGGCCGCCGCGAAGAAGTTCGCTATGGCAGGATCGATCTGTTTTCTACGCAACAGACCTCGTCGCACGGCATTGTAGATTCTTACGCGCAATCTCGTCGCCGCTGCGCCTCGACAGCCCTATGCTCGAAGGACAGATCGAACTGGCGGGGCCATGTAGATCGTCGTCCTTAACCCCCCTGCACTCTCTCCGGCGCCATGGGCTGGCCGGTGCGCGCAACGGCGCCAAATCGTGACCTAAGCGGCCGATTAGTGTTCGAACGCGTAATCCAGACTAGATATCCCTGTCGTCAAAAACATATCCTGTCATACTCACGGCCAGTTACGTGACCAGGGCGTCCAAGCCCTATGATCTTTCCCACAGCAAGAAGGCTATCTCCATGCCGACGTCGCTCCCTGCCCCCCGCCTCGGTCCGCTCCTCGCTCTCGTTCTGCTGGCCAGTCTCCCCTTCTACACGACTTTAGCACAGGAAGACCCCGACATCCAGGCCCGCGAGCAACTGATGAAAGACCTAGGCAAGGCGATTAAGTCCGTCGCGCCGATGTTCAAGGATCAAGCGCCCTACGACGCCGATGCGGTCCGCGGCGCAGCGACCGCGATCGAGACCCGCGGCGGCAAGGAACTGACTGCACTCTTCCCCGAGGGTAGCTTAGATGCCGAAAGCGAAGCTCTGCCAACCATCTGGGAGAACTGGGAAGACTTCGCCCGCTTAGCCGAAGATATGGTCCTCTACGGCCAGGCGCTTTCCGCCGCGGCCGGCAACCCTAGGACCACGGCGGAGGCACCGGCTGCAGGCGCAATTTTAGGAGACCTAGCCGCCTTGGAGCCGCCGAGCGATCCCGCAACCCTCGCGGCCCTCTCCCCGAACATCTCTTTCGAGGGCTTGTTGAAGACCTGCGGCAGCTGTCATAGCAAGTTCCGGAAGAAGGATGAGAAGTAACGCTGTCTTTCCAGGCCGCCCCTAGAAGGTGATAGGGGACGATCGCGCATGAGGACGGTCCTGCGCCTGGGCTCCGTCACCGTTCTTCGCCGGATTGAGGCTCCAGCGCACCAGGTGCCGGCCGGTGAGGTAGTCTTTGGTCAACTCTGCTGAAAACCCCATCGCCGGCCCGACGATGATGGCTATACTAACGCCCGATAACGGTTTATCAAGTCGACGATGGCGACTTGGTAAAGCCTGTCACGACGCCTCTCGCAAACGAAACAGAAGGCCGCTTCGCCTTGATCCGTCCGCTCTTATACCTTGTATCCCTCTGCTTCTTTGCGGGAATCTGTGGCCTCTTCTATCTCTTCCTCGCGGCACCCGAACCCCGCCACATCGGCCTGTCGGAGACGGAGGGCGACGCCGTCCGGGGCACCTACATAGCGCGTATGGCCGGCTGCATCGGCTGCCATACCGACAGCAAGGGGGGCGGCGCACAGCTGGCAGGGGGTCCGGCCATAGAGACGCCCTTCGGCGTCTTCTACGGCCCCAACATCACGCCGGACGAAAGGACGGGTCTGGGGCGTTGGACCCTACAGGATTTTTCCGATGCCATGACCGCTGGGCAGAAGCCAGATGGCCGGCGCCTCTATCCGGTCTTTCCCTACACCGCCTACACGCTCCTGACCGACCAGGACCTGGCCGATCTTTGGGCGGCCCTCAAGACTGTTCCAGCCGTCACCGATCGGGCCCCGCCCAATCGCTTAAACGCCCTAATCGACCAGCGTACACTTCTGATTCCTTGGCAAACCCTCTTCCTGACGCCTGGCCCCTTCGAACCGGACCCCGACCGGTCCGAGGCCTGGAACCGCGGTGCCTACATCGTCGAGGGTCCCGGCCACTGCGGCGCCTGCCACACACCGCGCAATCTACTGGGCGGGCTTGAGGAAAGCCGGCCCCTCGCGGGTGGCGAAGGTTCAGGCGGCGAGAAGGCACCGGCCATCACGGCGGCAGCCTTGGAAGCCGAAGGCTGGACCGCCGCCGACATCGTGGCTGCCCTCCGGACCGGCCTCACGCCCGACGGCGACGTGCTGGGCGGCAGCATGGGCGCGGTGGTTCATGGCAGCACCCAGCATCTGACGGACGAAGACCGGCAAGCGATCGCCACTTATCTGCTGAGCGATTGACCGGCGAGACCCCGATAGGGTATTTCCCTCCTGCGGCGTGTGGTCGTCAGAGGAACCTAGGAATGAAGCTCGCCGATTTCATCATGTTTTGCGTCTCCGACTATGGCGGACAGATGCGCGGCAAAGGCTTTCCTGCTTGGGAGCTGGACAAGCGGCTGGCAAGCGGCATAGGCATCGCTCCCACCGCCATGATGATCACGGTCTTCAACGACATCGTCGCCAGCCCTTGGGGGTCGCGCGGCGAGATCCTGATGCAGGCCGACCCGGCAACCGAGACCGCGATCGATCGTGGCGACGAGCCCTCGGAGCGCTTTTTTATCTGCGACCTGACGGAACTCGACGGCAGCCCTTGGGACGGCTGTCCGCGCACCTGGGCACGCCGCGGGCTGGAGGCTTTAGCGGCCGAGACCGGGTTGATCCTGAAGTCCGCCTTCGAGCATGAATTCAACTACTCCGGTGCCGAGGCGATAGCGGGCGACGGCTATCTGCTGGATGCCATGCGCGTCCAGGGCAAGTTCTCCCATGCCTTGCTGCATGCCTTGGCGAGCTGCGGGATCGAGCCCGAGAACTACATGCCGGAGTACGGCTCGCGTCAGTTCGAAATCACCTGCCGTCCGGCCTTGGGTCTGGCCGCCGCCGACCGTGCGGTGAAACTGCGCGAGATCGCCCGCAGCATCGCGCGGGCCTACGGATATCGCGCCTGCTTCGCGCCGGTCATGGAGAACGGCGGTGTCGGCAACGGCGTGCACTTGCATTACAGCCTGCAGACACAGGACGGCACCCCGGTCACCTACGACGCCAGCCGCCCGCACAACATCGGCGAGGCGATGGGCCAGTTCACCGCTGGCGTGCTGCGCGATTTGCCCAGCTTGGTGGCCCTCACCGCCGCCAGCGCCGTTTCCTACGAGCGCATGAAGCCGCACCGTTGGAGCCCCACCGTCACCAACCTAGGCCTCATGGATCGGGAGTCCGCAATCCGCATCTGCCCGATCTCCGGTCTGCCGGGCAGCGATCCGGCGAAGTCCGCCAATTTTGAGTATCGCTGCTGCGATGCTGCGGCCTCGCCCTACATGGTCCTAGGCGCCGTGGTCTGGGCCGGCTTGCAAGGCATCCGCGACAAGCTGCCAGCCCCCGAGCCCACCACCGCGGACCCGGAGACACTGTCGAGTGAGGAGCGGACACGCCTAGGCATTCGATCCCTTCCCCACTCATTGGAAGCCGCTCTGGAGAATCTAGAGAACAGCGCGCGGGCGCAAGACTGGCTGGGGCCGGTGCTGATGGAGGCCTATCGGGTCCACAAGCAGAGCGAGTTGAAGGTTTTAGAGGGCCTTTCACCGGACGAGCGGATCGCACGCTACGTTTCCGTTTACTGAGCCTTCGGTGCGGTAGCGGGCGCTCCGGGACATCTCCAAGGCATCGGCCTTCCAGGCTGAATCGGCACCAGCCCACACCTCCGCCCGGCCGGCAAACAGGCTAGCCGGCGACCGCCACCATCAAGCCGCCGGGATCGACCGGTTTGGCGTCCTTGCGGATCTCGAAGTGGAGTTGCGGCGTGTTGACTGAGCCGGTCTCGCCGACCCGGGCGATAACGTCGCCGCGCCGGACCGTCTCGCCACGCTTCACCAACACTTGGCTGTTGTGGGCATAGGCGGTCACATAACCGCCGCTGTGCTTGATCAAAACCAGCTTGCCGAAGCCTTTCAGATCGCCGCCGGTGTAGGCTACCACACCGCTCTCGGCGGCGCGGACCGGAGTGCCGGCCGGAGCGGCGATGTTTATGCCGTCGTTGTGCAAGCCGCCCTTTTTGGCACCGTAGTTGGAGATCACCTTGCCCGTCACCGGCCAATCGAACAGCCTGCCTTGGCGCCGGGGCGGATTGGGCAGCGGCGCCGATGCGTTCACCGGCTCGGAGTTGGGCGGTGCAGCGATCGGGAGGGTCGCGGCGAGGTCGGGCTTGGCGCGCGGCACCGTCAACGGGCCGGTCCGACCGCCAGCTTTCACGATCTCGTTCGCTTCGGGCTCGTTCGCTTCGGGCTCCTGCACGACAGCCAACCCGGCCGCGTCGGCTTGGGCGGGGGTAGTCCGAGCGGGGACGGCAGTGACCGCCGCCCCGGCCGCTGGCGCCCTGTTGCCCAGCGATGCGGTGCTCAAGAGATCCGCAGGCGGGGCATCGGCCTGGGCGGCGGGCCTTGCCGGCACAACCGGCAGGGTGAGGCGCTGACCGACCTGCAAAGCATAAGGCGGCTCCAGGCCATTGCGCTGCGCCAGAGCGGCGACCGGCAGGCCGCTGCGCCGGGATATGGCATAGAGCGTGTCGCCGGGACGCACCGAATAGCTGTTGCCGAGAATGGGTGCGCTGGAGGGAGTCGGCGGCGCCGCGGCCAGGCCCGCAGCCGGGATCTGCACGACCTGGCCCGTCTGTAGGACGTAGGGGGCCGGAATCCTGTTCGCGTCGATCAAGCTTTGCAGCGAAACGCCGTGATTACGGGCAATTTTCCAGAGGCTATCGCCGGCCACGACGGTGTGGGTACGGCCGGCCTGCCCGGTTTTGCTGTAGCTGCCGGAACCGTCTTTCGCCGTACAGCCGGAAAGTGCCAGAAGCCCCAGTCCGATCAGCGCGACGCCTAGCCCTTTCATCGCATCCATGAACCTCGACCAACCCTCTCTTGCAGGCCACAGACCGGCGGACCGCAGGTTCAGGCTTGCATCTGCTCTCTTTGCAGATAGGCGCAGCGCCAGTCCAGTTGCGTCCGCAAGATACGGTCGCCGGGTTCGCCGAAAGTCAGCAGGAGGGTAGCAGTGTGCCGCCCGCCGCAACCAGAGGACCCGGAGCCCCCTGCGAAGGCGCAAGACCGCCCCGGACGGCGCACTCCCTGCATCCGCTAGGCCAAGCCAAGCTTCCGCGCCATTTCCATATCCCAAAAGGTCGCCTCGATTTTATGGCCTTCGGGATCGCGCAGAAAGGCGCCGTAATAGGGTTCCCCATATTGCGGACGCGAGCCCGGCGGCCCGTCGCAGGTACCGCCCGCCTCGAGTCCGGCTGCGTGGAAGGCATCCGCCTCATCTTTCGACTGTGCCATGAAAGCGACATGGGTGCCGTTGCCGGCCTTCGCCTCGGCGCCGTCGAAGGGCCGCTGCACCCAGAATTCAGGGAAGGCCTTGCCGTAGGCCTGCGCATCCCCGTGCGCCATGATCCTGACGATGCCCAGAGGCTTCAGCACGGCGTCATAGAATGCCACGGCACGCGGATAGTCGTTCACCCCGAGGGAGACATGGGATAGTATGCTCATCATCTCGTTACTCACGATTGGCATCACCCCTTTGCTTTATCTATAGCTTCACCAACCCGCAAGCACAGATCCCGCATGGTGGTCGCTTGATATTCTCTTTCCAGAGGAAAGTAGTTTTCTAGAAAGGTATCTACTTGTTTCACGTAGAAGAGACTCCTCTTCGGAGATATTTTAAGAGCCAAAGCAACTAAACTACCTTCGTAAAATATTTCATACACACGTTGACCATTTAACGATTTATTAGTAACACGGTGAGTGCACTTAGTTCCTACGAAGAGGTCCGTTAGTCCAGAACGGTCGATAGGCATGGCAAAGTCCTTTCATGTCGATCGCGCGGCCCATCCGCAGCGATGCCTATAGCGTAATCTTTTCGCCGAAGGCCTTGGCTGTGGACTCTATGCCGGCCACATCGGTCATGTCAAGGTAGAGCGGCGTGACCGCGATGCCGCCTTCGCCCACAACCGTCTGATCGGTGTTCTCGCCCGAGGTCTCATCGGTCAGGTACTGGCCGATCCAAATGTGGGGATGCCCGCCGGGGCTCACCCCCTCGACGATCTCGGTGCCGCTGCCGCGGCGGCCGAGCTTGACCACGCGGACCGGTCCCATCCCCTCGACCGTCACAGCGGGGAAGTTTACATTCATAAGGGTCTCGCGCCGCCAGGTCAAATCGCAGAGCGCCTTGACGATGGCCGGTCCGCGCCGCTCCGCGCCGGAGAAGTCCAAACTGCCGTCCGGCATGCGAGCCTGGCTCATGGCGATGGCCCGCACACCCAAGACGGCCCCCTCCATGGCTGCGGCGACGGTGCCCGAGTAGAGCACGTCCTCGGCCAGGTTGGCCCCCAGGTTGATGCCCGAGAGCACGAGATCGGGCCAGCGGT
Organism: Rhodospirillales bacterium; assembly: GCA_014324045.1. Classification (GTDB taxonomy): domain Bacteria; phylum Pseudomonadota; class Alphaproteobacteria; order Kiloniellales; family JACOMY01; genus JACOMY01. The sequence continues at coordinate 3,796 of JACOMY010000043.1, read as the reverse complement.
CCTTCAGGATGTGATGGCAAGCGACCAGCACGCAGTCGGTCGGGGTGCCGTCTACGGTGAAATGACGCCGGCCCTTCCGTTCGATGTGCAGCGGACGCCGGAGGGTCAGGGAGTGGCTGGCGGCCGACTGCTCGCTGGCGGGCGCCACCACCCAGACATCGCCGCTGAGCGACAAGGCGATACGCTCCAAGACACGGATACCCTCGGCATCGTAGCCATCGTCGTTGGTGACGAGGATGCGGGCCTGCGACAGATCCGGGATAGGCTCAAGCATGGGGACGCAGCATCTCTTCGCCGTGCAGATAGGGACGTAAAACCTCCGGGATCGTGATCGATCCGTCGGCCTGCTGATAATTCTCCATGACCGCAATCAGCGCGCGGCCCACGGCAACGCCGGAACCGTTCAAGCTGTGCACCGGCCGCAGGCCCCTGCCTTCGGCCGGCCGCATCCGCGTCTTCATGCGAAGCGCCTGGAACTCGCCGCAGTTGGAGCAGCTGGAGATCTCGCGATAGCTCCGCTGCCCCGGCAACCAGACCTCCAGATCGTAGGTCTTGCGGGCGCCGAAGCCCATGTCGCCGGTACAGAGCAACATCACCCGATAGGTCAGATCCAGCCTCTGCAATACCGTCTCGGCACAGACCGTCATGCGCCGGTGTTCTTCCTCGGAACGATCGGGATGGGCGATGGAGACCAGTTCCACCTTCTCGAACTGATGCTGGCGCAGCATGCCGCGCGTGTCCTTGCCGGCCGCCCCGGCTTCGGAGCGAAAGCAGAGCGTGTGCGCCGCATAGCGCTGCGGCAAAACGGCCTCGTCCAGGATGCTGCCGGCCGGCAGATTGGTCAAGGTGACCTCTGCGGTCGGGATCAACCAGTAATCGGCGGTGGTGCGGAACAGGTCTTCGGCAAACTTTGGCAGCTGGCCGGAACCGTAGAGCGGCTCTTCGCGCACCAGCACCGGAGAATTGACCTCCAAGTAGCCATGTTCGCGCGTATGCAGGTCCAGCATGAACTGCGCCAAGGCGCGATGCAGGCGCGCCACTCCACCGGTCAGGACCGCGAAGCGGGAGCCCGAGAGCTTGGCAGCAGCCTCGAAGTCCATGCTACCCAGCACCGCGCCCAGTTCGAAGTGCTGCCTGGGTTCGAAATCGAAGCTACGCGGCTTGCCCCACTGCCGCTCCAGCCTGTTGTCCGCCTCGCCGACGCCGTCGGGCACCTCCGCCAGCGGACGATTGGGCAGGCTCTCCAAGACCGCTTCGATTGCACGTTCCAGGCCCTGGACTTCGCTCTCCAACTGCGGCAGGCGGTCCTTCAACCCGGCCACCTCGGCCTTCAGGGCCGCCGCCTTGGCGCTGTCGCCCGACTGAATGGCCTGGCCGATCTCCTTCGAGGCAGTATTGCGCCGGCGCTGCAGCTCTTGCAGGCCAGTCCGGCTGTCGCGCCAACGCCGATCGAGGTTCAAGATCTCTTCGGCGCGCGCCGACAGGCCGCGGCGGGCAAGAGCGGCGTCGAACTTGGCCGGATGATCGCGAATCCATTTCAGATCGAACATAGCAAGCCCCTTGGGGAAGCCTCTTGCGGCTTGCGGGCCGAGAGCGAACGGGGAGCGCCCTTATAGTCCGCCCCGGACACAAGCGCAAACCAGCCGAAGGCTACCTCTGCAAGGGCTTAAGACAGTCCTTACCGCAGAGGCGGTAACTGCCGGGCGTGCGCGCGTGGAAGGCTGTGAGGACTAATCCTCGTCTGCTTCGGACTCCGCCTGGGCACGCCGCTTCTCGACGCCGCGGGCCAGCCAGATCGAAGCCTCGTAGAGCAGAATCACCGGGATCGCGAGCATCAGCTGCGACAGTGGATCGGGTGGGGTGAAGATTGCCGCGAAGACCACCACGGCCACGATGGCGTAACGCCGGGTCCGGGCCAACCCGTCGGCGCTGACGATACCAACACGGGCCAGCAAGACCATGACCACCGGCAGCTGAAAGGCCAAACCGAAGGCGAAGAGCAGGGTCATTACCAGCGAGAGATACTCGTTTACCTTAGGCTCCAGGACGATCGGCAGCCGGTCGGAACCCGCAGGCTGTTCGAAGGAGAGGAAAAAATCCCAAGCCAGCGGCATGATCACGTAGTAGACCAGAGCTGCACCGACTAGGAAGAGGATCGGCGTGGCCATCATGAAGGGCTTGAGCGCGCTCTTCTCGTTCTTATAGAGGCCCGGCGCTACGAAGAGCCAGAGCTGCACCAGAATCAGCGGGGTGCAAACGAAGGCGGCAAAGAAAAAGGACACCTTGACGTTGGTGAAGAAGACCTCCGTCAGGTCGGTGAAGATCATACGCGCCGCCTGTTCGCCGCCGCGCTCACGCATGGCCGCCGCCAAAGGCTCCACCAGGAAGTTATAGATATCCTGTGCCAACAGCAGGAAGGTCAGCAGAAAAACCGCGATCAGCCCGGCAACGCAGTAAAGCATACGGTTGCGCAACTCGACCAGGTGGTCGAGCAGGGGCATCTTGTAATCGTCCGGATTGTGGGTCACGTCGGCCTTCATGCCCGGCGCCGCCTGTCTTTGTCCGGATGGGTCTTCGGATCGGGCGGCACCGTTTCGTTGGTTACCGCCGGGGCCGGAGCAGCGGTTGCAGGCATCCCGGCCGTGGCCGGTTCGGGCGCCGCAGACCCTGCATCCGGCGACGTTGTGGTGTCCGGCCCAGCAGGCGGGCGGATCGCGTTGCCGAGGGTCGGCGCGGCCCCGGTCCCGACGATGCGGGCCTCCACTTCCTCCGGCTTGCCGGACGCTTTCTCCTCAAACTGATCGGGAGCGGCCGCCTTGCGGGCCGTCTTCTCCAGGTCGCGCACCTCCTCGTCGACCTCACCTGTCGGATCGACGATGTCGGACAGAGCCTTCGCAGGATTGGTACCCTTGACGCTCTTCAAGGCCTCACGGGCCTCTTCCAACTCGGCCTCGCGGACAATGTTGTCGATGCCAGAACGAAAGTCCCGCGCATAGCGCCGGGCCTGGCGGGTGAATTTGGTTACGGTCTTCAAGGCTTCGGGTAACTGCTTGGGTCCGAGGACCAACAAAGCGATGACCACCACGACGGCCATTTCCGACCAGCCGATATCGAACATGGAGGCGTCCTGTCAGGACCGGGCCTAAAGCCGGGTCTTAGCTGCCGGCGGCGGTCTTGTCGGTCTTCCCGTCCGCAGTCGAGGAGGCCGCAGCCGTTTCCTGCTCAATCTTCTTGGCAGCCGCCCCATCCTTGCCCTCGGCAGTGGCCGCATCCTCTTCCTTCAGACCCTTCTTGAAGGACTTGATTCCGGTTCCGACGTCCTTCATGAGGCGCGGAATCTTGCCGCCGCCGCCGAACAGCAGTAGTACGACAGCAAGCACGATCAGCCAGTGCCAAATGCTCATGCTGCCGATAATGGCTAGGGTTGCAGGTTCTTGCACAGTCTCAATGATCTTCATATTTAACTCTTGGCTCCCTTGGCCGTGCCCTCAAGATCGGACAGCTTTGTCTACAAGCCCGGGCAAATCCGGCCCAAGGCGTCTAACGTCCTCGTCAAGATGGTGCGAACTATGGCCGAAATCCAGCGGCGCCGCAACGTGGATCCCATCCTTAGCGCTCAAAATACCGGCGGGCATTTTCTTTAGGTTGGCGATGGCCGAGTGTGCGGCCATACAGTAGCGGCAGCGTTCTCGCGGTCGATCGACAGCAGCACGATCTGCCGTTCCAGGACGGTCAGCCAGGTCTTGCCGTAGAGATCCGCCACCTGCCGATAGGCCGCCAGGAGTTGCAGTGCCTT
>JACOMY010000042.1 GCA_014324045.1 Rhodospirillales bacterium | reverse complement strand
GCAAATACGCATCGCAAGCACCCCTCACCTCCAGACCAAACCAAAAGCAAGAAACACCGCGCCGCCCACGCATCCCTTCCAATCTACCTATCATATAGCCGAATCCGAAGATCCATCCGCGCCGGTTTAGCGCTTAACTAGAACAAAAAAGACAAGGCTCCAACCCCAAAACTTTGGGATTTTCTGTTTTGTCATTGTTTGATCGTCTGGCTGCCTTGATAGCTGACCCATCCGGGTCTGCTCCATCACGGTGGGCAGGTACTTAGTTGGTTCTCTTAGCCCTGTCCAGAGAAAAATGAAGATGAGGTGACATTTTTTGCAGAGGTATTGCGGGCGGCCCAGAGAGTCTCTTTTACCAACAGCCCAGCGCGCGTAGTTCGGCGGCCAAGGCCGAGGGCAGATCGCCAGCCCCTGCGACAAGATCGGGCGGGGCATCGGCGGGTTTGAAGTAGCGCCAACCCTGAAAGGCGCGATGCGGGCGCGGCTCAACCGCTACCAGATCGGCATCCAGGAGCAGCCGGGTCATGGCCCGGCCGCCGGAATCGACGCCGGTTTCCAGCCCAATCAAGCGCTGCCGCGCGAGGATCAGGCCCTTGATCACCCAGTAGATCGATCCGCCATCCAGCAGTTCTGCACCGCGCCGGGGTTGTTGACGCGTGCAGTGATAGAGCCGTCCCTCGGCGGCCAGGCGCTGCTGTTGCCATACCGCCAGGCTCTCCAGGCTCTCGCTGCCGACCGAGAGCTTCAGGAGATGCAGGATCATCAGGTCTTATCCTTGCCTGAGTCTTCTACCTGTCCCTGCAAAGCCCGATAGTCGTCGTGCCGCAGCACGGCCAAACGCTCGTTCACCGTTTCCTCATCGTACCCAAGTTCGGCCAACAAGGCCGCTCCCAGCCGCAACGAGCCTTCCACAACCTCGGGCACGGCGGCGATCGCTCCCATGGCGCGAATACGATCGGCCACGGCGATGTCGCGGGCGCGTGCCAAAATCGACAGCTCGGGCCAGCGCTCCGAGACAGCCTCGACCGTGCGCTCGGCCGAACGGGTGCCATCCAGGGTCACCACCAAGGCCCGCGCGCGATCGACGCCCGCAGCCTCCAGGATCTCGGAGCGACTGACATCACCGAAGAAGACCGGCAGGCCTTGCCGCCGGCAGCGCACGACTCGGGCCGGATCGATGTCCAGCCCGATGAAGTTATAGCCTTCGTCGACCGCAAGCCTGGCCACTGTCTGCCCAACCCGGCCATAGCCGGCGATAATCACATGGTCGTGTAGCCCTTCGGAGGCAATCTCCTCATGCGCCGCATCCAGCAGGCCGGCCAACCGCTCCGCCAAGAAGCGGCTCAGCCAGAAGAACAGCGGCGACAGGGCCATGGTCACACCGACCACGGCCGCCAGAAGGCTTGCCTGTTCAAGACTCACGAGACCCTGCAACACGGCCGCGGCAAAAGCCACGAAGGCGAACTCGCCCGCCTGGGCCAGGGTGCCACCGGTCCGCAGCGCATCCTCCCAGCTTTGCCCCCAAGCCCGCACCAAGAGAGTAATCGCCAAGGCCTTACCGATCAGCAGCGCCAAGGCCAGACCCAGCACCTGCGGCAGCGCGGCAAGAATGATGTCAAAGTCCAAAGAGACGCCGACGTAGATAAAGAAGAGGCCCAACAAGAGCCCCTTGATGGGACGCAGATCGGCCTCGACCTGGTGGCGAAAGGCGCTGCCGGAGAGCACCAAACCGGCGAGAAAGGCCCCCAACGCCATGGAGAGTCCGGCCAGCGAGAGCACATAGGCGCCGCCCAACACGGTTGTCAAGGCAAGTCCGACTAGCACCTCGTGATTGCACGCGCCGGCCACCAGACGATAGAGCGGCTGCAACAGCAGGCGGCCGACGGCGAAGGCCAGACCGATCGCCAAAGTCGCCTTGGCCAGGGCCAGGAGGCTCATCATCCAGACGTCTTCGCCTTCGCCCGCCAGCACCTTGATTACGGTCAACAGCGGCACGATGGTAAAATCCTGCAGCAGCAGAATCGAGAAGGTCAGGCGGCCGTAGCGCGCCGCCATGTCACCGCGTTCCCCCAGGTACTGCAAGACGATGGCGGTCGAGGAGAGCGCCAGCGCCCCGCCGACGATGATGGCGGTCGAGATCTCCAGCCCTAAGGCCAGCGCAACGCCGGCAATCAGCAGGGCACTGACCGCGACCTGCAGACTGCCGAGACCGAAGACCAGACCGCGCAGCGCAATGAGGCGTGCCAGTGACAGTTCCAAACCGATGAAAAACAATAGAAAGATAACGCCCAACTCGGCCAGGAAGGCGAGTTCCTTCGGTGCCGCCAGGCCCATGACGTGCGGCCCCAGCAGGACGCCGGCCGCCAGATAGCCAACGATGGAACCCAGCCCCAATCGCGGCACCACGGCGACAATCACCACAGTTGCCGCCAGGAAAATCAGTATTTCCGCGAGTTGGTGTTGCTCGTGCATGGGCCTCCTCAAGATCGTCGGGTCAGCTGTCTCCGGCCAGCCAATTCGGCCGACGTTTGTCCAGGAAGGCCGCCACGCCCTCCCTTCCCTCGTCCGTAGCGCGGATCGCAGCTATGCGCCGCGCCGTCTCCTCGATCAAAGCGGCATCGAGTGGGCGATCGACCGCAAAAACGAGATCCTTGGCGGCGGCCGAGGCCGCCGGACCGGCCCGCAGCAGCGCCGTCAGTGTCTCCTCCACGGCCCGGTCGAGCCCGTCCGTGGGGACCACGCGGTGCAGCAGGCCCAGGTTTGCCGCGGTCTCGGCGCCGAAAGGCTCCGCAGTCAGGACGTAGCGCCGGGCTGCCTGCTGGCCGATGGCCTTGACCAGGTAGGGCGAGATGACGGCTGGGATTAGGCCCAGCTTTACCTCGGACAGCATGAAACGCGCCTCGGGTGCGCCGATGGCGATGTCGCAACAGGCCACTAGGCCGACGCCGCCGCCATAGGCCGCTCCCTGCACGCGCGCCACGGTGGGCTTCGGCAGACGGTCCAGGGTCTCCATGAGGCGGGCGAGCGCCCTGGCATCGGCCAGATTCTCCGCCTCGCCGTAGCGTGCCATGCGCTGCATCCAGGCGAGATCGGCCCCAGCCGAAAAGGACTTGCCCTTAGCCGCCAAAACCAGGATCCGCACCGCCGGATCGGCCGCATGCGCCTCCAGCGCTGCGGTCAGGGTGGCAATCAGGCTATCGTCGAAAGCATTGTGCACCTCCGGACGCGCCAAGGTGACGGTCGCCACTCCCTCCTTCACCTCTTGAGTCAGCATCGGCGTTCCTCCTGCCGCTTTAGCCCTGCGGGAAGCATGGCAGCCTCCGAACAGCGAAGCTCCTTGCGCCCGCTGCCGACTGCTCGGCGAGGCCTCCTTCTAGTTCTATCATGACCGGCGCCCTGACCAAGACCGCACTGCCGCTGCCCGGCGCTGCGATTCTCGCCGCCACAGAAGCGCGGGTGCATGGCTTAATACCAGCCATGCTGCAGATCGACGCGACCGTCGGCATCCCGAGGCTCTACAGACCCTTGCCCGCAAAGTCGAGCGGAGGTGTCGGTCGGCGATGCGGAGATCGGCGAGGCCATAGGCTCTACCGCCGGGCCAGACACATTCTTGCCGAGGGCCTTGGCGCAGCCGTTCTAGCCGCGCTTTTGCAGGAGGGTTGTGCAACCGACGAGGAGATCGCCGTCATTCTGACCGGCGGGAATCCCGGTTCAGCGGTTCCGTAACACGTACTAACAAACGGAAGCCGAACGGACGAACCTGCCTGACCCGCAGCCGCCAGCCACCGTAAGCCGCCGACCAATCCTGCCACCAGGTCCAGGGCGGCCGGTCTGGCCATTGCTTGCGCGGCTCCAGCAGGGAGCGTGCCAGGAAGCGAACGATCGCCAGACAGAGGCAGATCGAAATCAGCACGTCGCTTAGGTAATGCGCACCGGAAACCAGGCGGGATAATGCCACCAGGCCGGCGGTCACGAAAATCGGCAGGCGTAAAGACGGCAGGGTGAGCGTCAAGACCGCGGCGACGGCGAAGGCCACCTGTGTATGGCCCGAGGGCATGGAATCCCAGGGCCGCCCCTCGGCGATGCGGCCGAAGGCGTAGACCTGCTCAGTGAAGAAGAGTTCGGGACGGCTGCGGCCGATCAGGGCCTTCAGGCTATGCAGCACGGCCCCCGTCGCCGCCAGGCTGACCAGCAGTAACAGGCAGTGGCGGCCCAGCCAGCACCACCAATCGGCGGCCGCACTGCATCGGCGATACCAGAGACTTAGAGCATAAACCAGCAGGGCGCCGAAGACCCAGCCTTCGGCGCGCCCCAGTTCGCCAATCGTATCCAGGGCCGGACGCAGCACAGCGAAGCCGGAGGCGCGCAGATAGACCGCGAGCGGCAAATCGACAAAAAGCACCAGCACGACCACCGTGGTCACCAATAGCAAGGTCCCGTAGGCCAGCGGATGGCTAGCCATCCAGCGGTCGAAACGCGCGGCCGCCGTCACGGCGCGCGTCCATAGAGCGTAATTCCGATCCGGTGCCCTTTGTTGTAGTTGAAGCCGCTAAGCGACCGCTTAGTCATGGGGGTGACACCCAAGGCCGCGGCAGCCTCAAGGAAGGACGCTTGCGTACGTCCGGTCACCGCGACCAGCGCCTCCGGGCGCTCTGCCATGTAATGGGCTCCCTGCGCGGGCGACAGCAAGGCTGTCTGTGTATCGGTGAGGAAAACCAACGAGGGTTCGTGGTAGCCGACCGACGCCAGGGGCGGCGCGGCCGGCGCGCGAAGCTTTTCGTAAGCCTTTGCCAAGCGAGGAGTAATCCAAAGCGGCTCCAGTCTCGGCGCATAGAAGCCCATGCCCCAGGCCATCGCCAGCACCGCCAGCGGCATACCCCACAGCAGAGCCGGCAAGGGACGGCGGGACCAGGCCAGGTAGGCTGCACCGACCGTGGCCAGCAGGAGAAGCAAGGCAGCCGCCACGCCCGGCCCCAAGGCAGAGGGCGCCTTGAGAGCGAGCGGCAGCCAGATCGCGCCGGCGGCAAGCGTACTGCCGCCCACGACGGTCAGCAGGGCAGAGGCCCTGGCGAGCCGTCCGGTAAGCCAAGGCGAGCCGGCGAAGACCGCCCAAGCCACGAGCAGGGTGAGTGCAGGATAGAGCGGCAAGGTATAGTGCGGCAGCTTGGTCGGGATCAACTCGAACAGGATCCAGCTGGGAATCAACCACGCCAAGAGGAAGGCAAGCTCCGGCGCACCCCGCCTGGCCTTCCAAGCCGCGAAGAAGGCAGGGACGGTGAAGAGCGCGGCCGGCCAGAGCGCAACCAGTTGCACGCCCAGATAGCTGCCCGGCGGCTGGCCATGCCTCTCCACACCGCGCAGCAGTTTGGGAATCAGATCCTCGTTCGCCGCGCGCACCAGAAAGGTTTGATCCTGCAGGGTGATCGCAATGTACCAGGGCGCCGCTACCAAGAGCGCCAGCGGCAAGCCGATCGCCGGCCTCAAGCCCAATAGCCAGCGCCAACGCTGTGTCGTAAGGCAGAGCAGCAGCAGCGTGAGCAGGGTGGCCATCGGCCCGACCGGCCCCTTGATCAGGATACCTGCCCCAAAGGCGACCCAGAAGACAACTACGGTACCCAGGCCCGGTCTTGGCCCTTTTCTCGGCCCTTTCCACCCCGCCATCCAGGAACGCGCCAAGGCCAGCTGCGTGGCGACGATGCAGGCCAGCAAGGCGGCATCGGTCTTGGCATTGATCGCCTCGACCGCCAGGACGATACAGCTGCCCAACAAGGCTGCAGCCAAAAGGCCCTGCTGGCGGCCGAAGAGCTCCCGGCCCAGCTCGAAGGTGAAGAGGACCGCGAGGATTGCGCCCAACAAGGACGGCAGGCGGTAGGCCCAGATCTGGCGCTCGCCCAGCGTGCCGGTCAGCCAGACGCTCACCGCCTGCAGCCAGTAAATACCGGCCGGCTTCTTGTTGCGGGGCCGGTCCTGGAAATAGATCGAGACATAGCCGCCGCTCTCCAGCATCTGGGTCGTGGCCTGCGCGAACCGCGATTCGTCGCGGTCCAGGGGCGGCATGGAGAAAAGCCCCGGCAAGGCGGCCAACAGCACCAAGAGAACCAGAAAGCAACGGGGGTGCCGCTCGATCCAAGCGAACCAGACGCGCAGGCCAGGCAGGGGGCGTCGCACCGCGGCCGGGGGGCGGGCTATGGCCTCGTCGTCCGTCATCGTTGCGCCTTATAGCAACTCCCGTGGTTGACAACAGCGTCGAGCCACGACTTCCGTGCCGCAAGCGAGCAAACGGCTGGAACCGCCACGCTTGCCAACCCCCTTTGCGAGAAGGCGCAGACATGTCCCTCCCTGGAGACGCCCATCCCCAGATCAGTGTGATCATGGCAGCCTACAACGAAGAAGCAAACATCGCCCCGCTGGTCGAAGAGATTGCCGCCGTACTCGACGGCGGCTTCGATTACGAGGTGGTCTTCGTCGACGACGGTAGCGACGACCGCACGGCAGCGGTTATCGAAGGGCTGATACGCGATCCGCAAGCACCGGCCGCCGGGCGGTTGCGGCTTCTGCGTCACAGGCAGCGTTGCGGCAAGAGCACCGGGGTCATGACCTGCGCGCGGGCGGCCAGAGGCGCCCTCCTAGTCCTGATGGACGCGGATCGGCAAAACGATCCGGCCGACATCCCGGCGATGGTCGCCCGCTTCGAGTCGGAGGGCGGATTGGGCAAGGTCGGGGTGGTCGACGGGCAGCGGCGTAAACGCCGGGATAGCCTCGTCAAGCGCATTTCGTCGCGCACGGCCAACCGCATCCGCCGTGCCCTGCTCAAGGATAAGACCCGCGATACCGGCTGCGGGCTGAAGCTGGTGCCGCGCCAGATCTATGTCCAGCTGCCCTTTTTCGAGGGCATGCACCGCTACATCCCGGCCTTGGTCGGGCGCATGGGCTACGACATCGCCCTGCAAGCGGTGAACGACCGGCCCCGAATCGCCGGCGTCAGCAAGTACGGCTTCTGGGATCGTCTCTGGGTCGGCATCGGCGATATGCTGATGGTCTGGTGGCTAATCCGCCGCTACCGCAACCCGGGCAAGAGCGTCGAGGTCACGCCCGACGGCCCAGCCACGTAAGCCTCGAAAAGCGGCCGTCATCTGACACGACGCGCCGACGCCTGTAGCATGACCGCTTGCGGCGCGGACCCGGCAGGGCCTCCGCGCCGGCGACCTTTGTGAAGGAGTACCCACCGCCGTGAGCGACACAGCCGCTGCCTGTACCGAAGCCATCCCCCTCGTCTGGTTGACCGTCGGCTTCGTCGGACAAGCGCTTTTCTCCAGCCGCTTCCTGATCCAATGGATCGTCAGCGAGCGCGCCAAGCGTTCCATGGTCCCGACCGCCTTCTGGCTCTTCTCCATCGGCGGCGGATCGGTGATGTTGGTCTACGCCATCTATCGCGAAGACCCGGTCTTCATCGCCGGCCAGGCCGGCGGGCTGCTGATCTACGGACGGAACCTCTGGTTCATCTTCAAAAACGCCAGAGACCGGAGCGCTAATCCCCCCAGGACTGTGTAAGCAGCGGTTTTGATGGAGAAGGGACCGGCTGCCCCCTTCGCGCGGCGGTGCCAGGCAAGCGACACCGGCGTTCTTCACGTGTGTTCTTCACGGGCGCTCCTAAAGAAGCCGGCGTTAACGGCCTCCTGCACCTTGAAGCGCTACCGCGGATCGCCGGCCAGGGCGGCCTTTCGCTAGATCGCTCCCAACAGAACTTTCCTGGATTGGGTACCGGAACGGGTGAACGGCCAGCCTTCAGCCTCCGCGAAACGTTGCTATGGCCGTCGGTGAGTGCGGCGGCCGAGGCCTACATTGACCTCGCCGGAGAGTCGGTGCGCTGCTGCGGGCCGGCGAATGGCCGTCAGGCGCTGCCGGGCTGCTGGCTGATCGTAAACTCGGGCAAAGACTGCGTGATTATTAGGCTGCCGGCCAACCCGACCGCCGGCGACGGCGACGAGGACCGGATATTTCTGGCCGCCCGCGAGACCGCCGCCGCTCTATGAGACCTTGAATACGCGCCCCTCCGGGTGCGAAGGGCTTTTCCCAGCCGAACTGACCGGAGAGCCCCCTTCGCATGCAACGCTCGGCCGGATAAGACCGGTCGGCCCGGTAGCGAGTTCGTCGGCGGCAGGATCACCGCATCGATCGCATGAATGACGTCGTTATCGGCTTCGATGTCCTTGGCGACGATGTTGTCCTGATTGATCTTCGGTCCCTTGTAGCTGCCATCGATCTTGGCGGTCGCCCCCTGGACCGTCGATACCTCGACCATGGCCCCGCGCACGTCGTTATACATCATCTTGCCCGGAACCAGGTGGTAGGTCAGCACGGCCACCAGCTAGTCCTTGTTCTCCGGCCTCAGCAGCGACTCAAGGGTGCCGGCGGGCAGAGCGACAAAGGCCTCGTCGATCGGCGCGAAGACGGTGAAGGGACCGCCGCCCTGCAAGGTGTCCACCAGACCGGCGGCCTGGACGGCAGTGACCCCTGGATGGCAGTGACCAGTGTGCTGAAATCGCCGTTCCCGGCGGCAATTTCGACGATGTCCCTGGCGAACGCGGTCGTAGCGGCTCCGGCGATCAGGCCGGCAGTAGCGAGCGAAAGGACAAGCTTGTTGAACATATAGGTGTACCCTCATTACAGATATTCTGGACGGCAAGCATCAACTGCTTCACGTCTTCACTAGACGGAACGAAATAACCCCCGATGGAGACACGAAAAAATACTGATAAAAAGAAAATATTATTGTGAATCCGGTGATCGCCCCGGACACTGGCCGCGTATAAGGCATCTCGCGCGCAACGCACGAACGTTGCCGCGGAAACTACACAACGAGGTCCGCGCGTGAGCGACAAGCGAAGCATTCTTTGGTTCCGGCAAGATCTCCGGCTATCCGACAACCCGGCCCTTGAGGCTGCTCTACAGCAGGGTGGCGCCATGCTACCGCTCTTCGTTCTGGACGACGAGAGCTTCGGCCCGCGGCGTCCGGGCGCCGCCCAGCGTTGGTGGATGGATCGCAGTCTCACTGCCTTGTCCGAGCGCTTGGCCGAGCGCGGCAGCCGACTCATTTTACGGCGCGGCCCGGCTGGGCAGGTGTTAAAAGAGGTAGTGTCGGAAAGCGGCGCCTCGGCCCTGTTCTGGAACCGTTGTTACGATCCGCAGAGCATCCTTCGCGACCGCACCGTCAAGGCCTGGGCCAAGGACGCAGGCCTCGATGTCAGAAGCTTTGGCGGCCTCCTGCTCGCGGAGCCTTGGGAGGTAGCGACCGGGGACGGCGGCAGCTACCGCGTCTACAGTTCCTTCTGGCGCGCGCTCTCGCGTTCCTATCGCCCGCCACCGACAAGACCGCCGCCGGAGCGCTTGTCGCCGGTGCCGCCCATCGCAAGCGACGCGTTGAAGCACTGGGCCTTGCGGCCGGCACAGCCAAACTGGGCCAGCGGCTTTGCCGATGTTTGGGAGCCCGGAGAGACAGGGGCGCATCGCCGTCTCTCCGCCTTTCTGCGCCAGGGCCTGGCGCGCTACAAGGCCGAACGGGACCGCCCCGATCGCGACGGCAGCTCACGCCTCTCGCCGCACCTCCGCTTCGGCGAGATCGCGCCGCAGCGCATCTGGAACGCGGTCCAGGACGCACTGAGCGCGGGCGCCGGTCGGGCCGGCGCCGACACCTTCCTGGCGGAATTAGGCTGGCGCGAGTTCTCCTATCACCTGCTGTTCCACAACCCCGATATTGCCAGGGAACCCTTGCGGCCAGCTTTCCGGAATTTTCCTTGGCGCGACGATCCCGCGGCCCTGGCAGCCTGGCAAGAGGGCCGGACCGGCTATCCCATTGTCGATGCGGGCATGCGGCAACTCCGGTCGCTCGGCTGGATGCATAACCGGGTAAGGATGATCGTGGCCTCCTTCCTGATCAAGCACCTTCTGTTGCCCTGGCAGCTGGGGGAAGCCTGGTTCTGGGACACTTTGCTGGACGCCGACCCGGCCAACAACACAGCGTCCTGGCAGTGGGTGGCGGGCTGCGGCACCGATGCGGCCCCTTACTTCCGCATCTTCAATCCGGTCCTGCAAGGCGACCGCTTCGATCCCGAAGGTGCCTATGTCCGCCGGTGGGTGCCGGAGATCTCCGCCTTGCCGGCGAAAGTCATCCACAAACCTTGGCAGGCCAGTCCGCAGGTCCTGCAGCAGACCGGCGTCCGCCTCGGCGAAAGCTATCCGCGCCCCCTGATCGATCACGCCCAGGCACGCAAGCGCGCACTTGAAGCCTATGCAACCGTTAAACAGGGTGCTACAGTCTGAGCCTCAAGTGGAATCCTCGCTGCATCCGGGGCACCGGATTGAACCGGTCGCAGCGATCCGGAGCCTGGTTGGGGAGTCCGGGGTCCGGCAGCGCTTGCAGCCCTAGGCCCCCGCCCTAGCGGGCAGCTGACCGGTCGGCAGCGCCTACTCCGCCGGAACGGCGTTGACTTGGCTAGACGAAGCCCGGTCCTTGCCGCCCGGCAATAAGGCCGCGGTAAAGGCGGCTATTGCCGCCAGTGCGGTCAGACCGGCGAAGAGCCATTGGAATTCGCCGGTGGTTCGCTCGACCCAGACGGCGGCTTGAATGGCCAGCGGCGCCGTGCCGAAAGCCAGCACGAACTTCAAGCCGTAGGCCAGGCCCCGATGCTGCGCCGGCGTGTAGCGTGCCAGCATCATATTCTCGGCCGGCAAGGCGCCGGTCGACAGCAGCACCGTGACCGCCGCGATGGGCAGCAGACCGACACCGCCGACGAAGGCCAGGCCCATCATGACGGGGATTTGGAAGAAGAAGGTGGCGACGTAGAGGCGCTTCAAGTTCATGCGGTCGGCAAATACACCGCCCAGGATCTGCATGATACCACCGGCGGTGTAGACGAAGGCCACGGCCACCCCGAGCAGGAAGGCATCGTGCCCGACGATGTCGCCGAGGCGCAGATCGAAGTGCTTCGGGATGGCCGCCTGCGTGGCCTGAAAGATCAAGCCCATGCAGGTCATGGTACATAGCAGGATGAAGTAGACTCGTATCGCCTCGCTGCGCTTCGGGACGCTGTCGGGCTGCTTCTGCGGGGCGGCGGCGTCGTTCACCAGACCCCGCTGCCGGCAGTAGAGCAGGGCCAGGCCGACGGCGAAGCAAACGACACCGGGGACCAGGAAGGCAGCACGCCAGGAGAAGAGTTCGGTTAGTCCGCCGGCGACCAGTCCGGCCACCGAAACACCAATGGACCCGAAGACGCCGTTGATACCCAGAGCCTTGCCGCGCTTGCCGGAGGAACGCACCAGCCAGGCAATGCCGACCGGATGGTAGATGGCCGCCAAGACACCCAACGCCGACAAGCCGATGAAAAGGGCCGAGGGACCGTCGACCAGCGCGCAGACGATCGCCGACGCGCCGAGGCCTAGGAAGTAGACCACCATCATGCCCGACAGGCTCCAGCGGTCGCCCAACACTCCGGCGGGCACCGCCGCCAGACCCACCATAAGGGCGCCCAGGGTCCAGAGCTCCATCAGGTCGGCATTGCGCATGCCGTTCCAGCCCTCCTTCTCCATCGCCACGGCGATGACGAAGTACATGGCCGTGAACATGTGCATGAAGGCATGCCCGATGCAGGAGAAGACTTGTGCCAGTCGCGAAGGGGTCACAGTCATGTTGGACAGCCAAGCAGGCGGCGAGGGGTTTCACAAGCGGCGAACATGCAAGGCTGCTTTGCCGCAGGCACACACACGCTACCGCAGAGCCAAGCTCGCCGCCCGTCAGCAGGATGGCCACCACAGCGGGCCCCCTCGGATCGTCGACCGCGAGATGGTCGGGCAGGCGGGATTCGAACCCACGACCTCCAGTCCCCCAGACTGATGCGCTACCAGACTGCGCTACTGCCCGCCGAGGCAAACCCAAAAGCCAGCCGGGACGCCCCGGCCACCTAGCGAGATACAAGC
Organism: Rhodospirillales bacterium; assembly: GCA_014324045.1. Taxonomy (GTDB): domain Bacteria; phylum Pseudomonadota; class Alphaproteobacteria; order Kiloniellales; family JACOMY01; genus JACOMY01. Next base: position 1,044 of record JACOMY010000042.1, on the reverse strand, counting down.
CTATAGCGGCGAGTCCGCCGCCACGCAAGGGATCCCGCTGCGTCCAGCTCCAAATTCCGCAGCAGTCCAGACCGTCAGGGCGCAGCGGCTGCGCGTCTCAGCCAGGGACGCAGCAGCGCCAGGGCCATAAGCCAGGTGATCCCATAGACCACCAAGCCGGAGAACAACACATCGCTCAAGAAATGCCCGCCTTGGATAACCCGCATCCAGCCGGTCAAGAGCCCAAAGGCGAGGCTCGCCGAAAACAGCCAAAGCCGGAGGCCGCGATCACGCGGCAGGAAGGATAAAGCGAAGGTGGAAAAGGCCATACCGGCATGACCGGAGACGAAGGAACAGTTACTGCGGCAAGCGTCGCTCACTAGGTAGAAGGGCGTGAAGGGGAAGCTGCCGCCAAAAATTTCCATCTCACGTGGCCGCGCGCGCCCGAAGCTGCCTTTCAGATAGACGTCGATCACCAGTCCTTGAACGACGATCATGCAGGCGACCACGAACAGAGCCCGGCGCGGGGTCACGCCGAACAGGGGATAACCCAAATACCAGCTGACCAGGCCCAGCAAGACGATGACGCCGCCGAAAAAGAGGAAGGCTGGCTTCATCCAGGCATAGAGGAGGTACCAGCTTTCATGGCGGGGCGCGAAAGCGCCGCCAGCCAGGCTGCGGGCTAGCTCGGCGGTCGCGAGATCCAAGTTGGGCCAAAGCACAAACAAGAGTGCCGTCCCGGTCAGCAACAACAGGTAGAGCAGAATGCCGCTGGCGGCCGGTGGGCCCGGTTGGCGGCCCTCTTTATCGAAGAGTTCGTGCGTCACAGCGATCGACCGATCATGCGTAGAACTCCACCGGCCTTTCATCGCCGGCCGGGCGTCTTTCCCGGATGCAGCCACCATGTAGAATCGCTCTCTCCTACTCCTGACCTGCACCATAGTCCAGAGAACCGGCTTGTCCATCTGTAGCGCACCGAAAGTCTTTTGAGATCGGGCCGATCTGCATGCGGTACGGGCCGAGCCCGGCGCCACCGGCGCCCCCCGCCTGGTGGCCGAGCGCGGC
>JACOMY010000041.1 GCA_014324045.1 Rhodospirillales bacterium | reverse complement strand
AGCCGCACAGGCGCGCTCAATGCGCTTGCAAGCCTCTTCCAAGGCCTCGGTCGAGGTGGCGTAGGAGACCCGGAAGTGCGGCGCCAGCCCGAAGGCGGAGCCTGGGACCACGGCCACACCCTCGCTTTCCAGCAGGTAGGTCACGAAATCCAAGTCGGTTTCGATTGTCTTACCCGCGGGCGTCTGCTTGCCGATGGTGCCGGCACAGGATGGAAAGACGTAAAAGGCACCTTCCGGTATCGGGCAAGTCAAGCCCCGGCAGCTGTTCAGGGCGGCGACCGTCAAGTCGCGGCGGGCCTTGAAGATCTCGTTATGGACGGCAATGAAGGCTTGTGTGCCGTTCAGGGCTTCGACCGCCGCCGCCTGGCCGATTGAGCTGGGGTTAGACGTCGACTGGCTCTGGATCGTCCCCATGGCCTTGATCAGGCTCTTCGGTCCGCCGGCGAAGCCGATGCGCCAGCCGGTCATGCTGTAGGCCTTGGAAACGCCGTTCACGGTCAAGGTGCGCTGTTTCAGGTCGGGCGCGATCTCGGCTAGGGTGACGAAGGCGAAGTCGTCGTAGATCAGATGCTCGTACATATCGTCGGTCATGACCCAGACCTGGGGATGGGCGCGCAGCACGTCGGCCAGCGCCTCCAGTTCGGTACCGCTGTAGGCCGCACCGGTCGGGTTCGACGGGCTGTTCAAGATCAGCCACTTGGTCTTCGGCGTGATCGCGGCCTCCAGCATCTCCGGCAGCAGCCGGAAGCCGCTGTTGGCGGGGCAGGACACCGGCACGGGCTCGCCCTCGGCCAAGGCTACCATCTCCGGATAGCTGACCCAATAGGGGGCGGGGACGATGACCTCGTCGCCCGGATCGATGGTCGCCATCAGTGCGTTATAGAGCACCTGCTTGCCGCCGGTGCCGACCGTGATCTCATCCAGCGCATAGTCGAGGGTGTTGTCGCGCTTGAACTTGGCCTGAATGGCGTGTTTCAGCGCCGGCGTGCCGTCGACTGCGGTGTATTTGGTGTCGCCGGCATTAATCGCGGCGATGGCAGCGGCCTTGATGTTCTCCGGGGTGTCGAAATCGGGCTCGCCGGCGCCGAGGCCGATCACGTCGCGGCCGGCGGCCTTGAGCTCGCGGGCCTTCGAGCTGACGGCAATGGTGGCGGAGGGCTTGATACGACCGAGGCGTTGGGCAAGGGCAGACATGTGAGATTCCCCTTTGTTTAAATCGTCTTCGCTAGTCTAGCCCCCAGGCAAGGCGGCGGCAATGCACAGTTGCGCGATTCTTGCCACGCCCTGCACGCAAGTCTGATGGCTGCGGATGAAGAGCTATCGTGCCCGCAAAGCGAGCTGGGGATGTCCGGCGGCGCTGTACTTCGGCGGCAAGCCCTGCGCCTGATCGAGGCAGTCGCCGCCCTTCCTGAAGAGCGGTAAGTTGCTTCCGGCTATCCGGCAGAAGAAGGCGCGGTCGAACCGGGGAGTGCCGGTCAAGCTATAGCCGGAAACAGAGCGATTGGGCCGGTTTCTGTCAAGCCGTTTCTCTTCCGCCGCCCTGGCTGTGCTAGCTTAGCGCGCGGTGCAGCCGAGGGGCAGAACAGAGAGGCGATGGCACGGGAACTAAGACAGGGGGTCGCCGCCCTTGAGGCCATGACCACGGCCGCCCTGGGCGTGCTGGCGTGGGCGTGCTGGCGGTGGCCAGCGGCGTTTATACCTATATCGGCGTGCGCGGCCTCTTGGACGGGGCCGGGCTGCTGACCTTCGGTGCTGCGGTGGTCTATTCCGGCGCGGTCTCGGTCGGGATCTTCATCTTCTGGGCCTATATCCTGAAGTTCCTGCCGCAGATGCGCAGCGGGGCGACGCGCCTGGCTCTGACCTCGGGGATGCTGGTCGGCTGTGGCGCTATCTTGGCCATGTCCAGTTGGTTGAACGCCGCTGCGCTGGCCGGTGCGGCCTCGGTCGAACAGCACTTGGCGGTTACCGTCGTCGACTATCAGGAACGCCTGGAGCAGGCGCATGAGAACGCCCTGGCCGCACAGTCGCTGCTGCCCGACATTCGCATCGCCGAGCAGCGCTTCCGGCAGCTCTCCGAACGTGAGCAGAGCGACGGGGCGCTGACCGGCTCCTCCGGCCGCGGAACGGTAGCGCAGTATCTCGCCCAAATGGCGCAGCAGCTGGCCGACCTGGGCGACGAGATCGAGTCCACGCGGGTCCCGGTGGCCGATCTCTTTGCCGAGGGCAGTCGTCATCTGGACGCCATGCGGGCCATCGTCGGCGGCACCCAACCGATCGATCAGCGCAGCGTGCGCTTCGCCGATCGGGCCGTGGCGCTGGTGGGCGTCATCGCCTCGCTGACCCAGACCTCCATTGCGCCGGCGGTGAAGCGTCAGGCGCGGGACCTCTCGCGCTCCTTCATCATGCCGGCGGTGACCGGTCTCAGCGTCGATCTGCGAAACCGGCAGAACCGGGTACTGGACGAGGTTCGCTCCACGGTGGACGAGACCTCGGCGGTGCTGGCCGAGGCAGCCGACGAGATCCTGGCGCGGCCGCCGGTGCCGCCTTTGCGTTTCTCACCGCTGTCGCCGGCGGAGGCGGTGCTGCTCTACGCCGCCGACTTCGTGCCCTCCTGGGCCGGAGCAGTCGCCATCGACCTGCTGCCGGGGGTTCTGGTCCTGATCCTGATGGTGATGCATGCCTCCATCCGCCAGCAGGAGTCGCATCTGGCCCGCGACGAGTCCATGAGCCTCAAGGACCTGCAAGCCGCCCTGGAGGCTTGGACGCGCCTGTCGCGGGCCGCCCAAGGCGAGGTGCGCAGCGGTGCCGGCCAGTCCCTGCGGTTAGATCCTGCATCCCCGCAACCCGAGGCGCCCCGGCAAGAGCCTGAGAGCGCCGGGGTCGAGCATCTGGATGAGAGCCGCGCCCGCCGCGGCCAGAGTTGATCCCCATGCTGGCGGAGCGTCAGACTGCGGGCGGGCGGGCACTCGCCTGGATCTTGCGCCTCTGGATCCTGCTGGCGTTCGGCATTGTCCTTGCCGACATGGCCGACAGCGCCAAGATCCCCTGGTCGCCGCCCGGCCGTAGCATCCCGCCGCCTGACCGCTTGGGAAAAGAGGGGCCGGCCGTTCCCATGCCGCTGCCGCCGGCCGGTCCCGGCGATCAGCTGCGGCCCTACGACCCGACGATTTTCCCCATGCGCCCCGACGGCGGGACGCCGCAGTTGCCGGGCGGCGGCGCACTGGAACCCAGCTACGGCCCCATGAAATTCTCCTGGATCGACCTGGAGGGACGCCCGGCCATCTTGGCCGTCGGCACGATCGAGCCGGGCGCCGCTGCCGCCCTGCGCCGCTTCGACCTGCAGCACGACGAGCGGGCGGAGGTGCTGGTGCTGTTTTCGCCCGGCGGCGCGGTGCAGGAGGCTTTGATCATGGGCGAATACATCCGGGCGCGCTCTATCGAGACCTTGGTGCCGGGAGGCGCCTACTGTGCCTCGGCCTGTCCGCTGCTGCTGGCCGCCGGCGAGCGGCGCCGGGTGGCACGCGATGCTTGGATTGGCCTGCATCAGCCCTATTTCGCCAAGGCCGCCGGGCTTAGCCCCGATGTCGCGGTGGCCGAGGTACAGCGCCTGAACTACCAGATCCTGACCCGGCTCGACCGCTGGGGCGTCGATCCCAGGGTCTGGACTCATGCGCTGCAGGCACTGCCGGCGGAGATGTACGTGCTGCTGCCGGAAGAGTTGATGGCCTATCGCATGGCGCACTCGCTGTTTTGATGCCCGAGACCCTCTATCGCCGGATCGAAAGCCCCTTGGGTCCGCTGATCCTGGCCGGCGACGGCACGGCTTTGACCGCACTCCTCTTCTCCAGCGGCCGCCAGGCGCGCCCGGCCGATCCGCAGTGGACTCCGGCGCCTGCGGCCTTTACCGAGGCCAGTTGGCAACTGGCGGCCTATTTCGCCGGGGAACTCAAGCAATTCAGTCTATCTCTGGCACCGCGCGGTACGGACTTCAGGCAACTGGTCTGGCAAGGGCTGCAACGCATTCCCTTCGGCCGGACCATGACCTATGCGGCACTGGCGGCTGAGATCGGGCGGCCCAAGGCGGTTCGTGCGGTCGGCGCGGCGAACGGCGCCAATCCGCTTCCCATCGTCATCCCTTGCCATCGTCTGGTCGCCGGCAACGGCGATCTGACCGGCTTCGGCGGCGGCCTGGAGGCCAAGGCCTTTCTGCTCCGCCTGGAGGGCCACCGCGTCACCCAGCGGGCGGCGCGCTACCGCATCGATCCCGAAGCGTCTGGAGCACTTCGCGCTCACATCCGTTCGCCCAAAGCGTCTTAGCCAAACCCTGCGCCATCGGCCACCGCCCGAAGGTGCGCACGACCGAGGAACTATCGGGAAGCCCGCGGAAAGAGTCTGACACCGGAGGATTTTCTTTGCCGCACGCGGTGGAGCGAACTAACGTTAGCGCGCGGCGGGACAGCACCTCCGGGGCGGCGAATACCCGCCCCGATTCCAATATTCTTTATCACTCGCACCAATATTTGCCGTTAAGGTCGCTTCTAAAGTCACCAGTATTGCAGTAATCGACTACGTAGGTAACTGTGTCACTAGCATCAGTGGCACGATTTGTATCACCTGGACCTAATCCAATGCTGTGGGTATAGTATGGATTACCCCGGATACCTGTTTCACCACATCTCCACTACTAGGACTTTGGACAGTACCGATATGGCAATAGCGAATTCTAATTGTTTCTGAACATTTGTTGAAAAAATGAACAGTTTGTAGTCTGTCACTACTACGTTTGTAATCAAGATAGGTTTCTAAACAGTTTGCTTCCCATGCTCTTTCCTCATTAGAAGCAGCAGGATAAGCAAAAGCCACTAAGGCAAGGCAAGGCAAGATTTTACTAAACCGGGCATCTCTTCTCTCCTAGGGTTCGTTCGTTGTCCGAAGCTTTTCTCATGTAGAGCTTATGCAAACCGGATAACTGATCCTGAGATCCCTTGTCAAAGGGTTTTTTTGCCGTCTTCGGCATTTTTTATCGCCGCATCCCCTGCAAACCTCGCCCTGGATGGGGCCTCTCGAAAGCGGCTTGACGCTCGCCCTACCCAACCGGGCGCCTGACTCTGAACTTCCGCCTGAGAGTCCTGCCATGGCCGCCGGCGCCGGGTAACATCTCGTCGTAACATCTCGTCCGGCGGCTTGCCTCTGGCCGATTCTGCCGCGTTTTCTATAGAGCTGCTTTGCTGCCCACGTTGTGTCAGAACAGGGCCTTTAGACGACGGCAAAGGACCCGGATCGTGACGCTGACACTGCTGCCCGGCATTCGGCCCCTGATGCAGCGCTACGACGGCATCGTACTGGATCTTTGGGGCGTCGTTCACGACGGGATCGGAGTCTTTCCCTGGGTGAACGACACCCTTCGGCAGCTCAAGGCCGCCGGGAAGCGGGTGGTGCTGCTGTCGAATGTGCCGCGCCGCATCGCGGTGACGATGGAGCGGAATGCCCGGATCGGGCTGGACAACGGCTTGGTCGACGGTCTCATGACCTCTGGCGAGGCCGCCTGGTGGCATCTGTACGAACGGCCGGATGCCTTCTATCCCGGGCTCGGGCGGCGCTGCCTGCATATCGGCGGCGAGCGCGATATTACCATCCGCGACGGTCTGGACTACGACTTCGTCACCGACGTTGCCGAGGCGGATTTTCTCTTTAACACGGGCTCGCGCAAGGATGACGGTTCGCCGCCGGCGGACCAACCTCTGCTGAAGGCGGCCGCGGCGCGCGGCCTGCCGATGGTTTGCGCCAATCCCGACGTGGCGGTGATCGTGGCCGGCAAGCAGCAAGAATGCGCCGGTGCCATCGCCCGGCGCTACGAAGCTCTGGGCGGTGCCGTGCGCTATCACGGCAAGCCCTATGCGGAGATTTATGCGCCGGTGTTGGAGATGCTGGGCCTGCCGCAAGAGCGCTGCCTGGCGGTCGGCGATTCCCTGCACACGGACATTCCGGGGGCAGCACGGGCCGGCATCGATTCCCTGTTGGTCGTCGAGGGCATCCATCGCAGGGAAGTGGATCCGGCGGGCAGCGACGATCCCGACCCCGCGGCGCTGACCGCATTGGTCGAGGCTTATGGCTTGGCACCGGTCGCCGCCGTGCCGCGCTTTACCTGGTAGTTGCGGGGGGGGGTAGCTGCGGGGGAAGTCGGCGGTAGTGAGACCAGCTTGCCGCCGGGGGCGGACAGTCCGGTCTTCATCGCAGTCTAGCAATCCAGTGTGTTCTGGCGCTCCCACTCGCTGATCGCGCCGGCGTAGGCGTTCCACTCCTTGCGCTTCAGTTTGGCATAGGAGTCGCAGAAGTCCTTGCCGAGGCGCTCCTTCAGAACCGTGCTTCTGCGGAAGACGCCTAGCGCCTCCCAGAGGTTCAGCGGCAGCTTCTTCAGACCCTTGGCCCTGTGGCCTTCGGTGTACATGTTGAGGTCCGAGCGCGTGCCGGGGTCGCGGTCCTGGGCGATTCCGTCCAGGCCGGCGGCTAGCACGCCGGCTTGCAGCAGATAGGGATTGGCAGCACCGTCCATCAGGCGCAGCTCGAAGCGGCCGGGCTCGGGAATGCGTACCATGTGAGTGCGGTTGTTGCCGCCGTAGGAGACGGCATTGGGCGCCCAGCTGGCGCCCGACAGGGTCACCGGTGCATTGATCCGCTTGTAGGAGTTGACGGTCGGGTTGAACAGCAGGGCCAAGGCCGGGGCGGCGTGCATGACGCCGCCCAAGAAGGCGTAGGCCAGCTTCGACAGCCCCATCTCGCCGTCCGGCTCGGCGAAGAGGTTGGTCTCGCCGCTGCTGTCCCAGAGCGACACGTGGGCATGGCAGCCGTTGCCGGTCAGGTGCGGGAAGGGCTTGGGCATGAAGGTGGCGCGCAGGCCATGCTGCTCGGCCAGCGACTTCACCATGTACTTGAAGAAGACATGGCGGTCGGCGGTCTTCAGGCAGTCGTCGTAGGTCCAGTTCATCTCAAACTGGCCGTTGGCGTCCTCGTGGTCGTTCTGATAGGGCGCCCAGCCGAGGCTCAGCATGGCGTCGCAGATGGCGGTGATGATCTCGTAGCGGCGCATCAGGGCCGACTGGTCGTAGCAGGGCTTGGATTGGGTGTCGCGCGCATCGGCGATCTCGGTGCCGTCGGCGTTGACCAGGAAGTATTCGCATTCGACGCCGGTCTTCATGCGCCAGCCCTGTGCGGCGGCGGCGGCAATCTGGCGCTTGAGTAGGGCACGCGGGCTGGCTTCGATCTCCTTGCCGTCCATCCAGAGATCGGCGGCCAGCCAGCCGGCGTCGGGCTTCCAAGGCAGCTGGATCAGGCTTTCAGGATCGGGCCTGGCGAACATGTCGGAATCGGCCGGGGTCATGTCCAGCCAGGTGGCGAAACCGGCAAAGCCGGCGCCGTTCTCCTGCATCTCGCCGATGGCCGCGGCGGGGACCAGCTTGGCCCTGAGCACGCCGAAGAGATCCACGAAGGAGATGAGGAAATACTTGATGTCCTTGTCGCGGGCCGTGGCCGCCAGGTCGATGGTCATGCAGAAACCTCCGCTATTCGTCTTGCCTTGCGCTCCGGTCGACAGGCCGGACCGGCAAGGGGCATTGGCGATGCGGAGTCTGCACAGCGCACCCCGCTTGTTGCCAGCCTATTAGAGACCTTGGCCCGGTATCCAGTCGGTTCCGGCCAGCGGCACCTTGGCCATGGCGGCGGCCTCGACAGTCAGTGCTACCAGGTCCTCCGGTTCCAGATTGCGCACGTCGCTCTTGCCGTTGGCGCGGGCAATGGTTTGGCATTCCAGGGTCATGACGGCCAGCAGGTTGGCCAGCCGCTGTCCGGCCACCAGGGGGTCCAGCCGCTTGCAGAGGTCCGGATCTTGCGTGGTGATGCCGGCCGGATCCTCGCCCGCGTGCCAGTCGTCGTAGCAGCCGGCGGTGGTGCCAAGCGCTTGGTAGTGGGCCTCCCAGCGCGGGTCATTGTCGCCCAGCGCCACCAGGGCTGCGGTGCCGATCGAGACGGCATCGGCGCCTAGGGCCAGGCACTTGGCGACGTCGGCGCCGTTGCGGATACCGCCGGAGACCACCAGCTGCACCTTGCGGTGCATGTCGGCATCGATCAGCGCCTGCACCGCCGGGCGAATCGCCGCCAGAGTGGGAATGCCGACATGTTCGATGAAGACCTCCTGGGTCGCCGCGGTGCCACCCTGCATGCCGTCCAGAACCACCACATCGGCCCCGGCCTTGATCGAGAGCGCGGTATCGAAGTAGGGCCGGGAGGCACCGATCTTCACATAGATGGGGATCCTGCCGCCGGTGATCTCCCGCAGCTCGTGGATCTTGATCTCCAAGTCGTCCGGTCCGGTCCAGTCTGGATGGCGGCAGGCCGACCGCTGGTCGATGCCTTCCGGCAAGCTACGCATCTTGGCCACCCGCTGGGTGATCTTCTGGCCCAGCAGCATGCCGCCGCCGCCCGGCTTGGCGCCCTGGCCTACCACCACCTCGATGGCGTCGGCCTTGCGCAGGTCGTCGGGGTTCATGCCATAGCGCGAGGGCAGATACTGATAGACAAGCTGCTTAGAATGCTGGCGTTCCTCCGGCGTCATGCCCCCGTCGCCAGTGGTTGTCGATGTGCCCATGGCCGAGGCGCCGCGGCCCAGGGCCTCCTTGGCCTGGCCCGAGAGCGATCCGAAGGACATGCCGGCGATGGTGATCGGGATTTTCAACTCGATCGGCTGCTCGGCGAAGCGGTCGCCCAGGGTGACTGCGGTGGTGCAGGCCTCGCGGTAGCCCTCCAGCGGATAGCGCGACATGGAGGCGCCGAGGAACAGCAGGTCGTCGAAGTGCGGCATGGGCCGCTTGGCGCCGCCGCCGCGGATGTCGTAGACGCCGGTGGCGGCCGCACGCCTTATCTCCGACAGGGCATAGGCGTCGAAGATGGAGGAGGCGCGGGGCGCCGTGTGCGGGATCTTGGGATTGGCGCTCATGAGCCTCAGTAAGCCCCCAAATTGCCGATCTTGAAGTGATAGAGCTGCCGTGCCGAGCCATAGCGGCGAAAATCGCGCGGGTTGGCGGAGATCCTAGCCCGGTCGAGCAGGCGGCCCAGCTTCTCCAGGTGGTGGGCCGTCATCTCCTTCTCCTTGCAGTCGGCCCCCAGGCTCTCGACGCGGCCGCGGACATACAACCTGGCCTCGTAGAGGGAATCGCCCAGGCTGTTGCCGGCATCGCCCAGCACGGCGAGAGAACCGGCTTGGCCCATGAAGGCACTCATGTGCCCGACCGAGCCGCCGACCACGATGTCGATGCCCTTCATGGAGATGCCGCAGCGCGAAGAAGTGTCGCCTTCGACCACAAGGAGGCCGCCCTGACCGGTGGCGCCGGCCGACTGTGAGGCATTGCCGGCAACTCTAACCTCGCCGCTCATCATGTTCTCGGCCAGGCCAACGCCAGCATTGCCGGTCACCTGGATCTTGGCCTGTCGATTCATGCCGCTGCAATAGAAACCTACGTGGCCCTCGACCGTCACCTCCAGATCTTCGGTCAGACCGGCGGCGACGGCGTGAGCGCCGCGCGGATTGAACAGACGGAACTGCCTGGCGTTGTCGTTGGCACCGACCGTTTGTAGGCGGCGATTGGTCTCGCGCAACGGGCTGGTGTCCAGGTCGATCTCGATCATAGGTTCAGGCTCCCCAAGCATAGATCTGGCCGGGCTTGGGTTCCCAGATCCGCGCTTCCTGGGCACCGGGCAGGGTGGCGATGGCACGGTACTCGGTCGCCATGGCTACCCAATCGTCGGTCTCAGCCAAGACTGCGTGCTTACACGCGATGGGGTCGCGCAGCACGGCAAAACCTTCCTTTGTGCCGATGGCGAAGGTGTAGAAACCATCCAGTTCGGTCATGCCACGCTCCAGAGCCTCCTCCAGGCTGTCGCCCTCGGCCAGGCGCCAGGCCAGGAAGCCTGCGGCCACCTCGCTGTCGTTGTCGGTCTGGATCTCCACACCGGCCTTGCGCAAGCGTGCGCGCAGTCGGTTGTGGTTGGAGAGGCTGCCGTTGTGCACCAGACAGAGATCGAGCCCGGTGGAGAAGGGGTGGGAGTGCTCAGTGGTTACCGCGCTTTCGGTCGCCATGCGGGTATGGCCCAGGCCGTGACTGCCGGAAAGCCCCCGCAGGGTCAATTGCTTGACGACCTCACACGGGTGGCCCTTCTCCTTGAAGATCTCGATGACCTCGCCGGCGGAGACCAAACGCAGTGCCGGCTGCGCTTCGGCGAGCCAACTGCGTAACGCTGCCAAACCGGCCGTCAGCATGACGACGGTATGGCTACCGCGGCGTTCCAGGCTGACGTGCGGATCGAAGGCCTCCGCCAGGGCGTGGCGGACATCTTCCCAATCGGTCCCCTCCGGTCCATGAAGCACCAGCTTCAGCCCGTCAGCCGGCGCCGGCTGGCGATAGAGAGCAACGCCGGCGGAGTCCGGCCCGCGGTCGCTCATTTCCACCAGCATGTCGGCGAGATGCGCGCCGAGCCTCTCTCCAAAGGCGGGCTCCTTGGCATAGAGCCCGACGATTCCACACATACGGCCGCCTTCCCTTCCACTCCATATCTGTCGCAAAGGTAACGCCGCCGAAACGCGATAGCAAGTAGAAGAAACATATTTTCCTAGGAAGAAGTAAACTCTGTTGTCCCGAACCGGTGGCTTGTCCTCTGCCGCTGCTTTGGCGCGGCTGGCAGCTGCAGTGATTGGCAGGTGCCTATGCGGCACCTCTATCGTTTGGGGCCGAGCAGAAGGGTGGAGAAGAAGCCTTGGAGGCACCGATCGCCAAGCCGGCCGATCCGGTACCCCTGCAGGCGATTAGCGACGACCGCTGACTCTCCGATCTGCAAGCGGGTTTTCCATGCAGGATTCAATGGGACAGGATTCAACGGGTCGTTAATCGAGAAGAAATGGCCTGACTTCGAGACGGCCTTCGCCGGATTGCAGACGAGGCGCTGGACCTTGATCTGTGACGAAGACCGGATCTGCGACCAAGACCTGGATCGCCTACTACGAGACACCCGTGTTTTGCGCCATGCCACCAGGATTTGCAGAGTCTTCGACAACGCGGATTTTCGCCAACGCGGATTTTCGCCTGTGCCTCGGCCGAGGAGCAGGGAAAGCACGGCTGCCAAGTCTTCAGTGATTGGCTAGATGCGGACTATGTCGGCCTGCTGGAACGCCTCATGAAACGCTGCTCCGTCTCGGCTCAAGAGACCGATTCTGTGGGGTAATCGTGCAAAGAGGTTAGCAATGATCTAGGCTGGTTCTTGCCGGCTTGTGGCGAAGCGAAATGATGGGCTATGTCATGATCACGCTTGGGAGGGGTTGTCTCTCGAAGCGCACACTTGAGGAGACGGCCCCCTTTGGGCATGATTGCAGGCGCCTTCCCATCCCTTGTGTTGAATGCGGACTATCGTCCGCTCAGTTACTTTCCGCTGTCGCTCTGGGCGTGGCAGGACGCGGTGAAGGCCGTGTACCTGGACCGGGTGAGCATCTTGAACGAATACAACCGCGTGGTGCGCTCTCCCAGTTACGAGATGCGGCTACCGTCGGTCATCGCGCTCACGGAATATGTGCCTCTGGACCGCCGGCCGGCCTTCACTCGCTTCAACGTTTTCCTGCGCGATCGCTTTCAGTGCCAATACTGTGGCGATGGACTGCCGGCCGAGGTTTTGACCTTCGATCACGTGCTGCCGCGCTCGCGCGGCGGGCGCACCGCCTGGGATAACGTGATCACCGCCTGCCAGGCTTGTAATCTGGAGAAGGCCAACCGCACCCCTCGGGAGAGCGGCATGATCCCGCTGCGTCCGGCCCGCCAGCCCAGCACCTACGAGTTGCGGGAGAACGGCCGCGCCTTCCCGCCGAACTTCCTGCACGAGTCTTGGGGCGACTACCTCTACTGGGACAGCGAGTTGGAGTCCTGATCGCGCCGGAGCGCGGACGTCTCTCTACCGTTCCTTGCGGTTGGCTAGAAAGATCTGCCCGCGCTGCCGCCGTGCCTGATTTACCTGCTCCTTGATTGTCTTGAAGTTGGCGATGTCGCGACCCTTCAACTTCTCGCCCGGCAGCAGCTTGATCGAGAGCGGATTGACCTGGCGACCGTCCTTGAGGACTTCGTAGTGCAGATGCGGTCCGGTGGAACGTCCTGTGGTGCCGACATAGCCGATCACTTGGCCCTGTTTCACCCGCTTGCCGCGCCGCATGTCCTTGGCGAAGCGCGTCATGTGGGCGTAGGCCGTAGCGTAACCCTTGCCGTGTTTGATGCGGATGTAGCGGCCGTAGCCGCCATTCCACTTAGCCACCTCGACAGTGCCGTCGCCGGCGGCGTAGATCGGCGTGCCGCGTGCGGCGGCGAAGTCGATTCCCCTGTGCATCTTGGAATAGCCCAGGATCGGATGCTTGCGCATGCCGAAGCGTGAAGAGATGCGGGCACCGTCGACCGGCGTGCGCAGCAGCGCCTTCTTCACCGATTCGCCCTTACCGTTGAAGAAGTCTTTGCGTCCGCTGGCCGGGGTAAAGCGGTAGATCTCCTTGCGTTTGCCGCTGAGAATCAGCGCGCCGAAGACCACCTCGCCGTCGTAAGCGACTTCGCCCTCGTCGTTGACATAGGTCTCGTAGGCGACCTCGAAGCGGTCACCGGCCTTGAGGTCGCGCTGGAAGTCGACGTCGTAGCTGAAGCCCTTTACCAGAGTGGCGAGCGACTTGTAGGGGACGCCGGTCCGCTTGCCCGATCCGAAGAAGCTGCCGTTGATCACACCCTCGCGGTAGACTAGACGTCGTGTGACCGGACGCTCGATGCTGCTTGCGCTAAAGCCTTCTTTGTCGCGGATCACCATGTAATCGGCCATGGCGGAGGGGCTCACGGTCACGGAAATCAGTTTGTTGTAGGCCTCGCCAGGGTGCTTTTCCAGGCTGGGCACCAGAGACAGCTCGATCGACTGGCCTGCCTTCAGCTTGTGGCTGTCGAAGACCGCATCCATTGCCTTGGCCGCGGCGGCTGCCTCTGCCTGCGAGACGCCCTGCTCGGTCAGCAAGCCAATCAGGCTCTCGCCGCTGCGCACCCGTCCCTTCCAGGCGGTGAAGATCGGTTTTGCCTCTGCGTCCAGCCCCTGCCCCGCAGCGCCGACAGAGAGGCTGAAGTGGCGTGCCGGGATAGAAGCCTCCATGTCGCCGGAAGCTTGGGAAAAGACAGCGGGAAGCAGCGCCGGGTCCATCACCGCGAGCGCCGTGTCCTCGCCAGGCACCTTGGCGCGACGTTCAAGTTGCGCCGGCTGCAGACCCAGGTCGCGGTCGATCAAGAGGTAGTCGCCGTTGCTCCCCTCGTCGGGTCGTGTGACCAGGATCACCGCCACGGCCAAGGTAATCGCCAGTGCCGGAAAAAATTTAAAGAAGGTCATCCGCGAGCGCTGTTTGGTAAAAAGTCTCCGAGACGCCATCCGCGCCGACTCCCTACTGTCTGCTCCAATCCGTCAGAGCTATCCTGCAGACAAACCAGATGGCCTGCCACAGCATCCTGAGCCCGCGCAGGTTTCTTCGGTCCGGCTGCCGTTTGCGTTGCATGCAGCTTTGCCCGGCTAGGCACTGAGCTTTTGTCGCTTCCGTCCCCGAACCAAAGGCTTGAATTACGTGAGGTGCCGCTCGCCTGTCAATCGGCTTCGCGGGCGCGCCCCTACAGACCCTCTGAAGGTGTGCATTCGGTGCGCCGCTTAAAAAATCGCCAGACAGTGATTTTTTCCTTTGACAGATCCGGAGCGGCTCCGTATGTAGCTGTTCTTCCGCGGCGCCAACGTGCTCTGGGCGCAAGCTGCCGCGGCGCTATATGATAGGTAGATTGGAAGGGATGCGTGGGCGGCGCGGTGTTTCTTGCTTTTGGTTTGGTCTGGAGGTGAGGGGTGCTTGCGATGCGTATTTGC
>JACOMY010000040.1 GCA_014324045.1 Rhodospirillales bacterium | reverse complement strand
AAGGCACTGCAACTCCTGGCGGCCTATCGGCAGGTGGCGGATCTCTACGGCAAGACCTGGCTGACCGTCCTGGAACGGCAGATCGTGCTGCTGTCGATCAACCGCGACAACGCTGCCGCTACTGTATGGCCGCACACTCGGCCATCGCCAACCTGAAGAAAATGCCCGCCGGTATTTTGAGCGCTCTACGCGAGGGCCGGCCGCTTGACGACCGCAAGGTGCGGGCGCTGCGTGCCTTCGCCGGGGCCATGACCGTGACTCGCGGCCGGCCGGATGAGATCGCCCTGCAGGCCCTCCTCCAGGCAGATTAAGCAGCAGCTCGAGATGATCTCAGCCCTCCGATTGCCGGCATGCGGAACTGGCGCGCAAGCGCTTGGTCGATCCGGAGGAGATGCCAGAAAAATCCCGCGCCACTTTTCAGAGCGGCCCGGAGCAACATTAACCCAAGGCGGCATTGACGGAACTGAAGCGGCGTGTCGATAAGGCCGGGCGGGACGTCGAAAAAGCTTGGGCCGAAGGCTTAAAGCAGGCACAAGATCTATCGGTGGCGGATGAAAGCCACCCGTGTCGTAATGAAATAGGTCTTTCGGAAGGCAATGCAAGATTTGCGCGGCGGCTTATGCAAACCGCCGAGCAAGGGAGCACTGCGTGGCCCCGAAAAAGAGTGATCTCTAGCCGGCTTTGAGCAGGCAGGCCGCCAGCGAGGCGCTGAGATCGGTCAGAATGCGCTGATAGGAGTCCGGACCTTTCGGCACCTCGGCGCCGAGCGGGTCGAGCGTGCCGTATCCGATGTCCGTTCCCTCGGCCAGACTGTCGATCAGCGCCGGCTTGAACTGCGGCTCCGAGAAGATGCAGACCGCTCCCCTGTTCGACAGGATCTCGCGCAGCTCCGCGACACGGCGGGCACCCGGCGTGCTTTCCGGCGAAACCGTCAAGGTGCCTACCGGCGAGAGGCCGTAGCGATTCTCGAAGTAGTGGTAGGCGTCGTGGAAGACGATGTAGGGGGCGTCCTCGACCGGACGCAACTGCTCGGCCAGCGCGCGATCCAAAGCCTCCAGCGAAGCAATCAGACGCTCAAGGTTCTGTACATAGACGCCTGCATGAGCCGGATCCCTATCGCTGAGCGCCTTGGCGGCCGCTTGGGCGATAACGATGGCATTGCTGGGGTCGAGCCAGACGTGCGGGTCGATCCTGCCGTGATCGTGGTGTTCCTCGTCCTTGTGACTGCTGTGGGCAACCTCTTCGTGACCTTCCTGCTGCTCTTCGTCGGCGTGCCCGTCGCGGGTATGTCCGTCATGGTCATGACGGTCATGGTTGTGCCCATCGTGGTTGTGTCCCTCATGGGCCTGCCCGTCTTCCGTCCCATGGTTGTGCCCATGGTTGTGACGGTGCTGGCCCCAGATGCCGCCTTCCCTAGGCTCCAAGACGGTGATCCCGTCCAGTTCCATGGCCGTGACCGCTGTCGCCTTCTTGGCCAGACTGTTAAGCGGCTCGACCAGGAAGCTTTCCAGGTTCGGACCCACCCACACCACTAGGTCGGCCCCGCTCAGGGCTCTAGCTTCGCTTGGGCGCAGGCTGTAGCCGTGCGGCGAGTTCTTGCCGTCGATCAGCAGAAAGGGCTCTCCCACGCCCTGCATGAGGGCCGCCGTCAGCCCGTAGAGCGGCTTGATCGAGGTCACGACGCGCGGCCCGTCGGCTGCCGCTGCGGTGATCGTCCCCAACAGGGTGAAGAGCGAACAAAGGGTCGTTGTCAGGCGCATGAATGCTGTCTCCTTCAGAGTGGCAGGATTTTGCTACTGGACGGGTTATAGATGCAACGATATAACAAAAGCAACTTTATACGAGGGAGCCTTAAAGCTTTGAACAGGGGGAAAGCCTTGCACGGCACGGTCGGGCCCAGCTTCGCGCGTGGGGCGCACGATCACACTGTTTGCCTGGAGGAGGCCGTGCAGCGTGCGGAGGCGCTCTGTGAGCAGCGGGGCGTGCGGCTGACCAAGCAGCGCCGCGATGTGCTGGAGATCGTCTGGTCCGGCCATCGTCCCTTGGGGGCCTACGATATTCTAGCCGTTCTGGTGCAGGAACAAGGCCGCAAGCCGCAGCCGCCGACGGTCTATCGTGCGCTGGAATTCCTGCAGGACCAGGGCCTGGTGCATCGGGTCGAATCTCTCAACGCCTTTGTCGGTTGCCCGCTTCCGGGCGAGCGGCACAGCTGTCAACTGCTGCTCTGCCGTGCATGCGGCGATTCTGCGGAGATGGTCGATCCCGAGGCTGTCGAATCGCTAAAGCGTAGCGCCGGCACTGCCGGTTTCGAGGTTGAGAAGGTGACGGTCGAACTGAAAGGGCTATGCCCGCGCTGTGCCTCGGATCGGGCGGGGGCAGGGGCGTGAAGCTGGACCGGGACAACATCCTCGTTCAAGGGCGAAGCCTGACCTTCGCCTATGAAGGCGCGCCGGTCGTCAAGGATGTCGATATCACCTTGCGCCGGGGTGAAATCGTCACCCTGGTCGGCCCCAACGGGGCCGGTAAATCCAGCTTGGCGAAGCTCCTGGTCGGCATCTTGAAGGCCAAGTCCGGCGAACTCCGGCACGCGCGGAACTGTGTTATCGGCTATGTGCCGCAACATCTGCGGCTGGATTCAACCCTGCCGATCACGGTGGACCGCTTCGTGGCCCTGGGCAACAGTGCGCGCGACCGGGGGCGCCCAGCGCTGGAGCGCTTGGGGGTAGCAGGGCTGGCGCGCCGCCAGATGCAGTCGCTCTCGGGTGGACAGCTGCAGCGCGTGCTCTTGGCCAGGGCGCTCTCCCGCAAGCCGGATCTGCTGGTTTTGGACGAACCTGGGCAGGGGCTCGATCTCGATGGGCAGGGCGAACTCTCGTGGATTCTGGCGGCAGAGCGCGATGCAGGCAAGGCCGTGCTCCTCATTTCGCACGATCTTTCACTGGTGCTGTCCTGTACCGATCGCGTGCTCTGCATCGACACCGCCCTCTGCTGTGCCGGTCCGCCGGAGGCCATCGTGCGCGACCCGGCCTATTTGCGCAGTTTGGGCCCCCAGGCCGGCCAGGCGCTGGCACTCTATCGCCAGCACCGTGGCGGCGGCGTGGTGCCGCTGGAGCGGCAGACCGGCAGTGTTTGACGATTTCTTTTTGCGTGCCTTGATCGGCGGCGCGGCCGTTGCCCTGATCGCGGCACCGCTTGGCTGTTTTGTGGTCTGGCGGCGCATGGCCTATTTCGGCGATGCACTCTCGCACTCGGCGCTGTTGGGAATTGCGCTTGGGCTCTTGCTGGATGTCGATTCGATTCTCGCCGTGGCGCTTGTCGGCAGCGCCATGGCGCTGCTGTTACTGGTCTTGCGCCGGCGCGGCCGGCTCGCCAACGATACGGCCCTAGGCCTACTGTCGCACGGTGCCTTGGGGTTGGGGCTATTGACGATCTCCTTTACGGAGGGGTTGCGGCTGGATTTGCTGGGCTATTTGTTCGGCGACATTCTGGCGATTTCGCGCCAACAGCTCTTTGCGATCGCACTCCTCGGCGTCTTCGTCTTCGCGGTCCTGCTGGCGATCTGGCAGCGCTTGCTGCTGTCCAGCATCGACCCCGATCTGGCGGCGGCCGAGGGGCGATCCGGCAAGGTGGTCGAAGCGGTCTTCCTGCTGTTGCTGGCGGCGGTTGTCGCGGCAGCCATGAAGCTGGTCGGCATTTTGCTGATCACGGCCCTGCTGCTGCTACCGGCCGCTGCGGTGTGCGGCCTGGCGCAGACGCCGGAGCGCATGGTGGTGCTGGCTTCCGTCTTCGGTGTCGGGGCCGTCGTGGGCGGGCTGGAGGCCTCTTGGTACTGGGATACGCCCAGCGGCCCTTCCATCGTGGTCGCCGCTTTGGTCCTCTTTGTCGTTGCCCAATCGCTTCCCTATTTCGTGAGGCGGCTGGCGGCGCAGGAATGAAGTGTGGTAAGGTATTCCAGTATTCTTTCGGAGATCGGGCGGCGGAATGAAAACAATAATCCTCGGCATGCTGCTGCTGTTTGCGGCCTCAATGGCGCGCCAGACTTCAGCCCATCCCCATGTTTGGGTGGACGCGAAACTCTCGGTGGTGATGGAGGGTGGCAAAGCGACCGCCCTCGACGTCACTTGGCTGTTCGACGAGTTCTATAGCGAGTTGGTGCGCGGCGATTTCGATCAGGACCGGGATGGGGCGCTGTCCCGGACGGAGCTGGACGCTCTGGTCGGCGTTTCTGCGGTGGCGCTCAGCGCGCACAGTTTCTTCACCCATCTGCGCATCGGCGAAGAGCGGCCGAGGGTGGTGGCGGTCAAGGAGTTCTATGCCGGCGACGACGGCCTGCAGATCTCCTATCGCTTCCGGGTGCCCTTTTGGAAACCGGTCGATGTCGTGCAGACCCCGCTCGCCGTCGGGCTTTTCGACGAGGGCTATTATGTGGCGATCGAATTGGCTGATAAGGTGATCGAAGTCGGCGATCCGGCTTGCCGGATGCATCCGAAGGAGGACCTAGAACAGCCACTCTACTACGGCTTAGCCTATCCCACCTACTATCATCTGACCTGCGGGAGCGTTTAGCCTTGCACCGATTGCTGACCATCGCCGCGGTCTTAAGCCTGCTGGGCATCGGTGCTGCGGCCTGGGCGCAGGGCTTGCCTGGGCTGGGCCCGCTACCCGAGCCGCAAAGCGCGCCGGGCCTGTTGGCGCAAGCCTACGGCTGGATCTTGATGCAGCAGGCAGAGTTGCACCGGGAATTGGTCAGCCTGATGCGGGCCTTGAAAGAGGGGGCACCCGGCGCGCTCTTCGCGCTGATCGGCGGCGCTTTCCTCTACGGTCTGTTCCACGCCATAGGACCGGGCCACGGCAAGATCGTCATTTCCGCCTATGCCTTCGCCAGCGGCAGCGCGATCCGATCCAGTTTCCTGTTGACCCTGGTTTCCTCTCTGGCGCAGGCGATGAGTGCGATCCTGCTGGTGGGCGGCCTGGTCATGGTGCTGGGGCTGGGCCGCCTCTCCACCCTGCGCGACGTCTATTGGCTGGAACTCGTGAGCTACAGCCTGATCCCGCTCCTGGGCCTGGCGATGCTGGTGCGGGCGCTGCGGGGAAAGCGCGGCTGCTGTGCCGGTCATGCGCACCGCCATCGCGGCGAGGCGCCCGCGATCCCGAAGCAGGATTTCTGGGCCATGGTCCTCTCCATCGGCATTCGGCCCTGCAGCGGCGCCGTCATCCTGCTGCTCTTCACCATGGGCCAGGGCTTGTTCATGGCCGGTGTGACTGCGACCCTGGCGATGGCCATGGGCACCGCGTTCGCGGTTGGCTCCTTGGCCCTGATCCCCATTGTGACGCGGCGCGGCCTGCTCTCGGCCACGGCACGCGACGGCGTCTGGCACGCGCGGCTGGGACAAGTCTTCGCGGTAACGGGTGCGACGGCTGCGGTGGTCATAGGCTCGATGATGGTTTGGCTTGCAGCGCAGAGCGGTCCCACCTACTAGTCCTCCCAAGATCTGAGGGAGGGGAAGCCATGGCCGCTTCTCCTGACCTGCGTTGTCCCGGTGAAGCGGGTCGATGGGATGGCGCCGGCCAGAGTGTTGGTAGAGTGTTTTGGCAGAGCTGTCGCGGCTGCTTCTGAACACCGATCTGCATCTGGCCGATGGCGCGCGCAAGCCGAACGCGGTCCGCTGGTTGCCGATACTCTGGCTGCAGGCAAGCCCACCTATCCCAACCTGCAGCGAGTGCAAAAGCCGGCGCCCGCTTCTCGACGAGATCGGCCGTACCCTCAATCTATTGAACGGGGCTACTCGGCCTCGGCCTGCTCTCTGCTCCAAACGAAGGGCTTGAAGCTCTCGTCAAGCTCGGTCTCGGCCAAGTGGTTCACGTAGTTCGACATCACCTTGTAGCCCAGGGCCAAGATCACCTCAAGCAGCTGCTGCTTGCTGTAACCTGCCTGGAGGAGTGCTTCCAGAGCGCCCTCATCCGGCCAGCCGCGAGTCACGGTCATGGTCTCGGCGAAGGCGCGCAGCGCCTGCAGCTTGCGGTCGTCGAGCGGCCGGCCCTCGCGCAGAGCGCGCAAAATATCGGCGGGCATCTTCTTTAGGTTGGCGATGGCCGAGTGTGCGGCCATGCAGTAGCGGCAGTCGTTCTCACGATTGATCGACAGCAGAACGATCTGCTGTTCCAGGACGGTCAGCGAGGTCTTGCTGTAGAGGTCCCCCACCTGCTGATAGGCCGCCAGGAGCTGCGGTGCCTCGGCCATAACGGCGTGCAGATTGGGTATGAACTTATAGCGGGCGAGGGACTGCTCGAGCAGCGGTTTGGCGGCTTCGGGTGCACTCTCGACTCTGTGGTAGGTGAACTCCATCATCAGACTCCTTCTGCTGGTTTCTTCTGCCGGCACCTGTCGCGGGGCAGCCACCCCGGCCGCCTTTCCGGCAAGTTAAGGTGGGGAAGCCCGCAAGTTTAGGCGCCACACAATGCCGTTATCGCCTTGCCCATAGATCGCGCTTCCCAAGGATCGCAATAGGTTTTCCGCAAAATGTAGGACAGTTTGTCCACTTTGAGGGCGCCTAAAGTCGAAAGCCAAGCATTCTAATCCCGCCGCTTCCCCCAAGGGCCGGGCGGCGGTTCTTCTGGGCGCGGTGACCGGTGGCTCTGCGGAGCTTCTTGGATCGGCTCTTCCGGTGGGGGGTGGCCGCTGCGCGGGAAGGCGAAGGTAATGCCCTTCGGTTGTTCGCGTGCGATGAGCGGGACCCCGCGTTGCCGGAAGAAGACGACGAGGACGGCGCCGGCGGCAAAGCCGCCGATGTGCGCCCACCAGGCCACTGGGCCGGTGCCGTCGGCCTGCGCAGCAAAGAACTGGAAGCCGAACCAGCCAGCCAAAAGCAACCAGGCCGGCAGAACCAGCGGAATAAAAAATAGTAGCACCACGAGACGGGCAAAGGGATGCAGAACCAGATAGGCCCCCAACACCCCGGAGATTGCCCCCGAAGCGCCGATCAGAGGCACCTCGGAGCCAGGCTCGATGGCGGCATGGGCAAAACCGGCAACGATGCCGGTCGAAATGTAGAAGATCGGAAAGCGGATGTGCCCCAAGCTGTCTTCGACGTTGTCGGAAAAAACCCATAGAAACAGCAGATTGCCGATCAGATGGTCCCAGCCGCCGTGCAGGAACTGGTAGCTGATCAGCGTCATCCAGGCCGGCACCTGCTCCAGGGCCCGGGAGAGCTGCGCCTCACCAGTCAGGACGGCCGGGATCAGGCCGAACCCGTAGACAAGGACACCGTCGGCCTGGAGCGTCAGGGTGCTTTGATAGAGGTAAATCAGAAAGCAGCTGGCCAGTAGCGCGTAGCTAACGAAGGGCCGGCTGATTCGGACCCGCGCATTGCTGTCGCCGAGCGGCACGAAGGGCATGAGGCGGCCTCGGCGTCAGCGATCCAACCGGCACCAGATGGGGGTATGGTCCGATGCCTTGTCGGCGCCGCGCGGCCTGCGGTCGATGCCGCAGTCGGCCAGGCGGTCGGCGGCCTGCGGCGACAGCAGCAGATGGTCGATGCGGACACCCAAATCGTTCTGCCAGGCGCCGCCCTGATAGTCCCAGAAGGTATAGTCGCGCATCTTGGGATGGATTTGCCGATAGGCCTCGGTGAAGCCGAGGTTGACGAGTGTGCGGAAGGCCTGGCGACTCTCCGGCCTAAACAGGGCGTCGCCCTGCCAGGCCTGGGGGTCGTAGCAGTCTTCGGCCTGCGGGATCACATTGTAGTCGCCGCCCAGAACCAGGACCCGTTCCTCGCGCAGCAGCGCCTCCGCATGGCGGGCCAGCCGCCCCATCCACGCGAGCTTGTAGCCGAACTTGCCGCTGGCGACGGGGTTGCCGTTGGGCAGATAGATCGAGGCGGCGACCAATCCATGGGTCTCCACCTCAAGATAGCGGGCTTGGCTGTCTGTCTCGTCGCCCGGCAGCGTCCGTTCGCGCACCGCAATGGGTTCGGTCGAGAGGACGGCCACGCCATTGTAGCTCTTCTGCCCCACCGTCTCGTGGCGGTACCCCAAGGACCGGATCTCCAGCACCGGGAAGCTCTCCTCTTGGCACTTGAGTTCCTGCAGCAGCAGGACGTCCGGCTTGAAGCTCTTGATCCAGGCAGTGACGTTCGCCAGGCGGGCCTTGATGGAGTTGACGTTCCAGGAGGCGAGGGTCACCAAGGTGGCTAGACCGCGAAGGAAGTGCCGCAGCCGCAGGATGAGGCCGCCTGCGGATTGCGCACTTGGAAAGAGGAGCCGATCAGCTCTTCGACGAAATCCACCTCGGCGCCGGCCAGAAACTCCAGGGAGATCTCGTCCACCAGTAGCTGCACGCCGCCGGTCTCGAAGACCCTGTCGTCGACCTTGGCCTCCTCGTCGAAAGAGAAGCCGTACTGAAAGCCGGAGCAGCCGCCGCCGGAGACCGCCAGGCGCAGCTTCAGATCCCGGTCGCCCTCGGCCGCGGCCAGCTCCGCCACCCGCTTCGCGGCCCGTTCGGTGAGCTTTACGTTTGCGTCGTTCATGTCTCGATCATCCTATCCAGAAGCCCTGACCGCCCGGGGCTTTCCATCGCTGCGCCTTGCAATTGCACTCCCTTCTCGACATAAGCCGATTCAGCACCGGTTTAAAGGACGGATCGCCGCCACTTGCCGTAAGGGGCCTCTGCATGGCTAGATGCTCTCGGCGCGATTCCCTCGCGAGTCAAGTTCGTTTAGGGTCCGCCCCGCCATGCGCAGCGTCTCAGCCATAGCCTGCCGCCCGGACCGGTCGCGCGGCCGCCTGCCGCCGGAGCCGGAGGGCCCGACCCGCACGGTCTTTCAGCGCGATCGCATCGTCCATCCCGATGCCTTTTGCCGGCTTCAGTACAAGACCCAAGTCTTCGTCTACCACGAGGGCAACCACCACCGAACCAGGCTGACGCACTCGCTGGAGGTGGCGCAGATCGCCCGCTCCATCTGCCGCCATCTGGGCCTGAACGAGGATCTGGCCGAAGCGGTGGCCTTGGCCCACAACCTGGGGCACAGGCCCTTCGGGCATGCCGGCGAGGATGCGCTGGGGGCGGCGATGGCACCCTACGGCGATTTCAATCAAAACGAGCAGGCTTTCCGCATCCTGACCGAGTCGAATGCCGCTATGCCGACTTCGACAGCCTGAGTCTGACGTGGGAGTGCCTTGAGGGTCTGGTAAAGCACAAAAGCACAATGGACCGATCCGCGATCCGGGGCCTTGCCTGGCCGGCTATGTGCTGAAGCGGGATCTGGAGCTTGCCTCCCAGCCGGGCCGGGGGCGCAGATCGCCGCCCTGTCGGACGATATCGCCGACGGCCTGCGGGCCGGGATTCTGCAGATGGACGAGTTGAAGACACTGCCGCTCGTCGGTAGAATGTTGACCCAGGTCGCGAGACCCGTCATCCGGGATTGGATCCGGCGTGCCTGCGCCACGAAGCTATCCGGCGCATGTACAACCACTATCGGGTCAATCGCATGATGGTGAAAGCGCGCCACATCGTCCGCGAGATCTTCGAACACTACATGCAGGCCCCGCAATGCCTGCCGGACGACTGGCGCGGCCGGGCGGAGACGGCGGGCGGCCCTGCCCAACGGGCCCGCCTGATTGCCGACTACATCGCCGGCATGACCGATCGCTATGCTCTCGCCGAGCACAGCAAACTCTTCGATCCTTATGTACGAACCTGAGCGATGAACCTCTTCAAGATCTACACCGGGCGCCTGCGTGGTTTTCTGCGGCAGATGATGAATGACGGCCGCTTGCCGGCCGGGCTGGACCTCTCCCGTGCCGTGGTGCAGCCACCGCGCGACGAGGCGCATGCGGAGATGTCCAGCAATGCCGCCATGGTTCTCGCCAAGCCCGCCGGCAGGAAGCCGCGCGAGATTGCCGGGATGCTGAAGGAAGCCTTGGCCGGGGAACCCCAGGTCCGCGACCTGGAGGTTGCCGGACCCGGCTTCCTCAACTGGAACCTGGGGCCGGAGGTCTGGCTGGAGGCGTTGCGTCCCATCCTGCGCCAAGGCACTGCCTATGGGGCCAGCGACATGGGTGCCGGTATCCCGGTTAATGTCGAATACGTTTCCGCCAATCCGACCGGGCCGCTGACGGTGGGTCATGCGCGCGGTGCGGTGATCGGCGATGCCCTCGCCGGTCTGCTGGAAAAGGCCGGCTACGACGTCACCCGCGAGTACTACATCAACGACGCCGGCAATCAGGTAGATACCTTGGCCCGCTCCACCTATCTGCGCTATCGCGAGGCGCTGGGTCTGGACGAGGCCCGGATCCCGGAAGGGTTCTATCCTGGCGAGTACCTGAAGGACGTGGGGCAAGCCTTGGCCGCGCGCGACGGCAAACGCTGGCTGGAGGAGCCCGAAAGCGTCTGGCTAGCGCCGCTGCGAACCTTCGCTATCGAAGAGATCATGGGCTGGATCAAGAACGATCTGGCTAAACTGGGCATCCGGCAGAACGTCTTCAGTTCGGAGCGCAGCCTGGTCGAGGCCGGTGCCGTGGACGAGGTCTTGCAGGTTTTGGAGCAACGCGACCTCATTTATGTCGGCACCTTGGATCCGCCCAAGGGCAAGCAGCCGGAGGACTGGGAACCGCGGCCCCAGACTCTGTTTCGTGCCACTCGCTTCGGCGACGACATCGACCGGCCGCTGAAGAAATCGGACGGCAGTTGGACTTATTTTGCAAACGATATGGCCTACCATCTGGACAAATACCGTCGGGGATTCCGCCGGCAGATCGATGTTTGGGGCGCCGACCATGGCGGCTATGTGAAGCGCATGCGCTCCGCGGTCACTGCACTCAGCGATGGCGAGGCGGCACTGGAGGTCAAGATTTGCCAATTGGTGAAGTTGACCAGGGGCGGGCAACCGCTGCGCATGTCGAAGCGTGCCGGGACCTTCGTCGCCTTGCGCGACCTGATCGACGAGGTCGGCGGCGATGCGGTGCGCTTCATCATGTTGACTCGCAAGAACGACGCACCCTTGAACTTCGACCTGGACAAGGCGTTGGAACAGAGTCGCGACAATCCGGTCTTCTATGTCCAATATGCCCATGCCCGGGCCATGAGCGTCATCCGCCACGCCGGAGAGGGCTTTGCGGGGGTCTCCACCGATCCGCCCGCTTTGGACGGGGTAGCGCTTGAGTCCTTGACCGACTCGGACGAACTGTCGCTTATCAGGCTACTGGTACGGTGGCCTCGGGTGGTCGAGAGTTCGGCGGAAGCGGCAGAGCCGCATCGTATCGCCTTTTACCTTTATGACGTTGCTGCTCGCTTCCATGGGCTTTGGACCCGGGGTAAAGACGAGACTGAGCTACGATTCTTGCAGCCGGGCGCGCCCGAGGTAACGGCGGCACGTCTGGTGCTGGTGAAGGCCACGGCGACGGTGGTGGCCTCCGGTTTGCAGATCTTCGGTGTACAACCCGTGGAGGAGTTGCGCTGATGACGGACAGAATCCGCCCGGAAGAGCCGGAAGAGATCGGGCGGATCGTTGCCGGCAGTGGTCACCGTCCTCCGGAAGATGTTCGTCTCGATGTTCCCTTGAGCAGCGGCTTGCCGGCCGGGCGTGGGGAGGAACGGCCGGAGGAGGCGGAATTGCGGCGTCCGCTGCTCAGTCCGGGGGCCGCGGAGACCGCGGAGGTCTATGACGGTCCGCGCCTCGACCGTTTCTTCGAACCGCTGCGCGGGGAAGCGTTTCAGGCTGGCGAGGAAGCGCCCTCGCGGCGGCGCCTCCTCTTTCCCTCGATCATCGTTCTGGTGGCCCTGTTGGGCTTCGTCGGCGTGCTTCTTTACGGCATGAACGCCGAAGGTCCGCGGCAAGGAATGCTCGAACCTCCCACGCTGAAGGCACAGATCGACGTTGATAAGATCAAGCCGGACGAGCCGGGCGGGCTTCAGGTTCTCAATCGCGATGTCGAAGTTTTGAATCAGGCGGACAGCGGCAACGTACCCGAGATCGTCGTCTTGAAGCCTGCTGCGGAAGAGCCGGTACCTTTGCCGGAACCCGGGCCAGAACCCGGGAAAGCCGGACCGCTGGATGTGCTGCCCGAACGATCACCGGTCTCGATAACCGAAAACGACGCGGTCGTGCCTCCGGACCGGCTGGCCGTACCGGCGCTGGGCGTACCGCGGCGTCCCACGGCGAAGCTGCAAGGGCGCGAAGACGAGATCCTGGCCGAACTGATGGCAGCGAAAGACGGTAAGCCCGCACGGCATCAGACAGCGACTGCGGTACCGGTTGCGGCCTTGCCGCCGACACCGGCTGCGGCCGCCGGCCCCTATCTGATCCAACTGGCTTCCATGCAGACCGCTGAAGCCGCCGAAGATGCCTGGGGCCGAATCAGTCGTTCCTACAGCGCGCAGCTGGCGGATTTGGCCCATTCGATCCAGCGGGCCGAGATCTCAGGCAGCGGCTTCCGCTTTCGGGTCCGCGTCGGCAGTTTTCCCACCCGAACCGCCGCCCAGACCCAGTGTGATCGGCTGAAGGCGGCGGGCCAGGCCTGTATCGTCGTCACTCCCTGAGCTTCGCATGAGCCTGCCGCCGCGAGCGCTGATTCTGGGTATGGCCGGCACCGAGTTAGGCGATGCCGAGCGGCGCTTCTTCATCGAGGCCGCGCCTCTTGGCTTCATTCTCTTCGCGCGCAATATCGATACCCCGGCTCAGGTCAAGACCTTGACGGAGCAGTTGCGTACTCTGGTCGGGCGTGACGATGCCCCGATTCTGATCGATCAGGAAGGTGGCCGCGTGCAGCGCTTGCGCTTGCCGCATTGGCGCGAGGCCCCACCGGCCGCAGTCTTCGGCCGCATGGCGGTGCACGACCTCGCTGTCGCACGCCGTGCGGTCTATCTGAACCATCGCTTGCTGGCTGACGAGTTGATTGCTCTTGGCATCACCGTCGACTGTGCGCCGGTGGTGGACCTGCGCCATACCGGGGCGCATGAAGTGATCGGCAATCGGGCCTTCGGCGGCGACCCGCTGGTGGTGGCCGACCTTGGGCGGTCCGCTTGCCAGGGGCTTCGCGACGGTGGTGTGCAGCCCATCATCAAGCACATTCCGGGACACGGCCGCGGACTAGTGGATAGCCATCTGGCGCTGCCGGTCTGTGAGAGCGGGCATGCGCAATTGGGGCAGACGGATTTCCTACCCTTCCGCCTGCTGCGCGATCAGCCTTGGGCCATGACCGCGCATATCGTCTACAAGGCCTTGGATGCGGCCGCCCCGGCCACAGCCTCGGCAGTCATGGTGGGGCAGGTGATCCGGCGCGAATTGGGCTTCGCCGGCCTGCTGGTCAGCGACGATCTCTCCATGCAGGCCTTGAGTGGCAGCCTCGGCGAGCGGGCCAAGGCGGCCTTGGCCGCCGGCTGCGATCTGGCACTTCACTGCAACGGCCGTATGCAGGAGATGGTGGAAGTCGCCTCGGCTGTGGGGCCGATGAGTGCCGCTGCCGAAGCCCGCTTGGCCTACGGACAGCGCGGTCTGGGGCCGCAGCTACCCTTGGCCCGACCCGAGCGCTGTGCCTTCGGCGAGGAACTTGAGAGTCTCTTGCAAGGGGTCTAGGCAGACACTAAAGCCAATGAGAGCCTGAAAGGCCAAGTCAAAAATAAGGATGCCCCAAAAGTAGGGATGACCGGTGAGCGACGACAAACCCGCGACAGATAGCTTCGAGGAAGATGCCGGCCCGCGGCTTGCCGGGGACGAGCGCTTCCGGCTGGCACTTGAGGGCTACGAGGGGCCGATCGACGTCTTGCTGGACTTGGCCCGCGATCAGAAGGTCGATTTGGCCAAGCTCTCCATTCTCGCCCTGGCCGAGCAATACCTGGCTTTTGTTGAGCGGGCGCGTGGTCTTCGTCTGGAGTTGGCGGCGGACTATCTCGTCATGGCTGCCTAGCTTGTTTATCTAAAATCGAAGCTTCTGTTGCCCGGACCTGAGACCGATTGCCCTGAGACCGATTGCGAGGAAACGAGCGGTGCGGAGATGGCCGCCGCTCTAGCCTTCCAGTTGCAGCGCCTGGAGGCCATGCGCAAGGCCGGACAGTCTCTTTCGGAGTGCCCGCAGCTGGGCCTTGGGCGCCAGGCGCGCGGCCTGCCTGGGGGCATCACGGTCAATCGTGACACAGTCTTCGAGATCTCCCTCTACGATCTCCTGCATGCCTATGGCGGCTGCCGGCAGCGGGTGGAAGGCAGCCGCCTGGAGATCGTGGCAGTGCAGACTCACGCCGTGGAAGAGGCGATCCAACGGATGGAGCGTATGATCGGGCGCCTGCCGGGCTGGCAGCCCTTGATGCGCTTTCTGCCGCGCGAATCGGCCGGCGGGGTCAAGTAGCGGTCTGCCGTGGCCTCAACCTTTGCCGCCAGCCTCGAACTGGTGCGGTAAGGTAAGAGCCAACTGCGGCAGAGCGCTACCTTTGGCCCGCTCTATCTGCAAAGTGGAAACAAGGGGCAATGAGCGAGGCTGACCGATTTCAGAACCTGAGGGCCTTGGAGGCCGTGTTATTTGCCGTCAGTGAACCGGTGACTGCGGAGGTGCTGCAGGAATCCCTGCCGACGGTATCGGATATCTCCGAACTGCTGAACGAGTTGAGCGATCTCTACGCCAATCGGGGCGTGGCGTTGCAGCGCGTGGGCAAGGCCTATGCCTTCCGTACAGCGCCGGATCTTGCCCATCTTTTCACCCGCAATAAGACGGTGGAACGCAAGCTGTCGCGGGCGGCGATCGAGAGCTTGGCAGTGATCGCCTATCACCAACCCTTGACCTGGGCCGAGATTGAAGAAGTACGCGGCGTCGCACTCTCGAAGGGTACATTGGGTGTCTTGCTAGAGGCTGGCTGGATCATGCCGCGCGGGTGCCCCCGGTCGTCGCCCGGCAAGCCCATGCTATGGGGCACCACTCAAGCCTTTCTCGACCACTTCGACTTGGAAAGTTTGACCAGCCTGCCCGGCTTGGACGAGTTGAAGGCGGCCGGTTTTCTGGATACCCGTCCGGCCGTTACTGCACTGGACGAGCGGGCCAGCCTCTTCGATGTGCAGGACCCTGCAGACGAGGGCGAGTCAGAACCCTTGGCACAGGACTTCGGCGAGACCCTGGTTCCGGAAGACGGTGAAGACCGGACCAGCTTGAAGGAACCTTTGGATCGTTCCACGCAATGACGAATCTGATCATGGAGGGGATCGCTCATCGCTACGGGCGGCATGTGGCGGTCTCCGGTGTCGATTTGCAGGTGCATGAGGGGGAATTGCTTTGCCTGTTGGGACCCTCCGGCTGTGGAAAGACTACGTTACTGCGCTTGGCGGCCGGGCTGGAGCGTCTGCAGCAGGGGAGCATTCATATTGGCGGCCGCTTGGTAGCCGACGGTCGGAAGGAGCTTCCTCCAGAAGGGCGGGGCGTAGGGCTGGTGTTTCAAGACTTCGCCCTCTTTCCGCACCTGGATGTGGCACGAAACGTTAGTTTCGGGCTCAAGGGCCGCAGCGCAGCCGCGCAGAGGGAACGGGCCGGGGCATTGTTGGACCAGATGCGGCTGTCGGACTACGCCAAGGCTTATCCGCATACGCTCTCGGGCGGACAGCAACAGCGCATCGCGCTCGCGCGCGCCATGGCGCCAGCGCCCAAGATCATGCTGCTGGACGAACCCTTCTCAGGCTTGGACGCGACCCTGCGCCGCGAGCTGCGCGACGAGACCCTGCATGTGCTGAAAGAGGCAGGGGTAGCCTCGGTTATGGTGACCCACGATCCGGAGGAAGCCATGTTCATGGCCGATCGGATTGTCTTGATGCGAGATGGTGCGGTGGTACAGCACGGTAGCCCCGATATGCTCTATACCAAGCCGGTCGATCGCTTCGTTGCCGGCTTCTTCGGCGAGGTGAATCTGCTGCCCGGGCGGGTGCGGGATGGCCATGTCGTCACCTTGATCGGCCGGGTCGCGGCACCGTACTTGGAAGAGGGGGCGTCGATCGAGGTGCTGATACGCTCGGAAGGGCTGCTGCTGGGGGACTTGGCGGTGACGGACTCGCGCAGGCCCCCAGTAAGGGCGGAGGTTGAGGCGGCGCGGCTCTTGGGGCGGAGCAGCCTGGTGCATCTTAGCCTGGTCCAGGCCGCGCCGGACCTGGCCCTTCACCTGCACGCACGGGTGCCTGGGCGCTTTTTGCCGGAGGTCGGCGCGCAGGTTCCCATAGCATTCGATCCGGATCTGGTCTTTCTCTTTCCGCTCAAGTGACGTATGAGAGAGACGACAAGTTCTGACGCCGAGGCTATGACCGTGACTGGCGGCTGGCCGGATGAGAGCGCCCTGCAGTCCCTCCTCTAGGTAGGTATAGCACCGCCGTTGTGCCGGAATCGCCCGAATAGGGTGCCAAGGGTTCTGCCATGCCCTCTGCCGCCGTCCCTTTTACCGGGCACTCGGCAAGGCAAGGCCCCTTGTGATGATGACGGGCGCGGCCACCGGGCCCACGACGGAGATCGCCGCCGGTTTCCCGAACGGCGGCCCACGAGGACAGCTCCGGCAATCTGCTTGTCGGCACTGAGACAGAATGTATAATTTACGAATCGATGGGGAGGTTCAGAAATCTAAATGTGCTCTGATACTCTATATCGGGCCTCGAATGCCGGATCGCTTGAGAAGTGCAGTCTGTCTGGCTCGAAAGTTTGCAAAATAAGAAGTACGACACCATGAACAAGGTTTACCAGCTTCTGCATCGCCCTATAGACTGCCGTCCTGCTGACCGGAGGCTTGATGGGACAGGCGCAATCCCAGGAAGGTGGAGCCTGACTATCGACGGGTTGGACTCGCAAGGCGACTACACCGGCTATTTGGACCATTCGGAGGTCACAGCGTGGAACTATATAAACCATATA
>JACOMY010000039.1:7559-38547 GCA_014324045.1 Rhodospirillales bacterium | reverse complement strand
TAGAAACAGGCTCCGCTTCAGAAGAATTCCGGTTGCCGCAGACGGCAGCTATGCGAGGACCTACAGCGAAGATGAGGGCGGAGGCGGCATCAGGGGTGCGTTCTATGGCACCGGTCAGGCCGAAACCGCCGGCACCTTCGAGCGTTTCGGCATCGCCGCAGCCTTCGGCGCCAAGAAGCTGACGAATTAACGCTGCCCACATGCCCGGCAGCCGGGCGCCGGCGGCCTCTCAAGGATCCGAACAGGGGTTCCTCCCTATGCCAGAGGCCCCTGAAAGCCGCCCCGCCCGGCACTTGGCTTTAGGCCGCCTGTTTTTAGCCGGGGCGAGGCGAAGCCGGGGCGGGCACTTTGTAGCTTGCGGCGCCCAGAAACCGGTCCCGGTCCGCAAGGCCGAAACTACACAAAATACCAATTGACAGCCCGGCGGGAACTCTGCGTAAGATATTGTCCTCATACAGGAACCTTGTGGGCAAAGCGGCGCTTGGGTAGGTGGCCGCTCTATCGAAGAGGAGTAGGGTTAAGATGAAAAGGTTCTCAAAGCTCTGCATCGCGCTCTCGGCTGCCGGTCTGCTGGCCGGGGGCTTGAGCGGATTCTACGGCGAGGGCCATGCCGAGACCGCCGGAGCCTTCTACGGGAAAGAGGCCCAAGACCTCTACCATCGACGGGGAGAGGATTTCGACAACGCCAAAAAGGCGGCCGAGATCTATCGGCAACTGGGGATGGAAGCTGAGCAAGAGTTTGAAAAGGCCCAGTTCAAGATAAAAGAGGCCCAGGCCCTGTACTTTTATGGCGATCTCCTCAGCTCTGACCTCCTCATCTCTAGGAAAAAAAAGGAAGAGCTCCACCGGCAGGGCTTCGAGAGCGCCCATCGAGCTGTTCGACTGCTGACCGGAGGAGACCGGTTTTCCGACAGTCCCAAAGACCCTGCTCACAAAAGGGAATTGGCCTTGGCGCATTATTTCTCGGCCGGCAATATAGGCAGATGGGCGCTGGCCAGGGGAATCCCGGCTTCATTGGGAAGATGGCCCGAGATGGTAAAGCACCTTGAGGCCGTTGTCAAAAATGATCCTGGCGTCGAAGACTATGGTACCGACCGCATCTTTGGCCGCGCTTATATGAAGCTTCCGCTTACTGCCGGCGGCTCTTATGAAAAATCTGAAAAACACCTTAAAAAGGCTTATGAAAGCACCTTGCATCGGGAGTTCAAAACTTCGGCCAACGCGACGACGACCGCTTATTATTTAGACATACTGGCAACTCGCGACAATGCCGATGCCTTTTGCCCAGTGTACCGATCTTTTAGCGCCTTACTCGACGCCTCTGAGCAAGCGCTTGAAAAACTCAACCCGGAAATGCTGCCAGAGACACAATTAGGTCTCGAAAGATTCCAATCGGGAACAGGTTACGATCGAGATATCCACGGCTATTTCGATAGCAATTGCTAAAAATCAAGCCGGTGAAACCTTACCCAAGTCTTTGCGGTCTCTCTTTCGAGTGGCCTTTTCGAGGCTCAAAAGGTGGGAAGGTGCCTAAGGCGCCAAGCGGGAGAGGAGAGCGGCGGCAAGGATGGAGGCAATGGCCTCCGGCCTCCGCTTAGGTTTCGAAGAGTTCCAAGCCGGGCAATCGCGGCGGGCGCGGTCAGGCGGATGATGCCGATCTGCTGCAGGCCGGATTGGAGGGGGCGGAGAGGCCCCCGGGAAGGCCGGTTAGCAAAGGGCTCCGGCGGCAATCGGATCGGGCCGGAGGGCCAGGATGGAGCCGCTTGGTCAGCATTTGGCGCAGGAAGGGGGCATCGCCGGTCACTGTCCCGGTGGCGCCGAAACGCTGCTCGATCGCATCGGAGCGGCATAAGGTTTCTCCTTGGGGGATTGCTCCTTAGCAGTTCTCAGCCAGGGCCGTGTGGGTCTTGCCGACGTCGTAACCCGCCTTGGCGAAGACGCATTCGAGAAAGAAGCGTGGCAGGGTGTGGGGAGACCCCCTGCCTTATCTGCTGCAGAGGGTGTATATATTTTGACTTTTGCGCGCCGGGGCAAAGGTGGAGATGCAAGGCAAACTCCGCCTTTGCCCAAACTTGCTAGACCGATCGACCGCAGAGCGCTTCAATCTTTCGCTCGGCCAAAGCCAGCGCATTCAAGGCTTGCTCAAGAGCATCCTTAACTTCGGCAGCTTGCTTGCCAATGGGATAGGGTCCTGGGGGCGGCAGTTCCCCGCTGGCCATGGGCACCCGGGCGAATGCCCGCGGGCAATTTCGGCGATACGACCGCCATTGACGCCAAACCATGCTGCGATGTCGTGTTGACGATCACCGCGGTCGAGCATGGCTTTGACAAGGGAGGCATCGGACTCGTTCAGCCGGATGCCGCTTGTCTTTGCACGAGTCAGAGTCATTCGGCAGCCTCCCCGATCTGCTGCTCGGGTGGGGTTCAGCGAGCGGGTCTCGGCCTCGCTTAGAGCCAGTCTCATAGCGCGCTTAACGAAAGCCTTGGTAGCTTGGCGCGCCTGCCGGCTGGCCGCCACCGATCCGGCCACGATGCACACACCTTCCCACTGGGGGTTGGATCTCGCCCAGTCAATCTGTTGCAGCGTCTTTAGGCGATCTTCCCAGCCCTCAGGAGCCTCACGCATCAAATCCGCACCGGCACCGCCAATGGCGCGCATGACTTTGGTGTGCGAGGCGAGGCTTTCCTGACGAAGTTCCATGGCGCGCATATGCTGGTCCTTGACCTTACGCCACACAGGCATGTTCTCGGCCACCTGCTGCCAGAAACGCACGGCTAGGGCCGTGATTTCCTGCAAAGATTCTTCGGTGTCTTCATTGTCTCCTTCGACATCGTGAGACTTCAAGAGCTCCCTGTTCGCGTCGTAGATGGTGGATAGGGCGAAAAGCTTGGGCGAGCGAATGCCGATGGAGATGGCATCGCGGTCGACCATACCGTCGAACACATCGACCTTGCGGATGACGTCCAAGGTTAGACGCGAATAAGGGTCGCGCTTATCGTAGAGGATATAGTAGCCGCGTGGACCTTGGGGCCGCCGGCCGTGGCCCCGGCCGGTTAGAAGGCAATGGCGCGGGCGTGACGCACGGCGCCTGCCGATCCCGGCCGGCTTTAAGGTGCAGGCCGGTCAGCGGTTCGGGCAGATCCGCACAAGGCTGAGGAAGGCGGCGGGGGTTGCGGGGCGTTGCTGCGGAAGCGGCGGCAGGGCCTTGGCCGGCAGTGGGATGGCGTGAAGGAGTCCCCGCTGCCTCCGGCGGATTGAGGTCCGGCAGGGCAAGCGGTGCCGGGGCGGAAAACTGCATCGGCTGCCGTTCGGCATGAGCGGGCCTTGCCGCGTTCAGCACGGCCTTCCGGCCGTCGGCGGGCCTTGCGGCGTTTCGGGAGCCGGTGCAGCGAAGGGCGAGGGAAACGGCCGGGGGTTCAGTCAATTTCGCGGCCGATTTTGCGATTGACTTGACATTTTCCGGTAAACAAAATGTTATGCGTCTTGTTCACAACTTGTTAACTGGGAGAAACGGTTACGATGCAAAACACTGTCAGGCTTTTTGCCTCTGCGTCCGTCATCGCCTTGCTGGCCGGCTGCGGCAGCGACGGTAGCGATGGAAACAATGGCGATGCCGCTTTCAGGGCGTTCCAAGCTACGGCAATCGCGGCGGCGGAGCTCCCCGAAGAGCATGAGCCGGGGGAGACGGCTGCGGTTCAGCTGGAGAGAGCCGACGCTGCACTTGAGGACGCCGGGCGACTTCTCTTCGCTGGGCGTTCGCGGGGTATTACAATAGAATACTCGGAAGGGGGCGGTCTCAGCGCCTACGCTTACCGTGACAACTGTGCCGACAACCAGATGGGCTGCGACAGCTTGTTACGATTCAATGCCGACGGCGCCTTCGATCTCGACGGCCAGCAACAAGGCGACGAGGACCTGACGCTGGCAGTAGAGAAGGAGGACCTGTTCGGCCTTCGGGACGACCTCGACAGCCGGGCGGTGCTGACGAAGAACGGCATCACCTTGCTCCGCCGTAGCCCCGGAGGGGACAGCGACGATGAGCCCTTCAATCACACTCTTTACGGTGGCTGGATGGAGCATGCCGGTTTCGCCGTTGCAGTCGATGGCAGTTTTGCCGTAGCGGACGGCGAGAGCACTCTCCGGATCCCGGGCCGGTTTGCAGCCTTTACCGGCGTTTGGACGGGAACCAACCCGACGGAAGATGCGACCTGGGAGGGCTTGATGGTCGGAACGATCCAGAGGGGAGATGACAGGGACGACGTCCTGCAGGGCGATGCGAAACTGACCTTCAACATGGACAGCACCACGGTCGATGCGACCTTCAGCAACATCTACAATCTCGACAAAGATGCGCCGCACACCAGAGCGGAGATAAGCTTCAAGGGCGCCGACGAGGGCGCCGATTTGTTTCTTGAGGATGAAGCCGGGTACTTCGCAGTATTGATAGAAGGAGGGGAGGCTTTTCTTCAGGGCGGCTTTTTCGGCGACGGCGATGACGAGCATGCCGAGGTCGCCGGAGCCTTCTACAGGTATAACGTGAGCGGCGCCTTCGGTGCCAAGAAGGTGAGGGATACGAATTAACCGCAGCTCAGCTGCCGGATCGGGGGCGCCGCGTTCTTGCTCAAGCGCGGGCGGCCCCGGCCGGCTTTAAGGTTCAGGTCGGCCGTAGGTTCGGGTAGACCGCAAGGACGGCAGCTGCATGGCCGGGCGATAAGGCAGCGGCCCCCGAAGGCAACGGCCAAGTTCTCGCCGCCCGCGCCAGCACCGCCCTGCCGATAGCCCCGCCGCCAGCTGCGGGGCCGAAAGAGACAAGAAAACTGGGCAAAGGCGATTGCAGCGCGGGCCGCTTAACCCTGGATTGCTTAACCTCGGACCGGGTAACTGCCGGGCTTGGGCCTAGTGCTTGGG
Organism: Rhodospirillales bacterium; assembly: GCA_014324045.1. Classification (GTDB taxonomy): domain Bacteria; phylum Pseudomonadota; class Alphaproteobacteria; order Kiloniellales; family JACOMY01; genus JACOMY01. The sequence goes on along the minus strand of JACOMY010000039.1, from coordinate 33,638 downwards.
TCATCGCTATTGCGGCCTGCCATAGCGGCTTGAAGATGGCCGAGAGCGTCACCGTTCCGAAGGATCGGGGCGCCGTTCGCACCCCTGCCGGGGGAATCGCATGGTGCCGGGATAGTGTGCTACCGCTTAAGAAGGAGGACGCCGGCACATGCGGGAGCCGGGTCTGCAGGCCCGCTCCCCGGGCCTGCCAGGGGCTGGAGGGCGGTGCGTTTTTCCCGCAAGTCAGGGGATCGAACGAAAACAGGCGGTCGGACAAAAAAGGGACGGTGAGCGCTGGATCGGACCATCCTTGTCCGACTTGACTAGACAGCTGCCGGTAAACGAATTTTATGCGGTTGATTCGCAAGGCCGATCCAAGGCAGTGCGTCGAACCGGCCTTAGTTAACCGGGAGGAACAATTACGATGCAAAACGCTGTCAGGCTTTTTGCCGCTGCGTCCATCATCGTTTTGCTGGCCGGCTGCGGCAGCGGCGGTAGCGATGGAGACGCTTTCACAGAGTTCCAGGCCAAGGCAATCGCGGCGGCGGGACTTCCCGAAGAGCATGAGCCGGAGGAGACGGCTGTTGCCCAGCTCGGGAGAGCCGAAGATGCGCTCGAAGACGGCATTTCTGCTTGGTACAGTGGAGTTAGAGTAGAACACCCCGGAGGGGATGGCGCCACTACCAGGCCCCAATACCTCGATAGTAACGACCCTACGGTCTTTAGGCTCGGGTTCACTGTCGAGGGGGAAACGCTGGAGTGGGAGGTAAGTGCGGAAGATTTGTTCGGCCCTTCAGACGATCTTGACAGCCGGGCGGTGCTGACGAAGAACGGCGTCACTTTAGTCCGCCGCAGCCCCGGAGAGGACAGCGAGGATCGGCCCTTGACGCATAGTCTTTACGGAGCCTGGATGGAGCACGCTGGCTTCATCGTTGCAGTCGATGGCGATTTTATCGTATCGGACGGCGCCGGCGGCAGGTTCCCCATTCCGGGCCGGTTTGCAGCGGGAGGCGGCGATCGGAAGGAAAGCCCCCCGGCTGCAGATGCGACCTGGAAGGGTTTGATGATCGGAACGATTGAGAGCGGAGCGGACAGGGACGATATCCTGCAGGGCGACGCAGAACTGACCTTCGAGCTGTCCAGCAGCACAGTCGATGCGACCTTCAGCAAGATCCGCAATCTAGACAAAGACGCGGCGCACCCCGGAGGGCCGATAGAATTCGCCGACATGCAGGTTAATTCAATAGGAGATTATCGAAATAATGAAGACGACAGTTTTTTCTGGGGCAGATTCTACGGCGGCGGTCATGCCGAGACCGCCGGAGCGTTCTCCAGAAATAACGTGCGGGGTGCCTATGGCGCCAAGGAGGTGACCAATTAACCGCGGCTCAGCTGCCGGATCGGGGGCGCCGTAGCCGTGCGGGCCGGCGGGGCAGCGTTCTTACGCAAGCGCGGACGATCCCGGGCCGGCTTTAAGGTGCAGGCCGGTCAGCGGCCGGCTGGCTGTCGGTGCGGGCAGAGCCGCAAACAGGGCGGCCGCATGGCCGAAGCCGAGGCCGGGCGGCAGGGCATCGGCCCCCGAAGCCGACGGCCAAGTTCTCGCCGCCGGCACCGCCCGCCGATAGCCTCGCCGCCAGCCGTGGGGCCGAAAGAGACAAGAAAACCGGGCAAAGGCGATTGCAGCGCGGGCCGTTTAACCCTGGATTGCTTAACCCTGGACCCGGGTAACTGCCGTGCTTGGGCCTGGTGCTTGGGTCATCGCTATTGCGGCCTGCCATAGCGGCTTGAAGATGCCCAAGAGCGTCACCGTTCCGAAGGATCGGGGCGCCGTTCCCATCCCTGCCGGGGTAGTGTGCTAGCGCTTAAGGAGGAGGGCGCCGGCGCATGCGGGAGCCGGGTCTGCAGTCCGGCCCCCCGGGCCTGCCGGCTGGAGGGCGGTGCGTTTTTTCCTGCGAGTCAGGGGATCGAATGAAAACAGGCGATCGGACGGAAAAGGGACGGCGAGGGCTGGATCGGACCGCCCTTTGCCGTTAGACTTTGCCTGCAAAAGACCGCTAGAAGGGACGAAAAGCTGGAAGGGGCGCAAGGGTGAATCGGGCAGTTCTCTTACCACTCTGTCTTGCCGCCGGGCTTACGGCCTGCGAGGAGCCGCCGCCGCCGGAGGCAGCCAAGACCGTGCGCGCGATCCGTTCCATGGAGGTGGTGCATCGCAGCAGCGGCGAGCGGCGCAGCTTCCCCGGCGTGGTGCAGGCGGTGGACGTCTCGCAGCTGGCCTTCGAGGTCGCCGGCAATACGCGCGAGATCAAGGTCTCGCAAGGCGACCGCATCGCCCGCGGGATGGTGTTGGCGACCCTGGATCCGGCACCCTATGAATTGAACGTCGATTCGGCCGAAGCGGATCTGGGCCGCGCCCAGGCCGAGTTGAACGAGAAGACGACCGACCTGGACCGGCAGCGGAAGCTGCATGCCAAAGGCTGGGTTGCCAAGGCGGCGCTGGACCAGTCGCGGGCCGCCTACGACAGCGCCGATAACCGGGTGCGCTATGCCCGTTCGCAGCTGAACCTGGCCAAGCGCGATCTGGAAAAGACGGTTCTGGTTGCGCCCTTCGACGGCATCGTCGCCCAACGCCTGATCGAGCCCTTCCAGGAGGTGACCCGCGGAGAACCCGCCTTCGAAGCCTATATCGAAGAGGCCATGGAGGTCGCGGTGAACGTGCCTGAGACCGTGGTCGGCGGCATTCCGCCGGGGCTGCCGGCCCAAGCGGTCTTTCCGGGCGGCAACATCGGCGTCTTGAGCGGCCGGGTCACCGAGGTTTCCGCCACCGCCAACGCCGCCAACACCTTCGAAGTCGTGGTCACCCTGGACCGGCCGCCGCCGCAAGTGCGTCCCGGCATGTCGGCCACGGTCGAGCTGATCCTGCAGCGGGACAGCGGCGAGGATGCCTTCCTGATCCCGCTGTCGGCGCTGCTGCCGGGCGAGCGGGAGGGGCGCGGCTACGTCTTCGTCTATCAGCCCGATAGTGCCAGGGTGCGCAAGCAGGCGGTCGCCGGCGGCGGTGTGCGGGATAATCTGGTGATGGTGCGGGAGGGGATCGCGGCGGGCGATATTATCGCGACGGCCGGCGTTTCCTTTCTGAGGGACGGGCAGGAAGTGCGCTTGTCCCAGCCGCAGTAGGCGCGCCGGTCATGGAAGGCATTACCCGCTTTTCGCTGGAGAATTCGCGCACCGCCGTGGCGGCCGTCGTCCTGATTGTCGTTGTCGGTCTCTGGCAGTTCGTCGATTTCCCGCGGCAGGAGGATCCGCCCATCGTGATCCGCGAGGCGGTGGTCACTGCCTCCTTCCCCGGTATGCCGCCGGCCGAGATGGAGCAGCTGATCACCCGCCGGATCGAGGCCGAGATCCGCACCATGCCGGAGATCGGCGATATCACTTCTGACACCAAGACCGGCGAGGTGACAATCCACGCCGAGACGCGCGACGAATACGACGATCTGCCGGAGATCTGGAAGCGGCTGCGCAACCGCATGGACGACCTGGCATCCAGCCTGCCCGAGGGTACGTCCGGGCCCTTCGTCAACGACGAGTTCGGCCTGACCGCGATCGCCACCGTCGCGCTCTGGTCCGACGGCTTCACGATGGCGGAGATGCGCCAGGTTGCCCAGGATATCCGCGACCGCCTCTATGGGCTCGAAGGTATCCGCAAGGTGGAACTCTACGGCGTTCAGGAAGAGGAGGTGACCCTCAGCTTCGCCAACGCCAAGCTGGCGCAGACCGGCGTCTCGATCCTCTCGATCATGAATGTCCTGCGCCAGCAGAACATCGTGCTGCCGGGCGGGCGCCTGGACGTGGAGGGTCAAGAGATCATCATGCGGCCCTCGGGCCGCTTCCTCGACATCGAGGATATCGAGCAGACCCTGATCCCGGCCAAGGACGGCACCACCCTGGTGCCGCTGCGCGACATCGTGACCATCGCCCGCGCCTACAAGGATCCGCCAGACGCGCTGGCCTACTTCAACGGCGTACCGGCCATCGTGATCTCGGTCTCGATCCTACCCGGCGTCAACTCCGTGGCCTTCGGCGAAGAACTCACCGCCCTGCTGGAGCAGCTGGAGAACCAGCTGCCCATCGGCTATGTGCTCGACTACGCCACCTTCCAGCCCGATCTGGTGGTGGCGGCCGTCGAGGGGGCGCTGTCCAACGTCTATCAGACCCTGGTCATCGTCCTGGTCGTGGTCATGCTGTTTCTGGGCCTGCGCACCGGCCTTATCGTCGGTTCCTTCGTGCCCATCACCATGCTCTCCGGCCTGCTGCTGATGGGGCTCTTCGGGGTCGAACTGGAGCGGGTCTCGATCATCTCCTCCATCGTCGCGCTAGGCATGCTGGTGGACAATGCCATCGTCGTGGCCGAGGACATCCGCAGCCGCATGGAGCGCGGCGAGGAGCGCAAGACCGCGGCCTTGATGGCGGGGCGCACCCTGGCGGTGCCTCTGCTGACCTCTTCCCTGACCACGATCCTGGCTTTCACGCCCATGTTCCTGATCTCCGGCCTGACCGGAGAGTTCATCTTCTCGCTGCCGATGGTGGTCACCATTCTGCTGCTGGCCTCATGGTTCCTGGCCATGTTCATGACCCCCGCCCTGTGCGTCCGCTTCATGAAGGCGAAGCCGCCGGCGGAGACCGCCCCGGAGGCGGGGGGCGCCCTGGAGGCGGGGGGACCGTCCAAGGGCTTTGCCGCCGTCTTTGCCAACTTCCTGCGCCTGGCCTTAAGGCTGCGCCTGACGGTGGTGGCCGTGGCGCTCGGGCTCTTGGTCCTGGCCGGGATCGCGGCCGGCGGCCTGGTGAAGGAGTTCTTCGGCACCAGCGTCCGCAACCAGATACTGGTCTATATCGATCTACCGGCCGGCTACCGCATCACCGCGACCCGGGAGACGGTGGAGTCCCTTACCGGCTGGCTGCAAGACGAGCGCATCAATCCCGAGGTCGCCAGTTCCATCGCCTATGTCGGCAACGGCGGTCCGCGTTTCTTCCTGTCGCTGTCGCCGGTCGATCCCGATCCGCATGTCGCCTTCATGGTCGTCAACACCAAGGAGGCCGCCCAGGCGCCGATCCTCGCCGAGCGCCTGCGGGAAGAGCTGAACGCCAGCTATCCGAACGTCAACGGCCGGGTGAAGGAGATGTGGCTGGGCTCCTCCGAGCCGGGCCTGGTGGAGTTCCGGATCAGCGGTCCCAATCCGGAAGTCCTGTTCGAGAAGGGCCGCCGGATGACGGAGGCCCTGGCCGACCTTGCGGGCACCTCCTGGGTGCACAACGATTGGGAAAACAAGGTCCTGAGGGTCGAGGTCACGGTGGATCAGAGCCGGGCGCGGCGCGCCGGCATCACCTCGGAGGACATTGCGCTGTCGCTGGAAGCCTTCCTGGACGGCCGCGAGGTCACCGAGTACCGCGAGGGCGACCGGGCCATCCCGGTGAGCATTCGGGCCGACGACCACGATCGCCAGGTCCTGGGCGATCTCTGGAACGTCAACGTCTACTCCAGCGCCCGCGACGTCGCGGTGCCGCTGACCCAGATCGCCGATCTGAAGGGTCAGTGGCAGTTCAGCCGCATCGCCCGCTACAATCAGCAGAAGACGGTGACGGTCGGCAGCGCCAACAAGCTTCTAAAGGCGCCGCAGGTGGTGGAGGCGATGCAGCCGGCCATCGCCGCCCTGGCGCTGCCGCCGGGCTACAAGCTGGAGCTCGGCGGCGAGATCGAGCATTCGGCGGAGTCCAACGAAAAGCTGTTCGGGCCGCTGCCGGTCTGCGTGCTGCTGATCTTCCTGCTGCTGGTCTGGCAGTTCAATTCCTACCGCCGGCCGGTCATCGTTTTCCTTACCATCCCCATGGCCTTTGCCGGCGCCCTGGCCGGCCTGCTGGTCTTGCGCGCGCCCTTCGATTTCTTCTCCATCCTGGGCTTCCTCAGCCTGGCGGGGGTCATCGTCAACAACGGCATCGTCCTGATCGACCGGATCGACCGGGAGCGCAAGGTAAGCTTCGATCCCTTCGAGGCGGTGGTCCGCGCCACCGTCTCCCGCTTTCGGCCGATCACCATGTCGGCGGTCACCACGGTCTTCGGGGTGATGCCGATCATCGTTGCGCGCGACCCCCTGTTCTATTCCCTGGCCTGCGTCGTCGCCTCCGGCCTGGCCTTGGGCACCGTCCTCACCCTGGTGGTGGTGCCGGTGCTCTATGCCATTTTCTTCCGCATCCGCCGGACCGGGGAAGAACCGGAAGAAGATCTGGCCGATGGCCGCCCCGATCGTCGCTATGACTTCCTGACCGAGGGCTCTTGACGGCCTGCCGGGACGGCAGGAAGCAGGGTTCTTTGCGCTCTGTCCTCTGGGCTCTGTCCTCTGGGCTCTGTCCTCTGGGCTCTGTCCTCTGGGCTCTATCCTTTGGGCGATCCCGGCACCAAGGGCTTCGGGCCGGCGCGGAGAGTCCCTGCCGCGGAGCCTTCAGGCGGTTCCGGCGATTGCCCGGTAGCGGGCCTCCAATGCGGCCTGGCGCGCCATCGCCGCCGGATCCAGATCGGCTTCGGCCGGCAGGTCGGCGGCGAAATGACGGTAACGGTCATGGCCGCGGACCAGCATGGCGCTGTCGCCATCCTGCTTGGTCTGGCGCAGCTGCGCGGCGAGGTATTGCACGTTCAGGCCGATACGCCGGTCCCGGCTGCGGTTCGGCAGCGAGGCGTGAAGTGTCCAGCCATGGTGGAAGGAGGCCTCGCCCGGCATCAGCGGGCAGCTTACGGCCTGTTCCTCTGCCACGCTATCGACGGTCTGACCCTGGAACAGCAGGTTGGTTGCGTCGTGGGTCGTGCGATGCTCGATCCGGCCCTGCCGATGGCTGCCGGGGAGCATGCGCATGCAGCCGCTCTCGGCCGTTGCCGGGGAGAGCGCCAGCCAGAGCGACACCTGATCGTCGCGGCTCAGACCCCAGTAGGTCAGGTCCTGATGCCAGGAGACATGGTCCGCTGTCCGGGGCTCCTTGACGATGTAGGTGGCGTTGTAGAGCAGAATGTCCTGGCCGATCAGCTGTTCGACAATATCCAGAACCTGCGGCGCGGTCGCCAGCTCCAGGGGCGAGCGCAGGAAGGTGTGGGTCTTGACCCGGTAGTGCAGGGGGCCGATCTCGGCCTCGGCGGCCTCCATGCGGCGGCGATGGTCTGCCGCCGCCTCCGGGCTGAAAAGTCTTACGGGGGAGAGAAAGCCGTCTCTCCGGTAACGCTCCGCCAAGTCTCGAAGCCCGGTCCTGTCCATGGTTACCGCCCTTTCTGCAACAGCGCACAGCCGCATAGGATAACGAAGCGAGTCTGGTGGGGTATGCAGCCGGGGGATCTGCGCCGAATCGACTTTTCTTGCCGCTGTCCCGACTTTGGATCTTGGCGGCCGGTTTCGCCGTCAAATTTGGATCGGCTCGATAGTTTCCGAAAAGTCAAGCCGCCGGAAAGTCAAGCCATAAGACAGGGCTGCTTGAGGACCGGCGCAAGAGAACCGGGGAAAACCCCGCGGACGCCACTTAAGGTTTTCTTCTCTGGGGGTTTCCCTTTCTGGGGTTTTCCTCTCCGGAACGGGTGCGGAAATACCCGGAGGGGGTGGCGCCGGCGCCGGACGGCTTGGCTTTAACGCTGCGGGCTGTTCATTAGAATGTCGCTTAACGGATAAGGCGGGCGCTATCTTGAAGTATTCCAAGCCTAGTCTATAGTGCTCTTCGACAGCATCGGATGAAAGAGGGCTGCGCCCATGCGGCGACCTGGAGAGACCCCTTTTCCGCGCACGGCCGGCGATGCCGTGGCCGGGGCAATATATGGCCGGCTCAGCCCTGTGGCCGAAGCCTGCGGCGCCGGCAGCGTCCCGGACCGCCGTCTGGGAACCGAGGGGCTGCGGCGGAAGGCGAAGACGGCCCAAACCGCCGGTGCATCCGCCGCCGTTGCCCGTGAGGGCGGGGCATGAGTGTGGCCTTCGATACCCACGCCGCCGTCAAGCGCCTGCGCCAGGCCGGCTTCGACGAAGGCCAGGCCGAGGCGCTGAGCGAAACCCTGCAGGGCGCTGTCGTCGGCGGCGGCCTGGCGGCCAAGGCCGATCTGGCCGGCCTGGCGACCGAAGCCGGTCTTGCCGGAGTGAAGAGCGAGCTGGGCGAGATGAAGGCCAGCTTGGCAAGCAAAGCCGAGCTGGGCGAGGTGAAACTGGGCGAGGTGAAAGCTGAACTGGGCGAGGTGAAAGCTGAACTGGGCGAGGTGAAAGCTGAACTGGGCGAGGTGAAGGCCGAACTGGCAAACTTGGCAAGCAAAGCCGAACTGGGCGAGGTGAGGGCTAGCCTGGCAAACTTGGCAACCAAGGCCGAACTGGCCGAGGTGAAGATCGAGCTGAAGACCGAACTGACCCAGGTGAAGAGCGATCTTGTCTGGCTCAAGCGGCTGGGCGCCTTGATCGCGGCGCTGTTGGCTGTGCCCATCCTGCGCGATCTGTTATAGCGGCGCTGCCATGATCGCCGCTCAGGGCCCAGCCGGAGTGAGTGCAGAGCAAGGCGGGGAATGGAGGCTGGGCGGACCGGCCTGCCGATCCCACCGCTGCGGATCGGGAGAAGAAGTTGGGGCCGCGCAGAAAGGGACCTCGCGGCCTAGGCCGGCCCTTGCTCGCTCTGCGGGGCGGCGACCGTTTCCACCTTGCAGACAGGCGGGGGAAGACCCCCGATCGGCTTGCCGCTGCATGGCGGCTGCCGCCGGTAGAGCGTCCGGTCCCGGAGCCTCTGCCTTCTGGCAAGCGGGCACCTTGGGCAATGGCTGGAAGCACCGGTTCTGGGCGGCGTTAGCAGTATCGACTGTTCTAGCGGTTCGGCAGCGACGCCGGCATCGAGCAGCAATCTGGCCAAGGCAGCGATAGCGAGCGCGTCGAGCCGCTCCTCCTCGATCGCACGCCTGCGGCCATCGCCTTGAAGCCGATGAGGTTCGGCCAGCGCCAGCCGAGTGTCCTGCGGGCAAGGCCGGACATAAGCGGCGATCTCCGGGGCGGCGATCTCCGGCGTGACGGGCAGCGAGACGAGGCTGTCGAGATCCTAGGTGGCCAAGGGCAGACGCTTCGGCGGCCAGAACACCGGACAAATAGTACTGGACAAATCCGTCATGGTGCAGGATCGATCCGCTTATATTCCGCTTATATCTTGATACCGGTCAGAGAAATCACCCGGTTGCGGAAGTCTTCGTATTCATCACCTTTCCCAGAAACAATGTCGGAAATGCGGTAGAAGCGATTGGTTGTTGGCGACTCCCGTCTTGCCATGCGCATATCCATGCGATCGACGTTCACAACAGTCCAGCATTCATTATACCCCGATTCGCGCGCCTTTTGGTGGCTTTTTTCTGCTTCACCGATTCTGTTATGTATATTTGAGAAATCGGATCCTCCCTTCACTTCAATAGCAATAAGCTGCCTGTAGCTTCCGGGAACCATCTCTTCACGGATAATGATATCTGGATCGGGTGCAAACTCTATGAGGAGGTTTCTCCCGGCTGCATTTGTTATCTGAATACGATTCTTCTCTATTTCTGTTGCGGCAGACTTCACAATATCCAGGATCCTGTCAAAGACCTTCACGATACCGGCTGCGCCCTTCTTGACATTCGCACCGCCCCGGAGCTGCGGGCCGACTGTCAACAAGGTGAGGTCGTCTAGGAGCCCACTGCCGATCCGGCTGGTACCTATACCCTCCAGAAGCGCCGACCCGGTGCCAATCAGCGCCTGGCAAAGATCGTCGAGCCGGCCCGCGTTTTTAAGCGACAGGGTGCCGCGCTTCTCCATTTCCTGAAATCGGGAAACCCCGGTTTCCGCCGTGTAGAACGCCTTTTGGCTAAATCCGAAGAGAAGACGGTAATATCCGAGCAGTCTTGGATTCGCCCGGAGCACATAGGGAACAGGAAACAGCAGCTCGCCGCGAAGGCCGTGACTTGCAAGATCTGCCAAGCTCTCTTTGGCAACCATTGTGCCAAGCTGGCGATCGATCCGGGGGATATCCAGGCTCTTAACCGTATCGCTTAACGCATCTTGCAAATAGAGATTCCTGATCTCGGCCAAGGCAACCGAAAAGCCGATCTGTAGCTCCGGATCGGGGATTTCGAACATCAGGCCGCGATCCGCACCACGGCAGATTCATCAGCCGCAAGGCGCGCGGCGGCGAGTGCGACATAGTCCGGGTGAAGCTCAATGCCGGCATATTTTCGGCCGAGCCGATGGGCAACAGCGCCGGTGGTTCCCGATCCAAAAAAGGGATCCAAAACGTAATCTCCAGGCCGTGAGGATGCCCGGATGCAAGGCTCGATCAGCTTCGGTGGAAAGGTGGCAAAGTGTGCGCCCGGGAATCCTTGCGTGTGAATGTTCCAAACAGAACGGCGATTTCGCCCGTTTGGTTCCAGTATCGATTGGCGATCATAATAATATTTTTCTGATTTTGTGAGCATAAATAAATACTCGTGCGCCCGTGTTGGACGGTCTTTGACACTTTCGGGCATAGCATTAGGTTTATTCCATATAATATCTGCCCGCAAATACCATCCATCGTCCTGGAGTGCAAAAGCGAGCCTCCAGGGTATACCTTGGAGGTCCTTCGATTTCAGTCCTTGCGGAGTTTCGGGGCGTATCCTCATTGCGCGGGCAGGATTCTTTTTGTCAGGAGCTCGCCAGCCACGATTGCCGCTTGTATAGCCATCGCCGATGTTGAGCCACAGAATCCCGTCATTGGCAAGAACGCGCCGCGCTTCCGTGAAGACTGCCTGCAAGCGGTAAAGGAACTGAGGCAAGGTCGGCTCATGGCCGATCTGGCCGGGAATCGCGTAATCTCGAAGCCCCCAATAGGGCGGCGAGGTTACGATACACTGAACCGCTTCGTTCGGCATGCGATTGAGAAGCGTTAAGGCGTCGCCTTCGAATATCACCGAGTCTGCAAGTTTTAGCCCCTTTGTCTTTGTTATTTTCTCAATCTTCAAGCTGCACATCCTTGTCTCGGTCTTGCCTCCTTCCTAGATCTTCATTGTGCCATAGCTGACAAACTATACAAGTTTGTATTTTCCAAGCAGGTGCCGTTTGAGGGAGCGGGGTGACGTCTGGAGCGCCTCTTACCGGGTGTTTTCGGTTGCGGCCTCCGCTGCGTGCCGCGATGCGCGAAACTCCAGCCGCGGCCGAAATCCGGCCGCGGATCGCCCCGGCGGCCCGCACCGGGGCGGCCGTAAAGCCCCACCCGCGCACGCCGGCCAACTTGCCGGCCTCTATGAGAAACTGAGAAACATGGCGATCGGCTGGGCCGATCGGATCGCCTGGGAAATCCGGGTTACGGGGATTTTTTCGCCAAGGGCGGCCCATACCCCCCTTGACAAGGCGGAAGGGCCGTCATACCTGCTGCGTCGTAAGCTGTTAGCACTTGGTTTCGACGAGTGCTAGCTGGCTGCGATCCACCGCCTTTTTGGCAAGCCATTCTCTGGAGTTTGAGGAGGAGAAGATCCTATGAAGTTCCGGCCGTTGCATGACCGCGTCGTCGTTCGTCGCTTGGAAGAGGAAGAGAAGACCGCGGGTGGCATCATTATTCCGGATACCGCCAAGGAAAAGCCGATGCAGGGCGAGGTGCTGGCCATCGGACCTGGCGCCCGCAACGAGAAGGGCGAACTGGTCGCCCTGGATGTGCAGGCCGGCGACCGCGTGCTGTTCGGCAAGTGGTCCGGCACCGAGGTGAAGATCGACGGCGAAGAGCTGTTGATCATGAAGGAAAGCGACATCATGGGCGTGCTGACCCACAGCGCCCCCGCCAAGGCTGCCGCCTAACCCCCGTTACCGACAAGAAACCGCTAGATCAGAAGGATTAGCAGACAATGGCTGCGAAAGACGTCAAGTTTTCGAGCGATGCCCGTTCCCGCATGCTCAAGGGTGTGGACATCCTGGCCGACGCCGTCAAGGTGACCCTGGGTCCCAAGGGCCGCAACGTGGTGCTCGACAAGTCCTTCGGCGCGCCGCGCATCACCAAGGACGGTGTCACGGTCGCCAAGGAAATCGAACTGGCCGACAAGTTCGAGAACATGGGTGCGCAGATGGTGCGCGAGGTCGCCAGCAAGACCAACGACATGGCCGGCGACGGCACCACCACCGCGACCGTTCTGGCCCAGTCGATCGTGCGCGAGGGCTCCAAGTCGGTGGCCGCCGGCATGAACCCGATGGACCTGAAGCGCGGTGTCGATCTGGCCGTCGATGCGGTGATCCGCGACCTGCAAAGCCGTTCCAAGAAGATTGCCGACAACAGCGAGATTGCCCAGGTCGGCACCATCTCGGCCAACGGCGATAGCGACATCGGCGAGATGATCGCGCAGGCCATGCAGAAGGTGGGCAACGAGGGTGTGATCACCGTCGAGGAGGCGAAGAGCCTGGAGACCGAGTTGGACGTGGTCGAGGGCATGCAGTTCGACCGCGGCTATCTCTCCCCCTACTTCGTGACCGACTCGGAAAAGATGCGCGTCGTGCTTGAGGATCCCTATATCCTGATCCACGAGAAGAAGCTGTCCGGCCTGCAGCAGCTGCTGCCGGTTCTGGAGTCCGTCGTGCAGTCCAGCCGTCCGCTGCTGATCATCGCCGAGGACATCGAGGGCGAGGCCCTGGCCACCCTGGTGGTGAACAAGCTGCGCGGCGGCCTGAAAGTGGCGGCCGTCAAGGCCCCGGGCTTCGGCGATCGGCGCAAGGCCATGCTGGAGGACATCTCCATCCTGACCGCCGGTCAGGTGATCAGCGAGGACCTGGGCATCAAGCTGGAGAGCGTGACCCTCGACATGCTGGGCACCGCCAAGAAGGTGGTCCTGAACAAGGAGGACACCACCATCGTCGACGGCGCCGGCGACAAGGACGCGCTCAACGCCCGCTGCGGCCAGATCCGCCAGCAGATCGAGGAGACCACCTCCGACTACGACCGCGAGAAGCTGCAGGAGCGTCTGGCCAAGCTGGCCGGCGGCGTCGCGGTGATCCGGGTCGGCGGTGCCACCGAAGTCGAGGTGAAGGAGCGCAAGGACCGCGTCGAGGATGCCATGAACGCGACCCGCGCGGCGGTGGAAGAGGGCATCGTTGCCGGCGGCGGCACGGCGCTGCTGTCGGCGATCAAGTCCCTGGAGGGTCTTACCGGTGCCAACGACGACCAGCGCGTCGGCATCGAAATCGTCCGCCGTGCCCTGAAGACCCCGGCCCGTCAGATTGCCCAGAACGCCGGTGCCGACGGCTCCGTCGTGGTCGGCAAGCTGGAGGAAGCCACTCAGGAAAACTGGGGTTACGACGCCCAGACCGGCGAGTACTGCGACCTTGTGGCCAGGGGCATCATCGATCCGACCAAGGTGGTGCGCGCCGCCCTGCAGGATGCGGCCTCCATCGCCGGCCTCTTGATCACCACCGAGGCCATGGTGGCCGAGGCGCCGAAGAAGGAAACACCCGCGCCGGCCGCGCCCGACATGGGCGGCATGGGCGGCATGGATTTCTAACCCGGCCCGCATAAGCCCAAGAGCAAGGGGCCGCAGCCTTCCGGCTGCGGCCCTTTTTCGTGTCTTGGGGGCAGGGCTTGCCGGTAAAGGCTGCAGACCCGATAAAGGGTAAAAAGCCATTCGCTCCCTACCTGGCGGAAAGGCCCCTTCGGTGGGAAGCCCAGAGGAGAGGCCTTCGGAACCGGCTGTTTGGGATTAAAGACTGTTTGGGACTAAAGACTGGGACGAACGCCGGGTTTGAGGCTGGGGGCCTGTCCCGCCTTTCGGACAGGCTTTCGCGCATGCGCGTTCATTCTGCGGCGACGGCAGAAGTGTACTTGTAGGTATCCCATGTCGGCTTGTAATCGTCGGTTGCCTGGTTGCCCCAGGACGTCCAGTTGTCACGGCGGCCGCGCCCGAAGAGTTCGAGGTAAGCGCCCCGACTGCAACTTTCGACGATGTCGTATTGCTCGTCCGGTTTACGGGAGTGCTCTCGCTTGCGGGCTCCGAACAGATTGACCTGCCGGCGTCCGGGTTGAAGCGTCCGTGCATTCTTGCCGCGCACCCCAAACAGCAAAACTTCCGTCACGTTGCGGAAGTAGAACCCGACGCCGCGTCCGTCGGAACCGCCGTCCTTCCTGATCTTGTGCCAGATGAGGTTGGACTTGTAGGTAAAACCCCATTCCGACAGCACCCGCAGGCCCTCGGGAAGCAGGGCGTTCGGCACCCAGAGATAGCAATGCGCCCGATCTTCCAAAAAGTCGGCCAAGGGAAGAGCGCAAATGTCGTCGAGCGTCATCGTCGGGTATCTCGAAAGCCGCTTGTGTTCGGGTGCCATCTTCCCCGTCCGGTTGGCAAAGCGCCAGGGCGGATCGGCCAGAACTGTTGAAAACTTCCGGGACCCGAGAAATTGGGAAAGATCCTTGGCTGCACTCATGCCCCTGCTCCGGGCGTTCGGCCATCATCGGCGGCCGGATCTTTGCAAGGCCGCCGGCGATCTGCAAAGGATCTGCAAAGCGCCGGGTTACTGTTTTCATCCGGGTTTGCATGCGGCCGGCGCTGTTCCCGCCACCAATGCCGTTGCAGGCGGATGCTTTCTCCGGGTGCTTTCCGGGGCATATCCGATCTCCAGATTTAACGACATCGGAATAGCCTTTTGCACGATTCTCTACAAGCCGGGAACGGCATCGCCTATAGAATCCCGATAGGCGGCCTGCTGGCGGGCCCGCGCCCTGGCGTGGGTGGAAGAGCTGCGGCCTCAAGGCCGCGCCAGGCGGCCGAGACAGAGGCCGGCCAGGAAGCCGCCCAGGTGGGATTGCCAGCCGATCAGCAACAGGCTACCGAGGAGTCCGCTGGCGGAGACCAGGCCCAAGAGGGCATTGAGGACGACCAGGACAATCAACAGCCGCCGCTGCGGCGAGCCGGAACGCAGCGCCGGCGTGCCGCAGGTAAAGGCTGCGCCCATCAGTCCGAACAGGCCGCCGGAGGCCCCCACCACCAGCGCTGCCGGCGGCCCGCCGTCATGGGGAATCAGCACCTGTAGCAGAGAGCCGGACAGACCGCAGACGAAGAACAGGGCCAAAAGCCGCCGGCCACCCAAGTGCCGCTCGACCAGGGTGCCGAAGATCGCCAGGAACAGCAGGTTGTTGAAGAGATGAAACCAGCCGTCGTGCAGGAAGAGGCTGGTGAAGAAGGGCCAGAGCGCCGCCGCCAAAGGCGCGCGCCCCTCCACGGCGGCGGCCACAAGAGCCGGATTGAGCGCGAAGTGCCGGTAGAACAGCAGCTCGCCGGCAGAGTCCAGCCCTGCGGCGTAGAACTGGATCAGCAGCATGATCCCGCCCAGGATCAGGGCGGTCGTGCCGAGCCCCGTCCCGCTGCCGCGCAGCTGGCCGAAGGGGGTCACGGTCCGGCCTCCGCCCGGCCTTGGCGCAGGGCCCGGCAAACGCAAGGACCGGCGGCCTTGCCGATCTCCTTGCTGGCTGCCTGGGTGCACCCCCTGCCGACTTTCCTGCCGCCCGCTTGGGCCGCGCCCGGATCCGGAGCGCGCGCTGCCTCCCGGATCACGCCGGCCGGCGCCTCTTCCGGGGGCATGCGGAAGACTGTGTAGGGAGATCGTAACCCTGGGTTACATCCGGCATTCATCTATCCCGCAGCGGGCCGGGAACCTTTGGCCGCGAAGGGCTGCACGAACTTTTGCGCAGCTGTTCCGGTGTCCATGCCGCTGTGGTAAATTCCCTCTAGATTTCTGCTTCGCTTGGCTGCTGGCCTGCCAAGCTTTATCTGTACCGCGACCGGATCGGGCAACTTCGCCTTGGGTCTGGTTTCCGTTATCGGTTGCCTCCCTAACCTTGGTGTTCCTTAAAAAACTTTATCCAGGAAGTCACTGGAATGCCACGAAGGGGTTCCTTCAACATCGCCTGAATGTATTCATCCATGATTCCGTAGCGTGCCAATCGACCGAAGTTTCCCCCTGAATCGCTGTTCGGTTTGTCGGAAATAGGATCGCTCTTGGCCGGATAGGGGCCTACATCATCGGGGATCGCGATTCCGGTGTCGCTGTTGCTGTCACGTTCATGCTGCCAGTAGTGGTTGCGCCTTTCGGCGCAATAGCGGGCGGGTTGCACAAATGGCCGCATCAAGATTGGCGATCCCGCCAAAACATTCGACAAAACCCACGGAACAACAACCAACAAGTCCCAAGGGTTGCAGGCTTCGCGCGTCACCGTGAAGCGGTAGGTAGGCACTCGCTCACGGGAAAGCAGATACCAGCCTTTCAACTCAACACCCATGAGCGGCACGATTCCGTTGTCCAAGGATTGCAGCATTACGTCAGGAAAGGTTTGCGGCTGGCGTACGAAGGAATAGGTCTGGTAGCGCGAGTCCGGATCCCATACAGGACGCAGTTTATTGAGCGTGTGGACAACAGATTCCTCAATAGCCGCGGCAAGCGGTGCATTGAGCGTAAATATGTCCGTCGCAAGCAGCCCGTCTATCGTGGTTGGAGTGGTGAAATGGTTCGGAACGGCAAACAACGCCCGCCTCACGCGTTGCCAAAGTTCGTAGTGTTCCCACTCGACCGGATCTACAGGGCGAGGCGCTTCAAGCGTCTGCGAGTCGCTTGACGGCGGCATGATAGAACTCCGGTACGATCTCGGCGCTGCGGCAGGCGCGATCCGAACGAAAGGAACTCACAAGGGCAGGACATAGACCGCCGAAAGGTTCCCACACAACATCGCCCGGATCGGTGCAAACCTGAATAGTCGTGTCAACCAATTCCAAAGGTTTCTGGCTGCCGTGAAGGCTCTTGAACTTCCACCGCATATCCTGGCGGGCTCCGTTTACCCTTTCCGATCCGCCAACATGCGGTCTGCGCCAAACGTTTGTAATCCCGGCCGGACACTTGAACTTGGCCCGTTGCCGGGACCATTCGGACGCCGTGAAGGGCTGCACTCCGTTGCCGCTAAAATAGGGACGCCCTGCCGGATTTCCATGCGCGTTTGCGTAACGGGCCAAGGCCTCAAATGCGTCCGGCGGCGGGAAATACCACAAATGATCCGCGGTCAGGTACTTCCTAGTCGCCGCATTCGCGACCCCGCAGGCATCGTTGGCTCGGTTAAGAGGCAAACCACACCGTTGCCACTCGTGCCGAAGCCAGGTCTGCATGGTCATTCCGTCAAAGAGCGGTGGCCTGACGTATTGGACGCAAACCTCGGTTGTGACTGGCAGCTTTCTCAAGGTCTTGGTGTTTGTGTTTCCGGCGACGTGACCCAATCCCTTGTCCCAGATGTGACAGTTTTTGTATTCCCAGCCGAAGGTTTGCAGGACAGGATGCACCGTCGCCCATCCAATCTCGGTATTCCAGAACCAAAGCGTTGTTTGCGGCGTTGCCTTTTCCGACCAAGCGCGAAGGTGCGGAACATACCACTCCGCCAAACCGTCAGTGCCCGAAAGATCGCCTGGATAACCGCTGACCCCATAAGGACCATCGCACACAATGCAGGTTGGCGGCGGCCATTCGGCATAGAAGTTCTCGGCGGGACCGAAACAGACTTCAGCCATGCCGCGCCGAAAGCGATCCTGGGGTTGTTTCGGCTTGGGTTTCGTAGCCTTCCCTGAGACTGTCGCTTGCAACGCGGTTACGCCCTTGCGCTGCCCGGCAAGAGAGTGCCGGCAATCGGGCCGGAAAAGGTCAGAGGCTTTCCGGCCATGCTGCGCCCAAGGCCGCCGATCCGGCCGATGATCTCCTTGTCACCGCTGTTGCGATGCCTTACGAAGGCATTGACAGGCTTGTCAAGGTGCTTCGGGAACATCTTGCGGTGGATGCCGGCAGAGCCAGGCTTCAACAGGGACCGGAAGGACTCCATGCGGGCAGTCCGGACCGTCTGGCCAAGGCAGTTTCTCACTCCACTGCCGCGCCTTTCCCCGGTGCCGGACGTGTTGACGATTTCAAGGAACGTCAGGTCCTTGCGGTCAGATTTTCCGGGTTCCTTGTGCATTTTTGTGTGCCTCTCGATGCGATTCGAAGATAATCGATTCGGCCGGCAGGGTCGAGCAAATGCGACTCACGGTTATAATCGCCCGTTCTTGTATAGACAGGTTTTCTCCGTTCAAGAGATCTGCGCTCGGGGATCTCCATTTGGGGGGCGGGGGCAGGCAAGGGGCGGGTGCAAGAACCCTGCATGGCCGTTGCAAGGGCCATGCACGGCCGCTGCAAGGGCCCTGCAAGACGGGTGCAGGACCCCTGCACGGGCCGTGCAGGCGGCGGCCGGGCATCTTGTGCTTGCCAAGGCGGCGCTAAAGTGCGAGCGCTTGCAGCATGCTCGCACCGCGGAGTCCGGAACCGGCGCGGCCGGATCTTCTTTTCCTGCCGCAGGCTTGTCCCGGCCGACCGGCCTTGTTCCGGGGCGCGTCCCTTCGCCCGCCCCTACGCCTGGCGCTGCGGCCGGGGCGTATGCCGGCCTTTGCCTTTTGCGTGCTTTTTGTCCTGTTCGCCGCCTGGGCGCTGCTCCCGGCGCAGCCTGCGGCGCAGTTGGCGGCGCCGGCCGGGGAAGCATCGCTTACCGGGGAAGACGGGCAAGAAAACAGCGGGCGGCCCGGCGCCGGAGCGGCCGGCTATAGCGTCACCTTCACTATCGCCGGCGACGATGACGGCACCGACAAAGCCGATCTGACCGGGCGGCTGAAGGCGGCCTCGGTGCTGATCCGCGATGAGGACAAGCCCCCCTTTTCGCCGGCCGGGCTGGCCCAGCGCGCCCAGCGGGACCGCGAGCTGCTGCAGAGGGTCCTGAAGTCCGAGGGCTACTACCAACCGGAGATCGAGATCGGGATCGGCGAGGGCGAGCCTCTGCCGGTGACCCTGACCGTCGCCCCGGGGCCGCAAACCAAGATCGGAGTCTTCGAGATTTTCTACGCCGGCGGCGATGACCTGACCCGGTTGAACAAGCCCGATCTGGCGGACCTGGGCATCGCATTGGGCCAGGCGGCGCGCGCCGAAGCTGTCGCCGATGCCGAGGCCCTGCTGATCGAGGAGCTGGGCAATAACGGCTTTCCCGATGCTGCGATCGCGGCCCGCAGGATCGGCGTCGATCTGGACCGGAACCTGATGCAGGTGCGGCTCACCGTCGATCCCGGCCGCTACAGGGTCTTCGGTCCCTTGACCGTCGCCGGCCTCGACCGTAGCGACGAGGACTATGTGCGGCGGGTGTTGGCCTGGCCGGAAGGCGAAACCTTCGACAAGAGGCAGCTGGAGACCCTCCGCCGGCGTGCGGTCGCGACCGGGCTCTTCGGCCGGGTGGAGATCGCGCGCGATCCGCCCCAGGATCCAACCCAGGATCCGGCTGGCGCGGCGGCGGAAGCGGTCCGCATTACCCTGACCGAGCGGCCGCCGCGCCGGGTCTCCTTGGGGGCGGGCTTTGCGACCGACTTCAGCAACACCCCTTTCGGCTTCATCGGCGAGGCCTCCTGGATGCATCGCAATCTCCTGGGCCGCGGCGAGAATCTGCGCCTGACCGCCAATGCCCAACCCGACGAGCAGGCCGGCAGCCTCTTCTTCGACAAACCCAATTGGCTGCGCAACGACAAGTCCTTGCAGTGGTTCTTTACCGTCGGGAACGAGGACCGGCCGGCCTATCGTCAGTTCTCCGTCGAATCGACCCTGGGCGTGGAACGCAAGCTCGGGCGTCATTGGGCCGGGTACGCCGGCGGCAGCTTCAAGTACCTGCTGGGCGACGACGGCGACGCCGGGAGCGGCAGGGAGACCTCTGTGCTCTACGGCATACCGGCGCGGCTGACCTACGACGGCCGCGACGACCGTCTGGATCCCACCGGCGGGGTACTGGGGGTCCTGGCGTTTACGCCCACCCTGGTCACCGTGACCAATACCGCGGTCTATCTTCAGGCCTCCCTGTCCGGCGCCGCCTACCGCCGGCTGCCGGTGGAGCCCGACATCGTCCTGGCGGCACGGGCTAAGGTGGCGAGTCTGGCCGGGACCGCCGCCGGCAACATCCCGGCCGGCCAGCGGCTCTATGCCGGCGGCGGCGGCTCGGTGCGCGGCTATGAGATCGACAGCCTGGGACCGCTCGACAGCGGCAAGGATTCGGGCGGTGAGAATTCGGGTGGTGAGAATTCGGGTGGTGAGAATTCGGGCGGGGGGGAGGCAATCGGCGGGCGCTCTCTGATCGAGTTCGGCCTGGAAGCGCGCTGGCGCTTCTGGGAAGACTACGGCCTGGTCCCCTTCGTCGATGCGGGGCAGGTCTACGGGCAATCCTATCCCGACTTTAATGGAGACCTGCAGTTCGCCGGCGGTCTGGGTTTCCGCTACTACAGTCCCATCGGCCCGATCCGCCTGGATCTGGCCGCCCCCATCGGCAAACGGCAGCGCGACCGTGCCTTCCAATTCTACATCTCCATCGGACAAAGTTTCTAAGCCGCGGGCCTCCGAGCCGCGGCGCAGCGCCTGGCGCCGGTTGCGGCGCGGTCTGGCCGTGCTGCTGCTGGTGCTTCTGCTGCCGCCGCTGCTGCTGTTGCTGGCCCTGGAGACCGGCCCGGGGCAGCGCTTCGCCGCCGAGCGGCTGACCCGGATCTTGACCGCGCAGGAGGGCGGCATTGCCATCGACGGCATCGGCGGCAGCCTGTGGAACCGCCTGACCGCCAGCCGGGTGGCAATCGGCGATGCCGCCGGGGATTGGCTGATCCTGGAGGGGGTTGTGCTCGATTGGCGCCCCCTGGCGCTCCTCTCCGGCGAGCTCTCGATCGCTTTGCTGGAAGCCGCCGAAATTCGCCTGCTGCGCCTGCCGTTAGCAGTGCCAGAGCGTGCCCCGGCGCCGGAGGAAGCGCCCCTGCTTCCCGACCTACCGGCCTTGCCGCTCGACATCGGCATCGAGCGTCTGGCCCTGGGCAAAGTTTCCCTGAGCGCGCCGCTGCTGGGCCTGCCGGCGGCCTTCGGCCTGCGCGCCAAGGCGCAGTGGCCGCGCGGCGGTGCCCCGGCGGTGACGCTCGGCGTGGCCGGCAAAGACGGAACCCGGCTGGAGCTCGATGCGGATATGCATTGGGCACCCGCTGCGGGAATACTGACGCTGGACCTGGCGCTATCGGAGCCGCAAGGCGGTTTGATTGCGCGCCTGGCCGCCTTGCCGGCCTTGCCGTCCATCGATCTGACCTTGGCCGGCGCAGGACCTTTAAGCGACTGGAAGGGCGACTTGCTGCTCGCCCTGAACGGGACGGAGGCTATTGCGGCCTCGCTCAACCTGGCCGGGGCGCCGAAGCGCAGAATCGCGCTGAGCGGCCGCATCGATCCCGGCGGTAGTTTGCCCCCCGATCTTTTGCCAACGGAAGCGCGGCCCTGGCTGGAGGGCGGTGCCAGCCTGGAGCTGGCCGCCGAACTGGACGGGAGCCTGCTGTCGCTTCAGCGCCTGCGTCTGGAGGCGGGCGCCTTTGCCCTCAAGCTTGCCGGCGAACTGGACAGCGCGACGGAACAGCTTCGCGCCGCTCTCGATCTGACCCTGCCGGTGGACTCGCCGCTGCGGGCGGCGGTGCCGGGGGTTGCTCTGGGCGCGCTCAGCCTTCGGGCCGAGGCCGAGGGGGATCTGGCCCTGCCCAAGCTGCGCCTGACGGCGGCGGTTGGCGGCGTCAGGACGGCCGGGGCGGAGATCGGCGGGCTGGACCTGGTGCTTGAGGCGGCGCCGGACGCTGCGGGGCTGGCGACGGCCCTGGAGGTGCGGCTGCAGCGGCCCAAGGTGCTGCTGCCGGAGGTCCCGCCGCTGCCCTACGGCGACTTGCGGCTCACCGCGGCGGCGCTCGTCGATCCCGGCGCCGGCTCCGCCCTGGTGCAAAGCCTGGCGCTGCGCGGCGAGGGCCTGGATCTCGAAGTCGAGGGCGCTATTGCCCTGCCGGCGCTGCGGGGGCGGCCGAGCCTGCAGCTCTCGGCGCGGCTGCCGGATCTGGGGCAGATCGAGCCGCTGCTGGCCGGACTGCCGCTCGCGCTCACCCTTGACGGCGGCGTCGCGCTCGAAGGTCTGGCGCAGCCGATCGAGGCCAAGCTGGCGGCGACGATTACCGGTACCGGCGGACTGCCGGACGGCATCGGTGCGCTTCTGGGCGACGGCCTCTCGCTGGCGGGCGGGGCGGCCTATGCGCCGGACGGCAGCATCGCCCTGGAGCGGGTCAGTCTGCTCGGCCGGACCCTGGCGCTGGAACTGGATGGCAGGATCGACCCAGGGGAGCAGGATTCCGGGGAGCAGGATTCCGGGGGAATCGGTTCGGGCGAGATCGCGCTTGCCTGGCAGCTGGCAGTGGACGACCTGACGCCGGCCTCCGCCGCAATCGGCAGCCCGGCCGGCGGGTCCCTGACCGCCGAGGGGACCTTTGGACTGGACGCCGGCCTGGGTGCCGGACGGGCGATGGCGGTCGCGGCCAGCTTGGACGGCCGAGGGCTGACGATGGCAGGCCAGGAGATCGGCAGCCTGACAGGCAAGATCGAGTTGGCGGGGGCGCTGCCCGACCTCTCCGGCAGGATCGAACTGGAGGCACCGGACAGCGGCTACGGACCCTTGTCGCTAACGGCTGGGGTTGCTTCGGCTGGGGTTACTTCAGCCGGCAGCGGGGCCGTCCGCATCGCGCCCTTGACCCTGGCGCTGGGCGGCGAACTACAGATCGCCGGGGCGGTGACGGTCCCGGCGGCCGGCGGCCCCCTCTCCGGACAGGTGACCGGCAGCTTGGACGGAGGGCCGCTGCTGACCGATCTGCTGGGCGTAACGCTGCAAGGCGGCGGCGATCTGGTAGTCGATTTGACGGGCGATCCGATTGGCGATTTGGCGGTCGGCGGCGGCCGGCAGGATGCCGCCGCCAAGCTCACGCTGGCACCGGGCACTTTGGCCGGTATCGCGCACCGCGGCATGGTTCTGCAGGCCGCGGTGCAGGATGCCGGCGGCGCCCGCCGGATGACCGGACGGCTGGACGGCCAGGGGTTGGCGGCCGGTCCGGCCCAGCTTTCGACTCTGGCCGCCACCTTCGCCGGCACGCCCGAGGCCCTGACCGTCACCGCCGAGACCGCCGGCAATTTCGGGGGGGGCACCTCGGGAGGACCCTTGCACCTGGCCCTGGCCGGTCAGCTGCGGCCAAGCGCCGGCGGCATCGAGATTGCGCTTAGCCGATTGGAGGGCGAAGCGAAGGGCTTTCCCTTCGCGCAGACCCGCCGGACCGAGATTGCCGTCGGCCCGGAGGGTGCGGAACGCGCAGTCCTGGGCCTGGCCGCCGCCGGCGCCACACTCGATTTCGAGGCCCTGCCGAGCGGCAGCGGCAAGCGCGTCGATCTTGCCTTGCGCGATTTCGATCTGGCGCAGCTGCAGCCCTTCGTGGAGGGCAGGCCGCAAGGCCGGATCGATGCCAGGCTGGCGCTGCGCGGCGACCGCCGGGCGCTGGGCGAACTCACGCTGACCGCCAGCCAGGTCTCGGTGCAGGAAGAGGGTTTCCCGGCCAATCCGCCTATCGACATCGCCGTCGAGGGCGCGCTGACCGGTGCCGGCCTCGTTCTGGACGGCAGGCTGTCCGGCAGCTTCGGCCAGCCCATGCGGCTGTCGGCCAAGCTGCCGCTGCGGCTGTCGCTGGCCGAACCGGCGGCAGTGCTGAGCCGAACCGCACCGATCGAAGCTGCCCTGGAGTGGAGCGGCGCGCTGGGGCCCCTGATCGACCTGGCGCCGGTCGGCGAGCAGCGGATAACGGGGCAGGGAAGCATCGATCTGGCGGTCGCCGGCAGTCTGGAAGAACCGCAGATCGGCGGCAGCCTGCGCATCGACAAGGGCCGCTACGAAAACCTGCTGACCGCCACCGTCGTCCAGGATCTGACCCTTGTCCTGGAGGGCAGCAACCGCGGCCTGGTCATCCGCGAGGCCAGCGGCAACGACGGCGAGCAAGGCCGGATCGGCTTGACCGGCGGCATCGATCTGGCCGGCGGGGCGCCTAGCCTGCAGATCGATCTCAAGGCGGAGGATTTTGCCCTGCTGCGCCGCGACGATCTCTATGCGCGCATGGATCTGGCGCTCTCTGCCGCGGGCGAGCTCTCGCAGGCGATCGCCGTCACCGGCAGCATCGTCAACCGGGAGATCCGGGCCTCGATTCAGCCCGATCTGCCGCCCGGCGCCGCCGAACTGGAGGTCGAACTGCGGCGCGGCGGCAGGGTAATCGGCGCCAAGCCGGCGGCGGGCGAAGAGGACACGGCCCTGCCGGTCATCCTCGACATCGCCGTCGACCTGCCCCGCCGCGTCTATGTCGAGGGCCTCGGCCTGGCATCCGAGTGGGGCGGCAAGCTGCTGGTCCGGGGCACGGCCGGCCGGCCCCTGATCGCCGGCAGCCTGAGCCCACGGCGCGGTTTCTTTTCGATCTTCGGCCGGCAGTTCGACCTGGAGGCCGCGGGCAGCGTTGCCTTCGACGGCGCCGACGGCCTCGATCCGGCCCTGGATGTTGCCGCGGTCTACGAAGCGGACGAGCTGACGGCGACCGTGGCGATCGCCGGCCGCGCCAGCGCGCCGACGGTCGCCTTGACCTCCGATCCCGCCATGCCGCAGGAGGAGATTCTCTCCGAGGTTCTGTTCGGCCGCGGCACCGGCCAGATCGCACCCCTCGAGGCGCTGCAATTGGCCGAGGCGGCCGTCATCCTCTCGGGCGCGACGGGCGGCAGCACCACCACGGTCGATTTTCTCCGCCAAAACCTGGGCCTCGACGTGCTGCGCCTCGAGTCCGGAGCGGAGCAGGACGAGGCGGTGGCCACCGCCGGACAATATCTATCGGAAGACATCTTCGTGGGCTTACGCCAGGGGACCGCGCCCGGCAGCACCCAGGCCACCGTGGAGGTCGATCTCTACAAGGGCCTCAAGTTCGAAGGCCGCGCCGGAGCCGACGCCGAGTCCGACAACGGCGCCATGCTGCGGTGGGAATGGAACTACTGACGCGCGGTCTTCGGGCGCTATCCGGCTTTTGCGCGATTCCCGGCCGTAAGGGAAGCGCGCCCCGCTGTGGAGTTTTGCGCGGCAGGGT
Organism: Rhodospirillales bacterium; assembly: GCA_014324045.1. Taxonomy (GTDB): domain Bacteria; phylum Pseudomonadota; class Alphaproteobacteria; order Kiloniellales; family JACOMY01; genus JACOMY01. The sequence goes on along the minus strand of JACOMY010000039.1, from coordinate 8,623 downwards.
TTCGGGCTTGCGCGACTCTTTGGAGGGGCATATACCGATGTATATGGTTGTGTATAAATCACAGCATCGCGCTGGTTTTGTGAGGCTATCCGGCCTAATACTTTCACGCGGAACAGCGGCGGAGTGGTGTGAGAATGAGCAGGGCGATCTCGTCACGGTTGGATCGCCTTCGCCTGTGGTCGGCCGGGCAGATTGGAAGAAGTATTTTTCCGTTGACATAGTTGACATATTAGGGGTGAAAATCTCTTTCTCAGTAAGAGGAGCTTATCTAATGAGCAAACGCCCAAAGCCAGAACGCGTAGAAAACGTTGAAAAAAAGTGGATTCCGCTTGAAAAGTCGGTTCCGGTAGTATCAGATACGATAAAACCGCGGCGTGTGCCGAATAAGAAAAAACAGCCACCCCCAAGCGACGAACTAAACGAGTAATCGAACATGGAACCGGGAGATCTCGATGACAGGACCTATACACTGCTTTTCGGCATTCGCAGGTCCGTTCTGTATCATGGGCATCGTCGCCGGTTTTATGAGATTTGGAACAGCCTTACCGTTTTCATGGCCTCGATCGGCGGGTCTGCAGCAGTTGCCGCCTTCATCTCCGCGTCTCCCAACGTTTACGCAGTAGTCCCATCTGTGATCGTTGCGGTCGTAGGCGCTCTCGATATGGCCGTCGGCACGGCTCGACGCGCCAACCTCCACACCTTGCTGGCCCAGCAGTTCATCATGTTGGAGAAGCGTTTCCCAGCGAGTGCAAACCTGAAGGACGATGAATACGCAGAGATCAAAGCTACGAGGCTCGACATAGAAAGCAGCGAGCCTACCGCGCTCCGTCTTCTCGATGTTGTCTGTGACGAGCAGCTCTTTATGTCGATGGGCGGGCAGGCTAAGTTTCGGATTCCCTGGTATCGACGTTGGCTTGCACACTGGTTTAGCCAGGTTGGATATATTCAGAAGCACATAAGTCCGCGTTTGTGTGGCGGCGCTGGTACTTAGGGTTGTCATGCCGCCACCGCCGCCGGACTATGGCGGCTAGCCATTGCCGCCCGTGCACATGTCGCGGCGGGTG
>JACOMY010000039.1:0-7514 GCA_014324045.1 Rhodospirillales bacterium | reverse complement strand
CGCAGCGCCACGGCAGGAATCGTGCGTAGCGTCACTGTATCGCCTGCCACCATGGGGCTGCGCCCAAGCCTCCCGCTCTTGGGGTTGCGGATGGCGGGGCTGTCTTGCCGGGCGCGCCGCTTTAGCCTTCGGGCGGGATCAGCAAAGGACCTACCGCTTTCGTCCCGGCAAACTGCGGCAGAAGCCGGTAGTTGTGCCGCCCGTGGCGGATGGGCCTCGGTCTTTCGGGCGCTGTCCGGCTTTTGCGCGATTCCCGGCCGTAAGGGAAGCGCCCCCGCTGTGGAGTTTTGCGCGGCAGGGTTTCGACTCTCTGGAGGGGAGTTGTAACGGAGGCAGAGAGCATCCGCATCCCGATCCTGGGCTGGATTGTCCGGCACAGCGCACCGGTCCTTTCGAGTATAGACAAGAAGGCCATTTTCCATCGATCCTAGCCCCGCCCCGTGGGATGTGCTACCTCCCGGTTCTGGGTGTTGACGCGCCTCGGCCTCCGTTCGGCCTTTAGAGGTCCACTCGGATCTCTCCTTGCGGCTTCGGGCCGTCGAGGGATCGTCTTCGGGGATAGCGTATCATGGGGACCCTGTGCAGCGGACCATGGTCCGGCGGAAAGGGAGGGTGACAGGATGACGAGACTTCGGAACCTTTGGGTGAAGCTTCAGGGCTGGCGCTGGTGGATTCTTGCAGCGCTGCCGGTGTTGTCGGCTATTATGGCGGCGCTGTACTGAGGACGGGGTTGGGCGGCATCTACGCACTGGAGATGAAATAGCTGTTAGGAAGGAAATTCACATGGCCGATGCAAAGTTTCGAGTGAAGCTTTTCGATGTTGTCCCGTTCCATGAAAGGCCGATCATCTCCTTTGACGATATTGTAAGAAGGGTTTGCCAATACCCCATTGCACAACGCGTTCAACCCGCTGGAAGCCGCAAGTGCAGGTTAGGAGAAATCCATGATAATGCTAACTACCTGCTGATGAACTTTGAAGCATTGGATTTTTCTGGACCGAAACGCTCGAAAGAAACGAAAGATGCCGTCCCTTTCGATCTCGCCGACGATGAGTATTTTGCATACGATACCGCTGCGCTTTATCATCTAGAAAGCTCTGTACTGCTCGTCGAGGGCGGTCGTCATGCATTCACGGCAACCGCCCTTGAGAGCTACCTTGCACATTTTGTAACTAAGGTGGAATCAGCATATCATTTTGAACCGAAACTGGATAGAGAAGCAAAGGCGAGGTTCCAAAAAATGCAGAGCCTCCGAAAGGTCGAATTTGCAGCTTCCATGCCTCCTATAGATAAAGCTGAGCTTGAAGCTGACGTGCCAATTAACAAGGCAATTGACCATATAACTGGGCAGAGTGGGGTAATTCTATCCATCACAATATCTGCGCATCGCAATGAAAAATTATTCAACATTGGTCTCATTAGAGAATGGTTTTCGTGCCTAGTCGATAAAAAAGACGAAAATAAACTCACAAAGGCTAAGGCTCACGGTCGTCTCCACGAAGGAGCAGAGACGCAAATAATCGACTTGCTTTAACCTCGGGAGAGTTTTGAAATAGATCTGCCTGTCGATCAAGAAACACGAGCTATAAAATTGGCCGATTGTTGGAAAGCACTTGAGGACTTCTCAAGAAAGTTGTAACAATGAAGAGCCAAAGAAATATATGGTATGAAAGAAACAGGCCTTGGCTTTTTGGTCTAATAGGAGGCGCTGTCTGTGCAATCTTCGCACAAGATCGATACGTTGTTTCCACGGGCCTTGTATCTACAACCATGGCCCTAGGTCTTGTAGTCGCACAGTTAGCAGAAACTCAAAGGAGCGTTCTGTTCAGCTTGGCGCAAAGCAGAGTGTTGCGCTTTCTCGCAGAAAGCGGATACCATAAGCTCATGAACCGATGCCTTCGCCAAGGCGCGGTGGCGGGGTTGGTTTTGTTTATCGTATCCGCCTTAAGGTTCGGATTGGACTTGTTTCAGCTTGGATACGACTGGCTGTTGGGTCTTTGGCTCGGAATGTGGGTTGCTGTCGTGATCGCCATTCCCCTCATTCTTTACAGAAACTGGCAGTTGCTCGCAAAGATTGAGGATCAACAGGCTCAAGAACGGCTGAAGCCTCAGTTAGATCGCCGGAAATCCTCAGAAAACCCTCAGACTGGTGAAGAAGAAACCGGATCTGACTAACCCATCTTCCTTGACACCAATTTGTGGGTTGCGGACGGTGGGGCTCTGTCTTGCCGGGCGCGCCGCTTTAGCCTTCGGGCGGGATCAGCAAGGGACCTACCGCTTTCGTCCCGGCAAACTGCGGCAGAAGCCGGTAGTTGTGCCGCCGGTGGCGGATGCGGCCGGCAGCGATGGTCGGATGCACCTCGGCCTTTCGGGTGCTGTCCGGCTTTTCGCGATGTCTGGCCGTAAGGGAAGCGCCTCCGCTGTGGAGTTTTGCGCGGCAGGGTTTCGGGCTTGCGCGACGGGGATCCGTGACGGAGGCAGAGGGCGCCCGCATCCCGATCCTGGGCCGGATTGTCCGATAGGGCGCAAACAGGCCCCTGCCGATTAGTGGGGCCGGTCGGGGAAGAGGCCGGGCATCCATCGTCCTGCGTACCTGGCCGGGAAGGCCAGCTTGAGCGGGGCGCGCGTCGATGCCGAGGACAGCGCGCCCGCTTCGAGCAGCGCGGAGGTAACCCGACGGGCGCTGCGGCTGCTGGTAGCGAGCAGGGTCTGGGCCTCTTCGCGCTCAATCTGTCCCTGGTAAAGCACGGCCTTCAGCACGGCATCGGATTTGGCCGGCAGGGCGCCGCTGCGGATTTCCTCTTCGGCCCAGAGCAGGATGCGGCCGCGCAGGCGATCCGGCTGCATGAGACCCTGCATGAAGGCCACTTGGTCGATGCAGCTGCGCAGGAAGAAATCGGCGAAGGCGGCAAGTGCGGCTTCGCTCAAAGTGCCGCGCCCGTCGCGATCTCCCCGGCGGGGGCCGTCACAGGCGGCAAGGTGTGCCTTGTAAGCCGCTTCCTGCCGGGCAAGCCCGCGCGCTATCGACCAGAGGCCGCGCGTGTCGAGCGCCCGACGCAGCATGGCGTAGGACAAGAGGCGGGCAACCCGCCCGTTTCCATCGAGGAAGGGATGCACCCAAAGCAGCCGGTGATGGGCGCAGGCGGCGGCAAGGATCGGTTCGATCCTGCCGGGCAGACTGTAAGCCCGGTGCAGCCGTTCGAGAAAGCGCGGCACCGCACCGGGACTGATGGCGACGTGCCGCCCGACCTCGACAAAGCGGGTGCGCAGCGCGCCGGGCACAAGAGGACTCTTCTCACCCGTCTTCGGGTTCCTGGCGAAGAGCAGTTCGGGCGGTAACAGCGCACAGAAACGGCGGTGCAGCGCGAGAATCGACGCGGGCGCGGTCGGTGCTTCCGCCAGACCGTCTTCGTCGATCCATTTCTGGACGGCGACATGCGCCCTGGCTTCGTGCTGAAGGTGCCGCTGCTTCGGATCGGCGCTGTAGTCGTTCCGCAGGGCGCGCTCGATGTCGATGGGATGGGTGTCGTGCCCCTCGATAAGGTTGCTGTAGTAGCAGTTCATCGCCCGTACCAGATCGGCCAGCGCCCCGGCGATGGACGCGGGTAAGCTGCTGCGGAAGGCGGCAGACTGCTCCGCCAGTTCAAGCGCCAGATCGTTCAAGCCTGCACGGGCGGGAGCGCCCTCCGAGACCATGAGGGGTTCGAACAGGCCTAGCGTCTCGCCATCGTCGGGGATCGTCATCGGGGCCATCGCCGGGAATCGTCATTGTTTTGCTTTTTTGTCTGCTTTTACGGCCACTTTTTTGGCCGCTTTTTCGGCCGTTGGGAAGGCCGAAGGAATGCAAAAACTATCATAGGGTTATAGAATGTTCTAGTAGGAGCTTGTCGGCCCGAATGGCCGGTTTAATGGCCGGTCGATTATCCGGGATCGGAAGAGCCGTTGCGGCAGGCAATCCCCGAAGGCAGTTCCCCGGGGCAATCGCCCAGGGCAATCGCCAAGACACACTCCCCGGGACGGCCCAAGGCGCCCCCGTAAACGGCCGCCGGACTGTAGACAGGGCCTAATGTACGCTCTTGTCGATGAAGTTGAGGGTAACGGCGTTCTCCAGCAGTGTGCGGACCTTGGCATGGTCCAGGCCGGATGCGACTTCGGCTTCGATCTCCAGCGTCAGCGAAACCTTGGCCCCCGGCAGGGGGGAAAGCTGTTCGACGATGGCCTCGAGGATCCGGTTCATGTCGCGCGCCGGCCGTTCGGCCGAGAGCCTCACCGTTCCGGCAAAGCGTTTCGGTTTGGCCTCGGGCTTCGAGGGCGTGCCCTCAGATCCGCCGCCGGGACCGGAGTCCGGGGCCGTGCCGCCTGCCGCGGCGCCGTCCCTGCCGGCGGCGGGCTGCGGCCGCTTCGCCTGCGCCACATCGGCCTGGACGAGGAGGCCGCCGTCGAGCGATACGGCCGCGGCCGGCGATTGCTCGATCGCCAGACCCGAGTAGGACCCGGATTCTTTTTCCCAACCTTCGGCGTAGGCGAAGGGGCCGGGGAGCATCTCGGAGATCGCCGCCTGCACGCATCGGATCAGCGCCTGCCGGTTCTGCAGGCGGGGCAGGTAGACGTAGCGGCTCAGGTACTCCCAAAGATCCGTTAGAGGCAGATGCGGCTTTTTATCCCAGATGTACTTCGTCAAGGCCTTGTTGAGGCTCTCGGGGCCGATTTCCGGCAGGAGCATGTTGTCGCTGAAGAGCTGCTTGCTGGCACGGTCGAGCAGGCCGTCCTGGGGCTTGTTGAGCCGGACAGGTTTCAATTCGACAGCTATCAACTCCACGTCGGATTCCGGGGAGTCCTGATAGGGATAGATCAGATAGCGCCAGGTTTCCGTCATCTGGAGTTGCAGCGTTTCCCGGGCACGCTCCGCCATGGCCTCCGCCTGGACGATCTCGCTGGTCTTGAGGTCGAGGCGTTTGCTGCGGGCTTCCTCGACGATCCCCTCCCATGCCAGCCGGTCCCGCATGGCCCGGTTCAGGCCGTCCACCCCGCGCTGTTCGCCGGCGAGGAAGACAAGCCTGTTGCGATAGACGCGGGGCGTTGCGCCGCGTTGCTGCAGAATGTTCCAGGCCTCGGCCAGCGCTCTGGAGTCGCCGCTGCGTGCATGGGGATGGGCTATGCCAAGGACGACGGCCCTGATGCCGCCGGTCTCGTCGGGCACTTCGGAGCAATCGGCGGGCGCGGTCTGAACCGCGTCGAAAAGGCCGCGATCCGTCAGCCCATCAATATAGCCGGTCAGGGCCTTGTCGAGCTCCTCTAGAATGAGCGCTTCTTCCAGCTGGCCGGCCCGGTCGGAGGCCATGCGGTTCAGGTTTGGCGTCATCGAATACCAATAGCGGCCGCGGTTGCTGTGCATGAACCTGGCCTCGTCGGTCAGATGGCGGAGGGCATCGCCGAAGATCGATGCCTTTTCGCCCGGCTGCACCACGCCGAGATTGATCTGCCTGTCGTCGATACCGGGGTTCTGCTGGCCCTCGCCCGGCGCCGTGGCGACGAAGATCGCGCGGGCGACGCGGCGGGCCGCGGCGCAGCGATTCAGGCTGGGCTTCGACCGGTCGATGCTGTAGGGAACGGCCTCCGCTCCATCCACGTCGTTGGCGATAATCCCCTGCCATGCGCTGGGCAGATAGCGCAAAAGCTCCGGCTCCACCCGCTCCGAACGGATTGCCAGGCTGCCGGGCATGATCATTGCCGAGGGATCGCGCTCCATCCAGAGCTGATGGATGACCTGCGCCATCAGGCGCAGCACGCCGCGGGTCCGCTGGAAGCTCTCCAGCGAACCCCATGCCGTGTAGAGATGGCCGAACAGCTCCGGATGGATCGGATAGGCCTTTTCCAGCTTGCGGCGATAGTCCGCCTCGGCGCAGCCCTGCGGGAAATCCTTCGGGTTGTCGCGGTAGAGCTTGGCGAACTGTTTCAGGGTGTTGTCCCGCTGGCTGTATTTGCCGCCCTCGATCTCCTTGAACAGCCGGCGGCGGACGATCTCGTAGCTTTCTTCCTGCGAGGCCGGGCGCCAGGAACTCTCCACCCGGCTGAAGGTCTGCTTCAGGCGTTCCAGCGCTTCCTGCCCGCCTTCGCCGCCGATCTCGATCTGCGAGGCCGGCAGCGAGGCGACCAGCAGCGTCTGCGGCGACGCCTTCACCGCTTCGGTCAGGGACTGCACGAAGGAAATGTTGGCGTCGAAGGAGCCCGAGGGCAGCCCCTCGATCTTGTAGATCTGCCGCAGATAGGCCACCCATTCGTCGATCAGGATCAGGTTCGGCGCGCATTTGCCGAAGATCGCTTGCAGCAGATCGGAGCCCGGCGCGATCCCCCGCGCGTCGTTATCGGCGAGCATGCCGAAGGCCTCCGGCCCGCCTAGCTGCCAGGCGAGCTCCCCCCAGGTCGTCCGGATCTCCCGCCCGATCTTCCCCCCAGCCTCGGGGACCGGATCTGCCGGGCCGCGCGCAGTGCCCACCAGCACCGCCCGGCTGATCCGGTTCGGAACGCGCAGCCCCTTGGCGGATAGCAGCTGATCCAGCCCCGGCAGGTCCTGCGCCTTGGGCCGGTCTTTCGCCCCGGAATCGCCGGCCAGGTGATAGAGGGCCAGCATGGAATGCGTCTTGCCGCCGCCGAAGTTGGTCTGCAATTCGACCACCGGATCGCCGGCCTGGCCCGACAGGCGCTTGGCCGCGCCTTCCAACAGCCGGCTCAGACCGTCGGTCAGATAGGTGCGGCTGAAGAACTCCCGCGGGTCGCTGTACTCGCCGGGCGCGCTGCCGTTGTGCACCTTGGCCAGATCGGCGGCGAACTCGGCCTGCTGGAACTCGCCGGTCGCCACGTCGTCGTGCGGCTCCACCACCTGCCGCCAGGGCAGCAGGCCCGATAGCAGATCGGGGAGCGTCTCGGCCGAGATGGCCGCGGTCTGGATCTTGCGCTCCTCCGCCCGCGCCTGTTCGTAGTACTTGGTGCGCATGATGGTGTCGTACATCTTGGTGATTTGGCCTGCCGTCTCACCGGCGCTGATCGCCTCGCAAAGCCTTCCCATGGAGTCCAAAGCGCGCGCGGCGGCGTCGTAGGAGAAGGGCTTGTTGTGCGAGAGGTCATTCCGGACCTCCAGCAACTCGTGCACGATCGATCGTTCCATAGTCCCGAGGACGGCCGAAAAGCTGTCCTTCCAGAACACTATCATGGCCTTCAGCAGGGCCGGCTGATCCCACTTCACCTGACCGTCCGGGTCGGGGCGAAGGCTCTTGATTCTATTGGCCGCCTCAAGCTGCCAATGCCCCTTGAGTGTGCTGTCGAGCCGCTTTTCCACGAAAGGGATCAGCGCTTCGGGGATGAGTTCCATGCCATCGAAAACGATTTGGCGTGCGGTCTTTGCCATCGCTATAGAGTCCTCAAATATCCATCGTCGTTTGCTGGTCCGGGTCTTGCGTGCGGGTGAGCTGGACCAGGCGGAGCTGTATGTCCATCCAGCCGGCGATCAGCCGGTTG
>JACOMY010000038.1 GCA_014324045.1 Rhodospirillales bacterium | reverse complement strand
AGGGCGCGGGCGCCGTCCACCGGGTCGGCGGTGCCGGCGTTGTGGGCGAAGCCGGGATCGATGCCGCGCGGCACCTGGACGGTTACGCCGGTGCGGCGGTTGTGCCAGGGGCGGGCGTCCTGCCAGCCGTCGGGCGGCTCGGTGACCCGGTAGCCGAAGCAGCATTGGGAGGATCGGCGGCGAAGCTCTCCGCATGGCCGCTTTAAAGCTCCACGAACTCCCCGTTGCCGAAGCGGCCGGTCAAGCGCTGCGGCCGGGCGGAGAAGCAGATCCTATGGTTGGTGCGATGCCTTCGAGGCCCAAGGTGTCGTCCTCGAAGCGCATGGCCTCCGCAGGCTTACGCCAACGGCATCTGGATCGATGGTTTGACGATCAGGCTGCTGTCTTCCTGCACCTCCGGTGCCGAGGGCGGCGGGCGATCGGCACCGAAAATAGCAAGCTTGGCGATCTCAGATGCATCGTCTCCGCCGCTTCGCTTGTCTCCTTTAGGATAGATTAACTAAAGGAACTTTGCCGATTGGACTAGGAACTCGATCGAAGACCGGAGTCTAAGCGCGGCGGCAGGCTATCTGGCGCCGGCGGTGCCGGGCGCAGGTTCTGCGGCTTTGCCGGATAGCGGATATCCGGCTCCATGTTACCCTGGAAGAAGAGGTAGAGTGCTGCCGTCAGCGCGCAGTCTTCGCTGGCGCCGTGGTTGCGCTCTTCGCGCTTGTAACCGAGGCGGGCGAGGCAGTCCTTCAACGCCGGGCTCTCGCTGGGCCAGCGCCGGGCCGCAGCCTCGCGGGTGCAAAATTCGCGCGGGCAGACCGCCTCCTGGCCGGCGCGCTCCAGTTCGCGATTGATGAAGTTCATCTTGATGGCAAGGTTGTGGCCGATCACCAGGGGCGCAGGCAGCAGTATGCCGCGGAGGCTCTCCGCATAGTGGGCGAAGGGCTTTTGATGGCGTAGAAGCCAATCGCCGAACCGGTTGCGGTCTGCCGCCCCGGTAGCGTTGTCGCGCCCCGGATCGAAGACAAGGTAGAGTTGGCCGTCGGGGGGGATCTGTCCCTCGACCAAGGCGATCAGGGCCAAACTGCAGATCCGGTCTTGCTTCGGATCCTCTCCCGTGGTCTCGATATCGATGATCACCGCATTGCGGCTCATGTCTGCTGCCCCTCTCGCCTCTGGCGGCCGGCGGCGCCTGTCAGGGGCTCTTAGCCGGAAGTGGCACAGGGCATCAAGCGCGGCCATGCCGCTGGCCGGTTTGTCGTTGCCGGTTTGTTGGGGGATTTTCGCGCGCTCGTGTCCTTGAGACGTGACATCGGCGAGACGTGACATCGGCGGATCGCGGCGGTGTCGGCCGTTGCGGCACCGCGCGCTTCAGAAAATTGTCGGATTGGGTTTTTCTCTGCTTGGCCCGACCGCGCCGGAGGCTCCATAATGCAGCCATGCTACTAGATGAAAACACTACCAAAGCTACAATTGGCGACTGGGTCCACAGCACCTGCCCGCACGACTGCCCTTCGGCCTGTGCCTTGGAAGTCGAACGCCTGACGTCGAAGCGCATCGGCAAGGTGCGCGGCAGTCGGGCCAACAGCTATACGGCCGGCGTGGTCTGCGCCAAGGTCGCCCGCTATGCCGAACGCCAGCATCATCCGCACCGCTTGACGCAGCCCTTGCTCAGGATCGGCGACAAGGGAGTCGGGCACGGCGCCTATCGCCCCATTTCCTGGGAGGAAGCGCTGGACCGCTGCGCCGAAAGTTTGCTGGCGGCCGAACGGCGCCATGGCAGCGAGACCGTCTGGCCCTACTACTATGCCGGCACCATGGGCTGGGTGCAGCGCGACGGCATCAACCGCCTGCGCCACGCCAAGCGCTACTCGGAACAGAAGAACACCATTTGCACCACCTTGGCGGAGAGCGGTTGGCTGGCCGGGGTCGGCGCCAAGGCCGGCGTCGACGCACGGGAGATCGCGCAGTCCGACGTGATCGTGGTCTGGGGCGGCAATCCGGTCTCCACACAGGTAAACCTCATGACCCACATCGCCAAGGCGCGCAAGAGCCGCGGCGCCAAGCTTGCCGTGGTCGATCCCTACCGCACGCCGACCGCGGAACAGGCCGATATGCACCTGATGGTCAAGCCCGGAACCGACGGTGCCTTGGCGGCGGCGGTCATGCAGGTCTTGCTGGCCGAGGGCTTCGCCGATCGCGGCTATCTCGCCCGCATGACCGATTGGGATGCCGGGGTAGAGGCCCACATTGCCGGCTGTACCCCCGCCTGGGCGGCCGCGATCACCGGAGTTCCTGCGGCGGAAATCGTCGCCTTCGCCCACCTCTACGGCAGCAGCAAGCACAGTTACATCCGGGTCGGTTACGGCCTGTCGCGCGCGCGCAACGGGGCGGCGCAGTGCCACGCCGTGTCTTGCCTGCCGGCCGTCACCGGGGCCTGGCAGGTGGAGGGGGGCGGCGCCCTTTGGGGCAACGGTCAGCTGTTCGGGCTGGACGCCACCACGATCATGGGGCTGGATCTGCGCGACTGCACGGTCAGGCAGCTGGATCAGTCGCGCTTCGGGCCGGTGTTGACCGGCGACAGGCGTGACCTGAGCGAGGGGCCGCCAGTGACGGCGCTGTTCATCCAGAATACCAATCCGGCCGTGGTCTGCCCGGAGACCGGGCGTTGCCTCGCCGGTTTGGCCCGCGAGGATCTCTTCACCATCGTGCACGAGCAGTTCATGACCGAGACCGCGGCCTACGCCGACATCGTGCTGCCGGCCACGACATTCCTGGAGCACGACGACTTCTACACCGCCTCCGGCCACACCTATATTCAGGTCACCAAGCGGGTGGTAGAGCCCTTGGCAGAGTGCCGCAGCAATCACCAGGTCATCTGCGCCCTGGCCGAACGCCTGGGGGCCGATCATCCCGGTTTCAAGATGACGGCTTGGGAGCTGGTCGGGGACTGCCTCCGCCGCTCCGGCCGCGGCGAGGCGGAGGAGATCTACCGCAACGGCGGTGGCCTCGATTGCGCCGAACCCTTCGAGCAGGCGCACTTCCTGAAGGGCTTTCCGCAAGCGGACGGCCGCTTCCGCTTTCGCCCAAACTGGGCCCAATTCAGCGGCAGCCCTGCCGAGATGCCAACCCTTCCCGGCCACTGGGCGAAGATGGACGCAGCCACGCCGGACAAACCCTACCGCTTGGTGACAGCACCGTCCCGCACATTCCTCAATACCTCCTTCACCGAGACGCCGGGCAGCCGCAAGCGGGAAGGTAAACCCACCCTGCTGCTGCACCCGGAGGTCTGTGCGGCGTTGGAGGTGCAAGCCGGCGATTTGGTGCGTATCGGCAACGACCTGGGCCAGGTTCTTCTCGCCGTGCGTCCCTTCGACGGCGTCCAGCCCGGCGTCGCGGTCTGCGAGTCCCTATGGCCGAACAGCGCTTTTCCCGGTCAACGCGGCATCAATGTCCTAGTCTCCGCCGAGTCCGGAGGGCCACGCGGCGGCGCGGTCTTTCACGATACGGCAGTCTGGATCCGCAAGGCATGACCGCAAGAGAGCCCGCATCCGCGGTCTTTTCGTCAAGCGCCTAGTCTTGCTGGGTCTTAAAGCAAAGCAAGACCGGCATGACCATGAACCGCGTCGCCGCCGGTAACCGGATCGGCGCCAAGCTTATGCCTTGGCAAGCGTCTGGAAATCGCGCCACATCGCGCCACATCAAGGGGACGGAAAGCAGGGTCGGACCGCAGCCGATGCCATTCAAGGAGGTCTCGCAGTGGGACGGGATGTGTCGCGTTCCGGCACGCGCCTGCCGGAGACCAGCGCAGATAGCGAGGTCGATGCCTTTCTGTCGCGGATGAAGACGCGCAAGAGCAGCGGCGGCGGGCGCTTGATCTTCGCCCTGGATGCCACGGCGAGCCGCCAACCCAGCTGGGACCGAGCCAGCCATCTGCAGGCCGAGATGTTCCAGGCAGCCCATGCACTGGGCGGTCTTTCGGTGCAGCTGCTGTTCTATCGCGGCTATCGTGAGTGCAAGGCCAGTCCCTGGCTGGACGATTCCCGCGAATTGCTGCGCCGCATGACCTCCGTCGCCTGCAGCGCCGGCCACACCCAGATCGCGCGCATTCTGCGTCATGCCGCCAAGGAGACCGAGAGGGCCAAGGTCGACGCTTTGGTCTTCGTTGGAGATGCGCTAGAGGAGATGATCGACGATCTGGGCGATGCGGCGGGTGCGTTGGGCCTTCTGGGCTTGCCTTGCTTCATGTTCCAAGAAGGTAACAACCCACGAGTGCGCCATGCCTTTGCAGAGGTGGCGAAGCTCTCTGGCGGAGCCTGCTGTAGCTTCGACGCGCAGTCGGCACAGCAATTGCGCGATCTTCTGGGCGCGGTGGCGGCCTATGCCGCCGGCGGCCGGCGGGCGCTGCTCGACTACGGTAGCAAGCGGGGTGCTGCCGTAGCGCTTCTCACCCGGCAGGTGCGCTGATGCTCTACTTGCTGTTGGGTCTGGCGCTCCTCGGCGGCGGTCTTTCGATCGCCTATTGGTTCAGCAAGGCCGATCCGCAACAGATCCTCGGCGCCCTGAAGGTTCTTGCGATCCTGGTCGGCGCTGCATTGGCGGTGGCCCTCGCGGTTGCTGGCCGGGCCCAGTTCCTCCTGATGCTACCCATTCTGGCGGGTTTGGCCTGGAAGCTTTGGCCGCTGTTCGGCAGTTTGGGGCAGCGCCTCTCCAGAGGCGGGACAAGCGATTCCAAGGTTCGCACGCGTTTCTTCAAAATGACCCTCGATCACGAGAGCGGTCATGTGGACGGTGAGATTCTGCAGGGTGCCTTGACCGGGCGCCGGCTCTCGGAACTCAATCTCGCCGAACTGCAGAAGTTGCGCGGCGATGTCGCTGGCGATCCGCAGTCTCTGGCGTTGATCGAGGCCTATCTGGATCGCCGCGATCCCGATTGGCGCGGCCCAGCCGGCGCCGGGGCAGCGGCGTCGGCAGGTTCGATGACCCGCGAGGAGGCCTACGAGGTTCTGGGATTGGAACCGGGGGCCAGCCCCGAAGCGATTCGCAGTGCGCATCGCCGCCTGATGCAGAAGCTGCATCCCGACACCGGCGGCTCCGGCTGGTTTGCGGCCAAGCTGAACGCCGCCAAGGACCTTTTGCTTAGCCGGTAGAATTTTCGTATTTTTCCTTTTTATCGAGCAAAGGGACTTTATCGAACAAATGGACGGGGCTTCCCATCTGCGCCTTCGACCGAGTAATTTCGGCAATCTCAACGGCGGCGGCTTGGACAGCATGATCGATGGCAACTCCGAAGCGCGTTTCGACGCTTCGGTCAGGTTCGAGCCACTATCGGCAGCGGCGGCGGCGGTGTCGATCGGGTTTGCCAAATGCCCAGTCTCTCCGCCGCCAGCCGGACCCTCGGCGGCTTCCGGTGGTTGTAAGCCTGCTTGAGCAGGAAACTGTACAAAACAGCAGGGGGCGGACCGACTGCCGCAGGCTGCTTTGCAACGCTATGAAAAACCTTTAAAAAATTGAGAGACGCCGCCGCCCCTGGCGAGGTGTTTGCGACCGGCAGTGCGAAAATGCGCATGGCAGTCGAAGCATTGGGACACTAAGCTTTGCAAAGTTGTCATAGATCAATATGTTATAGATCGATACGTCATAGATCGATATTGGGGGTCAATGCTGGGCCCGGTACGATCTTCGATCGGAAGAAGAACAACGGCCGCCCCGGGTCCTCAGGGATGGAGACGCTATGGATTTCGACGCCTTCTTCGCCGAGAAGCTTACCGCCCTGCGGGAGGAAGGAAATTACCGGATCTTCGCAGATTTGGAGCGCCGCAAGGGCGCCTTCCCGCGTGCCACCCGTCACGGCGCCGACGGCCGGCAAGAGGTCACCGTCTGGTGTTCCAACGACTATCTGGGCATGGGCCAGCACCCCAAGGTGCTGGACGCCATGCGCGAGGCCCTGGAGCGCTGCGGCGCCGGGGCCGGCGGCACCCGCAACATCTCCGGCACCAATCACTATCACGTCCTGCTGGAGCAGGAGTTGGCGGACCTGCACGCTAAGGAAGCGGCGCTGCTCTTCACCTCGGGCTACGTCTCCAACTGGGCGGCCTTGGGGACCTTGGCTAGCCGCCTGCCGAACTGTGCGGTCTTCTCCGACGCGCTGAACCATGCCTCGATGATCGAGGGCATTCGCCACAGCAAGGCAGAGCGCCACATCTTCAAGCACAACGATGTCGAAGACCTGGAGCGCAAGCTAGCCTCGGTCGATCCGGCGCGGCCGAAGCTGGTTGCCTTCGAGTCCGTCTACTCCATGGACGGCGACATCGCGCCGATCGCCGAGATCTGCGACCTGGCCGAGCGCTACGGCGCCATGACCTATCTGGACGAGGTCCATGCCGTCGGGCTCTACGGCCCGCGCGGCGGCGGCGTGGCCGAGCGCGAGGGCCTCATGCATCGCCTGACGGTGATTGAGGGCACCCTCGGCAAGGCCTTCGGGGTGATGGGCGGCTACATCGCCGCCTCGGCGGCTCTGTGCGACTTCATCCGCTCTTTCGCTTCGGGCTTTATCTTCACCACGGCCCTGCCACCGGCCATTGCCGCCGGAGCGCGCGCCTCACTCCGCCACTTGAAGGAGAGCCAGGAGGAACGTCGGCGCCACCGCGCCGCGGTGGACAAGGTGCGCCACAAGCTGGCCGTCCTGGGCATCCCGACCCTGGATAATCCCAGCCACATCGTCCCCGTGATGATCGGCGATCCGGTCAAGTGCAAGCGCATTAGCGACTGGCTGATGGAAGTGCACGGCATCTACGTGCAACCCATCAACTATCCGACCGTGCCCAAGGGGACCGAGCGCCTGCGCATTACCCCTTCGCCGGTGCACGGCGACAAGGAGATTGACCACTTGATCGAGGCCCTGTCGGAGATCTGGTCGCAATGTGCGCTGAGCCGTCACGCCGAGGTTGCCTGAGCAAAGAGATTGCCTGAGCAAAGACGGGGCCTGAGCAAAGCAGGCGAGCCATTTTCAACATCCCTCTGGGCTGCTAAGAGGCTCTTCGGGCGTGCGCGGTGCCGGGCGGCGCCGCTTGAAGCGGAGCCAATCGGCCCGGTTTCGAGGGAGTTCTTAAGAGAGCGCAGCCATGGGAGAACGAGCAACGCGCGTGGCCGAGGTCGCGCGCAACACCGGGGAAACGCAGATCTCCGCCCGTGTCGATCTGGACGGCAGCGGGCAGTCTGCTTTCGATACCGGTATCGGCTTCCTCGACCACATGCTGGACCAGTTGGCCCGTCATGGTCTGATGGACTGGGCAGTTACCGCCAAGGGCGACTTGCATATCGACGGCCATCACACCACCGAAGACACCGGCATCGTCATGGGCCAGGCGCTGCGTCAGGCCCTGGGCGACCGCAAGGGCATCCGCCGCTACGGTCATGCCTATATTCCCATGGACGAGACCCTGGTACGGGTGGCCCTGGACATCTCCAACCGGCCCTATCTGATCTGGAAGGTGGCCTTCACTCAAGACCGTCTGGGCGCCATGGACACGGAACTCTTCAAGGAGTGGTTTCAGGCCTTTGCCCAGCATGCTGGCCTGACCCTGCATGTGGAAGTGCTCTACGGCACCAACAACCACCATAGGATCGAGGCCTGCTTCAAGGGCCTCGCCAAGGCGCTGCGCCACGCCGCCGAGCTCGACCCGCGCGCCGCAGGCGCGCTGCCCACGACCAAGGGGATGCTCTAGTCCCCAACAAGCTTTAGAGAAAGGGAGCGGGCCGGATGCCGCGTTCTCTCGTCACTTTGATCGACTACGGCTCGGGCAATCTGCGCTCGGCCGCCAAAGCCTTGCAGCGCGCCGCCCGGGAGGGTGGGCACGAGGCCGAGATTCGCGTGACCGACGATCCCGATGCGGTACTGAAGGCCGAGCGGGCGGTGCTGCCGGGAGTCGGTGCTTTTGCCGCTTGCCGCGACGGGCTCCTGGGCCATCCCGGCTTGGCCGAGGCTTTGCAGGAGCATGTGCGCGTGCAAGCCCGGCCGCTGTTGGGGATTTGCGTCGGCATGCAGCTGATGGCGACGCAGGGCCGCGAGCACGGTACCAACTCCGGCTTCGGCTGGATCGGCGGCGAGGTCGTCGCGCTGCGCCCCGACGACCCGGCGCTGAAGATCCCGCACATGGGCTGGAATGCGCTCGGGGACCTGGTGGCGCATCCGGTGTTGGACGGCATCGAAGCCGGCGATCAGGTCTACTTCGTACACTCCTATCACATGCGCACGGGCCGCGCCGAGCGGGTCTTGGCCACCGCCGACCACGGCGGGCCGGTCACCGCCATCGTCGGCAAGGAAAACCTGATCGGCACCCAGTTCCACCCGGAGAAGTCGCAGGCCGTGGGGCTGCACCTGCTCTCCAACTTCCTGGGGTGGCGGCCATGATCCTCTTTCCCGCCATCGACATGCAGGGCGGTCAGGTGGTGCGCCTGCTGCACGGCCGCGCCGATGCGGTAACGGTCTACGGCGACGACCCGGCCGGCCAGGCCCGGGCCTTCGCCGCTGCCGGATTTTCCTGGCTGCACCTGGTGGATCTCGACGGCGCCTTCTCCGGCGCCGGCGCCAATGCCGAGGCGGTGGCCGAGATCTTGAAGACCGTCGATCTGCCGGTGCAGCTGGGCGGCGGCATCCGCGACCTGGCCCGCATCGAGGACTGGCTGGCGTTGGGGGTGCAGCGCCTGGTGCTGGGCACCCTGGCGGTGAAGAATCCCGGTCTGGTGCGCGAGGCCTGCCGTCTCTTCCCAGGCCGGATTGTCGTCGGCGTCGATAGCAAAGGAGGGGCCACAGGAGGGTACGTCGCCGTGGAGGGCTGGGCCCAGACCACGGACCTCACCTCCCTGGAACTGGCCTTGCGCTTCCGCGACGCCGGGGTGGCGGCGCTGCTCTACACCGATGTCGGCCGCGACGGCGCCTTGACCGGCGTCGATGCCGCCGGCAGTGCAGCCTTGGCGCGACAGTCCGGTCTGCCGGTGATCGCCTCGGGCGGCGTGGCCGGCATCGAGGATCTCGAAGCTCTGCGCGCCGAGCGGGAACCCGGCATCGAGGGCCTGGTAGTCGGCCGGGCGCTGTACGACGGGCGGCTCGATCCGGCTGCGGCGCTGGCATGCTTGGCCGAGGCGGCATGCTGAGCATACGCATCATCCCCTGCCTGGACGTCAAGGACGGCCGGGTGGTCAAGGGCATCAACTTCGTCGGCCTGCGCGATGCCGGCGATCCGGTCGAGCAGGCGCAGCGCTACGATTGCCAGGGTGCGGACGAGCTCTGCTTCCTGGACATCACCGCCAGCCACGAGCGCCGCGACATTCTGCTGGACGCGGTGCGCCATACGG
Source organism: Rhodospirillales bacterium (assembly GCA_014324045.1). Classification (GTDB taxonomy): domain Bacteria; phylum Pseudomonadota; class Alphaproteobacteria; order Kiloniellales; family JACOMY01; genus JACOMY01. The sequence goes on along the minus strand of JACOMY010000038.1, from coordinate 9,444 downwards.
CCGAGGTCTGCTTCATGCCGCTGACCGTGGGCGGCGGCCTGCGCAGCCTGGAGGACATCCGCCAGCTGCTCCTGGCCGGCGCCGACAAGGTCTCGATCAATACCGCGGCAGTGAAGGACCCCAACTTCGTGGCCGAGGCCTCGCGCAAGTTCGGCAGCCAATGCATAACGGTTGCGGTCGATGCCAAGCGCAGCGGCGAAGACCGCTTCGAGATCTTCACCCACGGCGGCCGCCACGCCACCGGGCTTGAGGCCGTCGCCTGGTGCAAGCGCCTGGTCGAGCTGGGCGCGGGGGAGATTCTGCTGACCTCCATGGATCGCGACGGCACCCGCGACGGCTACGACCTGCCGCTGACCCGGGCCATAGCCGATGCGGTGCCGGTGCCGGTGATCGCCTCGGGCGGTGTCGGCGGGCTGAATCACTTGGTCGAGGGCGTCACCGAAGGCCATGCCTCGGCCGTCCTGGCCGCCTCCATCTTCCATTTCGGCGCCGCCTCCATTGCCGAGGCCAAGGGGGTCATGCAGGCGGCCGGGCTGCCGGTACGCATGGACCTGGGGCGCACGGCCCCGGCACGCATGGACCTGGAGCGAAGGCAATGACCGATCACCCACTGGATTCTCTCTACGCGACCCTTCTGGCCCGCCGCGGCGCCGATCCCGGCAAGAGCTACACCGCCAAGCTGCTGGCCATGGGACCGGAGAGGATCGCCAAGAAGGTCGGCGAGGAGGGCGTGGAGACGGCCCTGGCAGGCGCCTGCGGAACAGCGGAGGAGTTGGTGGCGGAGTCGGCCGATCTGCTCTATCACCTGGCCCTGCTTTGGGCTGCCTGCGGGGTTGCGCCCGACGCCGTTTGGCAGGCGCTGGAGGCCCGCACCGGCCGCTCCGGTCTGGAGGAGAAGGCCAGCCGGCCGAAGCAATGAGGAAGAGCGCATGACCTACGATTCCCAGAACATCTTCGCCAAGATCCTGCGTGGCGAGCTCCCCTGCAAGAAGGTCTACGAGGACGACCACGCCCTGGCCTTCTACGACATCGATCCCCAGACGCCGGTCCATGTCCTGGTGATCCCAAAGGGTGCTTACGTTTCCTTCGACGATTTCTCCGAGAGGGCCAGCGAAGCCGAGATCGCCGGCTGGATCCGTGCGGTCGGCAAGGTGGCCCGCGACCTGGGTCTGCCCGCCCCCGGCTACCGGGTGATCGCCAACTGCGGCGCCGACGCCCATCAAGAGGTCGCCCATCTGCACATGCACCTCTTCGCCGGTACCGACCTCGGCCGCATGATCAAGCCGCGGGAGAAGCGGGAAGGCTAGAGGGCTTGCCTGAGCGGCCGGCCATTTCCGCGGTTCCCCGCGATTACATCTGGGAAACCGCTGGTGCCGAAGCGGCTCCTATCCTTCCTGTCCTGGCCCAGGAACCAATCGTTTCCGCGGTTTCCATTCAGGATAGCGCTGCCAAAAGGCGGATCAATTGCCCGATCTCTCATGCAAAAGGGCGGCAGCCCAATAGAGCTGCCACCCCAATCCGGCGCGATCGATACAGCGTGATCAATAGAGGGGGAGACTAGAACTTGCGATAGGCCTTGTTCAAATCGACCATCGGGTGACGTTTGGACATCTGAAACTTGATCAGAAGCTCGCGGGCGAGCATGTCGCGATCTTGCTGATTGTCGGGAAGGGCGGTGCCTTCGGGGATCGTGACCCAACCGTTGATGTTGCGGTCGAACACGGCCGGGCGGCCTTCCTCGTAGCCCATATGGACATCCTCCAGCCAGTTGAGATCGTCCCAACCCATGACCTCCATGTAGGTCTTGAGGAAGGGCGTCACGCGCTGGTAGTCCGGCAGCAGATTGACGTCGTAGCGGTAGCCGATGTGCTGGCCAATCTCTTTCTCGCGATCGCTGCCCAGACCCGAGGTGTCGGAGAGGAACTGATCGATGTCCCGGATCTCCGATCCCTTGTAAGAGGTTCCTGCCATTGTGTTGTCTCCTTCGTCTCTCGGGAGGCCACTCCTTGCCGGGGCCTCCGGCAAGCAACACCCTCTTAGAGGTGGTGGTAGTCGTCGACGCCGACGGTGTAGTTGGTGCCGGCGAGCGGCACGCCGGCCAGGGCCGAAGCCTCCATCGTCAATGCCGCCAGATCCTCCGGCTCCAGGGAATGGATGTTGGTCTTGCCGCAGGCACGGGCCAACATCTGGCACTCCATGGTGAGGGTGTGGAGGAAGTTGTAGACGCGCTCGGCCGCCTCGTCCGGATCCAGGCGTGCCCGCAAGGCCGGGTCCTGGGTGGCCACGCCGACAGGGCAGCGGCCCGAATGGCAGTGGTAGCAGTGCCCAGGATCGACCCCCATCTCGGCCCGGTAGTCGGCCTCGGGGATATCCTTGTTGCAGTTCAACGCCATCAGGGCGGAATGGCCGATGGCGACCGCGTCGGCCCCCAGAGCCACCGCCTTGGCGATGTCGGCGCCGTTGCGGATGCCGCCGGCATAAACCAGCGAGACCTTGCCGGAGGCGCCGACGTCGTCCAGGGCCTTGCGCGCCTGACGCACGGCGGCGATCCCGGGGATACCGGTCTCTTCGGTGGCGATGTGCGGGCCGGCACCGGTTCCGCCCTCCATGCCGTCGATGTAGATGATGTCGGGGCCGGTCTTGGCCGCCATGCGGACGTCGTCGTAGACGCGCGCCGCACCCAGCTTCAGTTGGATCGGGATCCGATGGTCGGTCGCCTCGCGCACCTCCTCAATCTTCAGCGCCAGATCGTCGGGACCCAGCCAGTCGGGATGGCGGGCTGGCGAGCGCTGGTCGATGCCGGCCGGCAGCGAGCGCATCTCCGCGACCTGATCGGTCACCTTTTGACCCATCAGGTGACCGCCCAGACCGACCTTACAGCCCTGGCCGATGAAGAACTCGACGGCATCGGCGAGGCGCAGATGGTGCGGATTAAAGCCGTAGCGGCTTTGAATGCACTGATAGTACCATTTTATCGAGTAGCGGCGCTCATCCGGAATCATACCGCCCTCGCCTGAGCAGGTAGCCGACCCGGCCATGGTGGCGCCGCGGGCCAGTGCGATCTTGGCCTCGTAGGAGAGCGCGCCGAAGGACATGCCGGTGATATAGACCGGAATGTCGAGGACCAGGGGGTTCCTGCACTCCGGGCCCAGGACGGTCCTGGTCTCGCACTTCTCGCGGTAGCCCTCGATCACGAAGCGGGTGAGGGTGCCGGGCAGGAAGGTGAGCTGGTCCCAGTGCGGAATCTGCTTGAAGAGGGAGAATCCGCGCATGCGGTAGCGGCCGAGTTCTGCCTTGATGTGGATGTCGTCGATGACATGCGGGGGGAAAACGAAGGAATTGCCGAGGCGGTAGCGGTCGCGCTCCAGCGGCTGCTTCCAGCGCTGTTCTTCCAGCAAGGGCTGATTTGCCATGATGATTTGCTCCTGTTCTGGCTGCAGTGCGGAGAAGGGCTAGAGGACCAGCTTCTTCTCGCTTGGCTCCAGGTTGTCGTAGTTCCAAAGCTGTTTGCCGGCGATGTATTTCCTAAAGTGGTCGATGCCTTCAGCCGGAAGCATGCCGTAGAGCGCCAGCTTGCGCTTGAGCCAGGCACGATCCGGGTCGCTCATCTCGGCCGGGACGCAGTCGACGCCCAGGGACTTGACACTGCCGCCGACGAAAATGGTTCCGTCGTACATCGAATCGCCCAGGTTATGGCCGGCATTGCCGCAGACCACCATGCGGCCGCGCTGCATCATGAAGCCGGAGAAGGCGCCGGTGTCGCCGCCGACCAGGATGCTGCCGCCCTTCTGGTCGATGCCGGTGCGCGCGCCGACATGGCCCTTGCAGACCAGATCGCCGCCGCGGATAGCCGCGCCGAAGAGGGAGCCCGCGTTCTTTTCCACCACCACGGTGCCGGCCATCATGTTCTCGGCACAGGACCAGCCGACGCGGCCGGAGATGCGGACGTTGGGGCCATCGATCACACCCACCCCGAAGTAGCCCAGCGAGCCTTCGAAGTAGAGGTTCAGACGGTTGAGAATACCGACGCCCATGGCATGACGGGCCATGGGGTTCTTGACCACGATGGTGCCGTGGCCGTCCTGCATGAGCGCGCGGATTTTAAGGTTGGTCTCCTTCGCGCTCATATCCTTGGCATCGAATTCGGTGCGCTTGTTGTAGTCCACCTCGAAGGCATCGGGGTAGACGAAGTTCTCTTCCGCGTCCGGCTCAAAGAACATCTGCTGGCTGCGGCCGCGCAGCTGTTCGCTGTGCATGCCCATGGCATGCGAGCGATCCTCTTGCATCTCTAGGCCCTCCATACCCGGACTTCTCCGTCGTAGGGATCGAAAGTATCGATCTCCTGCGGGAAGATGCTGCGGATGGCGATCTCTTCCGAGGCGATCGCCACGACATCGTCGCTTTCGAACAGCACCAGGGGCTTGGCCGCCATGGTGTCTTTGGCCATGCCCAACTCGTCCTTGGTGGCGACGAAGTAGGTGAAGACTCCGTCGATCTCCTCGGCCGATCGATGCAGCGACTCCTCCAGGCTGTAGCCCTGCTCCAGCTTGTCGGCAGTATAGACGGCCAGGAGTTCGGAATCGCAGTCGGAGACGAAGCGATGTCCGCAGCGTTCCAGGTCGCGGCGCTTGTTCCAGTAGTTGGTGATCTGGCCGTTGTGCACGACCGAGATGTCGGAATAGGGATAGGCCCAGTAGGGGTGGGCGGAGCGGATGTCGACGTCGGACTCGGTAGCCATGCGGGTGTGGCCGATGGCGTGGGTGCCGGAGAAGCTGCCGAGACCGTACTGGCCTGAGACGTCGTCGGCGTCGCCCAAATCCTTGATCAGCTCCAGACCGCGTCCGATCGAGAGGATCTCGACGCCCTCGATGTCCTCCATCTGCCGGGCTAGCTCGGTCAGCTCGCCGTCGAAGGTGAAGCGGTAGCGCAAGGCATACTCGGTCGCTTCTGCCGCTTCGGTCACGCTGGCGCCGATGGCGGCCAGACGCCGGTCAACGGCCTGGCGGCGGTCCTTTACCTGTTGGTGGATGGCGATGCCGGACTCAAGGTCTTCCCGTTCGGCAACCTTGAAGCGCATCACATAATCGGCCTGGCTAGGCTCGCCGTAGACCGCGAAACCGGTTGAATCCGGTCCGCGGTGCTTGAGCGCGCGCAGCATGGCCGTCATCTCGGCGCCGATGTTCGATGACTTGCCTCGGTGGATGAGGCCGGCAATTCCGCACATGGCTGGGGCACCTCTGTTTTTCTGGATGTTCGAAGAAAAAGCTGGCCCGGGCCAGGCCGCTGCCCAACCCGGGCCGTTATGGAGACTATGGCAGGCAGTCGAGGTAGGTCTCGACGTCCCAATCGGTAACGGTCGCGTTGAAACGTTCCCACTCGTCCTGTTTGTACTCGGTGAAGATGCGCAGCATCTCGCCCGGCAGGGCCGACTGGATGACCGGATCCTTCTCCAGCCGGTTCAGGGCCTCGCCCAGGCTCATTGGCAGCTTCTTGACCTGCTTACCCTCTTCCATGGCCTGGTAGATGTTGCGTTCCTCCGGCTCGCCCGGATCCAGGTCGCGGGCGATGCCGTCGTCGAAGGCCTGGATGATGGCGCCTGCCATCAGGTAGGGGTTCACCATCGAATCCACGGCGCGGTACTCGAAGCGGCCGGGGGCCGAGACGCGGAGGCCGCAGGTACGATTCTGGAAACCCCAATCGGCGAAGACCGGTGCCCAGTAGCCCGTGTCCCACAGACGGCGGTAGGAGTTGACAGTAGAACAGCCGATCGCGGTGAGTGCACCCAGATGCTCGATCACGCCGCCGATGGCCTTGAGACCGATCGGACCGGGCTTGCGGGGATCCAGAGTCAGATCCGGCATAAAGGTGTTCTCGCCGCCCTTCAGGTAGCTGAAGTTCTGCGGCATGCCCGGGAGTTCTTCGTTGAGTGTTTCGTTGCCCAGCGGATTCATCTGCTCTTCGCCGCCGTACCAGAGCGAGAGATTGTGGTGACAGCCAGAGGCCGAGACCTTCATGAAGGGCTTGGACATGAAGCAGGCGATCAAGCCGAACTCGCGGGCGACCTGGGCGCAGATCTGACGATAGGTGGTCAGACGATCGGCGGTACGCAGGGCATCGTCGAACATGAAGTTCAATTCCAGCTGCCCGGGGGCGTCTTCATGGTCGCCCTGGATCATGTCCAGGCCCATGGCGCGGCCGTACTCGATGACTCGCATAAAGACCGGACGCAGCATCTCGAATTGGTCGATGTGGTAGCAATTCGGCTTGGTATAGCCGGTCAGCGCACCCTGCTCTCCGCGATTCAGCCACATCATCTCCGGCTCGGTGCCGTGGCGCAGATGCAGGCCCTTGTGCTTCTCCTTGAAGGCGCTGTGGATGCGGCGCAGGTTGCCGCGGCAGTCGCCGGTCAGGAACCCGCCGGGATTGTCGCGCTCTTCGCGGTTCCGGAAGAGGGTGCAGAAGACGCGCGCGACGCGCTTGTCCCAAGGCAACTGCACGAAGGTATCGGGATCGGGGATGCCAACCAGTTCCGAGGCTTCGGGGCCATAGCCCAGATAGTCGCCGTGGCGGTTGAGGAACAGGTTGGCTGTCGAGCCATAGACTAATTGGAAGCCGCGCGCCGCCGTGGCCTCCCAATGATCGGCCGGGATGCCCTTGCCGACGACCCGTCCCGTCACCGAGACAAATTGATAGTAGATGTAATCGACGCCGAGCGCGTCGATCTTCTGACGCACCTGCTTGACCAGATCGGCCCGCCCCGGGGCATTCGCATAGGCCTCAAGATCGCTTGCCTCAAGATCGCCAGTATGAGCCATCCCACTTGCTCTCCCTTGTTATGTCGTCACGTCCGCCCGAGCCCGGGGACGCCGCTAGGCGGGATCCTGGAACCGCCTGCCCAGTTTTCCCGCCGAGGCCCGGTCCCCAGTAGGACGATGACAACACAAATCCAGGCCATTGGGAACCAAATTTTTTCAATGGACCGGAAATGGTCATAATTGGTAACATCCCGGTTAAGGAAACGGGGCTTAAGTTGAGTTGGCGGGGATCCTAGTCATGGACGAGCGCGAACAGAATGTGGAGAGCAGCGGACTGCCCGGCAGCGTGGGCGGTGCGGCAGCGATCGCCGCGCAGCTTCGCAAGGCGATCATGGGCGATACCTACGCCTATCGTGAGCGGCTGCCGGCCGAGCGCGACCTAGCACAGCACTACAGAGCCTCACGCTCGACCGTCCGCCAGGCGCTGAAGCAGCTGGAAGAGGGCAATCTGGTGGTCCGCAGGGTCGGTAGCGGCACTTTCGTGAACTTTCGTGGCAATAGCGGGGAGGACGACATTGCCGAGCGGACCAGCCCGGTCGAACTGATCGAGGTGCGCATCGCTATCGAGCCGGAGATGGCGCGCCTTGCCAGCCTGCACGCCACCCAGCGCAGTCTCGACCGTCTGGCCGAAGCCTTGGCCGACGTCGAGGCTTGCAGCGGGCGCGACCGGAAAGCCTTCACGCGCACCGACGCGGCCTTTCACCAAGCCTTCGCCGACTGTACCCGCAATCCCCTCATGATCGGCTTCTATCGTCAGATCAATGCGGTGCGCAGCCACGCCCAATGGGCGCGCATGCGCGACAAGGTGCTCTCCCCGGATCGGCAGCGGGATTACAACGAGCAGCACCGGGCGCTCTACGATGCGATCCGTGCGCGCGATACCGACGCCGCAGTGCGGATCGTCAGAGCGCATCTGGATATCGCCCGCAACGATCTGATCGGTGCTTCTCGCCAATAGCGCTTGGTACCGATCGCCTGTTTCGGGGACGGCTCCTCCGCAAACGCTTTCGGCTATCTCAGGCACTTTGGCGCGCCGGCGCGCTCGGTATCCTAGGATTCAAGCCTGATAACCGATAGCAGACGCTGACCTCCCTGCTCCAGGCACAGCGGTTCAATCCGCTCCCATTCTTTGTCTATCGAATCCGGCGCATGGCGCTTGGTCTTGCGGGCGCTTCCGGCCATCCGGCCGCGGCACTCCCGAGTCCAGGATAAACAGCTTCAATCGCAAGACAACCGCACCGCAACCCCCGCCTTAGCGCATTTCCTGAAAAACTCCCGGAGAGTCTCCCAGAAAGATCGCTAAGACAGCAAGTCCTTGCGCAAGTAGCGGCCATCGCGCATCTCGCCAAAGATCTCGTTGATCTGCGGATGGCCAACCGGTTCGCCGCTGTCGTCGGGCACCAGATTCTGCTCCGAGACATAGGCAACATAGGTGGTCTCGGCATTCTCCGCCAGCAGATGATAAAAGGGCTGGTCCTTGCACGGGCGCACATCGGGTGGAATGGACTGCCACCATTCTTCGGTGTTCGCGAACTCCGGATCCACATCGAAGATCACCCCGCGAAAGGGGTAGATCCGATGGCGGACGACGGCGCCGATGTCAAATCTGGTTGCGCGTTGTTGCATCCCCGCCTCCTTCGGCCGATGGTTACTTCAGTGGACTGCGATGACTTAGTCCGTTATTCCTAGATCTGCAAGCGGCAGACCGGCGCCGCCTCCCGAACCTTGCTGACAACAGCGGCGCGGGACCGGTGAACCGAGATCTTGGCTGCTTCCTCTGCCGGCAACGCCTCTCCTGCCGTCTCCCTGGCCTTGCCGGGAACAGGCGCTGCAACTCCGCGCGAAGCTTGCTGTGCCCCCTCCAACTCCCCGCCTCGCGGCGCTTCCCCGCAAAGCTGGGTCGTCCGGGGGCGCAGCGTCCCCTCAAGGCCGCCAGCAACGGCAAGGAGACCGGCGGCGAACGAGACTGCCCGATCGCAGACGGCGAAGGCATGCGCCGGTCGATGCTGGCCTCGCTGTACGGACCCTACCGTAAAGCCAGCCTCAAACATGGCCAAGCCCGCGCCCGCGCCCAAGCCGGCCATCCGCCGGCCGGCGATGCCGGCAATCCGAACCGGTAACGGCGATCGCGAACCGCCCCTGCAAGGGCATTGCACGGCTCCTGCACGGTCCTTGCAAGCACCCTGCAACCGCTCTGCAAGAGGGTGCCTTTTCCGGCAAAACGAGGTGTGCGAAAGGCCCGGCTTTTCCAAGCCTGCCGCAGCCCCGCGAAAAGTGACCGCCAAACCGCTTTTTCAGACGATTCTACACCCCTGAAACCGCCCGATTTCAAAAGACTTCTGTCACCCTACACCGGCCGTGGCGCCAGCCGCCGGGAGTAGAGCGGGTCGAAGAGCCGGCGGCGGCGGCCGGGAGCCGTCGAGGCCGCCCCGCTGCGGGAGCGGTCCCTTCCCGCCATCGTCCGGCCCCTGCCGTGCCTGCCATCGTCCGGGCCGAATCCGCAGCGTCCCGGACAGGCGGGAGCCGCCCTTCGGTAAAAGGCTATACAATCCGGCAGCGCTCGCTTACTCAAGCGGGGTGGGAGGAACAGGGATGAAAAAGAAAAAAATTAAGCCGGCGACAAAAAACT
>JACOMY010000037.1 GCA_014324045.1 Rhodospirillales bacterium | reverse complement strand
CAACCGGCTGATCGCCGGCTGGATGGACATACAGCTCCGCCTGGTCCAGCTCACCCGCACGCAAGACCCGGACCAGCAAACGACGATGGATATTTGAGGGCGGCTTTCCTTTGGTTCTTTCCTTGGGGTTCTTGCTCTGGGGGCAATGTCCCAAGATCGAAGAGCGCAGTTAGCGCCGCCCGATCGATCGGCGAGAGCGGCAGCCGGAACCGGTAACGGACACCCCTGCAATGGCCGTGCAGGGCCATTGCAGGGTGCTCTGCATGAGGGCGCCGATCCTGTTTGCGCTCTCGGTTTGCACTCTCAGTTTGCACTCTCAGGGGCGCCTTTTCCGGCACAACGAAGGGGGCGGAAGGACCGGATTGCCAAGCCCTCCGCAGCCCGCGAAAAGCAAGGCTTCCGGCTGGAGCAGGTACATCCTGGGGAGACAAGCGACGGCAGCAGCCAAGCCAGCGGTTTCGACTACGGCGAAGGCCGGTTTACAGAAACTCCAGCACCGGCCCGCAAGCGCTTGGACCTCTTGCGGGAGACGGCCGCGCCGAAGGTTCTATCCGGAATTCCTCAGGCGCCTTTGGGGCCAAAGCGCGATTGAACCGCAGCCAGTCGAGCCCTAGATCCTGCATGGCGCAATCACCGACGGGAATGCAGCTACGATGCTCAAGAGCCTGGCCGTCCTCGCGGCTCGACGTCTCGCCAGCGACCCGAAGTTACGCAGGAAAGCGAAGGAACTCGCCGATACCCATGCCCGGCCTTTGGTCGAGCGTAAGGCCAGAGCCGTTCATAAAGCGGTGACCACGGCCGAGCCAGGCACCCACCCCGCCCGCATCGCCGGGCGTGCCGTCCGCAAGCTGATCGACGGCTAGAGGGACGCCGGCCGGTATCGGCGCAGATCTCTTTCGTTGGCCCGTGACAGATCCTTACTGGAGATAGACTTCGGCGGAAGCCCGATCCCAAACCCCCGGTAAAATCGGAGGCTGGATAAACGGCCAGCGATGACCGCATGGCCTCATTAGTGCAGAGATCCAGCACCGTCGCACCGCGCCGCCGCCAAGCCACGTTAGGACAGCACTCCTTCCTTCGCCGCATGAGCTGCCGGTTTGCGATTCCCGGCGGATAGGTTCGACCTGTGCGGCCATGACCGGATTGGGCATCAGGGATGCGCCCACGTTATTGCGGGGCACAACTTCGCGGCACCCCGGCAGCTCCTTAGCCAAGCGCGCCGATGTCCATTCTCGTCCAGCCGGTATGACAAATTCGTCTTACATCAAAGGCTTGAAGCGAAGGCACGGCATCGTGCCTGCCCAAGAACGATGCACTTTTATGCACTGCAGCATAGATGAGTGCATAGCCCTCCGAACTACAGAAAAAAAACTCCGGTAACTCATTGAAATATGAGTTTTCCCTTGCAGCCTGGAGCACCTTCGATCATATTGTGCAGTGCGGCATACGCGCTTCGGCGCAGTGCCGTACGTCTCTATGGCGTTTCCTCCCTGAACTCGGGCCGTGCCTTTGGGCACGGCCCTTTTTTTGCGCACAGCTTTACAAGGCAGGAAAGGGCGCCCGAAGCAGGCTGGACTGCCGGGCATGGACAAGAGGCTATTCCGCGGCGCGGGGAAGCTGAACGTCGGAGGAAATCCAGTCGGCGATGCCGGCAAAGACCCGACTGAGGTCTGCGCGCAGGCGCCGGTATCCCCGATTGGGCTTCAGGTTGCGTTCGTTCATGTATAGACCGCGAGCCATCTCGATCTGCAGAGCCTGAACGCCGCGCTCCGGCCGGCCGTACTGCCGGGTCACGAAGCCGCCAGCATAGGGTGCATTGTAGGCGACGCGATAGCCGAGTTCCCGGAAGACCTTTTGCGCCACCTCCACCAAGCCGGACAAGGCCGATAGGCCATGGCAATCGCCAAGCACCACGTCCGGCGCCGCCGCTCCGCCGTGGGCGGCATGCAGACTGGGCATGGAGTGGCAATCCAGCAGAATGCACAACCCAAACTGCGAGACCCGCTCTTCGATCAGATCGCGTAGCGCCCGGTGGTAGGGGAGGTAGCAGCGCTCCAGCCGATCCAACGCTTCCCGGACGGCGAGCTTGCGCCAATAGATCGGCTGCCCGCTGGCCACCACGCGGGCGATCGTGCCGAGCCCCGCCGTAACACGCGGGCTTCGGCTGTTGGCATAGGCCGGCAGCGGTTCGTCGAACAGCAGCGGGTCCAGTTCGTAGGGTTCCCGATTCGCGTCGACATAGGCGCGGGGAAAAAGCGCGTGAATGACGGCGGCGCCGGCCGCGGTGGCATCCGCCACGAGGTCTTGGACGTAGCAATCCTCAGAGCGCCGAAGAGCTTGCCCGGAGAGGCAAGAGGCCTGCAGGAGGTCGGCGGGGTAGAGGCTACCGGAATGGGGTGAGGCCACCACCAGAGGCAGCGCGCCGCAACGCGGAGAGGTCACTTCGAAGGCAGGGCCTTCCCACATCGACTCTGACGCCCTTTCGTTACTGCCCGGCAGCGATCCGGACTGCCAGGCCCGAAGTGCCTAGCCGAATCTACGCATCCTCAGACCCGGAGGTCGAAGGCTAACGCAATCCCAGCCCAAGTGTAGTAGCCTTGCCATCTAGATATATGTGCTTATGGCAGGACAAGGGCAAAGGAGACGAATTCGCCCTTGCCGGCCCCACTGGCCGGTGCTACGTCCTTCGTCCCTCGACGGATCAGTGGGCGCGTAGCTCAGCGGGAGAGCACTACGTTGACATCGTAGGGGTCGCTGGTTCAATCCCAGTCGCGCCCACCATCGACCTCTTCAAGACTTGCATGAAGCGTCCGCGTTTCCAGGCAAGGCTTGGCGAGGCTGTTTTCTGCTGCATCCAACCATTGGATTTGCCTGTCCACGCCCCTGTGACCCACACCCCTGTGACCAAAGCCGGCCGCGTCCCGGCTAGACAATTATCGTCAAGACCTTATTTTTGCCGAATGCGGCAAGCAGTGCAACAGGAGAAGACCATGCGTCTGTTTTCGGTTCTCCGTCAATGCAGTGTCGGCAGGGGTCTGGCCCTCGCCGCGGGCGTCTGCCTACTCCTGTTCGCGACCGCACTCCAGGCGAAGCCGGAGCGCTATCGCCTCGACCCCGCGCACCTCTCCATCGCCTTCCTGACGCATCACATCGGCTTCGCCGACACGCTGGGACAGTTTCTGAAGGCCGAGGGTAGCTTCATCTATGACGAGGGAACGCAAAGCCTTTCGGATCTGGAGGTCGCCATAGACGCCGCCAGCGTCTTCACCAACCACGAGGCGCGCGACAAGCATCTGCGCAGCAAGGACTTCCTCAATGTCGCCCAGCACCCCATCATCACCTTCCGCATGACCGAGGCCATTGCCAAGGACACTGCCAACGGCGAGGTGCGGGGCGATCTAACCATCCTGGGCGTGACCCAGCCGGTCAGCCTGGACGTCACTCTGAACAAGGCCGGCGATTATCCCTTCCCCATCGGCGGCGCGATCCCCTACGTGCTGGGCATCTCCGCCCACACGACGATAGAACGCAGCGCCTTCGGCATGACCTACGCCGTGGAGAACGGCTGGGTTGGCGATGAGGTGGAAATCATTCTCGAACTGGAAGCCGTCCGCCAATAGCTGCCGCTACGCCGGGCCGATCCGGCCGTCCATCGCCGCCTCCCACCAGCCGTAGAGCGCGGCGATGGAGTGCTCGGAGCGTACGCCGCCGGCGGGATCGACGATCAGGGGCGCCGGCCGGTAGCCGCGACTCTTGAGACCGCGCTGCACCGATTCGACCAAGCGCACGTCCTCGGCCACCGTGGTATCCATGTCTTGCTGGGCCAAGCGCGCGATTTCTTCGGATTCGACGCCGTTCTTGCTGTACCAGCCGCGCTCAATGGCGACCCGATCCACCGCCTCGGCCTGCCAGCGATAGCTGTTGAGCAGATTTCCCGGATAGACCTGGAACGAGAAGGCCGGCCAGAGGAACCAAGAGCTGTACTGCCCCGCCGTCTCGTTGGCGCTCACGTCGATGCTATAGCTCATGCGCTCCAGGTTGGCGGCGACGCTAGTGTGACGCAGGCAGTAGCCGCCGTTGACGGAGATGTCGTAGCTCTCCGGATCGATCACCCCGCTGGCGAAGGCCGTGTGCACCCGCTCGCAGTGATAGCACTCGGAATAATTCTCGACCGAGACCTTCCAGTTGCAGGCCTCGTTCTGCCGGCGCACCTCCATCGGTTTCAAGTCGTCGATCCCGGGCACAAAGCGCGCCAAGGCATCGCGCAGGCCGGGATACCAGGCCTCCATAGGAGCCGCGGCGGGATCGAGATTGACGAAGAGGAAACCCAAAAGATCTTCCACCTGCACCTGTGCCAAGCAGATGTCCTTGCGCTGAAAGCCGACCACCCTGCGGTCGCCCGGCGCCTTCATCAAGCGGCCGCCCAGATCGTAGGTCCAGGCGTGATAGGGGCAGACCAGAACCCGCCGGTTGCCGCTGCCCTCCAGCATCTCGTGGGCGCGGTGCTGGCAGACGTTGTAGAAACAACGCATCTTCCCGTCGGGGCCGCGCAGCAGAAAGAGGTTCTGCCCGGCAAGGCTGAAGCAGTAGTAGTCACCCGGCGACGCCACCTGGCTGGCATGGGCAGCGAACTGCCAAGTCTTGTAGAAGACCGCTTCCCGTTCCCTTTGGAAGACCTCCGGATCCAAATAATGTCTGGGGGCCATGGCCCGGATCGGCGGGTTCATCGCTCTTGCTCTCCGCAATAGACGCCCACCCGGGCGCGTTCGGCATGGAAACGTTCGACGCTTTCGACCGCAGCCTCGCCCGCTTCCGCCACCACGAAGGCGAAAAGTGTCTCCATCAGCGCGGTTGCAGCCACAGTCGAGGCAAAGGGCTCCGGCGTCTCGACCGACAGCAGAAAGCTCGGCGTGCCCTTAAGCGCGATCGGCGAGGAGCGGCTGTCGGTCACCGCGATCACCGGCACGCCCTGCTGTCCGGCGCGCTCGACCGTCTCCACCACCTCCTTGCGGTAGGGCCGGAAGGTAACGGCCAGCAGCAGATCCTTCGGACCAGCCTTCGCCAAATCGTCAATTGGCAGGCCGCCATCGCGCGGCACCGCCACGACGGAGTCGAGCGCCATACGCGCCAAATAGGCGAAGTTGTGGACCACGGCATAGGACACCCCGACTCCCAGCACATAGGTCGCGCGCGCCGCCACGATCCGCGCCGCCACCCGCTTCAACTCGGCGGCGCGGAGATCGGTGAACAGCGCTTCCAAGCTGCCCAGCAGACTCTCCGCCATCTGGGCATAGAGCGCTCCCTCCTGCCCACCCTTCGCCAAGGACTGCAGCCAGCGCGCCCGGTCGGGATAACTGACCCCGCCCCGCAGCAGTGCCTCGCGGAAGGGCCGCCGCAGATCCTCGAAGCCCTCGAATCCGACGGCATGAGCCAAGCGCACCAAGGTATTGGGCTTCACCTCGGCCGCCGCCGCAACTTCCCGCACCGAAGCCAAGCCCACGGCCTCGGGGTTGTCCAGCAGGTACCCCGCCGCGCGGCGCAGTTGCGGGCTCATATCCGGTACCGCCCCGGCCAGCCGCTTCAGGACCGGTTCGAGCGGCGCAATCCCGGAATTCGGTACATTTGTCTCTTTCATGGTTGACGACGGTACATATGTTCGATCATAGATGCACGTCAAATCTGCTCTTGCGAGGTGCCGAAAATGAGTGAGCGTCAGGCTGAGGAGTTGCATCCGCATGGAGCAAAAGGCCGGTCCGATCGGTATGGCCAACCCCGACAGCGTCCGGCTGGAAGGCAGGCCTTGGGAGGCCGAGAACGATCTCTTCGACCCGCCTACAACCCCGACAGCCCTCGCCCCAGAAATTAGCACCAGAAAGTGGCACCGGAAGCCAAGACCGGACGTTAGGAGCCCACCCCATGGCACTGCCTCTCGAACAGAACGACCTCGACCCGCAAGCTCATCTCTACGCCATCGCCGAACGTACGCTGCCTGGCGCCGGTCTGGGCGGCTATTCCCTGCCGAAGGACCTGCGTTTCGCGGTCAGTGCGGCCGAGGGCGCGCATCTGATCTGCACCCAAGGCCGCCGCTACATCGACTTCGTCGGCGGCGCCGGCGCCAACATCCTGGGCGCCAACCACCCGGAGGTGGTCGCTGCGATCCAAGCGCAGGCGGCCAAGGCGATCCACGTCTTCGGTACCCTGAACGAGGCGGCGATCCTGCTGTCCGAGAAACTGGTCGCGGCCATCCCCTGCGCCGAGAAGATCTGTTTTACCAGCACCGGATCCGAGGCCACGGCCTATGCCTTGCGTATTGCCCGCGCCTTCACCGGCAAGGACAAGGTGCTCAAATTCGAGGGCGCCTATCACGGCAACCACGACTACGCTTCCTTCAGCCAGTTCCCGACGGCAGCGGCCAACTATCCGCAAGCGACCGCCGACAGCGGCGGCGTGCCCCGCGCGCTGCAGGACACCATGCTGGTCGCCCCCTATAACGACCTGGAAGCCGTCGAACAGATCGTCGCCGCCGAGGCCGAAGATCTGGCTGCCATCGTCGTCGAGCCGGTGCAGCGCGTGATCTTCCCGCAGCAGGGCTTTCTCGCCGGTCTCAGGCGCCTTGCCGACGCCTACGGGGTGCTGCTGATCTTCGACGAGGTGGTCACCGGCTTCCGCCTGGCGTACGGCGGCGGGCAGGAATACTTCGGCGTCACGCCCGATCTGGCGAGCTTCGGCAAGATCGTCGGCGGCGGCGGGCCGCTGGGCTGCGTAGCCGGCCGCGCCGAGATGCTGGAGCGGACCAACCCCCGCAACAAGGGCCGGCCGGACTACGCCTACATCAACGGCACGCTGCACGGGAATCCCCTGGCCGCTGCGGCCGGCGCCGCCACCCTCGATGTCATCGCGCAACCTGGATTCTACGAGCACCTGAACCAGAAAGCCGAGACCTTCTATGCGGCTATGCAGGCCGTTTTAGACCGCCACGGTCTGCCGGCCCGGGTGACCGGGCGGGCCTCCCTCTGGCAGTTCCTCTTCGCAGCCGAAGATCCGAAGAACCAGCTTGACATCCTCGCAGCCGATCAGGCTAGCGCCAGAAAGCTCGACCTGGCTCTCTTGAAGCGCGGTATCTACGTCCTGCCGACGGTGCGCCGCTTCTTCTCCGGGGTGCTGAGCGAGGAAGACCTGGAGACAACGCTTGCGGCCCTCGACCAGGCCTGCCAGGAGCTTAGAGCCTGACCGAACCAGAAGGAGCCAAGGGGATGGACAAGGAACGTTTCGAGACTGGCCTCAGCAAGCGCAAAGATGTGCTGGGCGCCGAGTATGTGGAGAGCACCCTGGCCAAGGCCGACGACTTTTCCCGTCCCTTCCAGGAGATGATGACGGAATGGTGCTGGGGCTTCGGCTGGAGCGACGAAACCCTGCCGGCCAAGACCCGCTCCATGCTGAACCTGTCGATGATCGCCGCTCTGAACCGCATGCACGAGTGGGAACTGCATCTGCGCGGTGCGCTGCGCAACGGCGTGACAAAGGAGGAGATCCAAGCCATCCTGCACGTGGTGGCGATCTACGCCGGCGTGCCGGCCGGGGTCGAGTGCTTCCGCATCGCCAAGCGCGTGCTGGCGGAGGAAGGTGCCGCATGAGCCCGCTGCCGAAGACGATGCGCGCCATGGTCCTGACCGGCCACGGCGGCTTGGACAAGCTGGTCTACCGCGAGGATTGGCCGGTCCCGGAGCCTGCCCCTGGCTGGGCAGTAATCGCCGTCGGTGCCTGCGGCATGAACAACACCGACATCAACACCCGCATTGGCTGGTATGCCCCTTCGGTAACCGAGGGCACCACGGCCGAAGGCGGCAAGAGCGGTATTGCCGTCTTGGAGGAAGATTCGGGGACCTGGGGCGGCCGCGGCATCGACCTGCCCCGGATCCAGGGCGCGGACGTCTGCGGCCGCGTGGTGGCGCTGGGCGATGGCGTCTGCGAAGATCTTCTCGGCAAGCGCGTGCTGATCGATGCTTGGCTGCGCGACTGGACGGATCCGCTGAACAAGGACAAGTGCCGCTACTTCGGCTCCGAGGTCGACGGCGGCTTCGCCGAGTATACGGCCGCACCGGTCGAGAACCTGCATCCGATCGAAAGCGATCTCTCGGACGCGGAGCTGGCCACCTTCGCCACTTCCTCCGTCACGGCCGAGAACATGCTGGCCCGGGCCAGTGTCGGGGCCGGGGATCGCGTCCTCATTCCCGGTGCATCCGGAGGTGTGGGGACCGCCCTCGTTCAGCTGACCAGGCGCCGCGGGGCCACCGCCATCGCGCTCTGCGGCGCCGACAAGGCGGCGGCCGTCGCCGCCTTGGGCGCCACTGTGCTCCCAAGATCTCCCGAGGATCTGGCCGCGGCCCTGAAATCGGCCACGGGATCGGATCGGGTGGACGTGGTAGCCGACGCCGTCGGCGGCCCGCTGTTCCCGCAGCTTCTGCAGGTGCTGGTGCGCGGCGGGCGCTACACCTGCGCCGGGGCGATTGCCGGGCCGATCGTCAGCCTCGATCTGCGCGACTTCTATCTGAAGGATCTGACCTTCACCGGCGCTACCATCGTCCCGCCGGGTCTCTTCGCCGAGCTGGCCGGCTACATCGCGGCCAAGGCAATCCGGCCTCTGCTTGCGCAGACCTTCGCCCTGAAGGACCTGCACAAGGCGCAAGAGGTCTTCCTCGCCAAGCGCCATGTCGGCAACCTCGTCATCGATATGAGTCTGGGATAAAATAAGTCTGGGGTGAAAATCTCGCGGATCTCCGTCTATCGGGTCGAACTCGCCGTGCCGGGAGGCGCCTACCGCCTCTCGGGCGGCCGCAGCTTTACCGCATTCGACAACAGCGTCGTCGCCGTCGAGGCCGACGACGGCAGCCTCGGCTGGGGCGAGGCCTGCCCCTTCGGCAAGGGCTATCTACCGGCGCACGGCCGCGGTGTGCGGGCCGGGATCGCGGAGATGGCACCCGAACTGATCGGACTGGATCCGCGCGACACCCAACGCATCGGCGAAGCCATGGAGGCGGTGCTGCCCGGCCTGCCGGACACCAAGGCGGCCATCGACGTTGCCTGCTGGGACCTCTTCGGCCGCGCGCAGGACCTGCCTTGCTATCGCCTGCTGGGCGGTCTGGCCCGCAATCGCCTGCCGCTGATCAGCTCCGTTTCTACCGGGACGCCCGGAGAAATGGCGGCCGCCGCCGACCGCTTCCGCGCGCAGGGCTGTCGTGCCCACTCCATCAAGGTCGGCGGCGCGTTGCCTGAAGACGACGTCGCCCGCATCCGCACCGTCCTGGCCGGGCGGCAGCCGGGCGAAGACTTCATCGTCGACGTGAACCGCGGCTGGTCTCTGGACACGGCACTCAAGGCCGTAAGCCAGCTTGACGGCCTGGACTTCACCCTTGAGCAACCCGCAGCCAGCTACCGCGAGTGCCGGGCGCTGAAATCCAGCCTGCGTCAACCGCTCTCCTTGGACGAAGTGCTCGACGGCCCGCAGATGCTGCTGCAGGCCCTGGGCGACGCGGCCATCGACTTTGCGAACATCAAGATCTGCAAGGTCGGCGGCCTGACCCGCTCCAAGACCATGACCGACATCTGCGCTGCCGCCGGCCTGGGCGTTACCTTACAGGAGACCGGTGGCAGCGACATCGCCTTCGCCGCCATCTGCCATCTGGCGGCCGCCGTCTCGCCCCGGATCCTTCGCCACGTCTGGCGCCACGTCTGGCGCCACGTCTGGGATCCGCGCGAACTTTGCGCCGTCACGACAGCAGACGGCGCTCCGGTCTCGGAAGCGGGCTTTGCCATACTGGCGCAGCGCTCTGGCCTCGGCATCGCGCCCAAGCCGGAGGTCCTGGGGGAGCCGGTCGCGGTCTACGCGTGACCTAGGTCACGTTCCGCGCAATGATCAAGCGCTGGACCTCGCTGGTACCCTCGTAGATCTGGCAAACGCGGACATCGCGGTAGATCCGCTCCACTGGGAAATCGGCCAAGTAGCCGTAGCCACCGTGGATCTGAATGGAATCGCTGGCAATTGCTTCCGCAGCCTCGCTGGCAAAAAGCTTGGCCATGGAGGCCTCGGTAAGGCAGGGCCGGCCCGCATCGCGCAGGCTGGCCGCATGCAGTACCATCAATTCGGCCGCTTGGATCTTGGTCGCCATGTCGGCCAGCTTGAAGGCAATGGCCTGGTGGTCCTTGATCGGCCGCGTAAATGTCTTTCGCTCGCGGGCGTAGTCGCGCGCCGCCTCGAAGGCGGCCCTTGCCATACCGACCGACTGCGCGGCGATGCCGATCCGCCCCCCTTCCAGATTCGACAGCGCGATTTTATAGCCTTCGCCCTCTTCGCCCAGCATTAGGTCGGGTGTAAGGCGCAGCGCGTCGAACACGATCTGACAGGTGTCGCTAGCCTTTTGTCCCAGCTTCCGCTCAACTGACGCCACCCGATAGCCGGGGCTGTCGGTCGGAACGATGAAGGCCGAGATGCCCTTCTTGCCGGCCTCCGGATCGGTCACCGCGAAGACGATGGCGACGTCGGCCTCGCGGCCCGAGGTGATGAATTGCTTGGTACCGCTCAAGACCCAGTGGTTGCCGTCCCGCACTGCCTTGCTGCGTAAGGCCGCGGCGTCCGAGCCGGTGTGCGGTTCCGTCAAGCAGAAGCAGCCCAGCTGCTCGCCGCGCGCCATGGGCCTCAGGAAGCGTTCTTTCTGCTGCGCGCTGCCGTAGCGCAGGATCGGCATGCAGCCGACCGAGTTGTGCACGCTCATGATGGTAGAACAGGAGCCGTCGCCCGCTGCGACCTCCATCAGAGCCAAGGCATAGGACACGTTGTCGGTCCCGGCGCCGTCCCAGTCAGTCCCGACCAGCATGCCGAGAAAACCCAGTTCCGCCATGCCTGCCATGACCTCGCGCGGGAAGCGTGCTTCGCGGTCCCATTCGGCGGCCTTTGGCTTTAGCTCCTTCTCCGAGAAGCTGCGCGCAGCATCGCGGATCATCTCCTGTTCTTCGGACAGAATCATCGACTGACGTCCCCCGTTGCCGCTGCCGCGCTTACCAGGGCAGCGGCTTGCCCTCGAAGGTGAAGAATTCGCCGTTCATGCCGGCATCGGCTTGGTTCATCAAGGTGAAGATGCCTGCCGCAGATTCCTCGGGGCTTTCCGGCGCCTGTTCGCCGCCCATCGCCGTCCTGACCCAGCCGGGATGTAAGGACAAGACGATTGTCCCCTTGCCGCGCAAAGCCAGTGCCAATTGGCGGGCGACCATGTTGGCACCGGCCTTGCTGGCCGTATAGACCGGAGGCCAGCCGCCGCCGGCCTTGGCGATCGAGCCCAGCTGTGAAGAGATGACGGCCACCCGCTTGGCGCTGCCCAGTTCCAGATTGGCGGCCAGGCGCTCGGTCACCAACCAAGGTCCTGCAGTGTTGACTGTCAGGACCGAGGTCCAGAGCGCCAGGTCGGTCTCGCCGAAGGCAATATGGCGCGGTCCCAGCACGCCGGCATTGTTGATGAGATGATCGACCGGGACGCCCGCCAGCGCCTCGGCGAAGGCGTCGATCGAGGCCTGATCGGAGACATCCAAGGGATGGACCCGGACCGAGGGCAGTGCCTGCAAGGCCCCGGCGGACTGGGGATCGCGCGCGGTAGCATGCACCTGCCAGCCTGCCGCGCCATAGCGTTTCGCCAGGGCAAGGCCGATACCCCGATTGGCTCCGGTAATGACGACGCTCGGCATAGGACACTCCTCGATAGCTCGCTTCGGCCGCCGCCCGCCTGTCGGCCAAGACAGCGGCGGCAAGAGAAACCGGATGGTAGCACGATCGAGGGAACCGGCTGCCAAGCCTATCGGCTAGGCACCTTTTGCTTGGATTGCCGCCGCCACCGTTTCCACCGGCGCCGTAACTCGCGCTGCCATTCCATGAAGTCCTGCTTGGACTGCTGGGTGTTTTTTCGCACCGCATGAAAGGCATCGCCCAGCTCGAAACGTAGCCTCAGCAACCGGTTCTTGCACAGAATCCAAGCACCTTGCCGATGCACCCTCCGCTCTGCCGCACCCAGTTTAAGCTTTCGTTTCTCCGCCGCCGCAAGGCTCTTTGCCGCGGCTATGGCAAAGCTGCGGAAAGCAACCGAAAAGTCCTTTTGCGATGCGATCTTTTGCAAGCGCTCGCAGGCATCGAAGATATGATCGTAGCGGTTCACCACCGATCGATGCAGCGCCCGGCTGCTGCGCGGCTTGGCGAAACAACGGATGGCGATCTCCTCGAAGATCTTAAGGGTCAAGGGCTGCAGGAAGGTTACAGCCGGCTCCTCCGCGAAGATGCGGAGCAGGCAGCGCTGGGCCTCGCGATCGCCGATCAGCACCTGGGCCGCGAACTGAACTTGTAGGAAACGTACACGGGCACGCGCCACCTGCGACTCCGACAGCACGACAGGAATTCCCTTCGCCGATTGGCAAGAGGGCGGCGGGTGAAGCAGCGAATCGAGCATGAGCTTGGCGTAGGCATAGCGTCCCAGAGGGTCGTTGAAGCGCTCGCGGGCACCGAAACAATGCACTTCGCACAGCGGATCTTCGCCGCAGGAGCCGATGGTGAAGCCGTTTTGGAGTATCTGCAGCGAGAAGTGCCAAGCCTCGTCATAGGGACGGCAAACGTCGAAGCGGAAGCGCTTCATCACCTGGGCCCGCCCCAGCAAGGTGCTAAGGTGGAAAGGCGAGCTGCGCGCATGGCGCAGGCTTGTCAGAGCCAGCCGGCCGCGGCGGAGCTTCAGACGGTGTCCATGAAGATCGACTAAATCGACACGTCCTGCACAGACAGAGATATCTGCATCGCCGCACAAGGCCTGCAGCCGGCGCTGCAGCGCGTTGGGATAGAGACGCGCGGTGCCGGAGAAGAATGCAACGAAGTGAGCGGCCGCGGCAGCCAGACCCAGGTTGAGCGCCGCTGGAAGACTGCTCGCCTCCTGCGTCAGGATCTCCAGTCGCGACTCCGTCCTGGCTTCCTCCTGCAGCCAGTCCATCGCGGCGCCCTTGCGGGTCTGGCCGTAAGGGATCGCCAAGAGTTCCCAGTCGTCGATTGTTTGCGCTTGGACCGAGGCCACTGCCTCCTTCAGGAGTTCGAGCGGCCCCGAGACCGGCATGACGATACTGACGCGACGGCGTTTGCCTCGGCGAGGCCAGCTTCGTCGGGCAGTCTTCTCGATGAAGCGGCTGTGCACAGCGGGAATGTGCGAATCGGTCATTGAGAAGACCCTGTGACCGGCTTGCTCCATCTTGTGGAGGTAAGTCTCTACGACTTTGCAATGTTCTCTATAGTAATCATTGTAGTCGATTGCAAAGAAGGCCGGATGCGCCTCTTGGATTGAGGGTATCTCCTGAATAAATTGCGAAGATTTCGAATGAGACCAGAAATAGTCGTTCTCCTCAGGCCGCCTACCGTCGAAACCGGCCAGCAGCACGTCACGTGCTAAGGTGGCCGCCAAGGGCAGCAGGAAATGGGTCATCACATTCCGCGTGGTGGTGACCGAGAAGGTCTTGAAGAGATCGAAATTGATCTTCGGCCCGTCGTTTGTCGGTATTCCGATCAAACGTTCGCGCACGTCGTCCGGTAAGATCGTCTCATAGAGGCCGATGTCGCGCATTGGGAAGACGAAAGAGGCGTCGTAGAGCCTGAGAGCCTCTACCAACTCTTGGCGAAACTGTTGCGCGTACTTGCTGACCCCGGCATGGAATATCGGATCGGACGCGACGACGATCTTGGGCCGCATCGCATCCAGCATTGGCTTATTTTTGACCATCGAGTTGGTGGCGATCGGAACGCCGGGCGGCAACTCGGCGAGGTTGACCCTCTCTAGGGCGGGGCCTGTCCCGAACAGCAATATGCGATCATGCTTCAGGCTTTCCAATCGCTTGTGAAGGCGCTGTTGGGCGACCCGGCACTGGTCTGCGGTGCCTTGGCCGTTGTAGGAACTGGCGCGCAGGTAGTGCGAAGAGGAGTGCTGCACGAGCCGGTGATCGGCCCGTAACACCTTGAAGTGGTCTTGGTTTTTCAGGAAGGGATCGTGATCGTGCAGCCTCTCGTCCCACAGGCAGACCGTCCGCTGCCCTTCGAAGCGCTCGAAGCGTTCGCCGGCCTCTTCCAGCGGACAGACCGCCACACGATCGCGGATTCTCTCGGCTAGATCGGACACCATGCCGTCGAAAGCGGCGGACGGGGCATGGTCGTAAGGAGAATCGTCGCGGCTGCTGGCGATCAGCAGAAGGTCGTGGCGGCGGATGAGCGGTGAGAGGTAGAAAACGGCACGATAGAAGTCGTCCTCATATTGTCGCGCATGGTGAATCTCCGGATAGAGATAGAACAGGCGCGAACCCGTTTGCTCTTTGTCTTTTGCCACGCCATAACTCACGCTATTTGCAGGCGGGCGGCGCCAGGTTGCGCGGTTCTGGCCGCGTGCGGACAGCTGCTCTTCCGCTGTTTTGCCGCGTCAGCCACCCGCGCGAATCCATCCTTGCGAGTCCCACCCTTGCGAGTCCCTGGGCAGGACGGCTGCGGCTTCGGCAAGGCCGGTCGCCCCGGGCCTTAGGGCGAAGAGATTCCCGGATAGAGGGGCCGCAGTCAACTCCGCTGCATCAAGGCGCGATCTAGCCGAGGTTATGAAGAGGAGATCGTAGTCTGCACCGCCGAAGGTCACCGAGGTTGGGCGCGGGACCGGCAAGGCGATACGGAAATCTACCTCCCCCGACGCGTGGTAGCGGGTTATCTGCCACCCGTCCCACTCCGCATTCCAGAGGCCGCCGGCGGCGTCTACGGTCATGCCGTCGGGATAGCCGGATTCGGCACCGAGGATGGCGAAGGGCTCCGGCCGGCCGATCATGCCGCTGTCCGGATCGTAGCTGGCCGTCCGGATGACCTTGCTGGGCGAATCGGCGAAGTAGATACGCCGCCCGTCCGGACTAAAGGCCGGACCGTTGAAGACGGTGAAGCGCCCCGGCAAAGGCTTGAAGCCTTGAGGGCTCAGCTGAAACAGCCCGGCCGTCGGCTCCGACTCGGCAAGATCGGCACCGCCGGCGATGACACGGCCCTGGCGGTCGGTCTTGCCGTCGTTGAAGCGTGTTCCGGAAGGTGCGCGCAGCGAGCTGCCCAGTGCCAGCACCCGCCCCGTCGCTGCCTCGATCAGGCCAAAGCCTCTTGCCATCGCCGTGACCAGAGTACCTGCCGGGCCGCGCGCCAGGAAACTGGCCGGACCGGGCAGCGCGCAAGAGGCCGCACCCTCGGCCTCGGACCAGCGCCAAAGCCTCTGACCTTCGATGTCGGCCCAATACAAACGACCGCTATCGGCACACCAGAGCGGCCCCTCTCCAAGCTGGCACTTGCAGTCGACGAGAATTTGCGGTGCGCCGTTATGCGGACTCAAGACTGTCTTCAATGCCTCTCCCCAGTCCGGGAGGCGGTATTTTCCACCTTGACAGTCTGCATTGGCCAGCCGTGGGTCAAGAGGCCGCCGCGGTGCATTTCTGCAGGCTCGCCAAATAGCCCTCCCAAGCAAAGGCGTGCTTCACAATCTGCTCCAGCGAATTGTGCTGCGGCACCCATCCCAGCAGCCTGCGGATACGCCCGGCCTCCGCCACCAGGCTCGGCGGATCGCCGACGCGGCGCGGAGTTTCCATCACCGGAAAGTCCTTACCCGTCACCTTCTTTACGACTGCGATCACCTCCTTGACCGAAAAGCCTTGGCCGTAGCCACAGTTGGCAGTGAAGCTCCCGCCGCCGGCAGCCAAATGCTCGACCGCCAGAACGTGGGCGGCAGCAAGGTCGCTAACATGGATGTAGTCACGCACACAAGTGCCGTCCGGCGTGGGGTAATCGCTGCCGAAGATCTCCAGGCGATTGCGCTGTCCGTGGGCAGCCTGACTCGCCACCTTGATGAGATGCGTTGCGTTCGGCGAAGACTGACCGGTCCGCATCTTGGGATCGGCGCCGGCCACGTTGAAATAGCGCAGAATGCCGAAGGAGAGCCCATGTGCGGCGGCGGCGTCGCGGATCATAGTCTCGCTCATCAGCTTCGAGTTACCGTAGGGCGACAGCGGCGCCGGCTCCGCGGTCTCCGGGATCGGTGACGACCCGGGCGCGCCATAGACGGCGGCGGTCGAGGAGAAAATGAACCGCTTGATCCCGGCCACGATGGCCGTCACCAGCAACCCCTGCGTCTTGCCCGTGTTGTTCTTATAGTATTTCAGCGGGTTATCGACCGACTCCGGAACCAGGACCGAGCCTGCAAAATGGACGATGCAGTCGATGCTGTGGGCAGCGAAGATCCGCTCCAGCAACGCGCGGTCGGCGACGTCGCCCCGATAAAAGGCCGCTTCCTTGGGCAGAAAGTCGGGCAGGGAGTTGGAAAGATCGTCGACGACGACAGTCGGCAGACCGCAGTCTAGGCAAGCATAGGCCATATGGCTCCCGATGTAGCCGGCTCCCCCGGTGATCAACAAAGCCATGCGCTCAAGTGTACCCTTAACCTGCTTAAACCGGCCCTGCTCGGACGCAGGGGTCACCCCTTGTTTCCTATTTGCGCTGTCCGCTCAAGAGATATTCCCGCTCCCTATCGCCGCAGACAATCGGCTGGCGAGCCAAACCAGTGATCCGCCCAAGGCCCACGCTGTAGACCGTTACCTTTTCAAATCCCGATATTGTCTGATCGGCATGTTAAGGTAAGCCTAATTGATATTAACTTTAGTTCCATAATATATAAGGGTTTTCTTAAAATTTGCCGGTTGTCCGTCACCCCGGAGTTTCTCGATAGACATCACATGCGGCGGCCCCGCCGCCAAGGCCGGGGTATTGAGAAACCTGTGGACCCGGCGTCTATGCGGTGCGAAAGCTTGGGCATTATGCTGGCAAAGGGGAGGACAAGGTCATGCAGGAATTGTCGCATTTCATCACTGGCAAGCGCGTCAAGGGGACGTCCGGGCGCTCGGCCGACGTCTATAATCCCGCCCTGGGCGAGGCGATTGCCAAGGTGCCGCTTGCCTCGAAGGAAGAGGTGGATGCCGCAGTGGCGACCGCTGCCGAAGCCCAGCCGGCCTGGGCGGCGGCGAACCCGCAGCGGCGCGCGCGCGTCCTGATGGAGTTCGTCCGGCTGCTCAATCGCGACATGGACAAGCTGGCCGAGGTGCTGAGCCGCGAGCATGGAAAGACCCTGCCCGACGCCCGCGGCGACCTGCAGCGCGGCCTGGAGGTCGCCGAATTCTGCATCGGCGCGCCGCATCTGCTGAAGGGCGAGTACAGCGAGAGCGCCGGCGCCGGCATCGATCTCTATTCGATGCGCCAGCCGCTGGGCGTGGCTGCCGGCATCGCCCCTTTCAACTTCCCGGCCATGATACCGATGTGGCAATTCTGCCCGGCAATCGCCTGCGGCAATGCCTTTGTCCTGAAGCCTTCCGAGCGCGATCCCTCGGTGCCGCTGATGCTGGCGGAACTGCTGCAGGAAGCCGGTCTGCCGGACGGAATTCTGCAAGTCGTCAATGGCGACAAGGAGGCTGTGGACGCCATCCTGGACAACCCGGCCGTTCTGGGCGTGGGCTTCGTCGGCTCCACCCCCGTCGCCCAGTATATCTATTCGCGCGGCTGCGCCAACGGCAAACGGATGCAGTGCTTCGGCGGGGCGAAGAACCACTTGATCGTCATGCCGGACGCAGATATGGACCAAGCTGCCGACGCTTTGGTCGGATCGGGCTACGGTGCCGCGGGCGAGCGCTGCATGGCGATCTCCGTCGCCGTTCCAGTCGGTGAGGCGACGGCCGATCGGCTGATCGGCAAGCTGATACCGCGGATTGAGCAGATGAAGATCGGCCCCTACACCGCCGGGCAGGATATCGACTACGGCCCGCTGGTGACTGCCACTGCCAAGGAGAAGGTGTTGGGCCTCGTCGAGTCCGGTGTCGGGCAGGGTGCCACTCTGGCGGTAGACGGCCGCGGCTTCGCCCTGCAGGGCTACGAGAAGGGCTTCTTTGTTGGCCCGCACCTCTTCGACCGCGTGACCCGCGACATGGAAATCTACAAGCAGGAGATCTTCGGCCCCGTGCTCTCCACCCTGCGTGCGCAGAACTACGAAGAGGCGCTCGGCTATGCCATGGACCACGAGTACGGTAACGGCACGGCGATCTTCACCCGCGACGGCGATACCGCACGGGACTTCGCGCAGCGCGTCAACATCGGCATGGTCGGCATCAACGTGCCGATCCCGGTGCCGCTGGCCTACCACACTTTCGGCGGCTGGAAAAAGTCCGGCTTCGGCGACTTGAACCAGCACGGTCCGGACTCCTTCCGCTTCTACACGCGGACCAAGACCGTGACCTGCCGTTGGCCCTCCGGTATCAAGGAGGGCGGCGAGTTCTCCATCCCGGTGATGGAGTAACCACGGCCCGGCCGCGAGGCCGGCTGCAAGAGACTCTGCTATTCGATCTCGCGGTGCAGCGCCTCGGTGAGCACTGCCACTGTGCCTGCATCAATCGCCACCGCACCCGCATCGGTAACGATGCAGCTGAGACTGTTGTGGCCGCTGTTATCGTAGGTCGGCGTTGTCACCTCAATAGGCGCTCCAGACGCCGGGGATCGCCTCGACAGGGTGGAACATTCCCGGGGATGAGTGCCGCAGCTGTTTACCTTACCGGGCTGGGGGCAGGCCAGGCGCCGCAGAAGCCGCTGGCGCGTGGGAGCGGCCCGAAAAGCCCGGAAGACCCGGCCGGCACGGCCGCAGAAGCCGCTGGCGCGTGGGAGCGGCGGTCGCCGTCAAGCATCCTCAAGGCAAGCATCCTGAAAGACGCCGGCAATCTCCCGGCAGAGCTTCGGATCCAGGGTCTCGTCGTAAAGCCGCGGCAGGCCTAGCATGGCATGTTCGGCGTTGTAGCACAGCACATCGCGCAGTTCTCTGTCTTCGCGCACCCTCTTCCAGGCCGTCTTGTAGAACTGCCGGAAGGCCGCGTAGGCGGCTAGGAAGCGTGTCTCCGGGTCCTCGATCGCATCGTAGCCCTCATCGATCCAGGGCTCGAAGCTCTTGAACCCGAAAGACTTGAGCAAGGCGAGCGCCCCATAGTTGGCGAACAGGACGGCGGGATGGCAGTTGGCTATCGGCTTCGGCAGTTGGCTATCGGCTTCAAGGACTTTTCGGTGATACGGTCGGCAGTTGGCCGCATGTTGGTCTCCGTGACCAGGGTGAAGGCGGAACGCCGGTAGAGGTAAGTCGAGGTGTCACCGGTCCGCCGCACTTGCCTCTTTTCGGCTTTCCCGCTGCCGGGGAGAGCTTGACCAAACAGCACCCGGCCCTTGCCGGCCAGTGCCTCCAGATAGGCCTCGCTGCCGGCCGCCAGATTGAGCGCCCGGAATCTCTCGATTTCGCCGCTGAAGGATACATTCTTCGTCGTTACATCGAAACCGCCGAAGGAGATAAAACCATCGTCCCAGTAGTTATCCTTGATCAGCCGCGTAAGCAGGGCTATACGCCAGGCTCTTGGTTTGTAATTTAAGCAGACGAAACGCTTTTCTATCTCAGTCCTGTTCTCGAAGTCTTGGATCTTTTCCGCTAAAGCAGCAGCCGGATCGGGCCACGACCGACGACAAAACTTGCTTAAATGATAGTCGTAGTTAATAATAGCGATGCGGGTTTCCACACCTTTCTGCTTACACCAGCGATTGTAGCCGACTTGGAAATTACGGTTCTGGGTCAAGCAGATAACCCGCGACGGCGAAATACCGAGCGCTTTCAGCTGCCGGTGCCAAGTCTCCACCCGGCTTTTGCGATATGCGATGCCTTCTTTCGATTGGTCGAGAATCAATCCCGCCCGGCCGTCACGCAGGGCCTCCACCCAGCTGGCGGAAAGATATGTCAGTATCTCTTCCGGCCGCGCCCAGCCACAGGGCATGACGAGAAATCCCCTAGTGTGCCCGCGCAGAACGTCTTCAACGGCAACCTGAACATAGTTCGATGCCTTCATCAAGCTGAAGGCCGTTCTATTGGCCTTTAAAGCCTCGGCGTAAAGCTTGTTCCGCACCTCGGCAACAGCAGGATCTTCCATGGCCACCCGCAATGTGCATGAGATCGCATCCCTGCTCATTGCAACCTCTTCAATCCACTGTTGGACAAAGGCCAAAAACGCGGGCAGAGTTCTTGTAGCTCATGCCTTGGCGCTCGTGCTGCTCCCGATTGGCGATCCAGTTTTGCCATACCGCGAGCGCCATCTCTAGCAGAGTGGTGGCTGAGGGCGAAGGGGTCTTGGCGCCGCAGGTAAGCAATGATCTTGACCTCCGTGGCATAAGATGTGACCAATAGCTTCGAAGCAGTTATCATGCGCACCTTCAGGTTGGATAGGCAGGTTGGGCAGGATCGCGCTGGAAACGATGAAGCATGCCGCATCCGTGGTTCGCAGTTCTTGCGCCAGGGCCCCCTGTGCGTGTCTTGGCGAAAGACCTTCAGATGCTCCTTGCTGCCGATTCCCAACTCCCGATGAATGAGGAGGGTGTCCTTGAAGTTGCGTAGATAGCCGTTAAGGCGCGAGGAGTTGGCTCCCATCCGATCAGCCATCACGGTGGAGCGCACGGCATGGAGGCCCAGGCTTTCCAGGGCCGTGGCGTTTTTGTCGAGAAAGGACCGAATCGAGATGCTGCCGATCTTAGGTAGGCCGCTATGGAGGATAGCAGCGCATTTGGCCGCTATAGATTCCCCGGGCATTGGCGACAACCACGCTCACGGACCCGCTGTTGCGGTGCCCAGTTTCGCAACAACAAGGGCCGGGCATCATTCTATGCCGCCCTAAAGCCTTGGCGAAAAGACTATCCTTGCGCGCCTCCGCCGACAAGATACCGATGACGGACCCGCTGAGCAATGAAGAAATGGCCGCTTTGGAGGTCACACTCTCGACCTGCGCCGACGCTGCCCGGACTATCCGCTATGCCGACCTGGCTAACGCGCTCAACCTGACACCACCCCACCGCATCCACCGCTTGACCTTGGCACTCGAGACGCTCATCCGACGCAACCACGCCGCCAGCCAACCGCTGCTGGCCGCGCTTGCCGTGGGCAAGTCTGGCTTGCCGGGACGGGGGTTCTTTCAGCTCCTTGCGGAACTAGGCCGCTACAGCGGACCAAATAGCGGCCCTATCGCCGCCACGAAGCACGCAGCAGAATGCCAAGAAGCGGTCGCCTACTGGAGCAATAGGAGCGGCCAATAGCGGCTTCGGCCGTAAGCCGTCGTCCTTGCCGTTCTTCTCATAATACTGTACGATACCTACGTTGCAGACTCAAGGCCCCGGCTATTTCCTTTTGCGAAAGGTCAAGGCGAGGGCACGACTTCTTAAAGTTTTGGCTGCGCGTTGCGCCTTTACCGTTCTGTCGAGATCTCTGACCAGGTCCGGATCGTCCCCTTTATCGGAAGATCTAGCGCCTTGTGTAGGACAGCAGAATTGATGGCCCAAGTGGACCTATGCGGACCTATGCGGACCTATATGGACTGAGAGGGGTTTGCGGGCGGTTGTGCTGCCGATGCAACGGCCTTGCAAGGCGGCGGGTCAGCCGGTCCCGGTGGGCGCCCCAATAGCCGGGCCGGTCGATGCCGAGGATGTCCCAGGGGGGCGTCCAGCCTCTGCCGGTTTCGTCCGGCCAGCCCTGGCGGGCGGCGCTGTCTTCCTCAGGCGTGTCGAGCTTGCCGATGCCATGGCGGGCGACCCAGCGCATGACGCGATCGACGGCCAGGCCGGCGACGAAATCGGCCTGTGCATATCTTGTCCAAGCCCCAAGCAAGCAATCCTATTCGCTGACCGAGTCGATTACGGCTGAGTCGATCACATCGTCCCGGCGCTGCGCCAGACGCGAAAAGAGGAAGGGCTCCAGACGAAACACCCAGCCTTTCGTCCTGGCCGCCATCGCGGTGGCGAAGGCGGCTGTGTCCGCGCGCGGGGCGGCAGCGTCGCGGTGCGGAGGCGGCACCGCCGCAGCCTCGATCTGCGACCAGAACTCACCGTTCCGGCGTTCGAAGGTCAGGGCGATGCGCAAGCCGTCGAAGGAGGTATAGACCGCACGCCACGGCGCCGCGAAGGGACGCGCCCCGGCCGGGGCGAGGTTATCGAAGGTCAGGCGCCGCAAGCCTTCCGTCATGCCGCGCAGCGCAGCCCGGTCCAGGGCAGCGCCATCCGGCGCCGGCGGATCCAACTGCAAGGCGCTGCCGCCCCGATCCGGACGCAGCAGCACCAGCGGCGCGGCACCGTCGGGGGGCGTTACCGCCACCTTGGCAATGACCGCGGCCGGCAGGCTGAGCAATTGCCGGTCGACCAGCGCCATCGCGGTCTTCGGCACGATGAGGGCACCGCGGGCAAGCCAGCCTTGCGCGCTGTCGGCATAGCGCAAATAGGTGCCCGCATCGCCCGGCCGTGCCAGGTTTTCGCGCAGACCGCCGATCACCGCATCGACCAGCGGCCGTCCGGCCGCATCCTCGACCAGGATCCGCTGTCCACCATCGTCCAAGCCCAGCAACCCAAGTTGTTCCGGCCGGTCGGTCTTGGGTTCGTAGAGCCGCAAGACCGACAAGCCGTTCAGCAAGCGCGCCACCGCATCGCCCCCGGCAGGATAGCCGCCCTTTTCCGTCAACAGCCAGGGGCCGGCTAAGCTGCTGCGACCGAGCCGATAGCGACCCTCGGGACCGGAGACGGCGATGCCGGCTGCGGCCTCCGGCGCCTCCGCCAGCAGCGGAAAGGCCGGCGGCCCCTCTTCGGGCCGTCCGCCTTGCGGCTGTGGCGCAGGTGTGAGGAGGAACCAGCCAAGGGCGCAGGCCAGGGTGGCCAAGAGCAGCAGGAGGAAGCGCGACGGCCGCATGTGCCCTATCCCCTGAGACGCGCGGCGCCGGCCAGAGCGCGGCGGCGGCGCAGCAGCAGCACACAAGCGCCGATCAGCGCCAGAACCAGCGGCACGGCCGCGATGTTTACCAGCTGCACCCCCCACAACAGGCGATCCAGATCGCTGCGAAAATGGCGCTGCACAGAGCGCAGATCCTGCTCGGCCTGCTGCAGGATGCCGCGCAGATCGCGCAGGGTCCGCTTTTGCTGGGTGCCGAGGCTGCCGCCTGCACCGGTCTCTTCGATGCCTTCGATCTGCGACTGCACCTCGGCGATGCGCCGGATGAGGCCCTGCGCCTGGCGCGCGCTGGCCAGTTCTGCCTCGCGCCGCAGGTCTTCGATGACGGTAAAGGGGCGATCGACGATGCCGCCCCCGCGTAAGGAGACCAGAGCCGGGTCGCCGGTCAAGATCTCCAGAGCCTTAACCACCAGGGCGCCGTTTCCGGCCAGCGGCGCCGCAGCGCCTTGGGCTGCCGAGATCCAGGTGGAATTGAACAGGAGATCGCTGTCGGCAATCAGAATCAGATCCAGCGGTGCCCGCGATTGCGTCAAATGCCCGGTTCGGGTGCGCGCGGGGTCCGCGCCCGGCGCCTGGAAAAAGGCCGGAGGCGGTCCGCCGGGGAAGGCCGTGGCGGCCGGGCCGGTCAGGCGCGCCGCCAGCACTTCCTCCAGGCCGCCCGGGCGATAGTCCGCCAGCAGCGCCGAAGGATCGGGGTTGATCGCCATGCGCTCGACGGCCATGACCTCGGCTTCGGCAGAGCTCCAGGCCAAGGGTTCGAAAGCCGTTGCCGCCTCGGCGCGGGCCGCAAGGGCGCCGGCGGTATTGAAGTGCACCCGTCCCAAGCCTTCGACCGACGGATCCGTAGCGGACAGCTGCGTCTGCGGGATCGAGAGCCAGACGACGTAGTCGAGCAAGCTCCGGCGTCCGGCGCTGCCGACCGCGACGCGGCGCGCCGACAGGCGGTCGGCCACCACCCGCCCCGCCGGCAGGGTCACGCCCCAGGCCGCAAGCAGGGGATCGAGTGCGGCGAAGTCGGGCGGCAAGGGTGGCAGACCTTGCCGGGCGTCGGTCAGCGCCTGCTGCTCGGAATAGGGATCGATGAAGAGCAGCGCCCGCCCGCCGGCCAGGAGATACTGATCGAGGACGTAGGCTTCCAGCGCCTTGAGGCCGCTGGGCTGCACTACCATAACGGCATCGAACCCGGCCTGGAGCAGGTCCGGCGTCAAAGCCGTCTCCTCCAGCGGGACCGACTGCCGGATTGCCTGCAGGATTGCCTGCGGCGGCTGACGCAGCAGCGGATTACCGTTCAACGGCAGCGAGGAGATCAAGCCGATCTTTGGCTCCGACGGCCGGGCCAGGGAGGCGACGAGGGACGCCAGGTCGTATTCGAGAGCGGCCGCCCGCTCCGGATCGAAGAAGGGAAGGATCCGGCTTCGGTCCACCGCATTGCGGCCGGCGAGACCGAAATAGACCCGCTCGCCGCTGCCGGCCAGCAGACCTTCGAGACCTTCGGCCAAGGCCAAATCCTCGGCGGCGCTATAGGGTAGCGGATCGTGGATCTGTAGCCTGATGCGGCCGTCGGCGACGCGTTCCATCTCGCGCAGCAGGGCCCGGACCCGCTTGGCATGGCTGGCATAGACCGGATTGCTGCCGGTGAAGCGGCTGGAGACGAAGAGTCTCAGGTCGAGCGGCTGGTCGAGACCGCGCAGCAGGGCCCCGGTCTCGGCGCTTAGGGTGAAGCGCCGGTCCTCGGTCAGATCGACGCGCAGCTGCCGGAGGCCGCGATCGGCCAGCCCGGTGGCGGCGACGAAGAAGACCGCCACAAGCGGAAAGGCCAGCCTGGCCAGCAGAGGAGATGCGCGCCGCATGGCTCAGGAGGCCCGTTTCATGTCGACCGTCAAGACGGTCAGGATCAGCGAGGAGACGATCACCAAGGCGAAGTAGGCCAGGTCGGAGACCAGCAGCGCCCCCTGCGACAGCGGCTCGAAACGGGTGAGGAGAGACAGGCCGGCGACGAACCCCGCCACTTCGCCCGGAACGAAGCCGCGCAGCAAGCCCTGCACCACCTCCAGGCCGCTCATCAGGAAGAGGAAGCCCAGCGCGGCGGCCAGGACGAAGGCTACGACCTGATTGCGGCTCAAGGCCGAGGCCAGGCTACCCAGCGCCAGGAAGGCCCCGGCCATCAGCCAGGATCCGAGATAGGCGGCAGCGATTGCCCCGTTGTCGGGCGCCCCCAGCCAGATTACGGTGGCCCAGATCGGCCCGGTCAGCAGCAACGCAATCCCGGCGAAGATCCAGGCGGCCAGGAACTTGCCGGCCACGGCCTCGGCGGTGGCGATCGGCAAGGTCATGAGGAATTCAAAGGATCCGGTCTTCCGCTCTTCCGCCCAGAGCCGCATGGAGAGCGCCGGGATCAGCAGCAGGTAGAGCCAGGGATGGAAGGCGAAGAAGGCTTCCAGATCGGCCTGGCCGCGGGCGAAGAAGCCGCCCAGATAGAAGGTCAGCGCAGCAGCCAAGGCCAGGAAGAGACAGAGAAAGATGTAGGCCAGGGGGCTGGTGAAGCTGGACAGCAGTTCGCGCCGGGCGACGATCAGGGCATTGCGCATGACGGCACTAGTATTTACCTGTATTTCCGGTCTTTACCTGTATTTGCTGGGCTTGGCTGGGCCGCCCCGGCGGGGACGGGTGGCCCTGTGGGCTGCTCCAAGGTAAGGCGGCGAAAGACCCGCTCCGGCGGTTCGCCGCCGAACAGGGCCGCCGGGCTCTTGTCCGCCAGCAGCCGCCCCTCGGCGATCACCGCGGCGCGGGTACAGATTGCCGTCACCTCCTCCAGAAAGTGGGTGGAGATGACGATCGCCTTGCCGGCGGCCATCCCGGTCAGCAGCCTCCGCACCTCGTGCTTCTGATTCGGGTCCAGACCGTCGGTCGGTTCGTCCAGAATGAGCAGCTGCGGATCGTGCAGAAGCGCCTGCGCCAGGCCGACGCGCCGCTTGTAACCCTTGGACAGGCTGTCGATAGGGCGGCGCCAGACCTTCTTGAGATCCAGAGATTCCGCCGCCCACTCCTTGCGCCGGCGCCGCCGGCGGCGATCGATCCGCCGTATGGCTGCGACGAAATCCAGCAGGGCCGAGGGCGTCATATCGCCATAGAGCGGCGCGCCCTCCGGCAGGTAGCCGATAGACCGCCGGGCGGCGAGCGGATCGCCCGCCACGTCGGCGCCGCAGACCTCCGCGCGCCCTTCGCTGGGCGGCAGGAAGCCGGCCGCCATCTTCATCGTGGTCGACTTGCCGGCGCCGTTGGGACCCAGAAATCCCAGGATCTCGCCGGCAGCGAGCGCGAAGCTGACGCCGCGCACCGCCCAAAAGGGGCCGAAGCGCTTTCCCAGTGACTGCAAGCGCAATAAGGCGGATGCCGACATTTCTCTCCCCGGCCTCTCCCCGGCCAAGGCAGGCGGCCTGAAGCCCTGCGCCGGGCGCGGCGGCTGGCAGGATTTTAGCAGGACCCTGGGGTGCGCCGGCGCCCGGCTGCCGGCGCGGCTGGGCGCGGTTAATTCTTCACCTTCACCTTCACCTTCACCTTCTTGGCGCCGAAGGCTCCGATGATGCTAAGCTTTTTTTCGAAGGTCCCGGCAGTTTCGGCATGGCCCTCGCCATAGAATGCACCCTCGATGTTGTTTCGATGTCCGAATTTCTTCGCATAGCTGCCGTCTGCGGCGACCGGAATGTTTGCGATGTGGAGCCTGTTTTTAGGGCCAGTTTGCACGTCTTCAAATATGTGCGGCGCACCGAACCTGTTTAAATCCCTGATGTTGAAGAAGTGCGCGTCGAGCGTCGATCTTTCCATGTCGAACCTCGGTTACGCATCGCCCCGGAGGAGATTGTCTTTTAACCGGCCCTCCAAGACAGTTCCCACCATCGAACCGCGCCAGACCGCATTTGCGGCCGGACGGCTGTCGGTCCGTTCGCCGGCCGCCACGACCATGCGGGCATCTCTCCCTCTGCTAACAACATTCCCTCTGTTATCACCATAAATGCCGCCGGACGCAACGAAGAAGCCCGCGCGGTCCATCCAGGCGCCGAAAGACAGAGGGGCGCGGATGGCGTTGTTCTGCGATCTGTCAAGGGTCAAATAGATGCCTCGATGTGGCAGGACCACATGCAGGGCGTTCGCATCGTAGTCCCCACTAGCATCAGTCGGAAGGAAATCCCCTGGATTGAAGATCCGGAGGTATTTAAGTGCTCCTTCAGGTACGTCTCTGAGAATCTTCTTCTTACAGACCATGCCTGTACAGATTAAACCGTTCTTAGGTTTTAGAATGATCGGAAAAGGGGCACCATTTCTGTCATAATCTCTGTAAAGAATCAGGTCGACAGATAATTTCCCGGTTTCCTTCTTTCCGGTTTCCTTCCCTGACGAGTCCGTCTCTTTCTCTAGCTCTTCCTCTGCAGAAAAGTACTCCCCCCGCTTTATGTGTTCGAGCTTAAAGTCTGTCCCGGAGGTCAGGAAACCGCCATACTCTATGTAATCGTCTAGAGAGTATTTCCAGGAGTCAAAGTACATCAGATCGCTGAGCGGGCCGCCCCTGCTTTCAAAGCCCTGGTCAGTTTCATAGGTTACATTCGAGCCATCCGGGCCGGTGTAAACCCCTGAAAGTCCCTTATCGGTCCAGTCGGAACGCAAGAAATCGGAGACTTTGCCGCGGACATGGTGACCGCCTGCAAGCTTTGCTTGGTAAACACCGTCCGGTCCAACAGGGATATCGGAGAATGTTATTTCTATAGGGTCTCCCGGTCCGTCTGTCCGCCCGGCGGTAATTGTCACGCTGAGCAACATGCTCCTTTCGTTCCCTACTCTCGAGAGGTCAAAGCCTGCCGTTACCTTCGCAGGCTCGAAGCCTGTGCCTGCCTGGGCGTCTCGCTGTTCGTAGGAGGCTATATGCAATCTGTTAATATTGTTCAGCAACCCTCCTTCCGGATAGACTTGGGCCGGATAGACTTGGGCCGGATAGACTTGGGATTGCGCTTGTCCCGGCAAGCCTCCGGCCAGCAGGGCGGTAGCCGATAGGGCGATGCAGAAACTGGAGACCCTTTTCATTTTAGCCCTACGCCTCTTGTCCTGTTTGTAAAGAGTGCCGCTTTCCCAGACAGCGGTTTGCCACAAGCTTGGTAAAACGGAGCCTATCCTATGTAGGGTTGCCGCCGGGCCGTCAAGCGAGAATCTCACAAAAATTCGGCCTTGCGGATCGGGACCGCTCCCCCCGGCGGCAGGGGTTCTGGCAGTATGCAGTACCCTTGCAGGGTGCCGGCACGGGGCTTGCAGTGCCCTTGCAGGCTGCTTGCCGGAGTTGTCCGCGCGGGCTGCCGTTCGGGAAAATTGGCGGCAGTCTACGGCGGGTAGCCAGATTTGCCGCGGCTTGGAGCCTCGCCCATCGTCGCATAGGTCATCGCCCCAGTCATCGCCCCAGTCATCGCCCCAGTCATCGCCCCAGTCA
>JACOMY010000036.1 GCA_014324045.1 Rhodospirillales bacterium | reverse complement strand
CGCGGCATCCTCGGAGCCTTCGGCGCCAAGAAGGTGGTCCCGGAGGCACCGGAGAATTAAACGGTAACGGCAGCGCCGGCACCGGCGCGGCGGCTCCAGGGTTCTGAAAGCCGCCTTCTTGTGAATTTTGCCGGCGGCGGGTAAACTCCTCAAGCACAAGCTGCACGGCTTGCCATGATCGCAACCTTGGGTGCCGGCTACCCCGCCGCAGTTTGGCGTTCGGCATCCGCAATCCGCTTCCGGCCTCGATCCGGGCGGCCGGCAAGCTATCCTGCGCGGTTAGCGCAGGGGGACTTGCGTTCACCCTCCCTTTCCAACGGAACCTGCCAACAGAACCTGAACGCTTCGCAGACGGCGAACCGCCGGGCCGCCGCGGCCGGGCATCGGCAATCCTTACCGATGCCGCCCTTCCCAGGCAGCGGCTCTCTGGAAACACAGCTGGATGCAACCCTGGACCGGCTGTTCGCAAGGCTGTCAGGCTGAAGATGCGGGGCTGCTAAGGCTCGCCCGCCAGGAGACCGGCCAGGCTCTCGATAGCTCAGGTAGCGCAAGCTGTAGCCGAGGCCCCGGATGAGTTGCCCTGCCGAGACCCGGCGGTTCTCCGGCCGGAAGCGCCGGGCCCTGCTTCCACAGCTGCTAGACCGGTCACACTGTCCGGCAGCTGGAGCGCAAGCTCGCGGCGCTGAAGGAGGGGCGGTCGCTGCGCATCGGCAATGGCGGCAATTACCGCGCCGCTGCTCTCGAAACTAAAGGGCATCCCATATCGAAATCACATTTGCCGCTTGGTCATTCCGCCACTTGGACTTAATATCGAAACCATCGTGGAAAATCGGACAGGGCACACAAAGCACCCGGAAAGCAACGCTAGGTGAACCAGTTCGCAGAACGTCACAACAGGCGAAACCCCGGCACCGCTGTCACGATGGGGGCATGATGGGGGGCATTATGCGAAGCATGACGGGCCAGTGCCTGTACGGCCGTGGGCCTGTCGCCGGTAATCGCTTGTCGGGCGGGGCGCGGGCATGACTGTCGTTCAAGTCCCGCCGCTCAAGATACAAGGCATCAAGACCAAGGCAATTCCATTTATCCGGGATAGCGTCGATTGGGGCGGCTCCGGGCGCTGGATAGAGCCTTTTGTCGGCTCTGCTGTCGTTCCCTTCAACATCGGACCGGAACGTGCCCTGCTCGGCGATGCAAACCCGCATTTGATCCGCTTTTATGCGGCCCTACAGAAGGGGACCGTCACAAGCGCCACGGTGCGGGCCTTCCTGGAGCGGGAAGGCGCGCGCCTCCTTCGAGACGGGCAGGAACACTATTATCGAGTGCGCGACCGCTTTAACGACGCTTGTAACGACACTGGCGATCCTCACGATTTTCTGTTTCTGAATCGGGCCTGTTTCAACGGTTTGCAGCGCTTTAACCGGAAGGGGCGCTTCAATACTCCGTTCT
This sequence comes from Rhodospirillales bacterium, assembly GCA_014324045.1. Lineage (GTDB taxonomy): Bacteria > Pseudomonadota > Alphaproteobacteria > Kiloniellales > JACOMY01 > JACOMY01. The sequence goes on along the minus strand of JACOMY010000036.1, from coordinate 20,288 downwards.
GCCGCAAGCCGGAACGCTTTCGCCCCGCGTATATCACAAAGATTTGTAATCAGGTCCAGCGGGCGAGCGATTGCATGCTGGGCAAAGCCTGGGAGTTTGTATGCGCCGATTGGCGTGAGCTATTGAGCCAGGCGCGCAGCGGCGATTTTGTCTATTGCGACCCGCCCTATGCGGGTCGTTCTACCGGCTATTTCAACGCATGGACCGGCGGCGACGCAACGCAATTGGAAGAGGGATTGAAAGCGCTGCCCTGTCCGTTCCTCTATTCGATGTGGTTGGAGAACAAGTATCGGAAGAACGATCGTCTGCATAATGCATTTTCCGGGTATGAGATTCGAACATTCTCCCATTTCTACCATTTGGGAGCGATGGAAGATCTGCGGAACGGCATGACCGAAGCATTGGTTGTCGGATGAAGGATTTCATCTTGAAGACGCTCGCGGAAGTTCGGAACGGCTATTCGCTATGCGGGCTTGTTGACCGTAGAGCGCGCATCTATCCGCTCGGCTCGGATACGAAGGTTATCGGCACGCTGTTTGAGATTGTCGTACGGCAAGCGGTCGTATCCTATGCCGAGAGTTCCGGGTTGCGATTGGTCGAGCCGGCGAAGCAGAACCACTATCCAGACTTTACCTTGATGCGTGGTGAAAACGACCGGGATAAAATCGCCCTTGACGTGAAGACAACATACCGGAGGGAAGGGCAATCCCGATTCGCTTATACTTTGGGGAGCTATACCAGCTACATCCGGCCTGAGACGGAAGGCATGAGACGGAAGCAAAGAATATCGTCTTTCCCTACAGCCAATACAGCCAGCACTGGATTATCGGGTTTGTCTATAAACGAGCCGAGGGGAAGCGGAACACAAGCGGCCGCATCTATTCGTTCGACACATTACGGCAAATCCCCATCCCATTTGACGATGTTGAAGTCTTCATGCAAGAGAAGTGGCGGATCGCGGGAGACAGGGCCGGAAGCGGTAATACGGCCAATGTCGGAAGCATCTACGGTACTATAAAGGATTTCAGCGCCGGGAATGGCGTGTTTGCCTCCGAGGCGGAATTCCTCGAATACTGGCGAGGCTACAGGCGCACAAACCGGGAGCGCCAAGCGTCCTATTCCAATATCGATGAATTTCGCGCCGCGGGAAACCCATAACCGGGACAAAATCTCAGGCGTGCAGGGTCGAGACCGGCCGGCCGGAATTGCGCTTCAAGCCAAATATCTATCGGCCGGGCAAGGCGGAAATGCTGGCAGATGTGAGCATTGACGCAACGCCCGGTGAACTGGCTTGTTGAACTGGCGGAAGCCAGTCTTGCGGCCTATCGGGAGTGTTGCGGAAAACCGGAAGCGACTCTGAAGAAATCCCTTGACGTGAACGGCGCCGGGGTTTCTGCCAGTATGCTTCTGGGCGCCCGGAAGCATACCGAACGCCAGAAACTGTAGGGTGACAGAAGTCTTTTGAAGTGGCCCTATACGGTCCTATGCGGTCCGAAGGGCGCTAGAACAAGGGGTTAGGGAAGGATCGGCGGCGGGGGGCCGGATCTGGGACAAAAGTCTTTTGAAATCGGGCGGTTGCAGGGGGGCGGAAGCGTCTGAAGAAGCGGTTTTGAGATCAATTTCGAGGGGGTGCGTAAGGCTTGGAAAATCCGGGCCTTCCGCACCCCTTGTTTTTCCGGAAGAAGGCGCCCTTGTGCAGAGGGGTTGCAGAGCGTTTGCAGGGTGCTTGCACGGGCCGTGCAGAGGGCGTGCAGGAGCCGTGAAGGGGTCTTGCAGGGGCGGTTCCCGGTCGCCCGTTACCGGCTCGGGTTGCCGGCGGTGCCGGCCGGCGGGTGGTCGGCTTCGGCGCGGGCGAGGGCTTGGCCATGTTTGAGGCCGGCTTCGCGGTAGCGTCCGTACTGCGAGGCCAGCCTCGACCGGCGCAGGACTTCACCGTCTGCGATTAGGCAGTCTTGTTGGACGCCCGGGCCGGGTTCGACGCCGTCGAAGACGGGCGGCAGGGTGGAGCGGAGCGGTTCGCGGAGGATCGGCCAGAAGGCGGCGGCCAACAGTTGCAGGAAGTCGGCGGGATCGTGTCCGGGGTCGTCGAGGTAGAGGACGATCCCTTCGCGGGAGTAGTTGACGGGCTTGGGGGCCGCCAGGTCGCGCTGCATCCAGGCTAGAGCGGAGTGCGTGCCTTCGACGGTACCGGCTTCGTCGTCCCAGACGACGCTGCGCGGTTCGTCGCCGTAGCGCCTATCGGGAAGCCTGACGGTGTGGACGGCCATGGATCTGTCTCGCGTTCGATCCGTCAGGGTGGATCGTAGTGGAAGAGCAGGCCCAGCACCAGGTCCAGCAGCTCGGGATCGCGGCGCACCAGCTTGTCGAGATCGGCACCCTCCTTTCCCGGCAGCTTATGGAAGAGCATCTGGAAGGCGCAGGTCATGACCTCAAGGGCGGAGCGTGCCGGGTCGTATCCCGGTCCGGAGTACTCCCGCCCGAAGTATTCGTCCACATATTGATCTTCCCGTCCTTCGCCTTCGAGGTAATCGGTGAACGGCAGGATGGGATCGCGCGTTCCGTCGGGTCTTGTGGTGCGTCTCCGGTGGAGTGTCTGGAAGAGGCGGTCGATGCCGGGCAGGGTGGCTTGCAGCTGGTGGACCTATTCCTGCAGCGCGTTGCCGGGGTCATGCGAGACCAGGGGGCCGGCTTCTTCGCTGCCGGCCCCTGGCGGTCGTCAGACCTTGGGCGGCGAGGGTAGGGATTTTCTAGGCCGAATCGCCGGCAAAATTAGATCGATTTTTCGCCCCCAATCGGCCCGATTTCAAAAAACTTTTGGCGCCCTACAAAAATATACTGAACCCCCCTACAAACTGAACCATTGTCCCGGCAGGACTTCGGCTTACAGGACCGATGCGTCTATCGATTGCGCCACAGGGGCACGGAAATGCCGAAACGCTGGCCAATTCCATCTTGAAGTTGGCCGGCATCTGCCGCCCGGTGCCGAACGCCAGAGCGGCTCGATCGCCCGTTAGGCTTGCTTGACGGCCGCCTCGTGCGCGATGGGGTGCTGCAGGCGCTCCAGCATTTCCTTGGGGACAATCTGCCAGATGCGGCCGCGCGTCAGGTGCCAATCGACCAGCAGACGCTGGGCGTAGCTGGAGTGGGTCTGGCGCTGGTGCTGTTCGATCAGGCTGCGCAGCAGCGCCTCGTAGTGCCGGGTCTCGACCCGCTGGTAGATCACGCTGTCTGCATTGATGCGCAGCGGTAACTCCCCCTCGGGATCGTAGACGAAAGCCATGCCGCCGGTCATGCCGGCGGCGAAGTTGTCGCCGACCTTGCCCAGGATCGCGGCGGTGCCGCCGGTCATGTACTCGCAACCGTTGGAGCCGCAGCCCTCGACCACCGCGGTCGCTCCGGAGTTGCGCACACAGAAGCGCTCTCCGGCCTGGCCGGCGGCGAACAGCTGTCCCGAAGTTGCGCCGTACAGCACCGTGTTGCCGACGATGGTGTTGTCCTGACTCGCCAACCGCGACTTGGTCGGCATGCGCACCACGATGGTGCCGCCCGAAAGGCCCTTGCCGACGTAGTCGTTGGCATCGCCGAACACCTCCAGCTTGACCCCCTGCACCGCCCAGGCGCCCAGCGACTGGCCGGCCGAGCCGCGCAGGCGGACCGTCAGATGATCGGGCGGCAGGGCGGTCATGCCGAAGCGGCGGGTAATCATGGCCGAGAGCCGGGTGCCGATGGCGCGCTGCGTATTCTCGATGTTGTAGTGCAGCTGCATCTTCTCGCCGTCCTTGAACAGCGCTGCGGCATCGGCCAGGATCTGCGCGTCCAGGCTATCGGGGACGGCATTGCGCTGCGCGGCGGTGCAATAGGCGGGAGTGCCGCCGCGGTCGGCCTCGATCAGCAGCGGATTGAGGTCCAGATCGTCCAGGTGCGCCGCGCCGCGTCCCACCTGGCGCAAGAGGTCGGTCCGCCCGATGGCCTCGGTCAGCGAGCGCAGGCCCAGGCTGGCCAGGATCTCGCGCACCTCTTCGGCCAGGAAGGAAAAGAGATTGACCACCTTCTCCGGCGTCCCGGTGAAGCGTTCGATCAGCGTCTCGTCCTGGGTGCAGATGCCGACCGGGCAGGTGTTGGAATGGCATTGGCGCACCATCAGGCAACCCATCGCCACCAGGGACGCGGTGCCGATCCCGTATTCCTCCGCGCCCAGCATGGCGGCGATCACCAGGTCGCGGCCGGTCTTGATGCCGCCGTCGGTGCGCAGACGCACGCTGTTGCGCAGCTTGTTCAGGGTAAGCACCTGATGCACTTCCGACAGCCCCATCTCCCAGGGCACGCCGGTGAACTTGATCGAGGTCTGCGGACTGGCGCCGGTGCCGCCGTTGTGGCCGGAGACCAGGATCGCGTCGGCCTTGGCCTTGGCCACGCCGGCGGCGATGGTGCCGATGCCGGAGCGCGCCACCAGCTTGACGCAGACCTTGGCGTCGGGGTTGATCTGCTTCAGATCGTAGATCAGCTGCGCCAGATCCTCGATCGAATAGATGTCGTGGTGCGGCGGCGGGCTGATCAAGGTGACGCCCGGCGTGGCGTGCCGCAGCCTGGCGATCGTCTCCGTCACCTTGAAGCCCGGCAATTGGCCGCCTTCGCCGGGCTTGGCGCCCTGTGCCACCTTGATCTCGATCTCGCGGCACTGGTTCAGGTAGTGCGCCGTGACGCCGAAGCGGCCGGAGGCGATCTGCTTGATCGCCGAGTTGGCGTTGTCGCCGTTGGGCTGCGGCCGGTAGCGCTCGGCCATCTCGCCGCCCTCGCCGGAATCCGACTTGGCGCCGATGCGGTTCATCGCGATGTTGAGCACCCCGTGCGCCTTGGCCGAGAGGGCACCCAGCGACATGCCCGGGGTGACCAGGCGCTTGCGGATGGAGGTGATGGACTCCACCTCCTCCAGCGGCACCGGGGTGAGGCCCGTGCGCTTGAAGTCCAGCAGGTCGCGCAGCGCCGTCGGCGCCATCTTCGCCAGGTCTTCGCAGAAGCGCCGGTAGGTCGAATAGCTGTCGGTCGCGACCGCGGTCTGCAGCCTGTGGATCAACCTGGCTTCCCAGGCGTGGTTCTCGCCGCCGCGCCGATGCCGGTAGAAGCCGCCGACCGGCAGGCTGACCACGGCACGGTTCCAGGCCGCTTCGTGCAACTCCAGCACGTCTTCCTGCAGCCCGCGCAGGCCAATGCCGGAGATGCGGCTGGGCACGCCGGGGAAGTACTCGTCCACCAGGGTGCGCGACAGGCCGATGGCCTCGAAGTTGGCGCCGCCGCGGTAGGAGGAGAGGACCGAGATCCCCATCTTGGACATGATCTTCAACAGGCCGTCGCCGATCGCGGTCTTGAAGCGCTCCAGGCACTCTGCCAGGCTGAGGCCGCCGAACAGACCGCGCTCGTGGCGGTCGGCGATGGCGGCTTCCGCCAGATAGGCATTGACCGTCGTCGCCCCTACGCCGATGAGGACGGCGAAGTAGTGGGTGTCCAGGCACTCGGCCGAGCGCACGTTGATCGCGGTGAAGGTGCGCAGCCGCTGCCGGACCAGATGCGAGTGCACGGCACCGGTGGCCAGGATCATGGGGATCGGCGCGCGGGTTTCGCTGGCCGCCTCGTCGGTTAGAATCACGTGCTCCGCACCGCCGCGCACGGCCTCTTCGGCTTCCCGCCGAATCCGCTCGGCGGCGTCATGCAGCGCAGGCTTGCCGGCTTTGGCGTCGGCGGCCGGGAAGCTGCAGTCGATGCAGACGCTGCGCCCCTCGACATGACGCTCCAGCGCCCGGAATGCGCCGGTGATCAGGACCGGGCTGTCGAGCAGCAGGAAGTGATACTGCTCGTCGTTCTCGTTCAGGATGTTGCCCAGGTTGCCCAGCCGCGTGCGCAGGGTCATGACCCGCCGCTCGCGCAAGGAGTCGATCGGCGGATTGGTCACCTGGCTGAAGTTCTGACGGAAGAAGTGATGCAGCGGCCGGACCTTGTGAGAGAGCACGGCCAGCGGTGTGTCGTCGCCCATGGAACCGATGGCTTCTTTACCCTGCTCGACCATGGGATGCAGGATCAGTTCCATGTCCTCCATGGTGATGCCGTAGGTCAGCTGCCGGCGGCGCAGAGTCTCGCGCGGCAGCACCGACTGCCGCGGGTTGGCGGCGGCCGCAAGCACGCCCTCGACGGCCTCCTGGCTGCGCGACACCCAGGCGCCCCAGGGACGGCTGGCGGCCAGCTGCTCCTTGATCTCCCGGTCGCGGTAGAGGCGCCCCTCGGCCAGATTGATGGCCAGCATCTGGCCGGGGCCCAGGCGGCCCTTCTCGATGATCCGGGCTTCGTCGGTCTTGACCATGCCGGTCTCGGAACCGGCGAACAGCAGCTTGTCTTCGGTGATGCTGTAGCGCAGCGGGCGCAGGCCGTTGCGGTCCATGCCGGCGACCAGCCAGCTGCCGCCGAAGCCGCACACGGCGGCCGGACCGTCCCAGGGTTCCATCACCGCGTTGCAGTAGCTGTAGAAGTCGCGTTGCGGCTGCGGCATGGAGCTGACGGCGCCCCAGACCTCCGGGATCAGCATGGACTTTACCATCGGCAGCGCGCGCTCGCAGCGCACCAGCAGCTCGGCCACCGCATCCAGGGCGGCGGAGTCGGAGGAGCCAGGCTGAACGATCGGCTTCAGGTCGTCGATGGCCGCGCCGAACAGGGGCGACTCCAGGCGGCACTCGTGCGCCGACATCCAGTTCACGTTGCCGCGCAGGGTGTTGATTTCGCCATTGTGGGCGAAGACGCGGAAGGGTTGGGCGAGGTGCCAGGTGGGGAAGGTGTTGGTCGAGTAGCGCTGATGGAAGATCGCAAAATTGGACCGGAAGCGCTCGTCGGCCAGATCGGGATAGAAGCTATCGACTTGGGCGGCCAGGAACATGCCCTTGTAGACGATCGAACTGCCAGAGAGGGAGCAGATGTAGAAGTCGGTGATGGTGGCGGCATTGACCGCCTTCTCGATCCGGCGGCGGACCAGATAGAGCGCGCGCTCGAAGTGCTCCGGCTCCATGCCCGGCAGGTTGTCGATCATGATCTGCTCGATCTCTGGGCGGGTGGCATTGGCCCTCTCGCCGATGATCGCGCTGTCGATCGGCACCTGGCGCCAGCCGAAGATGCCGAAGCCGGCGCGGACGATCTCACGCTCGACGATGGTGCGGCAGCGCTCCTGCGCGGCGAAGTCGGTGCGCGGCAAAAACACCATGCCGACGCCGATGTCCCGCTCGCCGGCAGGATGACCGGTCTGCTCGACATGCTCGCGGAAGAAGCCCTGCGGGATCTGGACGTGCAGCCCGGCACCGTCGCCGGTCTTGCCGTCGGCATCGACCGCGCCGCGGTGCCAGACGGTCTTTAGCGCCTGCACTGCCGCCGCCACGACTGCGCGCCGGGGCCTGCCGTCCAGCGAGGCGATCATGCCGACGCCGCAGGCGTCGCGTTCCTCCTGCGGGTCGTAGAGCCCATCGCGGGCCAGGCGCCGGGCCTCGGCGGCTTGATCGAGAATCTGTCGCTCTGCAGTCTTCATGGTCTTGATCCCCTCAAGCGGCGGTCCGTCCTGGCCGCCAGGCGGTGGGCCGGTCGATGGACCGGGCGATGCGACTATGCTTCCCTTCGGCGCCGCGTGAGGCTTGGCCCGATATGTTGGGCGTCCTCACCCACCGCTAGGCCGCGGCCGTCTCGGCCTGCGCGCGGATGTAGCGGTGCATAGAAGCGGCGGCGTCGCGGCCGTCGCGGATGCCCCAGACCACCAGGGAGGCGCCGCGGACGATGTCGCCGGCGGCAAAGACGCCGGGCAGGCGGCTCATCTTGGTCTTGTGGTCGATCAGGATCGTGCCCCAGCGGCTGACCTCCAGGCCCGGCTCGCCGAAGAGTTGCGGCAGGTCCTCGGGGTCGAAGCCCAGAGCCTCGATCACCAGATCGGCATCGACTTCCAGGGAAGAGCCTTCGAGAATCTCCGGGGTCTGGCGGCCGGTCGCGTCCGGCATACCCAGGCGGACCTTGGCCGCGCGCAGCTTGGCCGCCCGCCCGCCGCCCAGGACGGCTTCCGGTGCCGACAGCCAGAGGAACTCCACGCCTTCCTCCTCGGCGTTGGCGACCTCGCGCTGCGAGCCCGGCATGTTGGCCCGATCTCGGCGGTAGAGACAGCGCACTGAGCGCGCCCCCCCGCGCACCGCGGTGCGCACGCAGTCCATCGCGGTGTCGCCGCCGCCGACCACCGCCACGTTCTTGTCCTTGGCCGAGAGACTGCCGTCCTCCAGTTCCGGCACGCAATCGCCGAGGTCGCGCCGGTTGGCGGCAATCAGGAAGTCCAGGGCCTTGACCACGCCGCCGCTGCCGCTGCCCGGAACCTTCAGCCGGCGCGCCTTGTAGACCCCGGTGGCGATCAGCACGGCGGCATGGCGATTGCGCAATTCCTTCAGGCTGACGTCGCGGCCGGCCTCGCAGTTCAGCTCGAAGGCGATGCCGGCGTCGCGCAGCAACTGCACGCGGCGCTCCACCACGTCCTTCTCCAGCTTGAAGCCGGGGATGCCGTAGATCAGCAGTCCGCCGCCGCGGTCGTAGCGGTCGTAGACCGTGACCCTGTAGCCCAGCCGGCGCAGCTCCTCCGCCGCGGCCAGTCCGGCCGGACCGGCGCCGATGATGCCGGCGCTCTCGGCCCGTTCCCGGCGGGGTTTGGCTGGCTTGACCCAACCCTTCTCCCAGGCGGTGTCGTTGATATAGCGCTCGATGGCGCCGATGGTGACGGTGCCGTGGCCCGATTGCTCGATGACGCAGCTGCCTTCGCAGAGGCGGTCTTGCGGGCAGATGCGGCCGCAGATCTCCGGAAAGTTGTTGGTCGATTGGCTGACCTCGTAGGCCTCTTCCAGACGCCCCTCGGCGGTCAGCAGCAGCCAGTCCGGAATGTTGTTATGGACCGGGCAGTGCACCTGGCAGAAGGGAATGCCGCATTGCGAGCAGCGCCCGGCCTGTTGGCGCGCGCCCTCGTCGCCGAAGACGCGGTAGATCTCCCGAAAGTCCCCACGCCGCTCCGCGACCGCGCGCTTGTCGGGCATTTGTTTGGTCAGCTCCACGAAGCGCAGCATGCGGTTGGCCATGTCTGTTGTCTTCCTTGCTAGAGGCGGCGGACGGTCTCGCCTGGGATCTGGCCCGCCTGGGGATCTGGGGTGCAGTCACCCCTTCCGCCGGCAGGCCCGGCCAGACCGGCGTTGCCAGACCGGCGCTGTATGACAGAGGCACTGTATAACGAAACAACCGGCTTCGATAGAGTTTTTTCGAATTTAGGTCATATATACTGACCTAAAGTCTGCCGGCCGTGCCGTCAAGGGGCTGGATTGTCGGCTGGCGATGGCTGCTGTCCGAAAAAAAGAGACCGATTTGAGACTAAATTCTTCAAATCTGAATCATGGGGGGACGGCGCGCCGCCTGTTCGTCTATAAGCCCGACTACCCTCCCGTTCGAGAGTCCACCTTGGCGAGAGTCCATCCCGGCGAAAGTCCGTACTGTGCCCCTCTACCTCTTGGCCATCCTTGCCTTGGTGCAGGGCATCACCGAGTTTCTGCCGATTTCCTCCAGCGGTCACCTCGACCTGACCTGGATCGGTTTTCGCCGGGCCGGGGCGGTGCCGGCGGAACTGGAGGCCTCCGGCGAATTGGTTCTGGACATTGCCGTTCACCTCGGCACCCTGGGCGCGGTCTGCCTCTATTGCCGGCGCGATCTGGCGGCGATGGCCGGCGGTCTGATGCGCCCCGCTAGTCCGATGCACCGGCAACTCGATCCGGCGGCCAGGCTCTTTTGGCTGATTTGCCTGGCGACGCTGCCGATCTTGGCGGCGGGCTACCTTGCCAGGGACGATCTGCCCCCGCTCAAGGGGAACCTTGCCCTGATCGGCTGGACCACCCTGGGTTTCGGCGTTCTTCTCTGGATCGCCGACCGCAGCGGCACGACCGGCCGCAAGGCCGAACGTCTGAAGCTGCACCACGCCCTGTTCCTCGGCTTGGCGCAATGCCTGGCGCTGGTGCCTGGGACCAGCCGTTCCGGGATCGTCATGACGGCCGGCCGTTTCCTGGGAATGCAGCGGCAAGACGCGGCCCGCTTCTCCATGCTGATGTCGATTCCCACGATCCTGGCCGCCGGACTCTACGCCGCTATGCAACTGAAGGAAGAGGAGGCCACCGGTCTCCGGATCGATGCGGCGATCGCCGCCGGCTTGGCTTTCGCAGCCGCACTCCTGGCCATTGCCCTCATGATGGCTTGGCTCAGGCGTGCGTCCTTCCTGCCCTTCGTGCTCTATCGCATTCTGCTGGGCGGCGGTATCCTGCTGTCGGTCTATGGCGGTTTCCTGACCGGCTGGGGGTAGCTGCCCGCCCACCCACTAAGCGGGCCCCGGCCGCCTGCCGCCGGATCTCTTGCTCAGCCCCCACCGGCCCGGCACTATCGCCAACCGATTGTTACCCAAAACAAGGATGCTTGGCATGATCGACCTCTACAGCTGGGCGACGCCCAACGGCCACAAGATCCACATCGCGCTGGAGGAACTGGGGCTGCCCTACAGCGTGCATCCCATAGACATCGCCAAGGGCGACCAGTTCCAGGACAGCTTCCTGGCGCTGAATCCCAACCATCGCATTCCCGCGATCGTCGATTCGCAGGGACCCGGCGGCAAGCCGCTGCCGCTGTTCGAATCCGGCGCGATCCTCATCTACTTGGCGGAGAAGACCGGCAAGCTGCTGTCCCGGGATCCGGCCGTCCGCTACAGCGAAATCCAGTGGTTGATGTGGCAGATGGGCGGCCTGGGCCCGATGCTGGGCCAGGCACACCACTTCCTGCAGTATGCGCCGGAGGACGTGCCCTACGCCAAGACGCGCTACCGCAACGAGGCGCGGCGGCTCTACGCCGTGCTCGACAAGCGGCTGGCGCAGGCCCGCTACCTCGGCGGCGGCGCCTATTCCATCGCCGACATCGCCACTTGGCCCTGGACCCGCTATCCCGAGCGCCAGGATGTGGACCGCGGCGAATTCCCCAACTTCAAGCGCTGGTTTGAGGAGATCGCCGGGCGCCCGGCGGTCAAGCGCGGCGTCGAGGTTTTGGCCGACCGGCGCACGTCCGGCACCCTCGGCGCAGCGGAAAAGGAAGTTCTCTTCGGCGCCACCCAGTTTCAGCGGCGCTGACCGCGATGACCGCTGCCGGCGATCCCGAGTCCTGGCCAGAGTTCTCGCCGGAGAGCATCGCCGCCCAGGCCGGGCACTATCTCGACCGGGAGAGCGGCGCCATCGTACCGCCGATTCAGCCCGCCACCACCTTCGCCCGCGATGCCGGCTACTGCCTGCGTCAGCCCAGCAGCTACAGCCGCTACGGCACCCCGGCCTGGGATCTGCTGGAGAGCACCCTGGCCAGGCTGGAGGGCGGCAAGGCAGCGGCGGTCTTCGCCTCGGGCATGGCGGCGGCGATGGCCGTGATCGCGGCCTTGAGGCCGGGCGATCGCATCGTCGCGCACAGCGGCATCTATTGGGCGCTGCGCAGTTTCATGACCGGCTTTGCCGCCCGCTGGGGGATCGGCTTGGATCTGGCCGATCTCTCCCAGCCGGCGGCACTGGGACCGCTGCTGCAGCCCGGCAAGACCAGGCTGGTCTGGCTGGAGACGCCGGCTAACCCCTTGTGGGAGCTGCTGGATATCGCCGCCCTGGCCGCAGAAGCCAGGGCGGCCGGCGCCTGCACGCTGGTGGATTCCACCGTGGCCACTCCGGTCCTGACTCGGCCCTTGGCGCTGGGGGCGGATCTGGTCATGCATTCCGCCACCAAGTACCTGAACGGCCACAGCGATCTGCTGGCCGGCGTGCTGGTGACCGCGGAGACCGGGGATCTCTGGCAGCAGGTCCTGGCCAACCGGGCGGGCTACGGCGGCACCTTGGGATCCTTCGAGGCCTGGCTCTTGTTGCGCGGCCTTAAGACCCTCTTCCCGCGGGTGCACCGGGCTTGCCTTTCCGCGCAGCAGATCGCCCGCACCATGCAGGACCGACCGGAGGTCGCCGCGGTGCTCTACCCCGGCTTGCCGGACCATCCCGGCCACGCCTTGGCCACCCGCCAGATGCAGGGCGGTTTCGGCGGCATGCTGTCTCTGCGCCTGGCCGGCGGCGGCGAGGCGGCGGCCAGGGTCTGCCGCAAGGTCCGGCTGTTCCACCCGGCAACCTCGCTGGGCTCGGTCGAAAGCCTGATCGAACACCGCCGGATCGTCGAGGGGGAGGGGAGTACGCTTCCCTGCGACCTGCTGCGTCTCTCCATCGGCATGGAGGCGCCGGCCGACCTGATCGCCGACCTGGAGCACGCCCTGGCCCCTTAGTAGCGGCCCAAGGGAGATCCGCCGGTAGGGGAAGATTTGACAGCGGTTCCGCGAGGCGCTAAACCCCGGCTTCCGGTCGGCGGCAGGCTGCTTGCGACGCTGGGGGCCTGGGACGGGCCCGCCGGGACGGAGGGGTGGCCGAGAGGCTGAAGGCGGCGGTTTGCTAAACCGTTATAGGGTGATAAGCCCTATCGAGGGTTCGAATCCCTTCCCCTCCGCCATTACCCCCAAAGCGCCCTCTCAGTCCACATAGGACCGCATAGGTCCACATAGGACCACATAGGGAGGAAGCCGGGCAGTACGGTTGGCCCGAAATCCGGCAGGCTCTTGCAATCGGCATTTCCCCGCCCCGTACCTTCGGCAAGCATTCAAGCCGGTGGCCGAATGAGAGTCCAGGCGTGGCGGCAGCCGGGAACCGCGGCCCACGCCGACCGCCGCGCTGCGTCTTGCAGCCGATCCGACTCCGTGCATGGAAGTGTCTTTGCTTGCGCCCACCCTGTTCGGGCACCGGGCGACCGAATATCCCGCTGGAAACGAGAGTTTGCTGCTATCCTATCATTTAATAAAATGTCACATTCAATCTTCTATTGGAAACAACGTATCTTTACCCCGGTGGCGGTCTTAAAGAAAAGGAGATTATGAATTGTGTCTCAAAAAAATGAAGACGTTGGGATGCCTGAGATCTTCACCTATTGGGGCAAGGCACGCGGGAGCCAGGACGGCGGGCCGTGCTGGCATCCGCTGGTCTTCCACAGCCTGGATGTGGCGGCCTCGGCCGAGGCGCTGCTGGACGCCAACCCGCGGCTCCTCCAGGCCATCGCCCGCCTGCTGGGACTGCCCGCCCGATGCTGCCGGCCGCTGCTGCTGGCGGCGGCGGCCCTGCACGACCTGGGCAAGTTCACCGGACCGTTCCAGAAGAAGAGCGACCTGCCGCTGCCACCGGCGGAGCGGGGGCACGAGCGCTCTCAGGCAGACATCGGTCATGCCAAGACAGGCGCTTGGCTGTGGGATGATTGGTGTTACGAAGAGGCTGTTCCAGGTGGTGAGGGCTTCTCGTGGATGGTGGCTGCGGCAGCCGGCCATCACGGCGAGCCGCCGGGCATGGACTACAACTACAATGGCTCTGCCTGCTGGGATAAGCCGAACAGAGCGGCCGCCCTGACCTTCGCTGAAGCGGTGCTGGACCTCTTCGCCCTGCGGGAGCCCTTGACCGAAGCGCCGCCCTTGGTCTCCAAGGACTCCAAGACGGCCAGTTGGCTGGTCGCCGGGCTGGTCAATCTGGCCGACTGGGTCGGCTCCGACCGTACCTACTTTCCCTACCGCAGCCCCGAGATCTATCCAGACGACTTGGCGGCCGCCCTGGAGCGCTATTGGCAAGAGACGGCGCAGCCTGCGGCGAAGAAGGCGGTCGCCGGCAAGGGACTGCGGGCTGCAAGGCCGGCGCCGGACTTCACGCTGGCCGGCATCCTGGGCGACGCAGCCCAGCCGACGCCGCTGCAAGACTGGGCGGCCTCCGTCCCCCTGGGCGCGCCCGGCCCGCGCCTGGCCTTGATCGAGGACTTCACCGGGGCCGGCAAGACCGAGGCGGCACTGCTGCTGGCCCAGCGCCTGATGGCGGCGGGTCATGCCGGCGGCGGGCTCTACTGGGCGCTGCCGACCCAGGCGACTTCCAACGCCCTCTATGGCCGTATCCGCAGCTGTTACCATAAGCTCTTCGCCGCCGGAGTGCGGCCCAGCCTGGCCTTGCTGCACGGCGACAGCGGCCTGCACCTGCCCTTCCGCAAATCGGTCCGGCCCGACGAGGCTTTCCTTAAGCCCTATCTGGAGACGAAGGACGGGCAGGCGGAAGAGGCCGCGGCCGAGGCGGTCTGCGCCGCCTGGTTGCAGGACGACCGCCGCACCGGCTTCTTTGCCGAGGTCGCGGTGGGCACTGTGGACCAGGCCTTGCTGGCGATCCTGCCGACGCGCTTCAACGTGCTACGCCTGCTGGGCCTTTCGCAGCGAGTCTTGGTGGTAGACGAGGTCCATAGCTACGATTCCTACACCGGTCCGCTGCTGCAGCGCCTGATCGCCTTCCAGGCGGCCTTCGGCGGTTCCACCCTGCTGCTCTCGGCCACTCTCGGAACTGCCGCCCGCCGCTCGCTAGTCGAGGCCTTCGCCGAAGGCCTGGGTAAGCCCGCGCCGGACCTGGCCGAGCGCGGCTTTCCCAACGCCACCCTGATCGGCCCCGAGGGCGCCGGCGAGCGCGTCCTGGCGCAAGGCCGCGGCACCCGCCGCGACCTGCCGGTCGAGCGCCTGGCGACGCCGGAGGCTGCCGAGGCCGCGCTGCTGGACCTCGCCCGCGCCGGCGGCTGCGGCGCCTACATCCGCAACACGGTGGACGACGCCATCGAAAGCTGCTTGCGCCTGCGCGCCAGGAATCCCGGCGTCACCGTGGACCTCTTCCACGCCCGCTTCGCCCTGGCCGACCGCAAGGACCGCGAGGAGGCGGTCCTGGCCGCCTATGGCAAGACCTCCAGCCCGGAACGGCGCGCCGGCCGCATCCTGATCGCCACCCAGGTGGTGGAGCAGTCGCTCGATCTCGATTTCGACCTGCTAGCCAGCGACCTGGCGCCTCTGGACCTGCTGATCCAGCGCGCCGGCCGCCTGCAGCGCCATGCCGGGCGCAGCGGCCGGCTGGCCCCGCCGCGTCTGCTGCTGGTCTCCCCCGATCCCCGCGGCGAGATCGAGCCCAATTGGCTCAGATGCCTGCTGCCCAAGGCGGCCTATGTCTATCCCAACCACGCCCGCCTTTGGGTGGCGGCCCGCAACCTGGTCAAGGCCGGCCGGCTGCCGCTCGCCAGTTGCAACCCGCGCGATCTGCTGGACGCCGTCTACGACGAGGAAGATCTGCCGCCGAACTTGCAGAAGGAGCGCGAGGAGATCGAGGAAGCCATCGAGCCGCTGCGCCGAGCCCACGCCAAGGGAAACGCGCTGGAGGTTGGTAAGGGCTACTCCAGCGCGCAGACGCCCGGCTGGCAGAAGGACATCGACTACAACACCCGCTATTCGGAGCTGGAAGACCGCCCGGTGCGCCTCTGCTTGCTGGAGGACGGCCGCCTGCGCCCCTGGGCTGCGCCCGCCGGCCCCGCGGAGCCCGCCGCCCTCACCTGGCGCCGCTCCACCCTGCGTCTCTCGCTGGCCCGCTTTGACCACTTCTGTCCGCAAGACGATGCCGAGAGGGCCGCCCACGGGAAGGCTCTCGACGACTGGAGCAGAGGCCGCGACTCCGCCGAGGCCATCATCCTCCGCCCCATTGCTCCCGGCCTCTACTGGGCCAAGGTGGCGGTACAGGCCGGCAAAGACCGGATCCGGCACCACCGCATCCACTACGACCGCGCCCTCGGCTGGCGCACCGCCTCCGAACCCTGACCCCGGGCCAACCCTGCAAGCGAAGGGCGTGCTGGCTGCGTGGCTTGCGCTTTTTTCGTGACAGTCGCGGTTGCGCCCGCTAGCCTCGAATCCGAGGCGATTCCGTCGGTAAGATTTTTGACAAGGTGAAAGTCTATAGGATACAACTCTCTACAGGATGTGCGTTCCCCGCACACGCGGGGATGAACCGACGGCGGCTCGGCGGCCCGCGACGTTGCCCAAGCGTTCCCCGCACACGCGGGGATGAACCGGCGGTTGTTCAGGACGCCGCCGGACTGGCCGCGCGTTCCCCGCACACGCGGGGATGAACCGGCCTCGTCCGGTGCCGAAACGACCGCGTTTACGCGTTCCCCGCACACGCGGGGATGAACCGCTTTCTGGTTTAAATACTGATTCACGCCGGGGGCGTTCCCCGCACACGCGGGGATGAACCGGTTTATGCCTGCCCATCCGTTGTCCTCGTCGTGCGTTCCCCGCACACGCGGGGATGAACCGGCTGGGCCGGCATCGGCTATCATTTTGTCCTGGCGTTCCCCGCACACGCGGGGATGAACCGGTCGACGCCGTCGACCAACATTTCGTCCAGAAGCGTTCCCCGCACACGCGGGGATGAACCGGTTGATACCAGCCCATCCGTTGTCCTCATCGTGCGTTCCCCGCACACGCGGGGATGAACCATCGTGGCGGGCGGTGAAACTCATCAGTCCCGCGCGTTCCCCGCACACGCGGGGATGAACCGACCACCTCCAGCGGCCGGATGCATTTGAATAGGCGTTCCCCGCACACGCGGGGATGAACCGGGTGGCTCACAGGGTTGCAAACCGAGCTTGCCGCGTTCCCCGCACACGCGGGGATGAACCGTCTGGACCTGATCAGTGCCAAGGGGGGGCTGAGCGTTCCCCGCACACGCGGGGATGAACCGGGTTAACGTATTGAACAGGACGTACCACCCTGGCGTTCCCCGCACACGCGGGGATGAACCGGCACTTTGGTCTTGGCCCACGAGGCCCATGTGGCGTTCCCCGCACACGCGGGGATGAACCGATCCGATAGAACATAGCCGGCCATCATCATCGGCGTTCCCCGCACACGCGGGGATGAACCGCCCATGTCTATTTCGGTGCCGTTTTGGCCCCCGCGTTCCCCGCACACGCGGGGATGAACCGGGGCCTGATGCATTTGAATAGATGCTGCGCCAGCGTTCCCCGCACACGCGGGGATGAACCGCGACGCTGGTGCTCGCGCACGAGGCGCACGTCGCGTTCCCCGCACACGCGGGGATGAACCGGTCAAATGCACATGCACCGATTTGCTAGCTCCGCGTTCCCCGCACACGCGGGGATGAACCGCCTGTTGAGGAATGACGAAGTGGTAGCCGATGGCGTTCCCCGCACACGCGGGGATGAACCGCGCTTGATTCCGTGAGGCAATCGAAGCGGCCTGCGTTCCCCGCACACGCGGGGATGAACCGCTTTTTTGCGAATCCGGTCCGAGACATGGCCCGCGTTCCCCGCACACGCGGGGATGAACCGACCCAGATCAAACAGCACCTCGGCGGCCACGGGCGTTCCCCGCACACGCGGGGATGAACCGTATTACGACGGCGGATCGGCCGCCCGTGACGTGCGTTCCCCGCACACGCGGGGATGAACCGGCAGAAACCTCTACATCCCGCGGGCCTCGATCGCGTTCCCCGCACACGCGGGGATGAACCGGTCAACTTCCGCTTCTGCAACAGGCGATCGTTGCGTTCCCCGCACACGCGGGGATGAACCGGCCCGCCGGGTTGCGGCGCCCGCTGCACACAGGCGTTCCCCGCACACGCGGGGATGAACCGCTTTTTGGTTGAGATACTGGTTCACACCTGGAGCGTTCCCCGCACACGCGGGGATGAACCGATATATCAAGGTCCGACAACACATAGCCGGCCGCGTTCCCCGCACACGCGGGGATGAACCGCGTCTGCTCGATGATTTTGCGCAACGGCACCGGCGTTCCCCGCACACGCGGGGATGAACCGCGTCCGATACGGAGCCCAACAAACCTCTCGCCGCGTTCCCCGCACACGCGGGGATGAACCGGGCGGGGGACTGCGGCGCGCTGACGCAGGCTGGCGTTCCCCGCACACGCGGGGATGAACCGTGAGGGAATTGCTCCACGGATCTCGCTACCAGGCGTTCCCCGCACACGCGGGGATGAACCGGTATGCTGTGTGCACGTGGGCGGAGGGTTCAGGCGTTCCCCGCACACGCGGGGATGAACCGGCATGAGACCAACTGCGGGACGTGGCGGACCAGCGTTCCCCGCACACGCGGGGATGAACCGGCGGCGCCGCTCGGCACGATCTAGGTCGGGGTGCGTTCCCCGCACACGCGGGGATGAACCGGCGACGCTCGTGTTGGCCCATGAAGCGCATGTGCGTTCCCCGCACACGCGGGGATGAACCGTATAGTCGCGGATTTTGCATCATTACTGGCATGCGTTCCCCGCACACGCGGGGATGAACCGAGATATACCTCGCCGAGGGGTCCCCGGCGATCGCGTTCCCCGCACACGCGGGGATGAACCGGGGTCCCGTGCGTGTTGTTGCCTGATAGACCTGCGTTCCCCGCACACGCGGGGATGAACCGTTTTACCGCCAGGCACGATTTCGGCAGCTACAGCGTTCCCCGCACACGCGGGGATGAACCGGGATTGGGCTCATGCCTATCCGACACCTCTCGGCGTTCCCCGCACACGCGGGGATGAACCACCTGGGGGCAGTAGCCGTTCGTGCCGAGCGGGGCGTTCCCCGCACACGCGGGGATGAACCTCAGGCACTCGGCCAGATAGCAGCGAGCGGCCAGCGTTCCCCGCACACGCGGGGATGAACCGTCGCCCGACGGCGACAGGTTAAAAAGGTCCCGGCGTTCCCCGCACACGCGGGGATGAACCGGTATTGGGCCAATCCGGCCATGTCCTGCACCACGCGTTCCCCGCACACGCGGGGATGAACCGTCGCCTGGCGTCGATCTAGATCGTCCGTGGGCGCGTTCCCCGCACACGCGGGGATGAACCGCGGGCGGCGGCCAACTGGGTCGATTGCTGGGAGCGTTCCCCGCACACGCGGGGATGAACCGTCATGGCGCCGGAGAAATAAACCGTGGCACACGCGTTCCCCGCACACGCGGGGATGAACCGGTTGTCCGGGAAATCCGTGGGCGCGGGCGAGAGCGTTCCCCGCACACGCGGGGATGAACCATATCGCCTCCAGTGACCGAGTTCGTTGCTGAAGCGTTCCCCGCACACGCGGGGATGAACCGTTTCCACGCGGGGGGCACGTCCCGGAAAAAATGCGTTCCCCGCACACGCGGGGATGAACCGCAACTTGCGGGCATGTGCGACAACCTCTTGGGGCGTTCCCCGCACACGCGGGGATGAACCGTGCTCGTCGTCCAGTTGATCGCGCACGGCATAGCGTTCCCCGCACACGCGGGGATGAACCGAGCAGCGAATAACGATCAAACGAGAGCTTCCGGCGTTCCCCGCACACGCGGGGATGAACCTGGCGACGTTTCAGCGAGGCGGTGAGAGATTTGGCGTTCCCCGCACACGCGGGGATGAACCGCCTCGGTGACGATCAACGCCGCAGCGCCCACCGCGTTCCCCGCACACGCGGGGATGAACCGAATAGTGGCAGCCTTGGCATCGGTTTGAGCATGCGTTCCCCGCACACGCGGGGATGAACCGTGATAGCCAATGCCGGCCCATCCTCTCCCGGTGCGTTCCCCGCACACGCGGGGATGAACCGTGGTGGCCGCGAAATCGCTGTGGCATCTTGGGGCGTTCCCCGCACACGCGGGGATGAACCGCCGCGATTTTTTCCGGGCCGTTTCGCCGCTTTCGCGTTCCCCGCACACGCGGGGATGAACCGCCACCAGCATCGACGATGCCGCGGAGGCCGTCGCGTTCCCCGCACACGCGGGGATGAACCGAACAACCCGACCCCCTTGGCGCAGGCGCTATTGCGTTCCCCGCACACGCGGGGATGAACCGTGATCGGAGACCGAGATCAAACAGTACCTCGGGCGTTCCCCGCACACGCGGGGATGAACCGGCGCCGCCGCCCAAAGAGACGGGTGGTATGTCGCGTTCCCCGCACACGCGGGGATGAACCGGCGGCGACAACCTCGTGTTCGCGGGCGGTGTAGCGTTCCCCGCACACGCGGGGATGAACCGGTCGGATTTGGTGATGTACTTAGAGATATAACGCGTTCCCCGCACACGCGGGGATGAACCGTCCAGATCCTGGCCGCGCCCGGTGATAAAGGCGCGTTCCCCGCACACGCGGGGATGAACCGCGCACGTATATTTCGGGGCCGTTCTAGCGCCTGCGTTCCCCGCACACGCGGGGATGAACCGTCGCCGACCAATGCAGGACCACCTCCAAAGGCGCGTTCCCCGCACACGCGGGGATGAACCGGCGGTGGTCTCGGCGCCGCTGACGGCCTTCTTGCGTTCCCCGCAC
>JACOMY010000035.1 GCA_014324045.1 Rhodospirillales bacterium | reverse complement strand
TGGCGAAAAACCCTTATGGCCGCGCCACGCCGGACCCAGAAAGCCGCCGCACGGGAGCCGCCGCACTGCCGCTCATCCCGTCACCTTCTTGGCGCCGAAGGCCCCAATGACGCCGAACTTTTCGAAGGTTCCAGCGGTTTCGCCATGGCCATCGCCATAGAAATTACCCCTGATGTTGCCGCCGCTATTTACTTTGCCGCTATCGTAGGTCCTCGCATAGCTGCCGTCTGCGGCGACCGGAATTCTTTTGAAGATGAGCCTGCTTTTGTTTCCCTTTTGCACTTCTTCAATTTTGTGAGGATCGCCGAACCTGTCGAAATCCTTGATGTAGAAGAAGTGCGCAGAGAGCGTCGAACTGTTCACGTCGAAGCTTAGTGCCGCATCGCCCCGGAGGAGATGGTCCTTTGCCTCGCCCTGCTTGACGCTTCCCACCATCGAACCGCGCCAGACCGCATCCGCGTCCGGGCTGCGGCCTGTCGGTGCGCCGACCGCCACGACCATGCGCGCAGCGCGCTCTTTGCCTTCGTTCTCCAGAGTGCCGCGGGTCGCGACGAAGAAGCCCGCGTCGTCCATCCAGGCGCCGAAAGACAGGGGGGAATCGATGACGTTCTTCCCCGATCCGTCAAGGGTCAGATAGATGCCTCGATGTTGCATGATCATGTGCGTATCCACCCAATTACCGTCCGGGCGGACGCGGTGATTGTAAGAAGCACCCTCTGGAAAGGTCGGAATGAAATCCCCTGGAGTGAGGACCGGGAGGTTCCGCTGTTGCTCCCCGATCGCCGCCGTACAGCGCATGCCTGTACAGTTGACCTCCGTTGCCGCTTCAGGCCGACCGGTAAGGTCTAGGTCGTCCACGTAAAGGCGCAGGTCCGCAGATAAATCCTCGGGTGGCCTCCTCGATAGGGACGCGCCTCTGGTGAAATTTTCGAAATTATCGGCCCGGTCGCTTAAACGCTCGGCACTCTCTTTGTAATGCTCTACAGAATCGTAATAAGACCCAAAATGCATTATATGGCTTAGAATTTTATAGCTGTCGCTTAGATACAGCTTGCGTTGGTAGATTCTCCGGCGGCTGGGATCTCTGTAACTCACTGAAATTGCAGGACTGCTGAGAGGGTTGAGCGCACTATCCACGAAATTGCCGAATTCTCCGACGATCTTGTAACCGTTTGGAAGGTTTTTGCTGAAAGAACCGTCCGATCTGACGTAGATATTGGAGATTGTTTTAGGCTTTCCCGGTTCGTTCTCCCCCTTGAGGGTAATTGCCATGCTGAACCGTCTGTCCACGTTTGTTGTACCGGGTGATCTTACGAGGTCGAAGCTTATCGATATGTCCGCAGAATTGAAGCCTGCTCTTCTCGACTGGAAGTTTACCGGGGCGTCCGTCCTGTCATAGGAGGTCACACCCGGCACTCTACCGATAAACAACCCATCTCTTAGAGATTGCGCCTGCGCCGCCGAACCTCCGGTCAGCAAGGCGGCAGCCGATAGGGCGATGCAAAACTTGGAGAATCTTTTCATCTTAACCCTATCGCTCTTTTCAGGTTCTGCTTCAGGTCCGCTTTGCAAAACTGGTCACCCAACCAGGCAACCCCTCCTGTCAGACACCGGTTTTCGCAGGCAGCATATATATATCGGATACAAACCCCATACCCAGCTTGCAAGAATAACCTATACACTTCACGTAATTGTTATCCTTGGCGGATCTTCGAGGAACCCTTTTCGGGCGCCGCGGGCCAGGAGGCGGCGCGCGCAGGCGCCTCCGTTCGTGCGGGGCGCCATCGGGCGGTGGGGCTGTCCGGGACGCTGTCGGGGCATATGCGTTCAGCCCCCCGTTTCACTGCCGTAAAGAGCGTCCAATCGCGCACCGTAGGCGGCTAGGATTCTGTGCCGCCGGATTTTCATCGTAGGCGTCATCATCCCGTTTTCTACCGTGAAGGCTTCCGGCGCGAGGGCAAAGCGGCGAATGCGCTCGACGACCGAGAGCTGGCTGTTCACCCGCTCGACCGCAGCGGCGATCTCCTTGCGGAAGTCAGGGTCTTCGGCAAGGGCAGCCAGATCGGCAGGCTTCCCGGCTGCTTGGCCCCAGGACTGCATGGCGGCCGCGTCCGGGACGACGAGGGCGACCAGATAGGCTTTGCGGTCGCCGAAGACGCAGGCCTGTTCGATCTCCGCTTCCAGCGTAAGAAGGCCCTCCAGGCGGGCCGGCGAGACGTTGTCGCCGCCGGAGACCACCAGGATGTCCTTCTTGCGGTCGGTGATGTAGATATAGCCGTCTTCGTCCAGGCGGCCGACGTCGCCGGTATGCAGCCAACCGTCCCGAATTGCTCTGGCCGTTTCCTCCGGGGCATTCCAATAGCCCAGCATCACGTTATCGCCGCGGACCAAAATCTCGCCGTCTTCGGCGATCTTCACCTCGACCCCGGCCAAGGGCGGGCCGACGCTGGCCATCTTCACCCTGGAGGGCGGGTTGCAGGAGACCACGGGCGCCGCCTCGGTCTGGCCGTAGCCTTGCAGCAGGGTCAGTCCCAGGGCACGGAAGAAATCGCCGACCTCGGGGTTGAGCGCGGCGCCGCCGGAGATGAAGGTCGAGAGACGGCCGCCGAAGCGTGCTCGCACCTTGTCGCGTACCAGGCGTTCCAGGGCGGCGTCCTCGACACGTTCCAGCAGGCTCAGATCTTCGCCCGCAAGCCGCTTGCAGCCAAGGGACAGGGTGCGGCGGAACAGGGCCTGCCGAAGCTTCGGTTGCCGCTTCAGGCCGCTCAAGATACGCTGGCGCATGCTCTCGTAGAGGCGGGGCACGGCGGTCATCAGGGTGGGACGCACTTCCGCCATATCGGCCGCCAGGCGCTCCAGCGACGGGGCGTAGCGGATCTCGGCCCGGATGGAGAGCGGAAAGCACAGTCCCGCTGCGTGTTCGTAGGAATGACTGAGCGGCAGGAAGGAGAGGAATATCTGCGGGCTCTGTTCCAGTCCGAACGAACGCAGCAGCTCGTAGGCGCTGGCGCAGTTGGCGAGGATGTTCTTGTGGCTCAGCATCACTCCCTTCGGCGTGCCGCCGGTCCCGGAGGTATAGATGAAGATGCAGGCTGCGCCGGCCTGCAGTGCGGCCAGCCGCGCATCCAGATCGGCGTCCGCCCCGCTGCCGGCCTCTTCCTCGGCCTGCCAGTCGAGCAATAGCTGATCCTCGCGCAGGCGGCCCCCGCTCCGCTCCAGTGCCAACACGAAGCGGCAGTCGGGAGCCTCGGCCGCGGCCGGCAGGAACGCTCCGGCCAGCGCTTCCGAGGAGAGCAGGGCGGCTGCGGCGCCCGAGTCGCTCAAAAGATGGGCGTGGTCGCGCTGGGTGTTGGTGGTGTAGGCTGGCACCGTGATCGCGCCGGCCGCCATGATGGCGAAGTGGCCGATCGCCCACTCCGGCCGGTTTTCCGAGACCAGCAGCACCCGCTCCCCAGGGGCTATGCCGCGTGCGATCAGGGCCTTGGCCAGGTTGCGTACCCGCCGGGTCAGATCCTTCCAGGTCAGGGCCTGCCAGGTGCCGTCCCGCTTGGCCCACAGCACCGGCGCCGAGGGATCGACGGCAGCGCGCTCGAACAGCATCTCCGGCAGCGACTGCCAGACCGAGTAATCCATGAACTTTTCGCACCTCCCTTTCGACTCATTCCGCCGCGGCCCCGACTTAAACCGCGACCCTTATCCTTGGCGCCGCCGCGTTGCCCGCTTATATCGCCTTAGCCCATACCGCCCCAGGTTGTCAGGAGATTAGGTCGTATGTCCGAGGATCTACAAGAAAAGCCGTCGGAATCCGCCTCCAGTCTGGGGAAATTGCCCGAATGGGATCTCTCGGACCTCTATGCCGGGCCGGAGGATCCGGCTTTGCAAGCCGATCTCGCCGATCTCGAATCGCGGGCGGAGATCTTCCGCGGGCGCTACCAAGGCGGCTTGGCGCGCCTTGCGGCCGCCGGCTTCGCCGAGGCGGCCGAGGTCTATCAGGCCCTGCAGGAGGGTTTGGGGCGGGTCATCTCTTATGCGCAGCTGCTGCACGCAGGCGATATGAACGACCCCAGGAACGGGCAGTTCTATCAAACCATGCAAGAGCGGGTGACTGCGATCTCCGCCAATCTTCTGTTCTTCACCTTGGAGCTGAACAAGCTGGAGGAAGAGGCCCTGGACAAGCTGCTGGCCGCGACGGCCATGGCGCGCTGGCAACCTTGGCTACGCGACCGGCGTGCCTTTCGGCCCTATCAGTTGAGCGACGAGGCCGAACGGCTGTTGCACGAAAAGTACGTCTCGGGGCGCGCCGCCTGGAGCCGCCTCTTCGACGAAACCATGGCGGCCCTGCGTTTCCCGCTGGACGGCAAGGAACTGACCACGGCCGAGATTTTGGACCGCTTCACCGACCGGGATCCCAAGGTACGGCAGGCCTCCGCCCATAGCTTCGCCAGGATCTTGGGCGAGCACACCCGCACCTTCGCGTTGATCGCCAACACGCTCGCCAAGGACAAGGAGATCGAGGACAGGTGGCGGGGCTTCAAGACGCCGGTGGCCAGCCGGAATCTTGCCAACCTGGTCGAGGACCAGGTGGTCGAAGCCTTGGTGCAGGCGGTGGTGGAGGCCTATCCCGGCCTCTCGCACCGCTACTACGCCATGAAGGCTAGGTGGCTGGGCTATGAAAAGCTGCCCTATTGGGAGCGCAACGCACCCCTGCCGCAAGACGACGGCCGCCCGATCCCCTGGGAGGAAGCCCGCGACACGGTGTTGTCGGCCTACGGTGACTTTTCGGAAGATATGGCCGCCGCCGGCAAGCGCTTCTTCGATGCCGCCTGGATCGACGCGCCGCTGCGCGGCGGTAAGACGCCCGGCGCCTTCGCCCATCCGACCGTGCCCGGCGCCCATCCCTATCTGCTGCTGAACTACCAGGGGCGGATCCGCGATGTCACGACCCTGGCCCATGAGCTGGGTCACGGCGTGCACCAGCTACTGGCCGGCGCGCAGGGCTATCTCCTGGCCGACACCCCCCTGACCCTGGCGGAGACCGCCAGCGTCTTCGGCGAGATGCTGACCTTCCAGGCCCTGCTGCGCCGGGCGGAGACGCCGGAACGGCGGCGCCTCATGCTGGCCGGTAAGGTGGAGGACATGTTGAACACGGTGGTGCGCCAGATCGCTTTTCACCGCTTCGAGACCAAGGTCCATGACGCCCGCCGCACCGCAGAACTGACTGCCGATCAACTGGGCGACATCTGGATGGAGACCCAGCACGAGGCTTTGGGGCCGGCCTTCGCACTTGACGAGGAGTACCGCAGCTTTTGGGCCTACATCCCGCACTTCGTGCATGTGCCCTTCTACGTCTATGCCTATGCCTTCGGCGACTGCTTGGTAAACTCGCTCTATGCAGTCTACCGCCAGGCCGAGACCGGATTTGCCGAGCAATATCTGGAGCTGTTGAGGGCCGGCGGCAGCAAGCGCTACGACGCGCTCTTGGCACCCTTCGGCCTGGATGCGCGCGATCCGGCCTTCTGGAGCCAAGGGCTCACGCTCCTGAGCAGCTTCATCGACGAGTTGGAGCAGCTGGCCTGAGACCATGGGCGAGGACGCGCCGGAGCTCGGCGACGAGGAATCCAGGCTTTCGCGCCGCGGCCGGCGCTACGTCAGCGTCGGCCGTCAGGTCGGCGGCTTTGCCGCCGGCTATGCTCTGCGCCGCCTGATCGGCCGCGATCTCGACAAGGGAGCGCAGGCCGAAGCCCTGACCCAGGCCCTGGGCGGCCTCAAGGGGCCCTTGATGAAGGCGGCCCAGATTCTTGGCACTATCCCCGACGCGCTGCCGCAGGAGTATGCCGACGCGCTGCGCCGCTTGCAGGCCAATGCGCCGCCGATGGGCTGGACCTTTGTGCGCCGGCGTATGCGCGGCGAACTGGGGGCCGACTGGCAGAATCGCTTCGGGAGCTTCAGCCGGGAGGCGGTGCATGCCGCCTCTCTGGGCCAGGTGCATGCCGCCGAAGATCTGGGCGGCCGCCGGCTGGCCTGCAAGCTGCAGTACCCCGACATGGCCTCTGCCGTGGAGGCCGACATTCGCCAGCTGAAGCTGGCCTTCGGCATCTACCGCCAATACGACCGCGCCATCGACACGCGCGACATCCATCGCGAACTCAGCGCGCGGCTGAGGGAGGAGCTGGACTACGAGCGCGAAGCCAGGCACATGCTGCTCTATCGGCTGATGCTGGCCGAACAGCCCGGCGTCGCCGTGCCGGAACCGCTGCGGTCGCTCTCGACCGGCCGCCTGCTGACCATGACCTGGCTCGAGGGCCAGGGCTTCCTGGCCTTCCTCAAGGCGCACGAGGAGGCGGAACTGCGGCGGCAGATCGCCATCAACATGTTCCGCGCCTGGTACGTGCCCTTTTACGATTACGGCATCATTCACGGCGATCCGCACCTGGGGAACTATACCCTGCAGCCCGATGGCAAGGTGAACCTGCTGGACTTCGGCTGCATTCGGGTCTTCCCGCCGCGTTTCGTCTGGGGGGTGATCGAGCTCTACCGGGCATTGGAGGCCGAAGATCCCGATCGCATGGCGGCAGCCTACGAGGCTTGGGGCTTCGAGAACCTGAACAAGGAGCTGCTGGAGGTCCTGAACCTCTGGGCCCGTTTCCTCTATGCACCGATCTTGGAGGATCGCGAGCAGTCCATCGTGGGCGAGCAGGGGCGCTACGGCGCCGAGGTCGCCGGCAAGGTGCACAAGGAACTGAAGCGCCTGGGCGGTGTACGGCCGCCGGCGGAGTTCGTTCTGATGGACCGCGCTGCTGTCGGGCTGGGCTCGGTCTTCCTGCATCTCAAGGCCAGGATAAACTGGTATCGGCTTTTCCACGAACTGGTCGGCGACTTCGACCGGGACCGTCTGGCGGCCCGCCAACAGGCGGCGCTGCAAGGGGTGGGCCTGGCACCGCTTGCGGTGGATCGCTAGGCCGCTGCGGCTGACAGGATCGGGCTCTTATAAGGAGCCGGCGAATGCGGACAGCTGCGAGGGAACGAGCGCCGCAGAGCGATGCGCGCTTCAAGAGGACTGTATCTTTATGGACCTTTATGGGGCATCGACCGCCAGGACAACAGAGCTATCAGGGCAACAGAGCTATGCAACGATAGCTGAAGCCGACGCTGTCGGGATTGTCCTTCGGTGCGTTCAGGACCGGCAGCACCACTGTCCTGGCCTCGCTCGGTCCCAGCCTCAGCCCCATCGCTTCAGCCATGGAGAGGACCCTTTGCCAGGCCGCCCGATCCCGGGACCGCCAGACGGCAAGCAGGCTATCCGGCCGCCCCCTCGAAGCCTGGCTGGCGAGGCGTGGCTGGAAAGAGGGAGCACCGACCGGCAG
Source organism: Rhodospirillales bacterium (assembly GCA_014324045.1). Classification (GTDB taxonomy): domain Bacteria; phylum Pseudomonadota; class Alphaproteobacteria; order Kiloniellales; family JACOMY01; genus JACOMY01. Next base: position 14,995 of record JACOMY010000035.1, on the reverse strand, counting down.
GTCTGGCCGTAGCATCCTCAGGTTCCCGGCCTGGAACTCTTCGCCGGCCAGGATCAGGTCCGCTTGACAGCCGGATCTTTCCACCGCCTCCAGGAAGGGAACGAAGGGCGTTTGCAGCCGGTTGGTAAGATCGAAGGCCGGCGCGTAGCGATGACCGGCGATCAGGAAGGCCATGATCAGCAGGGCACCGCCCAGGCCCAGGATCAAATGCGGCCAGCCTTGCCGCCAGGCTGTGAGCATCGGGGCATAGGCCAGGGGCGCCCACAGCAGGGGAAGGAAAATCGTCGGCAACAGATAGCGGATTCGCAGCTCGGTAATGCCCATGGCCAGAACGGCGAGCGTGGTGCCGGCGATGGCGATCAGCGAGGCCAGGAGGAAGGCACGTTCCAGGGGCAGGCCGCTGCTCTCGACGGTGAAGCCCTTGGTCGCGACGGCCCAGGCGCCGAAGGCGATCGCCAGGGTCGAGACTAGGCCCTGTCCGACGGCAAAGAAGCCGAGCCAGAGGGACTCGATCGAACCGGCAGCTGCCCGTCCCATGCCGAATTTGTCGATGTCCTTAAGCGCGATCTCCGGATTGCCCAGGAGCCAAAGGTAGCTGGGGGCGATCAGCAGGAGGGTGAGCAGGATGGCGAAGAGGAGACGGCCCGGCCGCAGTCTGGGGCGCAGCGCCGCCACCGAAACCATGGCAAGCAAGAGGGCGATACCCACCATGGGCGTGTGCGGCTTGGCGAGGGCTCCCACCGCCAGGGACAGGGAAAAGCCCAGATAGCCGGTCCAACGCCCATTTTGAGCGATCCCGATCAGAAAGTAGAGGGTCGCAGGAATGCTGGCCGCGGAGAGCAGAGTGTGGGTCAGATCGCGCTGCATCTCCCAACCGATCTGCGGCACCAGAAAGAGGCTGGCGCTGGCAATCGCCCCGGCCAGCGGCCCGGCCACCCGGCCGACTGCGCGGTAGGTGAAGAGGAAGAGGGCAATCAGCTGGGCCGCCTTCACCCCGGCAAGCACCGCCAGGCTGGTACCAAAAACCCGGAACAGCAGATGGACGACCCAGGTGTAAAGTCCCGGGTGCTCGTCGTAGCCCAAGCGCAACTCCTGCGCGAACAGCGTCTGCTGGGCCTCGTCTTGCGTCAGGGTCGGGCCGACGAGGATCCGCAGTAGGGCCTGGATCAGAAAATAGCCGACGATCATCCAAGGCCAGGCAACTGCCAGCCGCTCCGCGGCCTTGCCGCCGGCGGGCGCCGGCGCGCAGTCTTGTACGGCGGGCGTCAGTTAAAGGATATTCCACATCGCATCCTCCTCCACTAGCCATGCCCTTCGCGGAGTCAAGCAGTCCTTGTTCTTTGGCGACAGCACCGAAGGCCCCGGGTTACGTCTTGCCGGGTTGCGTTTTAATCGACCGGGCTGCGTCAATCGAAAGAGATCCGGCCTCTGCGATGCTGTCATGCCTTGCCGGTGCCGGAGGCGCCGGCGGAACGGGAGAACCCCTGCGGCATAGAGGCTCTCTTTCCGGCGGGCGGCTCTCTGTGGTTAGGATTGCGGCGAAAGCCGTCACCCCCTGCCTTGGAAGGTATCGCCGTCATGCAACTGAAGCGCCCCTACCTCCTGTTTCTCGGAGACGTTCCCGATCGGCTGGCGGCCAAGACCGCGCAGGGAATAAAGGATTGGCGGCCCGAGCACTGTTTGGGACAGCTGCGCCTGCCGGGCTGTCGGGCCGATCTGGGCATCCGCGACATGACCCTGGAGGCGGCGGTGGAGCAGGGCGCACGCACCCTGGTGGTCGGCGCCGTCAACCGCGGCGGCGTCTTTGCCCCCAGCTGGATCGAGGCGATCGTCAAGGCCATCGGCCTCGGCATGGATGTCGCCACCGGCCTGCACACGCGCTTGAGCGAGGTGCCGGCGATCGCCGAGGCCGCCGCCAGGCAGCGCATCGAACTCTTCGATCTGCGCCATCCCCGACAGCGTTTCGAGGTGGCGAACGGCGCCAGGCGGCCGGGCAAGCGGGCCCTGGCGGTGGGCACCGATTGTGCCGTCGGCAAGAAGTACACGGCGCTCGCGCTGGAGCGGGAGATGCTGGCACGCGGCATGCAGGCGACCTTCCGCGCCACCGGCCAGACCGGCATTTTCATCGCCGGCCGCGGCGTGGCGATCGACGCCGTTGTGGCGGACTTTATCTCCGGCGCGGTGGAGTGGCTTTGTCCGGCCAATGCACCCGATCACTGGGATCTGGTGGAGGGCCAGGGCTCGCTCTTCCATCCTTCCTTCGCCGGCGTCGCCTTGGGCCTGATCCACGGGTCCCAGCCCGACGCGCTGATTCTCTGTCACGAACCCACGCGCACCCACCTGCGCGGCCTGCCGCACTATCCGCTGCCCGGCATTCAGCCGACCATCGACAGCTGCCTGGCGCATGCCCGCCTGGTCAACCCGGCCGCCGTCTGCGTCGGCATGTCGGTCAACACCGAGGCGCTCGCCGATAGCGAGGCCGAGGACTATCTGGGCGGGCTTGAGCAGAGGTACGGACTGCCGGCCGCCGACCCCATACGCCACGGCATGGCGCGCCTGGTGGACGCCTTGGCAAAGATCTAGGTCCCCCATGCAGCTCAGCGTCACCCGGGAGTGCTGGCCGCTCCGCCGCAGCTTCGCCATCGCCCGCGGCAGCCGGACCGAAGCCCGGGTGCTGACGGTCACTCTGGAGGATGCGGGCATCGTCGGCCACGGCGAAGCCCTTCCCTATGCCCGCTACGGCGAGAGCCCGGAGGCCTCGCAAGCGGACTTGGAGGCCCTGTTACCGGCGGCCCAGGCCGGCTTCGATCGTGTTGCCGCTCAAGGGCTGCTGCCGCCCGGTGCGGCGCGCAACGCCCTGGACTGCGCGCTCTGGGACCTGGAGGCCAAGCGGACCGGCAAGCGCGCCTGGCAGCTGGCCGGCCTCGACCCGCTGCAGACCGTCACCACCGCCTACACCCTCTCCTTGGACAGTCCCGCGAAGATGGCGGCCGCGGCGGCCGAGAATGCCTGGCGCCCGCTGCTGAAGCTGAAACTGGCGGGGCCTGAGGACCTGGCGCGGGTTGCGGCGGTGCGTAGTGCGGCGCCGGAGAGCCGCCTGATCGTGGACGCCAACGAAGGCTGGGACATCGACACCTACCGCACCCTGGCCCCGCAGATCGCCGCCATGGGCGTGGCATTGGTGGAACAACCCCTGCCGGCCCAGGCCGACGAGGCGCTGCGCGGCGAGGCCCGGCCGCTTCCCCTCTGCGCCGACGAATCCTGTCACGATCGTACCGGCCTGGATCGCTTGGTCGGCCTCTACGACTGCGTGAACATCAAGCTGGACAAGACCGGCGGCCTGACCGAGGCGCTGGCCCTGAAGGCGGCGGCCAAGGCCGCCGGATTGGCGATCATGGTAGGCTGCATGGTCGCCACCTCGCTGGCCATGGCGCCGGCCGTTCTGCTCGCTCAAGGGGCGGCCTTCGTCGATCTCGACGGGCCTTTGCTGCTGGCGCAGGATCGGGTGCCGGGGCTCACCTTCGAGGGCTCGAAGATTCTGCCGCCGCCGGCCGCGCTTTGGGGATAGCGTCCTCGATCGCCGCCATGAGCGAGGCGGTGAGGCGATGCGGCGCCGGCGCGCCTCCGCCTACAGCGGCTTGAAGAGCGCGGCCAGGTCGTCTTCGGTGAGGTTGAGCGGCCCGCGATCGGTCCCCTCGAAGAGGGCATCGGCCAGGGCTTGCTTCTTGGCCTGCAACTCCTGAATGGCCGATTCGACCGTGCCGTCGGCGACCATGCGGTAGACAAAGACCGGCTTGTCCTGGCCGATGCGGTGGGCACGGTCCATGGCTTGGCGCTCGACGGCCGGGTTCCACCAGGGATCGTAAAGGATCACGGTGTCGGCCGCGGTCAGGTTCAGACCGACGCCGCCGGCCTTCAGGCTGACCAGGAAAACCGGCACCTTGCCGCTTTGGAATTTTTGGACCGCGGAATTGCGGTTCTTGGTCTGGCCGGTCAGCATGACGTAGCCCCAGCCGCGCTCCTTGATGTCGCCTTCGATCAGCTTCAGCATCTCGACGAACTGCGAGAAGACGAGGATGCGGCGGTCCTCGCCGACCAACTCCTCCAGCATTTCCATCAAGCGTTGACGCTTGGCGCTCTCAGCCACCTTCCGGGCGGCCTCCAGCTTGACCAGACCGGGGTCGCAGCAGACCTGACGCAGCTTCAAAAGTGCATCCAGGATGGTGATGCGGCTGCCGTTTAGCCCCTTGGAGCGAATGGCGTCGCGAACCCGCTTGTCCATTGCGGTGCGCAGGCTCTCGTAGAGGCTGCGCTGATCGCCGTCCAGCGGCACCAACTCGGTAATCTCGGTCTTGGGCGGCAGGTCCTTGGCCACCTCTTCCTTGGTGCGGCGCAGCATGAAGGGGCGGATGCGGCTGTTGAGGCGCAGCTGCGTTGCCTGCTGCCCCTGTTTCTCGATCGGGGTGCGGAAGTTCTCCTTGAAGGAATGCGCATCGCCCAGCAGGCCGGGGATCAGCCAGTCGTAAAGCGACCAGAGTTCCTGCAGATTGTTTTCGATCGGCGTGCCGGTAAGCGCGATGCGTTGGCGCGCCTTGATTTGGCGGATTCGCTTGGCGGCGTTGGAGGTGGGATTCTTGACCGCCTGCGCCTCGTCCAGAATTGCCAACTCGAATTCCTGTTCGAAGAGTACCGCATGATCGCGATGGATCAGGGGGTAGGTGGTCACGATCAGATCGTTGTCGGGTATCTCCTTGAAGTAGGCCTTGCGGTCGCCGCCGTGCAGGACCAGGAGCTTTAAGTCCGGCGCGAAGCGGGTGGCCTCGCGCATCCAGTTGTGGACCAGGCTGGTCGGTACTACCAGGAGGCTGGGACGCTCGCTGCCTTCGACCAGATGGCGCTGCAGCAGGAGGCAGAGGGTCTGAACGGTCTTGCCCAGGCCCATGTCATCCGCCAGGCAGCCGCCGAACCCGGTCTTCGACAGTGCCGCCAGCCAACTGAATCCGGCCGCCTGATAGGGCCGCAATTGCCCCTTCAGTTCCTTCGGGGCCTTGAGCGCTTCGATGTCGGTCAGACCGCGCAGCTTGCCGCCCAGTTCCTTCAGCTGCTCCGCACCCTTGAAGTCGAGGCCCGAGGCAGCCAGCGAGTCGGCGACGCCGGCAACCTTGCCAGCCTCGGCCCGGTGAAATTCGCCGCCCAGGCCGTAGATGCCCACGAAGGCGGTCACGATCGGGATGAGGGTCTCGCCCTCCAGGCGCAGCAAACCGCCGTCCGGCAGATCCGGGTAGAGTACCAACTCGTCCAGGAACTCTTCCAGGTCGAAGTCTTCCGGCAGCCCACCCTCCTCCAGCGGCAGGATTTCGAGCACCGACAGCACGATCGGCAACAGGTCCAGCTTTTGCCCCTCTGCTTCGGCGCTGGCGGTGAAGGAGAACCAGTCGACGCCCGATCCTTGTTCAATTCCGGCAATGACCGTCAGCGGTCCGTCGTAGATTCTGTAGGGCCAGTCGCCGGCGATCTCTACCCGCCAGCCCTCGTCCTTCAACAGCGGCAACTTTTCCGCGGTGAAGCTTAGGCCTTGCGAGCGCGCCTCTTCGCGGTTCTCGCCGAAGACCCAGTCCTCGAAGCGGTCGGAATCGGGAAATGCACGGTCGCCGTCGCGGGCGCTGTCGCCGAACTTCAGGTAACGGTAGGCATCCAGAGGCTTGGCGCCGCAGTCGTCGAGGCGCGCCAGAAGCTTTTTCTCGGCCGGTAGGTTACGTTTCAGCCTGATCAGCTTGCCGGCCTCGACGAACTGCGGATCCTCAGGCGGGAAGGCCGCTGCCTCATGCCCTTCGTAATCGAAGGAAATGCGGATCGCGGGGACATGCACCGCCTGGGCACCGTGGTCGTGGTAGGGAGAGCGCTGTTGGCGTGCCGGCAGTGTGAAGAGTGTCAACACAGGCGTAGGTGCGCGCCCTTTACGCTCTTCCACATGCAAAGTGCTGGGCAGGGGGGCTGCGCCGGACTTCAAGGTCTTGAGTGCCTCCGCGACCTCGTATGCCGCCTCCGCCGGAACGGCGGGTGCCAGCAGCAGGGCAGAGGAAAGGCGCGGCGGCAGATCCAGGTTCAATCGGCCGAAGGCTCCGGTTTCGACGTGGAAATAGCTAGGCGGCGCAGTCGGCAGGACCTGCAACTGCAATCCCGTGCTGTCGTGCACGACCAGCTGCTGCGAGCCGTCGTCCTGCTCGCTCCACTGCAGCGAGCCCTTGCGGCTGCCGCCTTCGTGCATGGCCGGCCCCTGCATTTCGCGCCAACGCGCGCGGCCGGTCGAGACCGCCTTGGTCAGCAGAATTTGCAGATCTTCGGCGTCCTCGTCCTGGCTCCGATAGCCGGGATTGCGGGTACCCAGCCCATAGGCTTGCAGCATGCGAAAGATGCGCAGGTCAGCCGGCTGCACGAACTGGGGCGGATCGTGGAAGTCCAGGTTGCCGAAGTTGTAGGGCCTGGCACCGGCGCCGATCTCGCCGGCACGCTTCAGGCCGCCCTTGATCGGTGTAACGGTAATGCGTCGACGCTTGTCTTGGCCGATGACGTAGAAAATACGTTCCTTTATTCGATCGGGTATTTCGACTTCCGTATTTTCGGTCAGAGCTCTGTCTGTGCACTTAAGGCGGTCCAGCCAGCCGTGCAGCGCCGGTGTGGCCGCATCCTTCGGTGCAAGCCCCGCTTGGCCGTTGGAGACCGCCGCCTGCGGGGGTTCCGGAGATTCGATATCCTCGGCCGTTGCCAAGAGCGCCGCGGCCACATGTTTGCAGTTATAGCCGACCGTACAGGTGCACAGCCCTTGTATGGAGTTGAGGCCTCCGCTCTTGGCAAAAAACAGCGAGACGGTCTGCCGGTAGGTTTTCTTGCCGCCTTCCGACACGATGGCGTTGACCTTGCTGCCGGCGATGCATTCTGCGCTTAGCACCTGCCCCTTTTCGAAGAGTGCCAGGCCCTCGTGGAAAAAGCTATCGCGCACGAAACGTTGGATCAGTTCTTTTGGCAGTGTCATCGACGGTCGGTGTTCGGGTTCGCTAAGGGCCGCTTCCCTCCGGCATGGCGGGAAGCGCCGCAATAATTAAAGACTCCCCATTATGAACCCAATCGCCTCGCATGTAAAGCCGGGCAAAGCAGCGCATGCCGGCACCGGCTAGGATTCGGCCCCTTCTTCGCTTGCGGGACTTCGCTTGCGGGATTTCGCTTGCGAATGGGGGGCGGCCAGGGGGATCTGGTGAGATGGAGATTTAGTAAGATGCCGTGTCCAGATCCATCAGCGAGCGCGAAAAACTCTTGGCGTCGAAAGGCCTCAAGTCTTCCGCCCCCTCACCGACGCCGATGGCGTGAACGGGAAGGCCGAAGCGCTCCGCAAGTGCGATCAGGATGCCTCCTTTGGCGGAACCGTCCAATTTTGTGACCGCCAGTCCGGTGACGGACAGCAGATCCTTGAAGGTTTGAACCTGCGAGATCGCGTTCTGGCCGGTGGTTGCGTCCAATACGAGCAAGATATCGTGTGGCGCATTGGGGTCTTGTTTCTTGAGGACACGTTGTATTTTTGCCAATTCGTCCATCAGTTCCGTCTTATTGTGCAAGCGGCCGGCGGTATCGATCAAGAGCAAGTCGTCACCGGCCGCCTTGGCCTGCGCCAGGGCATCGAAGGCGAGGCCGGCGGCGTCGGCGCCGTTCTCCCTCGCCACCACCGGTGCCCCGCAGCGTTTTCCCCAAATCTGCAATTGTTCGATGGCTGCGGCGCGGAAGGTATCGCCTGCGGCCAGCCGGAGTTTCAGGCCTTCCCGGCTGTAGTGCTGCCCCAGCTTGCCGATCGTCGTGGTCTTGCCGCTGCCGTTCACGCCGACTACCAGGACCACATGCGGTTTGCGGGCCGGGTCGATCGCCAGCGGTTCGGCCACGGGTTCCAGGATCTCGGCCATGTGTTCGGCTAAGGCGCTGCGGACTTCCCCGTCCGTCACCTGCTTGGCGAAGCGGTCCTTGGCCAGGCGCTGGATCAACTGGCCGGCCACCGCGACGCCAAGGTCGGCGGCGATCAGCGCGTCTTCCAGTCCTTCCAGGGCCTCATCGTCCAGCTTGCGCCGGGTCAGCGCGCCGTTGATCGACTGCGTAAGACGGCCGGAGGTCTTGGAGAGCCCTTGCTTGAGACGCTTGAACCAACTCATAAGGGAACGCCTTCCAGCACCGGCGGGCGGGCCGCGGCCAGGCGGATGTCGATAACGCTGCCGACCGCCGCTTCGGCCGGCAGGGCGACTGCCGAGAAGTTATCGGTGCGGCCCAGCCCGGTCTTCTCGACCAGGACCTGTGCCTGCCGCCCGACCTGACCCAGCAGATGCGCCTTCAGGCGTTCCTGGCCCAGGGCGCGCAGCCGGCCCGCCCGTTCCTTGCGCAAGGGCTTGGGCACCTGCGGCATGCGAACGGCCGGCGTTCCGGCACGCTCGGAATAGGGAAAGACATGCAGGTAAGTGAGGTCGGCGGCCTCCACCAGTTCCAGCGTCTCTTCGAAAGCGGCCTCGCTTTCGGTCGGAAAGCCGGCGATCAAGTCGGCACCGAACACCGTTTCCGGGCGCGCCGCCTTGGCACGGGCGACGGCGGCCAGAACGTCGGCCTTCAGATGGCGCCGCTTCATGCGCTTGAGGATCAGGTCGGAGCCGGCCTGAACCGACAGGTGAAGATGCGGCATCAGCCGCCTGTCGGAGGCCAGGAGCGCGAAAAGCGCGTCGTCCATCTCTACCGGATCCAGCGAGGAGAGGCGCAGACGCCGAAGCTCCGGCACCAGGTTCAAGAGCCGGCGGCAGAGTTGGCCGAGGCTGGGCCGGCCCGGCAGGTCGCTGCCATAGCCGGTAATATCCACCCCGGTCAGGACGACCTCGCGCACGCCGGCGGCGGCCAGGCCGCGGACTTCCTCGGCGATGGCAGCGGGCGGGACTGAGCGGTTGTTGCCGCGCCCGTAGGGAATGACGCAAAAGGTGCAACGGTGATCGCAACCCTGCTGAATCTGTACGAAGGCCCGCGCGCGCCCGGCAAAGGCGCCGCGCAGATGGCTTGCCGCCTCGCGCAGCGCCATGATGTCGTCGATCTCTACCTCGGGGTGCGGGCCAGTATGCCAGCTTTCTATATGCCAGCTTTCTGCGCGCAGCTTCCCGGCATTGCCCACCACGCGCGCGACGCCGGGCAAGGCCGCATAGGCTGCGGGATCGATCTGGGCGGCGCAGCCGGTGACCACGATCTTGGCCTCCGGCGTCTCGCGATGGGCCTTGCGGATGGCCTGGCGCACCTGACGTTCTGCCTCGGCGGTAACGGCGCAGGAGTTCACCACGATCACGTCCCCCGCCCCGGCCGTCTCCAGGTGGCCGCGGATGACCTCGGATTCATAGGCGTTGAGGCGGCAGCCGAAGGTCAGAATTCGCGGTTCCGCCATCAGCAGAGGAACTCCGGCGGCAGCAGGCCCTGAAAGGCCGTGGCGATGGGGCCGGTCATCTCGACGCGATTGTCGGCGCGCCATTGGACCGTCAGCATGCCGCCGTCCAGTACGACCGCAACCCGCCGGCCGGTCAGTCCGCGCCGGGCCGCATTCACCGCTGCGGCCGAGGCGCCGGTGCCGCAGGCCGGTGTCATGCCGGCGCCGCGCTCCCAGACGCGCACGCGCAGGCAATCCTCTTCGCTAAGCGAAGCCACCGCGATGTTGGCGCGTTCGGGGAAGAATCTGTGGCGGTCCAGGATTGGACCGATCCGCTCAAGGTCCATGGCCTCGGCGTCGTCGACGAAGAAGGTGGCGTGGGGATTGCCCAGCGACAGCGCTGCCGGCTGCGGCAAGGTCTCGAACTCAAGCGGCAGATGCAGGCTGTCCATATCCTGCGACAGCGGAATCTCCCGCCACCCGGTCTTGACCGGACCCAGGTCGACGGTCATGCGTCCATCGGCCTCGCGGCGGCAGTCCAGAAGGCCGTTCAGGGTTTCGATCGCCAGCCGCTCCCGGCCCAACTCCTCGGCCAGGAGCCAGCCGATGCAGCGGCTGCCGTTGCCGCAGGCCCCGGCCTCGCTGCCGTCGGCGTTCAGAAAGCGCACGAAGGCGGCGGCGGCCGGATCGCGCGGCGGCTCGATCAGGATCAATTGGTCGAAGCCGACGCCGCGCCGGCGATCGGCAATGCGCTGCGCCGCAGCAGCCGTTATGGCCGGGGCGCCGGCGCGCGCATCGATCACCACAAAATCGTTGCCCAGCCCGTGCATCTTGCGAAAGGGCAGGGGTGCGGCTTGCGCCATCGTCCAGAAGTCCTTCTTCGAGGCAGCCTCCGAGGCAGCGGGCGCAGCCCGGCAGCGCTTCGATGCCGAACACCCGTCCCGGCCCTTGCAAACGCAAGAGCCGGCAGCCAAGCCCTTAGCAGATAGCCGCTATCGTGCCCTGTTTCCACCCCCCTCGGCGATCTGCCGCGCGTAACGGCGCCATCCAGGCGTTCTGCCGGATCGGCGGATGCGGGCGGGGCTTACCGCCCTCCGGGGCTTGGCGCCGCTTGAGCTATACCGTCGGCAAGGGGGGCTTTGGGCCTTGACGCAGAGCCTGGGACGCAGAGCCTGGCCCGGGCCTTGGCGCTGTGCATTCGGGTAAACGCCATCGGGCCGGGGCCGGTTCTGCCCCCGAAGGTCAAAGCGCGGCAGCCTTCGCGGCCCGCTGTCGGCGGCTGCCGCTGCGGCGCCCGGCGGGCCTGTCGGAACTCTGCGCGACCCGGCGCTTCCTCCTGGCGGCCAAGTCGGTCACCGGGCAGCTGTCGATCCTGGACGGCGGCGATTGCCTGGCTGACGATTTGCGCGAAGAGGGGCTCTTGCCTGCGTCCTTCGGCCGGCTGACCGGGGATATGGCGGCTTGACGCGTCCGGCGGCGGCGATTATCAAGGCGGCTCAAGCCTAGTACCTTTGGCCTGTTCGGGGGGTTCCCCGGTGGGATTTACCCGGATCTTTCCGGGGAGCTATGTCCGTAGCCACGGCCCGCCGCGAGGCTTCTCGCTGGGGCGCATATCTGCTTGAGCGGTAAGCGAAGAGGGTGGCGATGTTTCAAAGTTTGCAAGAGCGCTTGGGCGGGATCTTCGGCAAGCTCACCCGCCGCGGTGCACTGACCGAAGCGGAGGTGACGGCTGCTCTGCGCGAGGTACGCATCGCCCTGCTGGAGGCCGATGTGGCCTTGCCGGTGGTAAAGGACTTCGTTGCTGCGGTGCGCGAGCGCGCCGTCGGTCAGGAAGTCCTGCGCTCGGTCACGCCGGGCCAGCAGGTGGTAAAGATCGTCAACGACTGCCTGGTCGAGACGCTTGGCAGCACCTCGGTCGGCATCGACTTAAACGCGGCGGCGCCGGTGGCGGTTATGCTGGTCGGCCTGCAGGGCTCCGGCAAGACTACCAGCTGCGCCAAGATCGCCAGGTTGCTGCGCGACAAGGAACGCAAGAAGGTCCTGATGGCGTCGCTCGACACCCGCCGCCCGGCCGCACAGCGCCAGCTGGCGGTCTTGGGAGAAGAGGTGCAGGTGGCGACCCTGCCGATCGTCGAGGGCCAGGATCCGGTGGCGATCGCCAGGCGCGCCAGGACCGCGGCGGCCAGGGAAGGCTTCGACGTTCTGCTGCTGGACACCGCCGGACGCCTGGCCATCGACGGGGAATCGATGGCCGAGGCCGCGGCGGTGCGCGACGCCGCCGATCCGCACGAGAGCCTGCTGGTTGCCGACGCCATGACCGGTCAGGATGCGGTAACGGTGGCAGCCGCCTTCAAGGACAAGGTCGGGCTCACCGGTATTGTGCTGACCCGGGTGGACGGCGATGCCCGCGGCGGTGCGGCCTTGTCCCTGCGTGCAGTCACCGGCTGTCCGATCAAGTTGATCGGCGTCGGTGAAAAGATGGACCGGCTCGAGGGCTTCCATCCCGACCGTATCGCCGGCCGGATCCTGGGTATGGGCGACGTGGTCTCGCTGGTCGAGCGTGCCGCTGAGACCATCGAGCAGGCCGAGGCGGAGAAGCTGGCCGCCAAGCTGCAGAAGGGCAGGTTCGACCTTAACGACTTGGCCGGCCAACTGCGGCAGTTGCAAAAGATGGGCGGGCTCTCGTCCATGATGGGCATGCTGCCGGGTCTGGGCAAGATCAAGTCCCGGATGCAGAACACCAAGGTCGACGATGCCGCGATCGGGCGGCAACTGGCGATCATTTCCTCCATGACCCCGAAGGAGCGCTTGCATCCCGAGATCGTCAAGGCCAGCCGCAAGCAGCGCATTGCCAAGGGCTGCGGCCTGGCCGTCAACGACGTGAACAAGCTTCTGAAGCAGCACCAGGAAGCCGGCCGCGTGATCAAGCAGATGAAAAAGATGGGCAAGAAGGGCTTTCTGGGCAACGGCATCGAGGGGCTGATGGGGAAGGGCACCGTCGGCGGCGGGGCTGCTCTGCCCGGCGGTTTCGGTGGCGGCCCCTTCGGACCCGGCGGCGGTCCCCCCAGCCGGAAGTAATTGCCCGGAAGTAATTGCCCGGAAGTAACTGAATTGAGAAACAAGCACCAGGTTAGATCCAGGTTTTAGGTCCAGGTTTTAGGTCCAGGTTTTAGGTAAGGAGTACCCGGGAATGTCCCTTCGTATCCGTTTGGCCCGCGGCGGTGCCAAGAAGCGCCCCTTTTACCGCATCGTCGTGGCCGATTCCCGCAGCCCGCGCGACGGCCGCTTCATCGAGCGCATCGGCAGCTACAACCCCATGCTGCCGCAGGACCGCCGGGACCGCGTGGTTCTCGACCTGGAGAAGGCGCAAGCCTGGATCGGCAAGGGCGCCAAGCCCAGCGACCGCGTTGCCCGCATGCTGGCCGCCGCCGGCGCCATCGCCCCGCCGGCCCGCCCAAAGCAGACCAGGAAGCCGCAGCCCAAGGCCAGGGCCCTGGAGCGCCTGAAGAAGCGTGAGGATAAGGCCAAGGCCGCCGCCGAGGCCGTTGCTGCCGCCGTGGCCGCCAGAGAGGCGCCGGCCCCCGAGGCGCTGTCCCCCAAGGATCCGGCCCCCAAGGATCTGACCGCAGAAGCCCAGGTCTAGAGCGGTTCCGCCCCGGCGGCCGATGCCCGGCGATCGGCGCTTGCTCCAGATGGGCGTCATCGTCGGCGCTCACGGCCTGCGCGGTCATGTGACGGTGCGGTCCTTTGCCGGGACGGCGGCGGACCTCACGGCCTACGGACCGCTTCGGGACCGCCGCGGCGATACGCGCTTTTCCTTGACACTGGTCGGCAAGACCCGCGGTCTGCTGATCGCATGTCTGGACGGCGTACGCGATCGCGACGCCGCCTTGGCCCTTAAGGGTACCGAACTCTTCTTGCGCCGCGAAGACTTGCCGCCGCCGGAGGCTGAGGAGTTCTACTACGCCGATCTGATCGGGCTGGCGGTCGAAGACCGCTGCGGAACGCCGCTGGGCAAGGTCGCAGCGGTCGGCAGCCATGGTGCCGGCGATCTGCTGACCGTGCGCAGACCCGGCGGCGGGGATCTTCTGTTGCCCTTCACCCGGGCCGCCGTCCCGGTCGTCGATCTGGCCGGCGGCCGTTTGATCGCCGATCCTCCGGCGGAGGGCCCGATGCCGCCGAAGCCGCAGAAGAGGTAAGATGAGCGGCAAGACGGTTGAGCCCCCCCTGGGGCTGCCCGAAACCTGGGGCTGCCCGAAACCTGGGGCTGCCCGAAACCTGGGGCTGCCCGAAGCCTGGGATCGCCCGAAGCCTGGCGCCGCATCCCGGCAGGGCCTCTGCGTTCCGACCGGCGCGGATTTAAGATCTGTGCCCCGGGATGAAGCCCCTGGGATGAAGCCCCTGGGATGAAGCCCCTTGGATGAAGGCGTTGCAGGCGGCGGTATCAGCGGCTACATCCGGGGTCTTCGGGTGCCGCGGCGGCGAGCCCCCGTTCGGGACGCCGGTGCTTGGGACGGAGGATAGGCGATGGGGATGAAGCAGCAGGACGCCATGCGGGTTGAGACCTACCTTCGGCGTCTCTTCCGCAACGATCTTCTGAACGTGGTCTTCCGGTCCAAAGACGGTTCGGCCGAAGTCTTGATGGACGAAGAGTTCATCGGGGTTCTGTTTCAGGACGCCGAGGACGGCGAAATCTCTTACAGCTTCACCATGGCCATTCTGGAGGAAGATCTGCCGCCGTTGCGGCGCCGCTGAGCGCCCGGCACCGCCATGGCCTCATTTCAAGCCTTTCCAAGCTTGGGCGGGGGTACTGGGCGCAGGGTCACTTTGCATCTATTGCTTGCGCGGCGGCCTTGGCCTGGCGCCCGCGCCGGAAAGTCGAAACCGGATCGCTGGCGTACGAAAGGTGGAGACTGCATTAGATCGCCGCTTGCCGCAAGGACGCGGCGCAAGGGCTGCTGCCGTGAGCGCCGGCTTTCTGGGTCCGGCGTGGCGCGGCCATAAGGGTTTTTCGCAGGCCGGCGAAGGGTAACAATTCCGTGAAGTTTATGGATTGCTTCTTGACGGCTGGGTGTGGGGTTTGTATGTGGTATATATGCTGTGCACGGACCGGTGTCTGACAGGGCGGATTGCCGGGGCGGTGCGCATACAAAGCGAACCTGAAGTAGGCCCTGAAAAGAGGAGATGAGGTTAAGATGAGACGTGTTTCCAATTTTTGCGTGGCGCTTTCGGCTGCCATGCTGCTGGCCGGAGGTCTGGCGGAGCAAGCGCAAGCCCAGGACGGCAGACAGACGTCAGGAACGCTGAGCAATGTCGGCAGATACGACGCGACGAACGCCAAGGTTGTAGGAGCAGACTACACCTCTGCGAGAGTAACGGCGTTCATGGACTTCTTCAGAGCCGGCACTGGGGTCAACCTCAACGCGCACAGGCTGCTCACCGTCGTAATCACACCTCCCGGGGCTAACCGTGTAACAGGGGAGGACAGTATCCTGCTCGACCCCGTCTATGTCAGGGAGGACGGTACTTTCAAGAAAAATTTTGGCGACGGTAGCCGTATCTCCGGCA
>JACOMY010000034.1 GCA_014324045.1 Rhodospirillales bacterium | reverse complement strand
ACATGCGTAGGGTCGGCAAGACGCCCGGCCATTTACGCAGAATGTCAGGAGTGATGGCTGTCAGCTTGGCGGTGTTCGCCAAGGCGGATTCAACATCTTTGGTCGCTTGGATCCTAGTATCCCGGAAGGCTTTGGGTGCGAAATTCATGAACCATTGATTATACATATCGACCGAAGCGGCGATATCGGTTTTCCAGTTCTGGGGTTTGTCGAGATTGACGGGCATTCAGCTTTTCTTCGCCTTTGTCCGCTCGCTGTAGAGGGTCCACATTTCTTCGAAGAGCTTGCGAAGTGAGATACCGCGCGCTACAGCTTCCTTTTTCACCTCGACGGCAAGAGCCGGTGACATGGAAAAGCCGACGATCTTGCGCGGGGTTTTGTGCGTATCGGACATGGTCGATTCCTCCCTTTCTCCAAAGGTCGACATGTCGATCCCGAAGTCAAGGACAATGCTAGAGATGGCGGTGAGCGGCTGCCGGCGCTCAGGATGCCGATGTGTCCGGGAGAACTGGCCGTTGGCGGGAAAGGAGCAAGCGCCGGCGGCAGGACCCGGATGGAGGCCCGGGGCCGCGCCGGGCCGCCGGTTGCCGTATCCGGTTATTCGGTATCTGGGCGCCGGTCATGCCTGCATCTTCCCCGCGGCCTCATCGAGGCGGCGGCCGGTCCGTTCCTGCTTGTCCCAAGCCGCAACATCCATCTGTCCGGTGACGGCGGCGGTGATGAGAGCCGTGCGGCGCTCGCGGAGCAGGGCGATGGACCGCTCTGTCTTGTCGATAATCCGCAGGGTCGTCGAGCGCCACGAACGAAACGCATCGACAAAGTTGCGCTGTGTCTCCTTAGAAGGAAGCGGTATCCCGAAACTGTAGAAAGCCTCGGTGCTGAGAGATGGAACGGCTCCCGGTTGAACCATCGTGGTCATGTCCGCTTGCGACAAGCCAAGCAGAGCAAAATTCGGCTCGATCAGCTTCTCGTTGGGAATAAAAGCCGCCATGTTGTTGTCGATACAGGCGGTGCGGCCAAGCATGGAGAACCTTCCCAAAAGAAGCGCCGCGCCGATCTTGGCAAAAACGATAGTGCCCTTCGGGAAGACCGTCGCTCGCAATGAATGTGCCGTTTCCTCCGAAACGGTGTCGTCCGCTTGTGCGATGGCGGCATCGAGGCCGTGCACCTTGAGGTGCTTCACCTTGAAAAAAGCGATGTTTTGAGAGGGGTCGCCCTGAAGCTCGACGGGGAATCCTGCACCATTCTTGAGCTTGCCCAGATGGCGCACGCGCCAAGTGCGTGCATCGAGTTGCGAAAACTTGTAGGCGATATGCGCAAGCTCGCGTTCCTTTAAGACCCCCACCAGGCGCTGCTTGGTCTCGATCAGCCGGTCGATGCGGGCGGTCTCGCGGTCGAGGAAGCCGGCGATGGTTTTCTGGGTGGTGCGGTCCGGATAAGGGAAGCGGAACTGCTCGAAAACATTCTGATAAAGATGATTTATCGTCGATCCTGTCGAGTTATAGGCCACAAAATCATCGAAGACCTTTGATTGCACAATCCATTTCATAAATGTGGTGTCCAGGCCTTCCCCTAAAGAGCGGAGCAGGAAGACACCACTATTTAGTGTCGCTGGCCCGGGCATGTTGCGAACGACTGCAACCTTCCCAATCGTCCCATCTTTAGTGATGAGAAGGTCGCCTTCCTGAAGGTGTATATTCCTATCGATTTCATATCGCTCGGGTGAAACGCGATAGCAGGTACTCCAGTTTACCGAACCGTTTTGGAAGTCAGTTCCGGTCACACAGAAAGGACCTTCTTCGACGAATTCTTCTGTACGCAGGTTCTGCCAACCAATGCGCGCTTTGAGGCGGGCGATGTGCGCAAGCTTGCGCACAGCAAACAAATTATTGTTGCCATCGAGCCAAGGTCTGCTCACCCTGCCACCTGCTTCAGTGCCGCCGAATTTTTATTTCGCATACTCACACCTCCGAGCCAGACTTGTTCGCCAGCCGCCGGGGAAGCCCATGCCCCGGCATTTCAGCCGCTTAATTCGGTCCGGGATAGAGACAGCGGGTTTTGCAAAGCTCATGCGGCGCCTCCATGCCGCGAAACCGGTGCCCAAAAACAAATAACCCGCCGGGGTGCGCAGTGCGAAACCTAGGCCCCTCCGGGGCGTGCTAGTTTCGTCCGAGGCGTGGCGGGTCTTGTTAACCAGATATGTAGGGTGAGTTCCCTGGCGATGCAATAAAAAGTTGCCGATCCGGCCAAAATCACCCCGCCACCCCCCCTTCGGAAGCCCGGCGGCCGGCCGACTGGCGGTTCGGGTGGAAGACGGCGGGGGTGGGCAAAGCCCATCGGGAGGATTGGTAGCGGAGGAGGGACTTGAACCCCCGACACGCGGATTATGATTCCGCTGCTCTAACCGGCTGAGCTACTCCGCCATCCGGACCGGGCGGCTCAGGGTGCCCGGAAAGGAAAGGGCCCCCAGGTTGCGCCGAGGCGCGGAACCTAGGGGGCCGGGGCGCGGCTGTCAAGCCCCCGGCCGGTTGGCGCCTCGTAAGGATGTGCCGGAAGGGAAGCCCCCATCAGGATGGCTCCCTGCCTTACATGCCGCGGGCGCCGCGGGAGATGGCGATCACGCCGGTGCGGCAGACGTCGATCAGGCCCAAGGGGCGCATGAGGTCGATGAAGCGCTCCAGCTTGTCGGGGCGGTGGGTGGCCTGGAAGACAAAGTGATCGTGGCCGGCGTCTACCACCTCAGCCTTGAAGATGTCGGCCAGACGTAAGGCCTCGACACGCTTCTCGCCGTTGCCGGCGACCTTGATCAATGCGGTCTCGCGATCGACGTAGGCGCCGGCATATTCGCCGGTCAGGTCGGAGACGCGGTGGACCGGCACCAGGCGGTCGAGCTGGGCGTGGATCTGGTTCAGCACCTGCGGCGTGCCGCGCGAGATGACGGTGATGCGCGAGAGACGGGCGGCCGGGTCCACCTCGGTCACGGTCAAGCTTTCGATGTTGTAGCCGCGCCCGGAGAAGAGGCCGATGACCCGGGCGAGCACGCCGGGCTCGTTGTCCACCAGCACGGCAAAGATTCGCCGCTCGGGCGCGGCCTGCGCGATCGCCATGGTCTGTCTCTTTTGCTTGTCTCGTTCTTGTCTCGATTGGACTTTCCGGCGCCAGTATCCTATCGGGTGGCCGGGAGGGGGAGCGGGCCGGAGCCGTTGCCCCCGGCAAGACTCTCAAGTTTATCGTGTGAAAAAACCCCTATCTTGTCAAGATAATATAGGAAAGTTGGGACCGCACAGGTAAGTGTCACTCTGAGAGAGACACTTGTAGCATAGCACATTTCTGTATTTAGTGCAAGATGATTTTTTATGATGGAGGTTCGCATCTTGCGTTTCCATGGCTCTCTTGACAGGCTTTAATTGTGCACGCACGAATCTGCACATCCCGCTCTGTCTTTTTTGTATCGAAATCGAAGAAGATTTTGTGCGGCTCTCTCACGACTTCAATGTTTGGTTTACACGATCTTTTGACCTTGTAAAGCTTCGCTACTCGGTCAAAGTATCGCTCCGTTGTACATATCTCTCCTCTGTGTATCTCACGCTCCTTGTATACCACAGACTCTCGTTTTTCGTACCGGGGCGGGATTTTCTCGAACCATTCTGCCTTGCATACAGAGCGAGTGTTTACATATTCGGGGGTTGAGCATCCCCCCAGTGCTGCTGTGATTAGCACTGTACATGCGCATACCGTTCTTCTCATTTTCCATCTCCTCCTTGCATTGGGTGACCGGGAGGGGAAGCGGGCCGGCGCCGGCAGCGGGGGAAAACCGGTCTACACCAGCGCCAGGCCTTCGCCGGAGATCCTGTGGGTGGCCTCGTCCTCCGGGCCTAGCAGCATCTCGTAATGGGCGGCGCCCGAGGGGATCATCGGGAAGCAGTTCTCGTTTGGGTTGACGCGGCAGTCGAAGACCACCGGCCGCGGCGTCTCGATCATCGCCAGGATCTTGTCGTCCAGTTCGGCCGGGTCGCTGCAGGCGATGCCGACCGCGCCGAAGGCCTCCGCCAGCTTCACGAAGTCCGGCAGGGATTCGCTGTAGCTCTCGGAATAGCGGCCGCCGTGCAGCAGTTCCTGCCATTGGCGCACCATGCCCATCCACCGGTTGTTGACGATGAAGATCTTCACCGGCAGGGCGTATTGAACGAGGGTCGAGAGCTCCTGGATGTTCATCAGAATCGAAGCCTCGCCGGCCACGTCGATCACCAGGCTGTCCGGGTGGGCCACCTGCACGCCCATGGCGGCCGGCAGGCCGTAGCCCATGGTGCCCAGCCCGCCGGAGGTCATCCAGCGCCTGGGCTTTTCGAAGCCGATGAGCTGGGCCGCCCACATCTGATGCTGGCCGACCTCGGTGGCGATGTAGCAGTCGCGGTCCTTGGTCAGTTGGTGAAGGCGGCGGATGGCGTGCTGCGGTTTGATCGCGCCGTCCTCCTCCTGGCGGTAGTGCAGGCAGCGGCGCGCCCGCCAGCCCTCGATGGTCTTCCACCAGGCGGCCAGCGCCTCTGGGTCGAGGCTGTGCCCGCCCTGGCTCCAGCCCGCGGCGAGGGCCTCCAGGGCGGCGGCGGCGTCGGCCACGATCGGCAGGTCCACCACCACGTTCTTGTTGATGGAGGAGGCGTCGATGTCGATGTGGATCTTTTTGGAGTTCGGACTGAAGGCGTCCAGCCGGCCGGTCACCCGGTCGTCGAAACGGGCGCCGACGCAAAGCATGACGTCGCAATTGTACATGGCCAGGTTGGCCTCGTAGGTGCCGTGCATGCCCAGCATACCCAGGAACTCCGGCTCGCCGGCCGGATAGGTGCCCAGGCCCATCAGCGTGTTGGTGATCGGCGCGCCGGTCAGCTTCACCAGCTTGTACAGCAGTCTGGAGGCTTCGTTGCCGGAGTTG
The DNA here is from genome assembly GCA_014324045.1 of Rhodospirillales bacterium. Taxonomy (GTDB): domain Bacteria; phylum Pseudomonadota; class Alphaproteobacteria; order Kiloniellales; family JACOMY01; genus JACOMY01. Next base: position 18,489 of record JACOMY010000034.1, on the reverse strand, counting down.
ACGACGCCGCCGCCGGCATAGACGACCGGCCGCTTGGCCCGGCTCAGCAGCGTCACCGCCTCGGCGATGGCTTCGGGCTGTGGCGCGGTCCTGGGGCGATAGCTGCGGTGCACGATGGCCGCCGGATCCAGGTAACGCCCGGCGGTTTGCTGCACGTCCTTCGGCAGGTCCACGACCACCGGGCCGGGCCGGCCGTGGGTGGCGACATAGACCGCCTCATGCAGGATGCGCGGCAGGTCGCCGATCGTCTTGACCAGATAGTTGTGCTTGGTGCAGGGGCGGGTGATGCCGGTTGTGTCCGCCTCCTGGAAGGCGTCGTTGCCGATCAGATGGGTGGGCACCTGGCCGGTGATGCAGAGCAGCGGAACCGAGTCCATCAAGGCATCGGTCAGGCCGGTGACGGCATTGGTGGCGCCGGGGCCGGAGGTTACCAGCACCACGCCGATCTTACCGGTGGAGCGGGCATAGCCCTCGGCCGCATGAACCGCGGCCTGTTCGTGCCGGACGAGGATGTGGCGCAGATTGTTCTGCTGAAAGAGCGCATCGTAGATCGGCAGGACGGCGCCGCCGGGGTAGCCGAAAACCCGGTCGATCCCCTGGTCCGCCAGGGCGCGGATAATCATCTGCGCGCCGGTCATCTGCCCGTCCGTCATTTCCTCACCCGTCATTTCCTCACCCGTCATTTCCTCACCCGTCATTTCCTCACCCGTCATGCCCTGGGCATCCTCTCCTCATGGGCGCGGCTGCAGCTGTGCATCCTGTGCCGGAGCCGGCAAAGCTACCACAGCTGCGAAGGCCGCGCGAGTCCCCGCGTTCCGGTCCCCCGCGTTCCGGTCCCCCGCGTTCCGGTCCCCCGCGTTCCAGTTCCTAACTATATCCCCGGCGCGCAAGCTGGCAATGCGCAGCGCTGTTTCAAGGGGTTTTTCAAGGGATTTCCTGCAAATATGCGACGATTTTGCCGCCCAAATCGTATGAATAGTGCGTATGCCAGAGGGCCACGTCCCGCTCGGCGGCGATGACCTGATGGCGGAGCCAGGTGGTCTGGCGCTTGACATAGCGCCGCGTGGCGGCGATGGCCTGTTGCTTGGCTTGGCCGAGGCTCAGATCTCCGGCCAGGACCGCCGTCAGTTGGCGATAGCCGACGGCCTTCAAGGCCGGCAAGGCAGGGTCCGGGCTGCGGGCCGCCAGTGCGCGCACCTCCTCCAGTGCGCCGGCCTCCAGCATGATCTCGAAGCGCCGGGCCACCTGCGCGCGCAGCCACTCGCGGTCCGGCAGCAGCAGCAGCCAGCGCAGCGGCATCCCGGGGCTGCCTTGCCGCTGCCAGGCGGCGAGAGGGCGGCCGGTCGCCCGCAGCACCGACCAGGCGCGGGCGATCCGCTGCCGGTCGCCGGGACCGATGCGCTGCGCCGTCTCCGGATCTTCCAGCGCCAGGCGGGCGTGCAGGGCCTCCGGTCCCTCGCGGGCCAGCAGCGCATCGGTCTCCTCGCGGACGGCGGGCGGGAGCGGCGGAACCGGGGCCAGGCCCCGGCTCAGGGCCTTGAGGTAGAGGCCGCTGCCGCCGGTCAGGATCGGCCGCTGGCCGGCGCTACGGGCGGCAGCGATCTCGGCCGCCGCCAGAGTACACCAGAGGCCGGCAGAGGCGGGGTCTTCGGCGGCGCGTATCCCGTAGAGGCGATGCGGCGCCCGCGCCTTGCTCCCGGCGTCGGGCTGCGCGGTCAGGAGCGGCAGTTCGCGATAGATCTGCAGGGCATCGGCGTTGACGATCCGGCCCTTCAGCGCCTCCGCCAGCTGCAGGGCCAAAGCGCTTTTGCCGCTTGCGGTGGGACCGACCACGGCGAGAACCGGGGGCCCGGCCGCCTGGGACGCGCTCACGCCTGTGTTTTCCTCTGCGTCCCGCCTTGCCGCCGCCATCGGCCCTCCGCCGACTGCCTGCCCATCAGGCCCAACTATTAAGGAATCTGCTTACCCTGGCCGGCAAAGCGGCCGCAAGAGCGCGCATTCCGGATCGCCGCACGGCGGGGCTGGAAGCCGGCGGTGCGCGGGTTGCCCCCCTGCTCTCTAAGCAATCCATCGAAGGCAAGGAGACAATATGTTTCGCTTTCCCTCTTGCAATTGCGCCGCCGATTGACTAAATGGAAGACACATATAAACAGAATAAACAGAAACTTAAGGAAACAATCGACAATGACAGCATCGGAGTACCAGCCGCCTAGGGAGTACCAGCCGCCTGGCTGGTTCGCCGATCTCGCAGATACGCCGCTGGCCCATCAGTTGTGGGACTTCGTCAACGACCCGGAGAATCTGGACGAGATGGCGAAGGCGTCTAATCGCGGCCAGCCCGCTGTTGTGGCTATCGAGAAGCCGCTGCTTGATAGATTCGGCGCAAAAGTCATGCCCGCCCAAATTAGGCCAAGAAGCCGAATCAAGCATATGATCGGCCACATGGTGCGTCAGGCAATGGAGCACCAAGGCTTTATCCATCATGAGTATGGTGTGGAGATAAACTCCGTTCTGTTTTCAAAAGGCAGTCTGTATCGAAAAGCCTGAACCTGGAGAAAGGCACTTGTCTGTGCAAGGGCCTTTCTGCATGACGGTGCTGCACTGCGCTCTGCAAGCCGCTTGAACCCGATGGCAGGAAGATCCTTCTCGCCATCCTGGAGGCGCCGGAGCTCTTTCCCGGCTTTCAGCGGGAATTGGCAAAGCCGACGCAAAGCCCGGTAGCCAAGGAACTGCGCCGGCGCAGCCTCGGCATCGGGGGCTTGCGGCGTATCTGCGGCCGGCGCGGCAATTTCCTGCCGGCCTGCGACGGCATCAGCGACGCCGGGATCGAGGTCCTCGCCCTGGCCTACCATCTCGAGGACCTCAAGACCGCCGATGCCACTTGGGTGCGCTGCCATCTGTTGCCACTGGCCGGGGGAGCTTGCGATCCGGAGCTAAAGCCGGCCGGGCGCACCGCATTGGGCAGTGTCCCTAAGCCGGTAAAAACCCTCAAGCCGCTGTAGAAATTGCTAGGATTGCCGGCCCAAGGGCCGCCCGCTTTATCGATGTCTTCCAGGCCGTCTGCGGCCGCTAGGGCTTCGGGCGCCACTTACCGTCCGTGCCTTCCTCGAACGGCCAGGACAGGCCATCCGGCAGACTCTTCGGCGGGGACGATGGCTGGGCGCTGAGCAGCATCTCCTGCGTCAGACCGATCGCGCCAGTGAGGTCCGCGCCTTCGAGGTCCGCGCCAGTGAGGTCCACGCCTTCGAGGTCCGCGCCTTCAAGATCCGCGCCTTTGAGGTCCACGCCGACGAGAATCGCGCCCTTGAGGTTCGCGCCTTTGAGGTCCACCCAGACGAGGATCGTGTCTTCGAGGTCCGCGCCGGTGAGGTCCGCGCCGGTGAGGTCCGCGCCAGTGAGGTTCACGCGGGTGAGATTGAGGGTCCAATCGGGTTCTCGATCCGACTTCTCCGAGGTGCCTTTCTCGATCTTCTCCAAGGTGTCTTTATCGCGAAGACGTTTTCGGCATTTCCCCACCGCCTTTACCGCCGCCGCGACATCCGGCGGGCACTTTTGTTCCGAGCGTTTCGAAGCCTCTGCCTCGCCGGTTTTATCGGCCGCGCTTGCCGCTTCGGGCTCGGTCCGGTACCGCGCGAACGCGCAAAGCAGATTCATGATCTGGGCGTGATAGTCCTTGGGATGGTCTTGAGCCAGCCGCTCCAGTGCGTAGATACCGCCCATGCGGGTGGTCAGCGTGCCGCTGCCCAGCATCTCCGCGGCCTTCTGATAGCGCTCGTTCCGAAGGCCGCGCTCGGAGGTTTCCGCCTGCTTGTTAGCAGCCTCTGCCTGTTTATGAGCGGTGCAACTCCGCCATATGGCCAGCGGTAGGCCGATGAGAGCCGCGAGGGAGGCACCGCACGCCAGCGCCAGGTTGCGCAGGGTCTCGCCGTTGGACGCGTCTTTCCCATGTGCCCAATCCCACCCCCAGTACAGCGCCGCCAGAATGACCAGCAACACCGGCAGCGCCGTAAGAATCGACCAGTGACAGTTCTGAAGCTTTGCCCAGAGTCTTTTAAGTCCCTTGATCCTGTGACCCTCCCTCTCCGGCGGACCAAGGTCCGCTTCCCAGGGCCCAGAGCGGCACGCTATCCCCGAAACCGGAGGTGGGGGCTTCGGCCCCCGGCCGCAAGGCGGGGTGCGAATGGACCTCCAAAGACCGGTGCGCCATTCCCTTGCGTTCCGCTGCCGCCGCTGCTACAGTTTAGGCTCGCCCCGGACAGAGTAGAGGGAGCCTTTGGAAGCCATGACGGGAAAGCCGCTTGCCGCCCTGCCGGACCGGACGCTCCCCCTCCGCCCTGCTGCCCTTCTTGGGCTGCTTGCGGTCCTCCTGCCGGACTTGGCCAAGGCGCAGCCCGATTGCAGGGACTGGACAGAATATTCTTTCTGGAAGGAGGCCCAAGCGGCTGACGTAGAGCGTTGCCTCGCCGCCGGTGCCGACCCGAAGGCAAAGGACAGTGTATACGGCTTCACCCCTCTGCATTTGGCGGCCGAATCTGGCGGTACCGAGACGGTCGAGGCGCTTCTGGCCGCCGGTGCCGACCCGAACGCGGCAAGCAGTATCGGCAGTACCCCTCTGCACAGGGCGGCCTGGTTTGGCTACAGCGAAGCGGTCACAGCGCTTCTGGCCGCCGGTGCCGATCCGAAGGCAGTGGCCAGTGACGGCAGGACTCCTCTGCACCTGGCGGCCGACGATGGCAACAGCGAGACGGTCGCGGCGCTTCTGGCTGCCGGTGCCAACCTGGACGCAGCAGCTAGTGATGGCAGGACTCCTCTGCACCTGGCGGCCGGGCGTGGCCACAGCGGGATGGTCGCAGTTCTTCTGGCCGCCGGTGCCGATCCGAAGGCAGCGGCCGGTGACGGCAGGACTGCCCTGCACCTGGCGGTCGAAGATGGCCACAGCGGGATGGTCACGGCGCTTCTGGCCGCCGGTGCCGGCCCGGACGCAGCAGACAGTGACGGCAGGACTCCTCTGCACCTGGCGGCCGGGCGTGGCCACAGCGGGATGGTCGCGGTGCTTCTGGCTGCCGGTGCCGATCCGGACGCAGCGGACAGTGACGGCGTGACCCCTCTGCACCTGGCGGTCGAAGATGGCCACAGCGAGACGGTCGCGGCGCTTTTGGCCGCCGGTGCCGATCCGAAGGCAGTGGCCGGTGACGGCAGGACTGCCCTGCACCTGGCGGTCGAAGATGGCAACAGTGAGACGGTCACGGCGCTGCTGGCCGCCGGTGCCGATCCGAACGCAGCGGCCGGTGGCGGCAGCACCCCTCTGCACCTGGCGGCCGAGCGTGGCAGGGCCGGGGCAGTTAGGGCACTTTTGGCTGCCGGCGCCGACCTGGACGCAGCAGCTAGTGATGGCAGGACTCCTCTGCACCTGGCGGCCGGGCGTGGCCACAGCGGGATGGTCGCGGTGCTTCTGGCCGCCGGTGCCGATCCGGACGTAGCGGCCAGTGACGGCAGGACTGCCCTGCACCTGGCGGTCCTGAAGGGCAACAGCGGGATGGTCTCGGCGCTTCTGGCCGCCGGCGCCGATCCGGACGCAGTGGCCGGTGACGGCAGGACTCCTCTGTACCTGGCGGTCGAAGATGGCAACAGCGAGACGGTCGCGGCGCTTCTGGCTGCCGGCGCCGATCCGGACGCAGCGGACAGTGACGGCGTGACCCCTCTGCACCTGGCGGTCGACGATGGCAACAGCGGGATGGTCACGGCGCTTCTGGCCGCCGGTGCCGATCCGGACGCAGCGGACAGTGACGGCAGGACTCCCCTGCACCTGGCGGTCGACGATGGCAACAGCGAGACGGTCGCGGCGCTTCTGGCCGCCGGCGCCGATCCGGACGCAGCGGACAGTGACGGCAGAACCGCTCTGCATCTGGCGGCCAGATATGGCAGTGCCGGGACCGTCGTGGCGCTTCTGGCCGCTGGTGCCGATCCGAAGGCAAGGGACAATGACGGCGAGACGCCTCTGCAGGCGGCGGCCTACCGTGACGACTCCGAGGTGGTTGAGGTGGTGACAGCGCTTCTGAAGGCCGGAGCCGGCCGGTGACCGGAGCCTTGGCCGCGCCCCGAACCGGGAGGGGCACTCCCACGGCCGGAACCGGCCAAGCGCCGGACGTTCGTGCACACCTTAAGCCGACGGCGGAGGGTTTAGGGAACGGCATCAACCTCGCATGGGGGCAGGACCGGGAGCGACGGGCTGTCCATACCCGGAAGGCCGGCGCGTTATTCCCTTGCGTTCCGATGCCTCTATACCCTAGGCATTCTATGCCTGTCCCAGACAGGGAAATTTTGGAAGCTATGACGGGAAAGCCGCTTGACGCCCTGCCGCTGCCCCTCCGCCATGCTACCCTTTCTTGTGCTGTTTTGCCGGACTTGGCCTTGGCCAAGTCCGTTTGCAGGGACTGGATAGAGTCTTCGTTTCTGGCAGAAGGTCCAAACATCTGACGTAAAACGTTATCTCGCCGCCGACTGAACGCAACGGACTTGGGCCTTCTATTCTTAGACTATCTTGGAGATGGAAGGGAGAGGTAGTTATAGTAACGGTCAACCCACATTTTGCAAATTTTCTTAAACCGACGCTAATGTTGTTGTTAGCGCTTCAGGCAGTTGTGATGATTTTATTTTCCCTTGTTTATTTTGATACTGTCTATTCTAGACCTAGTGATTTGACCAGAAATTTTATTGGAGCAATGTGCGCCCCTTTGGGAACGATGCTCACTGAGCAGATAGCCCCGGTGGCCCAGGTTCTTCCCGCGCTGTTGATGTTTCTCTGCTTCGATCCTGAGAAGCCCGCCCGCCCGACGAGATTCGGTTACTGGGCGTTCGGGTTTCTTGTTGTGACGATGCTGTGTTCACTTTTTGCCCGGAATTTCCTAGATTCCGATACGTATGTTATTAATTTACCGTACGGTGGTGATTGTCTCGCAAGAATGCGGGTTTATGTTGGCGGGATGCTTCAAGTATCTGCTACCTATGTCATGCTGCTGCTGGGCTTTACCGCCAAGCAGGAGCCAACGGATTAGTCAGGAGAAGCTGATCTATGGCGACTAATCGTAAGGTGCTAACTATGCTGACTCCTGCACTATCGGTCGCACTTCTAATAGTTTCCCCATTAGTTTCGGCAGAGGGTGTGGGCAGATCAAACTTGACGCTCCAGGGCAAGGTCGCCGACAGCGCCAACGCTCAGCCCTTCGTCAAAGAGGAAACGTCCGGAGTACGCAAGACCTTCCCCAAAGGTGCTGATTTTACTCACGAGATCGTCTTTTCAGAAGGGCGCTTGAGGGAAAGAGCAGAGATTGGTTTGGAAGGTAAAGACGTCGGCAATTTCGCGCCGCTTGAGTACGACTTCCCCTTCACCATGGGTGGCGAAACTCTGGTGGTGAAGCTGACGCCTGTTCAGCGGGACGACGCGATGAATGCAGGGAATGTAGAGAGTCTTTATCATCAAAGAATCGATGATTTGAAATACAGGGAATTGCCCGTTTTCTACCAGCAGGCACGCGCCGCCGCGCTCGGTAGAATTGAGCGGCTGCGCAAGGACAGCATGAGCACTCACGATTACGACATAATTGCCGTGTATGTCTATCTAGCAGTGATGCACGAAATGATGAGGGCTCAAACCTTCTTTCTGCCTCCCGCGGATGAGGTAGATATAGCACGGAAATTTATGGAGGATGAGATCCGTTTACGGCCAGGAAAAGTAAACAAAATTAAGCCCGGTGTAAAAGGAATTGAGAAAATTTTAGGTGAATTGAAATACGCATCATCTAAATCTTACGAAGCTATTTGGAAAAATAAAATAGAAAAACCGAAAACATGCGAAGAAAGTCGCCCGTTCTTAATAGATTTCAAGAATGATTTCTTCAAAAATCCGCTGGATGATCAACAAGAAATTTCAGCTGGACTCCGGTTGACGGGCGCCAGTATTTTGTCGAGCTATATCGAATGTGAGGTTGAGCAAATCCGCTGCTCTAAGGCGGAAGAAATATCAATTAATGATGTACAGAATAAAATTGATAAAATGATAAATGAAGTAGAATCACACTTGGCCCGCAAACAATCTAAAAAAGATAACAATAATTTAAAAAAAGATAGAGTAAATTTAGATAACTTGAAAAGAGACTTGTCGGGAGGAGGTCAGAGAAACTGCCCGCGCTAATCAGCCCCAGAGTGAATCTGGCTTTGTGCGCCGTGGATGTAGGCTTCACCCTCCTAGCAACCACCTTCTGCGGCCCGAACCAGACCATCCGGTCCAGAGTGCAGTCGGCCTCTGCCGCCTCGCAAGGCCGTTGCAAGGACCCTGCAAGAGCCTTGCAAGGCCGTTGCGCTGGCGGGAAGATCCGGAGCGCCGCGCGGCTGTGCCAAGCCGGGGCAGGATCCGTCCCGGCGGCAGGGCTTCGATGTGGAGGTGGATTTTTCCGGGTTGGATTTTTTGGGGAGGCCGCTCTAGCTTGCGCGATCTGCAGCGGACCGGCGGGGTCCGGCGAACGCAAGGCCGTGGGAAAAGGCGAAGAGATTTGGGAGATTCGGCAATGGCGGGAAGCTGGAGCCCGCAGTCTTGGCGGGGCAAGGAGATCGGGCAGGTGCCGGTCTACAAGGACCGGGCGGCGCTGCAGGCGGTGGAGCGCGCCCTGGCGAAGCAGCCGCCGCTGGTCTTTGCCGGCGAGGCGCGCAAGCTGAGGGCCGAGCTGGCCCGGGTGGCGGAGGGCAAGGCCTTTCTGCTGCAGGGCGGCGACTGTGCCGAATCCTTTGCCGAGTTCCACGCCAACACCATCCGCGATACCTTCCGGGTGCTGCTGCAGATGGCCGTGGCCCTGACCTTCGGGGCCGCCTGCCCGGTGGTGAAGGTCGGGCGCATGGCCGGTCAGTTCGCCAAGCCGCGCTCGGCCGCAACCGAGACGATCGAGGGCGTGACGCTGCCCAGCTATCGCGGTGACATCGTCAACGGCATCGAGTTCGCGGCGGCAGCGCGCGAACCCGACCCGGCCCGCATGCTGAGGGCCTATCATCAGGCCGCCTCGACCTTGAACCTGCTGCGGGCCTTCGCCGGCGGCGGTTTTGCCGCCCTGCACAAGGTGCATCGCTGGAACATGAGCTTCGTCGCCGCCTCCCCGCAAGGCGAGCGCTACGAAGACATGGCCGGCCGCATCGAAGAGGCCTTGGGCTTCATGGCCGCCTGCGGCCTGACCGCCGAGAGCGTGCCGCAGCTGCGCGAGACCGGCTTCTATACCAGCCACGAAGCGCTGCTGCTGTCCTACGAGGAGGCCCTCACCCGCACCGACAGCCTGACCGGACAGTGGTACGACTGCTCGGCGCATCTGCTGTGGATCGGCGAGCGGACCCGTGATCCGGACGGGGCGCATGTCGAGTTCATGCGCGGCATCGGCAATCCCATTGGCATGAAGTGCGGCCCGACCCTGGAGCCGGACCAGCTGCTGCGGTTGATCGAGCGGCTGGATCCGGAGAACGAGCCGGGGCGCCTTACCCTCATCAGCCGCATGGGCGCCGACAAAGTCGAAGCGCGGCTGCCGGCGCTGGTGCGTGCCGTGCAGCGGGCCGGCCGCAAGGTCATCTGGTCCTGCGATCCCATGCACGGCAATACCATCAAGTCGTCCAGCGGCTTAAAGACCCGCCCCTTCGAGCGGATTCTGGCCGAGGTCGAGGGTTTCTTCGACGCGGTGCGCGCCGAGGGCGCGCACCCCGGCGGCGTGCATGTGGAGATGACTGGCAAGGACGTGACGGAGTGCACCGGCGGTGCCCAGGCGATCGGCGACGAAACCCTGAAGGACCGCTATCACACCCATTGCGACCCGCGCCTCAATGCCAGCCAGGCCCTGGAACTGGCCTTCCAGATCGCCGGGAAGCTGAACAAGGCCCGCAATGCGGGGCCGGCAGCGGCGGTCCCGGCGCCTTCGGCACTCTGACAGTCCGGGCTGTTTGCCTGTAGCTGTTTTGGCCTGTATGGGCGCGGACGCCCGGATGACGGTAGGGATTTTCCGCGCCCCGCCCAAGAGACCCACCCAAGAGGCAAACGAAGCCGCCAATGGGACCGCTAAAGAGGTTCCGGCGCCCCGGCGGTTCGTTCCAGCGCCCCGAGTTCTGGCGCCCCGGGTTCCGGCTCCAAGGCAAAAATGCGCTGGCGCTGGGCGAAGCCCTTCAAACGCTGGGCGCCGAGATCGCGCAAGGGGACGGTCAGACCGGTGGCGAAACGCTCGGAGAGCAGGAGGGGCTGTTCCAGCCGGGAGCAGAGACTGGCTAAGCGGGCGACCAGGTTCACATCCGGGCCGATGGCGGTGAAGTCCAAGCGCTCCACGGAGCCGACATTGCCGTAGGCGACGCGCCCAAGATGCAAGGCGACCCCAGCTTCGACGATGGCCGGGTCTTCCGTCAGGGTCTCGTTATAGTCCGCAAGCCTGGCCAGCCCCTGGCGGGCCGCGATCAAGGCCCGCTCGCGCGGGCTTGCCATCGGGGCCATGCCGTCGGGCTGCGGGAAGATCGCCAGCACGGCATCGCCGATGAACTTCAGGACCTCACCGCCGCCTTCGACGATCGGCGGCACGAAGCAGTCGTAGAAGGCGTTTAACACCTGCACCAGCCGGCGCTCGGCGATGCGGTTGGAAAGGTCGGTGAAATGGCGCATGTCGGCCATCAGCATCGCCGCCGACAGGCGCGAGACCTGGCCGCGCTTGGTGTTGCCGCTGAGGATCCGGGCGCCGGGCCCGCGCCCGACGTAGATCTTCAGAAGCTCTTCTACCGTCTGCCGCAGGTTCTTGATCTCCAGCACCCGCGTATAGAGCGGCATCAGGCTTTCCAGCAGGCCCCGGTCGCGGGGATCGAAGCCGCCTGCGCGCTTGGTGGCGAAGCTGGCGACGTTGACCGTGCCGTCGGAAAGGAACAGGGGATAGGCGATGTAGTGCGCAATCGCCTCGGTCCGAAGTTCGGGCAGGATGTTGAAGCTCTGCTCCTCCGGCTTGACGAAGGGCCAGAGTTCCACCGGCGCTTGCGTCTCCTCGGCGGTGCGCACCGGGCTCCCCAGGAACGGGGAGCTGCTGCGGACGCCGAAGCCGTGGTCGGTCTCGATCACCTCCTGGCCCGGCCGCCAGACCCGGCTGGTGCCGATCCGTTCCGAATGCAGGGTCGAAAGATGGACGGTTGCACGATCGACCGGCAGGCCGAGTGCGACAAGCCGCTCGTTGTAGCCCTGTACCAAGGCCGAGACGTCACCGGCATGCCGGCCAAGAGCGGTCAGCGCTCCGACCAGCGGCAGGGAGCGGGGATCGCTGTCGGTCAGGTTATCGTGCATCCGGTCGGTCCCGGCCTCCGGCCGTCTCTGTCATGCTTGCTATGTTGTGCTTCCTATTATTGTGCTGCCTCTGGCGCGTTTCACGCTCACGCGCCCTACTGGAACCGGATCGGCCTTCCTCAAGATTGTGCATTGCGGCAGGAGACGCAAGATGGCTATTCGCCATCGCTCCCTTGCCGCATTTTGCGCCGCGGCGTAGATAGAAATCATGCAGTCGCCCGATCGTTCGATCGTTGCCCTGGCGCAGCTGAACCCCACCGTGGGCGACGTTGCCGGCAATCTTGCGCTCATCCGCCGGGCCCGGGCCGAAGCGGCGGCCGGCGGTGCCGATGCGATGATCACGGCCGAGCTCGCCCTCTCCGGCTATCCGCCGGAGGATCTGGTGCTGAAGCCCGACTTTCTGGCCGCTTTGCGTGAGGCGGCAGAGGCGCTGGCCGCCGATACCGCCGATGGCGGCCCGGCGCTGCTGATCGGCACGCCCTGGTACGACGGCGGTGCGGCCTGGAGCGGCACCGCCCCGCATTCCTTGCGGGGGGCGGTCACCAATGCTGTGCTCTATCTGGACCGGGGGCGGATCGTCACCCGCCGCGACAAGGTCGAGCTACCAAACTACGGCGTCTTCGACGAAATCCGGGTCTTCCGGGCCGGGGCGCCGCCTGGACCGATTATGGTGCGCGGCCTCAGGATCGGTATCCCCATCTGCGAGGACGTCTGGTTTCCGGACGTGGCCGAGACCCTGGCGGAAAGCGGCGCCGAGGTGCTGCTGGTGCCCAACGGCAGCCCCTATGAGGCCAACAAGCTGGATCGGCGCTTGCAGATCGTCTCGGCCCGGGTGGGAGAGACCGGGCTGCCGGTCGCTTACCTCAATCAGGTAGGCGGGCAGGACGAATTGCTGTTCGACGGCGCCTCCTTCGCGATCAATCCCGACTATGGCCTGGCGCTGCAGATGCCGGCCTTCGAGAGCAGGGTTGCCTGCCTGCCGTTGGTGCGCGAGGCCGGTGCCTGGCGTTTCGAGCTTCAAGACAAGAGGGCGCAGCCCCCGGAGGACGAGGCGATTTATTCGGCACTGACCCTGGGCCTGCGCGACTACGTGAACAAGAACGGCTTTCCCGGCGTGGTGCTGGGCCTTTCCGGCGGCGTCGATTCCGCCCTCTCGGCGGCCATTGCGGTGGATGCGCTGGGGGCCGGGCGCGTGCGGGCGGTCATGATGCCCTCCCCCTACACCGGCCGGGACAGCCTGGAGGATGCCGCGGATTGCGCGCGCCTGCTCGGCATTCGGCTGGACGACATCCCCATCGAAGCGGCCATGGAGACCTTCGCCGGCATGCTGGCGCCGCTGTTCGGCGGCCTGCCGGCCGGCATCGCCGAAGAGAACCTGCAGTCCCGGGCGCGGGGCCTGACCTTGATGGCGATTTCCAACAAGCTGGGACCCATGGTTTTATCGACCGGCAACAAGTCGGAGATGAGCGTCGGCTATGCCACGCTTTACGGCGACATGTGCGGCGGCTTCAATCCGCTGAAGGATGTCTACAAGACCCAGGTCTATCGAATCGCGCGCTGGCGCAATCGGGCCAAGCCGGCGCTGGGCCTGGGACCGGAGGGGCGGGCGATTCCCGAGTGCATTCTGACCAAGGCGCCTAGTGCCGAGCTGCGCTATGGCCAGACCGACCGGGATAGCCTGCCGGACTACGACAGCCTGGACGCCATCCTGACCGGCCTGATCGAGCGGGAGACTTCGCTCGATAGCCTGATCGCGGAAGGCCATAGCCGCGAGACGGTGCTGCAGGTCTGGGGCCTGCTGGATCGGGCCGAGTACAAGCGCCGCCAATCCTGTCCGGGTACCAAGATTACCGGGCGGGCGCTGTCGCGCGACCGCCGCTACCCCCTTACCAACGGATTCCGCGCGCCCAAGCGGTGACGGTGCCCCCACCCCGCAAGCCCCGTCCTGCAAGCCCTACAGAGAACGAAAACATGACCCTGGTTCGTTTCGCTCCCAGTCCGACCGGCCCTTTGCATGCCGGCAACGCCCGCGTCGCCTTGATCAACTGGCTCTTTGCCCGGAATTGCGGCGGGCGCTTCTTGCTGCGTCTGGACGATACCGACCGGGAGCGTTCGGGAGAGATCTTCGTTGCCGGCATCGAGGCGGATCTGACCTGGCTCGGTCTCGATTGGGACTTAAGGGCGCGCCAAAGCGAGCGTCAGGCCAGCTACGCTGCGGCGGTCGCCGGTCTCAAGGCCGCGGGCCGGCTCTATCCCTGCTACGAGACCGGCGCGGAGTTGGCGGCCAAGCGCGCCGCCCAACGGGCCGCCGGCAAGCCGCCGCGCTACGACCGTGCCGCCCTCCACCTGGGCCCGGCCGAGCGGCGGGCCCTGGAACGGGAAGGGCGCCGGCCGCATTGGCGGCTGAAGCTGCCGGACAAGGTCATCGCCTGGAACGACCTGGTACGGGGCGAACAGCGCTTTCCCTCCGATTCCCTCTCCGATCCGGTGCTGTTGCGCGGGGACGGACGCATTCTCTACACCCTGGCCACTGCGGTCGACGACGCCGAGATGGCCGTCAGTCACGTGCTGCGCGGCGAGGATCATGTAGCCAACACCGCGGCGCAGATCGCCTTGATCGAGGCCCTGGACGGCCCCGTCCCTGCCTTTGGCCACTTCCCCCTGCTGGTGGACGCGGCCGGCCGCGGGCTCTCCAAGCGCTTGCGCAGCCTGTCGCTGAAAAGCTTGCGCGAAAAGGGTGTGGAAGCCTTGAGCCTCGGCGCCTTTCTGGCGCGCCTGGGTACGGGACAGCCGATGGAGCCCTGCAGGGATTTGGCGGAGCTGGCCGCCGGCTTCGACATCGCCGCCTTCGGCCGTGCACCGGCGCGCTTCGAGGCGGCGGCGCTGGACCGCCTGAACGCCAAGCTGCTCCGGCAGCTGCCCTTCGCCGCCGTGGCCGGGCGCGTGCCGGGGCTGGATGCAGCGCTGTGGCAGGCCGTCCGGGGCAACCTGGAGCGGCTGAGCGACCTGGAGCACTGGATCGCCGTTCGCGCGGGTAAAGCCGTGAACGGCACGGAGGATCCGGCCTTCCTGGCGGCGGCGGCGGCGCTGCTGCCGCCAGAGCCCTGGGACCGGGAGACCTGGGGCCGCTGGACCGGGGCGGTTGCGGCGGCCAGCGGGCGCAAGGGCAAGGCCTTGTTCCTGCCGCTGCGTCTGGCGCTGACCGCACGGCCTTCCGGACCGGAGATGGCGGCCTTGCTGCCGCTGCTGCCCGCCAAGCGCGTGCGCGCGGGCCTGATGGGAGATAGTCCAATGGGAAACAAGACGTGAGCATGCGATTCTACAACAGCCTGACGCGCCGGACCGAGATCTTCGTCCCGCTCGACCCCGAGCGCGTGCGGCTCTACGTCTGCGGACCGACGGTCTACGATTTTGCTCACATCGGCAATGCCCGTCCGGTGGTGGTCTTCGACCTGCTGTTCCGTCTGCTGCGCCATCGTTTCGGCGAAGGGCAGGTGATCTATGCCCGCAACATCACCGACGTGGACGACAAGATCGTGGCCGCCGCCGCGACCAGCGGCGAGACCATCGAGCAGCTGACCGGGCGCACTGCCAGGGCCTTCCACGACGACATGGCCGCCTTGGGTGCCCTGCCGCCGTCGGTGGAGCCGCGGGCGACCCAGGCCATCGCCGAGATGATCGACCTGATCGGGGTCCTGATCGCCAAGGGTCATGCCTACGCGGCCGGGGGGCATGTGCTGTTTGCCGCCGGCAGCTTCCCCGACTACGGCGCGCTGTCGCGGCGCGGCCGGGACGCGCTGCTGGCCGGGGCGCGGATCGAGGTGGCACCCTATAAGCGCGATTCCATGGACTTCGTGCTGTGGAAGCCCTCCACCGGCGAGCAGCCGGGATGGGACAGTCCCTGGGGCCGCGGCCGGCCGGGCTGGCACATCGAATGCTCGGCCATGGCCTGGCGCCATCTGGGACCGGTCTTCGATATACACGGCGGCGGATTGGACCTGATTTTCCCGCATCACGAGAACGAGATCGCGCAGAGCCGCTGCGCCCACGGCAGCGGGCGCATGGCGCAGCTATGGATGCACAACGGCTATGTGGTGGTGGACGGCGAGAAAATGTCTAAGTCGCTGGGCAACGTCCTGACCGTGCGCCAGCTGCTGGCGGAGGGGCATAGCGGGGAGGCGATCCGCCTGGCCTTGCTGTCCGGCCACTATCGCCAACCCCTCGATGTGACGCGCGGCAAGCTGCGCGAGGCCAAGGTACAGCTGGATCGCTTCTACGGGGCGCTGCGCGGCCGCGCAGTGCCTGCGGTTGCGCCGCCCGCGGCAGTGCTGGAGGCCCTGGAGGAGGATCTCAACACGCCCAAGGCCCTGGCGGTCTTGCACGCCCTGGCCAACAGGGCGCATCGGGGCGACGCCGCGGCCACGGCCGCCTTGCAGTCGGGCGGGCGCCTGCTGGGCCTCCTGCCGGCTGGGCCCGAGGACTGGTTCCGGGGCGACGCCGGGGCGGCGGCGGCCGAGATCGAGGCCTTGGTCGCGGCGCGGCAAGAGGCCCGCAGGGCGCGGGACTTCGTTCGTGCCGACCGAATCCGCGACAACTTGAAGGCGCGCGGCATAGAACTGGAGGACGGTCCGCAGGAGACCGCCTGGCGGCGGGCATAGAGCATGCAGAACGACAGAGTCTACCTCTTCGATTCGACCTTGCGCGACGGCGCGCAGGCGCAAGGCGTGGATTTCTCCGCCGCCGACAAGCGGGCAATCGCGCAAGCCCTGGACGCTCTGGGCCTCGATTATATCGAAGGCGGCTGGCCGGGTGCCAACCCGACCGACGATGCCTTCTTCGATGCCCTGCCGCCGACCCGGCGCGGCCGCATCGTTGCCTTCGGCATGACCCGGCGGCCGGGGCGCAGCCCGGAGAACGATCCGGGCTTGAGCGCAGTGCTGAACGCTGCCGCACCCGTTGCCTGCCTGGTCGGCAAGACCTGGGACTTCCATGTCGATCTGGCGCTCCAGACCAGTCTGGAAGAGAACCTTGCGATGATCGGCGATTCCCTGGCCCTGGCGGTCAGGCGCAAGCAGGAAGCGCAGTTCGACGCCGAGCATTTCTTCGACGGCTTCAAGGCAGACCGGGACTATGCACTGGCTTGCCTGCGTTGTGCGGCCGAAGCCGGCGCGGCCTGGGTCACGCTCTGCGATACCAACGGCGGTACCCTGCCGGGCGAGATCCGGCAGATTGTGGCGGAGGTGGCGGCGGCGCTGCCGAAAGTGCGGCTCGGTATCCACTGTCATAACGATACGGAAAACGCGGTCGCCAATTCCCTGACGGCCGTCGAAGTCGGTGCGCGGCTGGTGCAGGGGACGGTCAACGGCTTGGGCGAGCGCTGCGGCAACGCCAACCTGATCTCCCTCATCCCGTCGCTTGTACTGAAGACGGCCTTCGAAACCGGGATCCAGGAAGAGGGGCTGCGGCAACTGACCGGCGTCTCCAACCTGCTGGACGAACGCCTGAACCGCAGCCCGGCTGCCGGGCGGGCTTATGTCGGCGCCAATGCTTTCGCCCACAAGGGCGGGTTGCATGTCTCGGCGGTGGCCAAGGACCCGCGCAGCTACGAGCACATTGACCCCGGTCTGGTCGGCAACCGCCGCCACATCGTGGTGTCCGATCAGGCCGGCCGCGCCAACATTCTGGCCCGGCTGGAGGAACTCGGCATCGATCCGCAATCGCTGGGCAAGCCCAAGCTGGCCGGCCGCCTGGTGGCGGAAGTCAAGGCCAAGGAATACCAGGGCTATGCCTTCGACGGCGCTCCCGCTTCCTTCGAGCTGCTGGCCCGACGCCTGTTGGGGGAGGTGCCCAGCTATTTCGCGCTGCAACGCTTCCGGGTAACGGACGACCGCCGGCTGAACGCCAAGGGCGTCCTGGTGACGGAATCGGAGGCGACGGTGACTTTGGAGGTGGCGGGACGGGCCTCGATGACGGTGGCCACCGGCAATGGGCCGGTGAACGCCCTGGACCTGGCGCTGCGCAAGGCCCTGTTGCCGCAGTACGGCATCCTGGCCGACATGCGCCTGACCGACTACAAGGTGCGTATCCTGACACCTGAGGCCGGCACCGAGGCCGTGACCCGCGTGATGATCGAGAGTGCGGACGGCGAAGGGCAGCATTGGGTGACCGTCGGGGTCTCGCCCAACATTATCGACGCTTCCTTCATTGCGCTGTCGGATGCCATCCACTGGAAGCTCTATCGCCATGGCGCGTGAGGTGCCGCCGGTTGTCGTCCTGATCCGCCCGCAGCTGGGCGAGAACATCGGCGCCGTCGCGCGGGCCATGATGAACTGCGGGCTGGAGCGCTTACGTCTGGTGGCGCCGCGGGACGGCTGGCCCAATCGGGCTGCCTGGCCCATGGCCTCCGGCGCCGGGGAGATCCTGGAGCAGGCAGAGGTCTTCGGGAGCCTGCAAGCCGCGGTGGCCGATCTCCGGCGCCTCTATGCCACCACCGCCCGCAACCGCGATCTGGCCAAGTGGATTGCGACGCCCCGCCAGGCCGCCGCCGAGCTGCGTGCCATCGCCGCCCGCGGCGTGCAGACCGGCCTACTGTTCGGGCCGGAGCGCAGCGGGATCGCCAGCGACGACTTGGCCCTGGCCGACGTGCTGGTCACCGTGCCGCTGAACCCCGGGCACACCTCGCTCAATCTGGCGCAGGCGGTGCTGCTGCTGGGCTACGAGTGGTGGCAGGCCGCCGATGCGACGGCACCGCTCGGGCTGCATCGCGGCAATTCGGCGCCGGCCAGCCGCGGCCAGTTGGCGGACTTTCTCGATCGCCTGGAGACGGCCCTTGAAGAAGACGGCTTCTTCCGCACGCTGGAACAGAAGCCCCGCATGCTTCGCAACCTTAAGACGCTGTTCGTGCGCGCGGACCCGAGCGATCAGGAAATCCGTACGCTGCATGGCCTGATTGCGGCCCTGCGCGGCAGGCGGAACCGGCCGCGCCCGAGGGCAGGCCTTGCCGCGGGAAACGCCAGGGATTACCAAGGATGCGGGATCGAGGCCGCCGACGATAGATGAACGCCGTCGAGATCGAAGAAGCGATTTCCAGGCTTGCCGCGCAACCCTTCGACGGCGCCAGCTTTCCCTATGCCTTCCTGGAGGCATTCGGCAAC
>JACOMY010000033.1 GCA_014324045.1 Rhodospirillales bacterium | reverse complement strand
CCGATGCAGAACCTGGGTAAACTTCTTATCTTGGACATTGTTCCGTTCCTTTCTCCACTGGTAAACTTACTTCTCTACTGGTAAACTTACTTGCTTTCCCGCCAACCACCGGTTTTTGGACCGCAGGATTTAGAGTCCATGTACTCCACAGACACTGTAACTGCAAGCTATCCGGTTCCCATCGGGCTGTCAAACGGCAATTCCGCTATTGCGTCAACCCGTCGCACACGGGGCCGCGAGCAAAGCTCTTCGCCAGCCTCCATGGGCCAACGGCAGAGCCCAAAACGGAGAAGGGCGCGGCTAGGCCCCCTTATGGGGGGGGACCCGCCGACGCCCAGCTTCTTGGCTCCGATGACGCCGTGCCGGAGGTTCCGGCACGATCGCTGCTAGAAAGCACCAGATTCACGGCCCAGTCCGGCAATTCGTGCCGGCAATTCGCGGAGCCCAGCTGCTGGATCCGAAATTGCGGTCCCGCGAAAACGGCCCGAACCCCGGGAACAGGCTTGTGACGGATAGGGGCGACCGCCTCGACGATTCCGGTTTCCGTCAGGGTAGGACTAACCTGTCCCCAAGGCTTCCTCGTTCATAACGAGCCTTTGCAGGTTTCGATTTCACTGGGATTTCCGGGGTAGAGGTCATCCCGGCGGGTCGAATGTGTGCCGCGCAAAGGCCCCCAGACGTGCAAGACATTGGCGGCTGTCGGGCGGCGGTAAGCGCGCGCTTTTGGTGGAGCGCGGCAAGGCTGGCGGCAATGGCATGCAACAACTTGGCCCTTTGCACACGATCCGGGCACAGCGCTCCCGCCGTTTCCCCGTCTCGGCAGCGCATCGATTGTAGCGCATCATTGTACTAGGACCGCCAGAGTGTTCGGCAGGAGGCGCGGAGCGGTACATTTGGCGCCGCAACTCTTTCTGGATGCAGCAGATATTTGCACCAACTACATGGGACCGGTGACCGCGGCCTCGGCGCCCTTGTCGGCTGCCATCGGCAGCAATCGTCTTCACAGCCGGAATGCGGACCGGCGGAATGCCCCGAACCTGCCGGACAGAAAGTCCGCAAAACAGCGCTCGCATACCGGCCGGAAATCGGCCTGAATCTCTTTACGTTATAAGTTAGTACACCTAATTTGCGTTGTATGCAAATTCGCATTGTCTTCAAAGGTGAGCTTTGCTATGGGTTCGTCAAGAAAAAACGAAAGGGAGACCCATGCTGCAACCGGCCAAGGTGACGGTTCTGACTCGAAGATTGCCGACGCATGACGAAATTGCGAGTGCGGCTAAAGCCTCGCGCGCGCTGGCTCAGGCCCGGACGGAGCATGGCGGCCTGCAATTCGGTGGAACGAACCATGACCGGGTTCAGCTTGCGCCCGCGGTCGCCGATCTCATTGTCGATCTTTTGGGGCACATTGCGCAGGGCAACATGGTCACCTTGGTTCCCACAGGTGCAATGCTTACAACCCAGGAGGCAGCAGACATCTTGAATCTATCGCCATCCTTCCTCGGCACCTTGCTGCAAAAGAACGAGATACCGCACCTTCCCGCCGGATCGCAGCGGCCTATCAAGTTCGAGGATTTGATGGCCTACAAGGAAAGGAGAGACAGCACTCGCAAAAAGGCGCTCGATGAACTGGCAGACCGCGGTCAGGAGTTCGACGCCGAATGGGCTCCGTCGCCGGCCGTTTCGTAGTCCTGCTCGACGCGAACGTACTCTACCCTTTTCGCAAGCGGGACCTGCTGCTCCGGTTCTACGATGCAGGACTCTTTCAGGCACGTTGGACTGAACGAATTCTGGACGAATGGACCGGAAATCTGCTCAAAGCGCGCCCGGACTGCGAAGCCAGCGTCCACGCTCAACAGAAAAAGATGAGAGAGGTTTTCCCCGAGGCCTTGGTGAGCGGATTCGAACATCTCGAGGCCGGCCTCTCACTTCCCGACCCAAACGACAAGCATGTGCTGGCGGCGGCAATCCAATGCGGCGCACAGCACATTGTCACGGACAACATGCAAGACTTTCCGCAGCCTAAACTCAATCCCTTCGGCATCGAGGCGACCGAGGCCGATGCGTTCCTGGCGAGAATCTTCGATCTTTACACGGCGGAGGCAATGACTGTGCTCCGAAACCTTCGATCTCACTATAGCAATCCGCCATACAGTCCTTCCGGGCTCGTTCGGGATCTGACTGCAAAGGGAATGCCCAAGCTTGCTGCCCGCGTGAGCCCCACCAATTTCTTGTATTTTTTGTAGTGCGGCAGCGCCGCAGCTGCGCCCTGAATCGTGGCCCCCCTGAATCGGCTCCAATGAATGAATGACACTAGATTCACGGCCCAGAGATTCACGGCCCAGTCCGGCAATTCGTGCCGGCAATTCGCGGAGCCCAGCCGCTGGACCCGAAATTGCGGTCCCGCGAAACGGCCCGAACCCCGGAAACAGGCTTGTGACGGATAGGGGCAGCCGCCTCGACGATTCCGCTTTCCGCCAAGGTAAGACGCCCAAAGGTAGGACGCCCAAGGTAAAAGACGCATGGACTAACCTGTCCCCAAGGCTTCCCCGTTCATGGCGAGCCTTTGCAGGTTTCGATTTCACCGGGATTTCCGGGGTAGAGGTCATCCCGGCAGGTCGAATGTGTGCCGCGCAAGGCCCGGATGCGCAAGGCCCAGACGCGCAAGACATTGGCGGCTGTCGGGCGGCGGTAAGCGCGCGCTTTTGGTGGAGCGCGGCAAGACTGGCTGGCGGCAATGGCATGCAACTGGCCCTTTCCACACGATCCGGGCGCAGCGCTCCCGCCGTTTCCCCGTCTCGGCAGCGCATCATTGTAGCGCATCCATTGTACTGGGACCGCCAGAGTGTTCGGCAGAGGCGCGAGCGGTACATTCGGCGCCAAGAGCGCGGCGGGAACAGCTCTTGGCCGATACTGCGCCGATCAGGCCGCACCGGCCGCGTGGTCGAGAGAGCGGCGCAGCGCGTCGCTGACGACGCTATCGAGGTTCATGCCCCGGCCTTGGCATAGAGCATGGTACGGCGGTGCAATCGCGTCCGGGCTAGACCTTGAAGCTGCCTACTAGCGGCTCATTGAGTTTGCGGCCCTCGGCCCCGCAAAGCTCAAGGTAATCTTCCACGGCTTCCTGGAAGGCGGCCTTGAGACCTTTCGCATCCATGCCCTCGTAGGTTACTAGGTCGCGGATAAATTGCAGCCGGCCGTGCCACACCTCGTCCTCGTCGCTGTATTCGACCGAGCCGAGATACCCCTTGTATTCTAGGCGTTCTAGGTATTCCAGCATCCTGCTCATATCAGACCTCCTTCAATCAGCATCCGCAAAATCTCCTTGATGACGTACCTCTTGACGATGCTGCCGGGGTGCGGCTTGTGCAACGAGATGGCCGGCGCGCTGTCATGGACGAATCGCCGCCTGGACCCGCCTGTCTTGCCCCTTTCCGCCTCGCTGTAGCCGAAGCCTTCCAGCAACCTGGCCAACTCGTCCCAGGTAAAGTCCTTCGGCTTGCACCTAAACCGGGAAACCAGTTTGTCATGCCGACTCATGCATCCCTGCCGATCCCTCTGCGTTTCTGCTCTTCAGCCGATCCTTCCTAAAGAGAGCAGCGTCAGACCGATTGCAACCAGAGTGCTGTCTAAAGCGCCCCTTGGCAAACTTTTTCTTAGTAATATTTTTCTGTGTGCAGCAAACATTCGCACCGACTATGCGACCGGTGACCGCGGCCTCGGCCAACTGGAAGGCGATGGCGCGGCCGTGCCGCACGGCGCGCGCCAATCCCACGGCCGCCGCAGCCGGCCGAGGTAACGGCCCAGCCCTTCCTACCGCATCGCTACAAGCGGTAGACCACCATCCAGCCCGCATTCCTTGGGCGATCCGCTGCCTTGGCTGTCCCGGCCGCGGTGCTTTCCCCGATTGCAGCATTTTTATTGTAAACCAAGATCTTGATGGCTTCCAAGATACGGATCTCACGGCTCCCCCAAAAGGTGCAGGTTGCAAAGGGAACGATCGGGCGGATTCCGGCCTTCCGATGCGGCTGGAATTCCAGGGCGCGCCGCCCGGCACAAAAAACGCTCGATCGGCTGGCCCGATCATGCAGTCTTGCTATTAAATGGCACGCCATCAATTTAGGGAGTGTCAGCTATTCAGCTATAATGGAGAGCGCTTATGCGTTTGAGCAAGATCGTTTCGATCAAGAACATTGGGCGCTTTCAAAACTGCGCAGCGTCCCACGATGTGAGCTTAAAAACCCACAACCTTGTATTTGCCGAGAACGGCCGCGGCAAAACAACGCTGTGCGCGGTCCTGCACTCCCTGCAATCCGGCAACCCCGCTTACATCCAAGGTCGCAAGACTCTAGGTTATCCAGGTGAGCCTGAAGTAGAGATTTCGACAAAGGGCGGCCCAGTTAAGTCAGTTAAATTTACTAACGGCACATGGACTTCGGTCATGTCCGAGCTTGCCATATTTGACGGCACCTACATTTCCGAGAACATCCATGGCAGCGATGCCATCGATACCGAACAGCGGCGCAATCTCTATCGCATCATTATAGGCAGCCAGGGCGTGACCCTTGCGCGCCGGGTCGAAGACCTTGACGCCGCCTTGCGTGAGAAAACCGGCGCCATCGATAAGGCGCGCGCTGCTGTCCATCGGCACACGCCCAAAGATATGAACGCCGACGACTTTGCCGCCCTTGCCAAAGATAACCGGATTGATGCCAAGATCGCGGCCAAGCAGAACGAGCTGGAGGCCGCGAAAAAGGCCGACCAGATCGAGCAGCGCGAGGATCTAAGAACAGTGTCCTTGCCTGAGCTTCCGGGTGGTTTTTCAGCCGCGCTTTCCAAGACGATCGATAGCATCGCCAATGACGCCGGGCAGCGGATCGCCGATCATATCCGCGCCCATAACATGATCGAGACAGGCGAGCCTTGGTTAAGCGAGGGGCTGACCTATATCGCCGAGGACAACTGCCCCTTCTGCGGACAGTCCCTTGACGGCATCGCCCTGATAGATGCGTACAAAGTCTATTTTGGCGAGGCCTATCGCGGCCTCAAGGACGAGATCGTCACTCTTGCAAGCAAGGTCGAAGAGCTGTTTGGCGAGCGCACCGTCGCCACCATCGAGCGTACCCTAGAGCAAAACCGCCAGACTGCTGCCTTCTGGCAGGATTACTGCACCTTTGAGCCGCCGCAGCTTGATCCGCAGACCGACATCCGCGCCATACTGACCGGCCAGCGGGCTTCGGCGCTTTCGCTGCTTGACCGCAAAAAGGCCGCGCCTCTGGAAGCAATAGACCGGAACGAAGACTTTACGCGGGCTGCCGCGGCTCTTGCCGAACTAGCCGAAGCGATCGCCACCTACAATGCGTCTGTCGCCGCGATCAACCAAAGGATCGATGCCAAGAAGAAACAGACCGATGCGGCCGACATAGCAACCGTCGCAGCGGAACTCACCCGGCTCAATGCGCAGAAGACGCGCCATACCGAGGAGGCCGATACCGCTTGCCGGACCTACCGGGACCTGCGGAGCGAAAAGGGTAAGCTTGAAGGGCAGAAAGCTAAGGCCAAGGACCAGCTTAACAAGCACACCGAAAGCGTAATCGACCAGTACGGAAAGAGCATCAACCGCTACCTCGACCGATTCAATACTGGTTTCTGCATCTCAACGCCGACCCACGACTACAAGGGCAGGATACCCCGTTCAAGCTACCGAATCATAATCAACAAAACGCCCGTTGCGCTGGGCAGCAGCGAAACACCGCTATCCGAGCCGAGCTTCAAGAATACCCTCAGTTCGGGCGATCGAAGCACGCTGGCCCTAGCCTTCTTCTTAGCCCAGCTTGAGCACGACCCGGACCGCGCGCAAAAGATCGTTGTCCTGGACGATCCCTTTACCAGTCAGGACAGGTTCAGGCGCAAACAGACCGCCATGGAAATCAAGCGCTGCGGCAATGCCTGCAAGCAGATGCTGTTGCTTTCCCACGACCCGCATTTTTTGAAGCTGGTCTGGGACCAGCTTCCCCCCGCCGACCGCAAGGCACTCCAGCTTGCCCGCGTCGGCAAGAAGAACACGACGATTGCCCAATGGGATATCGAGGAAGCGGTCAAAGCCCCTTACCGTACCGACGTGGAAACGCTACAGCGCTATTACAACGATGGGCAGGGCAAGGCGCGTGATGTCGTGCAGAAAATCCGTCCGCCGCTCGAAGGCTACTGTCGGAGTCTATATCCGAGCCAATTCACCGACAAGGACACGCTTGGCTCCATGATTGGCAAGATCAGATCTGCCGGGAACGCGCATCTGCTTTACACTATTGTAGATGATCTTGACGACCTGAACACATACTCTAGGTCCTATCATCACGCTGAGAAGTCCAGTGAGGCGATCGATGACGCCGAACTGCAAGGTTACGTTAAGCGCACGCTCGCCCTTGTCGGATACCTGTCTTAGCTTCCTCGCTCACTCCAAGGCCGTAAGCTTGTCTGTAACGGCCCCGGTCAGCGCGATGAACTCGCGCGCCTCGTCCGGCAATATCCGCACTCCAAGTCCTTGATGTCCAGTGTCGTGCTCTTCCAATCGGCCGGCGCACCCAAGAAGATCGGCGGCAGGCTCTATCGTCAACCGACTTTTGACCAAGCCCTCGCAGCCGCCCTGCGCAAAGCCCAGATCGGGATCCTTGCCCGCGCCGTACGTCACCCCCCTACCGCGCCTCAGCCTCGAACTGAAACGCTGCCCCGCTCCACTTCGAGCTGCAAACATCGTCGAGCATGACACCCAGCCGCGCCGGATCGGTCGCCAGCAGATAGCGCCAGCGCCCGTGAACGGCCAGCCGATTGACCGCCGCGGCCCAACGCCCGGCCGCCTTGGCCTTGGCGTCGGCGCTGTCCGTGACCCGGCCCTTGATCTCGACCACGAGGGTCTCGCCGGCATCGGTCGCGGCGATGAAATCCGGGATGTATTTGGCGGGCAGACCCCGATACCTATAGGGAATGCAAAAGCCGAGGCGGTCGTTCTTGACCCATTTCTCAATGCCGGGATGGTTGTCGAGCACGAAAGCGGCGCTCTGTTCCCAGGTCTTGGTGTCGGCGGCCATGGCATTCAGATGGCAGCGCCTGACCGGATAGATCGGCTTCGTCGTATGGAAATCGACATGCAGCGTGCTGCCGCGCCCGGCCGCACCTTGCGGGATGACGGCGGTCTCGCCGGCGCCGGCGCTAGCACCCGTCTCCATGGCCTCCAGCAATGCAGCGGCGGCGGCCTGCATGTACTCGCCGGCAAGCAGGATATCGCAGGCCCGGCTATCTCCCTTCAGCTCCAGTTTCTCCGCCAGGAAGCGCTTGGCTGCCAACGCCACCTCCGGAAACAGGCGGTGCAGCGGGACCGCCTCGGCGCCCTTGTCGGCCTGCCAGCGGCGGCAAATCTCCCGCGCCAGGCGGAAGGCAACCTGCTGGTCGCGAAAGCGGGACCGCCACTCTTCCAAGGACAGCAGCGGCTTATCTCCCGGTCCATAGGCGGCGAGTGACCCATCCGGGGCGGTCAAGGGCGTAAGCGCGACGCTTTGCGGGATGCCCATCGGATCGAGCGTCACCTTGGACACCTTATCCCAATCGACCGAGACCTCGAAGCTGCCCGCCGCGTGATAGCCGGTCACCACCGGAAAGGCGATTTCGTACCTGGCCTTCTCCGGCACCGAATAGATGTGGTTGGGGTCGGGTTGCGGCGGCTGCGGTCCGGCCGGCGACACCTTGAAGGGGATCAGCTCGAAGGGAACGCCGAAGACCTTCGCCGTCTCCTCGGCGAACAGCTGGCTTTCCTCGTCCAGCGCATAGCTCTTGCGGCGCAGCGCCCGGCCGACCACCTGCTCGCAGAGCAGCTGCGAGCCGAAGGGCCGCAGACCGACGATATGCTTGACCGTGTTTGCGTCCCAGCCCTCGGCCAGCATCGCCACCGAGACGATGCAGCGTACGTCGCGGCCCGGCGGCACCCGCTCGTCGATCCACTGCAGCGCAGCGTCGTTGCCGCCGGCCACCTTGTCGTTGTGCTTCCTGACCAGCTCCGACCAGTCCTCGGGCACCCTGTCGCCCGGCCATTCGGCCTTGCCCACGCTGTCGAGAATAAAACGGAGACGCTTCGTCTCCTCCTTCGTGCCGCCCTCTTCGATGTCCTCGGCGGCCTTGGAGTCGATGCGCACGGTCACTTCCCGGCCGGGTTCGTTCTTGAACCAGGGCGGCGCCCCGCCGTAACTGTCGTCGCCCTGGGCCAGCCAGGCATGGACTTTCTTGGCCGCGGCGGTATCCCGGCAGACGACGATGAACACCGGCGGCACCGGCTGCTTGGCTTGCACCTTCGCGAAGCGTTCCCATTCGAGGAAGCGCCGATGCCAATCCTGGGCCAGCAGATTAATTGGCGCCGAGGCATAGTTAAGCAGAATCTCCGGCGTGACCGCCGTACCGAGGCCGTCTTCCTTGGCCTTGCCCTGCACCCATCGCCAGATGTTGAAATAGGCCGCCTCCTCCGCCCCGCTTATGTCCCGCGCCGGCAGCTGCGGGATCTTCACCAGGCCGGACTCGATGGCGTCCAGCAGTCCGAAATCCGAAACGATCCAGGGAAAGGGCTTGCCGACCTCGTTCCCCGATCCCTGAATGTAGAAAGGCGTCGCCGACAGATCGACGCACAGCCCGATTCCCCGGCTCCTGCCGCCGCCCGCCAGCCGGTTGATGCGGTCCAGGCCCTCAATCCAGATCGTCGCCTCCCGCGCGTTCTTCTTCGCCAGCTCCCTGTTTTCCTCAAGGTTTTCTTCCTTAAGACTTCCTTCCCCGCGGCTCCCTTCGCTGCCGGCATCGCCGCGCCGATAGGCATGATGCGCTTCGTCGTTGAAGATCAGCCAATGCGGGCTCCGGCCCTTGCCGCTGCCCAGCTCGCGGCAGATGCGCTTGAACCAGGCGGCGTCCGACTCGAAGTACTTGGTCTCGGCGCTTTCCTTCGCCCTGCCGGCCTTCTTCACCACCTCCACCGGCTCGCCGGTCTTCACCACCTTGGCCGGGTCGCCGTTGACGCTGTTGCTTTCCTTCTTCGCCAGGCGATGCCAGTTGGCGATCATCACCTCGCCCCGGCGGAGTTCCTCCATGCGGTGCGGCGGCACCAGCTGGCGCGTGCGATAGAGGCTCAGATCGCCAAGCGCCGGGTCGAGCTCCCGCAGGCGCTCCCGAATGGTCACATTCGGGCAGACGATCAGGATCCTGTCCGCGAAGCGGCCGTCGCGCGGCGAAGCCACCCGGTTGAGGATCGACCAGGCCGCCAGCATCCCCATGACCGTGGTCTTGCCGCTACCGGTCGCCATCTTGCAGGCATAGCGCCGGAAAGCCCGCACCCCCTTGGCTTTCGCCTCGAGGCCGGGCTCGTCCCTCGGCACCTCGGGCAGGCCCTTGCGGTAAATCTCCCTGGCCTCGATCGTGAAGATAATCGTCTCGGCCGCCTCGATCTGCGCGAAGAACAGCCGCTGCATCCGCTCGCCGCTGCGCCAAAGCTCCAACAGCTCGCGCGTAACCGGCGACGCCCCGTCGTAGGCCAGGCCGCCGCTGCGCGCACCGGCGCCCCATTCCTGCACCCGCTCGCGGATGGCATTGACGATCTCGAGTTCGACCTCCTGCCCCTTCCCGCTTTCGAAAAGCTCGGCCTGCCGGCGGCTGCGCCGCCCGCTGCCGGCGCCCTCCGGCACCCGGTAGAAATAGCTGGCGCGGCGCCGGCCGGCGACCTGCCGCGGCGGCGCGCCGGCCTCGATCTTCCAATGCTTCTGCGGTTCTACGAAGGGCGAGTTGATAATCGGCGACTCGACCTCTGCAACAGTGACGGGGGCACCGGTAACGGGGGCGCCAGTAACGGGGGCGGTAATCGGCGGTTTCTCCGGCGCCCGCATCGTCACACCGCCTCGTCTTCGCTGCGCACCGCCATTAATTCGTTGCCGCGCTCGTCGATCGCCTTCACCGCGATCCGGCGCCGGGGTCCTAAGCGAAAGGGCGCGCTGACCGTACCGGCCAAATGCTGCCAAACGCTCTCCTCGAACTGGCCTTTGAGGGACCTTTGCAGATTGTCCCAGGCGCCCGTCTTCGGGAAGAAGACCTGCACCGCATAGAAGGTCATGCCGTCGTAGTCGCTATCCAGCATCCAGCACGGCAGCTGCTCGCCGCCGATTGCCTCGGTCTCCATCCGGTCCGGCCGGAAGATATCCAAACCCTTGATGCTGACGCGGTATTGCCGCCCGCCGTCGTTGGCCCTGCCCGCCTTTTCCAGGGTCACGTCCGGCAGCCCGGTGATCGAGAAGATTTCGCTCCCCCCGTTGGTCTTCAGCAGATCCGACATGACCACGTCCGGCGCCACCGCGACATAGGTCGCCGGAATCTTCAGCGTCTCCAACATCGCCCGCGCCTTGGCCTGAATGGCGAAGCCGAACAGAAACAGCTGTTGAAAGCCTTGGCTCATCGCTTCTATCGCCGCGTTGAAGACAAACTCGGAACCGATCGCCCCCTCCTCGGGGCCGAAAGCGATGGCGGCGGTCTCTGCGCCGCCGTTGCCCGCCACGCCCTCGGCGTGCAGATACTCGCGGTCGGCAAGCGGCCGAATGTTATCGAGCCCCAGCGTGACATTGCCGGGCAGGCGCAGCCTCTTGCACCGGCGCAGCAGCTCGATCATCCGGTCGAGATAGGCGCGCGGATTCTCCGCCGGAGCGGGCGCCCTCTCCGGCTGCGATAACTCCTCCAGGTTCACCGCGGCCTGAACCGTAGCCTCGACCGTGAAGGGACCGCAGACGCGGGTGATCTTTGGATTCACCTCGGCACGCTCTGGCAGCGTTTCTATCTTCGGGTCTTCGTCGTTGGCGATGGACTTGAGCGTGATCCGCGGCACCAGACCGCCAATCTCCTCGCCTTTACTATTCTGCTTGCGCTCATAGACGAAGCCGCCCGCCGGTCCTTTGACAGGTTCCTTCAGCTGATACCAGGGAAAGCTGCTCGTCAGCAGCCGTTGCCGGGCAAGAGCGATGGGAACCCGCGAGGTATCCACGGCGATCCAGCGGCGGCCCCAGTGTTCTGCAACCACGGCACTCGTGCCCGATCCGCAGGTGATATCCAGCACCAGATCGCCGGGCTGCGTGGTCATGTGCATGCAACGGGAAATTGTCTTTGTTGTCGTCTGAACAACGTAGATCTTTGCTTCGTTAAAGCCTCCCGACTGGGTGTCAGACCAGACGTTGTCGATGGCTTTTGCCGGAAAATTGTCCCAGTACATCTTCCAAGCTAACCCTTTGGAACCGGAGCGAATAAGCATCTCTTTGGAGGCAAGAATGCCCATGCCATCCAAAGTCGTCTTCCAGTGGCCGTTGGCACCAGGATAAAATGTCTGCCCATCAAATTCGAATGGTTGTGACTCTTTCGATGCACCATCCGATGTAAGTGGCCCGTAACGGAATACCCGCGCATCTTCGGGCAATGGGACCTCGCGTCGCCGCTCTTTTGGCGACATTCGACGTATTTCTCCATCACGAAATTCCAACCAAACGTAATTTGGATCATCCGGTTCCGGCTCCGGACAAGATATGTAGATTGGGTGATATTTCAGTAATTCCTTATGCTTTCCATACCAGAGAATAAGGTCGTGATTTGATGAAATATATTTACCCGAAAACCCGCCCGTTTTTTTGAATGAAATCTGAGATACAAAATTCTCCCGGCCAAACACCTCGTCGAGCACATTGCGTACAATATGAACGTTATCATCCGATATCTGCACAAAGACGGAACCCGTCTCGGTCAAGAGCTCGCGGGCAAGCATTAGCCTATCGCGCAAATATGTCAGATAGGAGTGAATCCCAAGCTCCCAGGTGTCCCGATACGCCTTCACCATCTCCGGCTCGCGGCTCATATAGGTATCGTTTCCATGGTTGTTTGAAACGCGACGGTCGCGCACAAAGGGCTGAAAGTTCGACCCGAATTTCACCCCATAGGGCGGGTCGAAATACAGCATCTGCACCTGACCGCCCATCCCCTCGTAATCGAGCAGGGAGTGCATCGCCTGCAGCGAGTCGCCCAGGATCAGCCGGTTGGTCCAAGGCCCCTTGTGCCGGTAGGCCTCGAGCTGATCGGCGATGTCGAGACCGGCGTCCCCGAACAGATCCCCAAACAGGTCCAGCCTTGTCCCGCGCGCCCTGTGCGCCTTCAGCGTCTTAAGGATCGCTTGCGTCGAATGCCGCTCATGCACGAACAGCGGCAACGCCGGCACCGTCACCTGCCACCGTTCGGCCTTGCCCGCCCAGTTCAAGAAGGGCCGGGTCAGGCTGCGCAGCCGCGCCGCACATTGCGAGAGCGAAGTAAAAGTCTCCCCGCTGCCCTGCCAGACCTGCGGCGCCGCGAAGACCGCCGCCTCGCCCCGCTCCGCCGCCTCGGCGATCAGCGTCAGCAGCCATTCGGCCAAGGCCCGCTCGCCGCTCTCGTCCCATGCCAGCTCCGGCGCCAGACTGGAATCGTAGCGATAGCTCCTAGGCGGCTTGCGCTGCGCGAACTGCGCTTCCACCCCCACCGCCGGCCGCTGCACCGCCTCGCCGCCGTGCCGGTAGGCCGCATCCTTGCCGCCGGCCGCGGCTGCCGCTTCGGCCGCAGAACCCTCCGCGCCGCTGCGATAGACCGAGCCGCCGCGCCCCTCCGCCAGCAGCCCTTCGGCGATCATCGCCTCGCAGACCCGCCGGTAGTCCTCCTCCGTCACCCCCCCGATGCTGCTTTCGAGCGCCGCCAGCAGCGCCTGCCTGCCGATGCCCTTTTCCGGAACCTTGCCCAGAATGGCCGCACGAACCGCTGCATCCTCGGCGCTCACCGCCACCGCCCCATCTCAAACATCCCAACCTCGAACATCCCCGTCTCAAACTTCACCGCCTCGAACATCCCAGCCGCTTGCCTGCCCTGTCTTCTGCATCCTCTCCAACGATCGGCCGCCCCGATCCCGCATGCCTAACATGCCTAAAATGCTTTCTGTTAAAGACTCGTGGTTTCCTTGGCAACCTAGGCTTCCCCCTTTCCCCAGCCTCCCCGCCCCAACAGCCAGCACCGGCTTGCCCGGCCCCAGGCTTTATAGCTTGCACAGCGCGACCGATCGATCCATCGCCCTGCCCCGCCATCGCCCTACTCCGCAAACGCCGCCCGCATCGCCGCCGCCCTCAACGGCCGGATCGACGTTGCGGCCTACCGGCGGGCCGCGATAAACTAACCGCCAGCCGCGCTTTGAGCCCCCAAACGATAGCGGGCCGCGATACCGGGACGATACCAGCCGCGCGATGGGAGGCGTAACATGACCGATGCTACCGATACGGCAACCGGCGGCCCGCCCAGGCTGGAGCGGCTGAAGATCGAAAATTTCCGCGCGCTTAAGTCTATCGAACTCAAGAAGATCGCGCCGCTTACGGTGCTACTCGGCCCGAACGGCAGCGGCAAATCGACGGTCTTCGATGCCTTCGCCTTCCTGTCCGAATGCTTCGAAAGCGGCCTGCGCAAAGCCTGGGACCGCCGCGGCCGCGCGCGGGAATTGAAATCGCGCGGCGGCACCGGCCCAGTCGCCATCGAAATCGGCTACCGGGAAACCCCTATAAGGGAAAAACTGGCAACCTCCAGGCTGATTACCTATCGTATCGAAGTCGATGAAGACGGCGGCAGCCCCTTTGTAGCCAGGGAACGGCTCCGCTGGACCGGAAGTAGGGGCGCCGGACGTCCCACCAATATTCTGAACTATAAACGCGGGCAAGGGCATGTCGTTTCCGGCGATGGGCAGGACCCGCAGGCAAGCCGCCACGAGGTGCCGCTCTCTGCGCCGGACACCCTTGCCGTCAACGCCCTGGGCCAATTAAAGCAGCATCCGCGCGTCGTCGCCCTGCGGAATTTCATCGCCGGCTGGCGCGTCTCCTATCTCTCGGCCGGCGATGCCAGAGGCCAGCCGGAAGCCGGACCGCAGGAGCACCTCGACAAGACCGGCGGCAATCTGGCCAATGTGGTGCAATATCTGGCCGAACGGCACCCGCAGACACTGGAGGACATTTTCACCCGGCTGCGGCAACGGATCCCGAAAATCGAAAGCGTCACCGCGGAGCCGATGCCGGACGGGCGCCTGCTGCTGCAAATCGAGGATGCCCCCTTCGGTGAGCCGATTCTGGCCCGCTTCGCCTCCGATGGAACCCTCAAAATGCTGGCCTATCTGGTCATGCTGCACGACCCGGACCCGCCGCCCTTTCTAGGGGCGGAGGAACCGGAAAATTTTCTGCATCCGCGGCTGCTCCACGGTCTCGCCGAAGAATGCCTCGAGGCGGCAGAGGCGACGCAGATTTTCACCACAACCCATTCGCCGTTCTTTCTGAACGCGCTACGCCCCGAAAACGTGCGCGTGTTGTGGCGGGACCGGAATGGCTACACACAATGCATGACCCCAAGCGGCGATAAAAAAGTCCGCGCCTTTATGGAGGCCGGCGCCGCCCTCGGCGATCTATGGATGGAAGGGCATTTCAGCGCCGGCGACCCCCTGACCGCGGATGGTGCGCCACAGCATTGACATGCCCAAAATTGACATGCCCAAGCGTCACCTCGAATTCCTTGTCGAAGAACCTTCCATGGAAGTCTTTCTCCAAGCCCTGCTGCCCAAGCTCTTTCCCGCTACGGAACCCATAATTCATCTCCACCAAGGCAAACCGGCCCTGCTGCGGAGGCTCGAACAGCGTCTTAGGGGCTATGCGAACTGGCTGCCCGAAAATTACCGTATTGTGGTGGTCGTCGATCGGGATTGCGAGGCTTGCCGGGAGCTCAAACGCAGACTCGAAGCGAACTGCCGCAAGGCCGGCCTGCAATCGAAAAGCGCCGCCACAGGCGGCGCCTGGCAGGTCGCAACCGTCATTGCGGTCGAGGAACTGGAAGCCTGGTATTTCGGCGACTGGCCCGCGGTGCGCGCTGCCTATCCGAAGGTTCCGCCAAACATCCCCAAGCGCCAAGGCTATCGCCACCCGGACGCAATCGCCGGCGGAACCAAGCAAGCCTTTGAGCGCATCCTGCAGAGTAAGGGTTACTTCAAAACCGGATTACGGCAGCGCGAAATCGCCGAAGCAATCGGCCCGCATATCGATCCGGCCCGCAACCGGTCGCCCAGTTTTCGATTTTTTCACCGCACAATCCTCGCAGCCGGGCCATGACCGGCACCGCCGAAAGACCCGGTGAAAGACATGCGAGCCGGCCGCGCCCGATCGGCATGGCGGCTTGCGGGCAAGCAGAGACAAACCGGCCGCCGTCTCCTAGGCCAGCTCGATGGGCCGATTGGGGAGGCCCGGGGAAAGTCTCTATTCGCCAACCCTTGATCCTCTAGCCCTTATC
Organism: Rhodospirillales bacterium; assembly: GCA_014324045.1. GTDB lineage: Bacteria > Pseudomonadota > Alphaproteobacteria > Kiloniellales > JACOMY01 > JACOMY01. The sequence continues at coordinate 16,745 of JACOMY010000033.1, read as the reverse complement.
CGGGGCATGTTCCGCCCGCTTGCGCTTCAGGAACGCATCCATGTTGAATGTTTCGGGAACACCGCTTGCCATGCCTTCATCGGATCGGGTAGCAATAGGCTCATCGTCACCATCGTCACCTCCATTGCCCCACGATGCCATCTATTGGCAAAAATTGTCAAATCGGCTTCGTGCCTTCTCAGCCCTGCACAAGGGTATCATCTAGAGGTTATGCGCGCCAAGGTTTCGGCGTCGGAGCCCGCGGACGCTCCACCCATGGCCGGGGGATGCCTAATGGGCAGGGATGGGGATAAGGACATGACCGGGTCGAAGCAACGGCGGCACGAAAAGCACAAGCGGGATGGCCCCTCTTCGCGCCGCCTTGGCCATGCTGTCCCCCTGCCCCTCATCCTCCCCGCCCCCAGTTGTTCATCCGATCCGGCGCCTGTCTCCGATCTCAAACCGCATCGGCGTGAACGTGAAGCGGCTTGCACCCGCCAACGCTTCGGCCTAAGATTGAACCCTAAACAACGAACAAGACCTCGGCGCCTTCCGCGGAGAGCTTTAAGCTATTCTTGACAGGGCGCTGCTGAAACCCACTGGCGGACCCGCAAACCGGGATCGCCGGCTGCTTGGTCTTTGCCGGAAGGCATCCCTCCGGCGGCCCGCCGGACCCGCTCAAGCTCTTGGCCGCCCTTGGCCCAGGCCTTGCGCCCCTTAGGAACTGTCGCAATCTAGGAGACCGACATGAAAAAGCTGCTAGCAACCACCACGGCCCTGCTGCTGACCCTCTCGGCCGGCACCGCCACTGCCGCGCACTGCACCAACGCGGTGTGGAACAAAATTATGGAACGCGGCAAAATCGTGGTCGGGGTTAAGCCCGACTACAAGCCTTGGGGCTTCCGCGACACCGGCGGCGAACTGGTCGGCATGGAGGTCGACATGGCCAAGAACGTTGCCGACACAATGGGCGTGGCGCTGGAACTGGTCTCGGTGCAGTCCTCGAACCGCATGCAATTCTTGGAGCAAGGCAAGATCGACCTGATGATCGCCACCATGTCCGACCGCCCGGACCGGCGCCAGATCGTGGGCATCGTCGGCCCGAACTACTACACCTCCGGCACCAACATCTTAGCGCCCGAGGCGCTGAATCTCACCGAGTGGGAGCAGCTGCGCGGCCGCCCGGTCTGCGGCAAGCAGGGCGCCTTCTATAACCAGATCGTCGAGGACCGCTACGGCGCCGAGGTGATAGCTTTCACCGGCAACGCCGAGGCCAAGCAGGCACTGCGCGACAAGAAGTGCATCGCCTTCGTCTATGACGACAGCTCGATCATGGCCGACCTGCTGTCCGGCGATTGGCAGGGCTTCGAGATGCCCTTGCCGACCGAGGACGACAACCCCTGGGGCCTGGCCGTGCCGAAGGCGGAAGAGAACTGCGTCTTCGGCCGCTTCATGTCCGGCATGCAGTACAACTGGCTGAAGGACGGCACCCTGATCGAACTGGAAAGCAAGTGGGGCATCCAGCCCACCGGCTTCCTGGTCGATCAGCAGGAGCGCTACAAGGACTGGCTGACCGAATAGCGCCGGCCCCCCAAAGAGTGCCGGCCACAGGAAGCGCCGCCCCCCAGGGAGCGCCGGCCGACAAGCGGCGGACCGGCAAAGGCTTCGCAAGACCGGCGTCCCCGAACCGGTCTTGCCGAAGGCCCTGCATCCGGATCGCTTCCCCTACCCCCTCAACCCTAACCCCCCTAACCCCTAAACCCCAAAGCCGGCGGGCTGTGGACAGGGCCCCAGTCAGACGGCTCAGACGGCGCGCCGGCCCGGCCGGACCGCTGTCTGCTCCAGACCGCAGTCTGCTTCAGGCGGAGGCCACCCCATGCTCGACGCTTTCGCCCAATTCTTCCGCGACCTGGCCGCCGATGCGCCACGCTGGAACTTCATTTTTTTCTACAGCGAAAAGCAGGCCGGTATGGTCTTGAGCGGCCTGTGGATGACGATCCAGCTGGCGGCCGCCTGCCTGCTGTTCAGTGTCGCCATCGGCATTGCCGGCGCCGCCATGCAGGGCGCTCACTCCAGGCTCCTAAGGGCTCTGGTCGCGGGCTACATCCAGTTCTTCCGTAACACGCCGCCCTTCGTCCAGCTGCTGTTTTTCTATTTCGCCTTGGGCAGGCTGACGCCGACCTATTCGCCAGACGGCTGGCTGGAGGTGCCGATCGTCTCCAACGTCGGCTGGGCGATCATCTCGCTTTCCTTCTTCGCCGGCGCCTTTAACGTCGAGATCTTCCGTGCCGGGGTCGAAGCCGTGCCGAAATCGACGCAGGAAGCCGCCCACTCCCTCGGCTTCACCCGCCTGCAGACCTATCGCTACATCGTGCTGCCTTTAGCACTCCGGGTCTCAATCCCGGCGCTGAACAACAATCTGGTGAACCTGGTCAAGACCACCACCCAGGCCTTCGTCATCGCCGTACCGGAACTCCTCTACGAATCCATCACCATCTGGAACGACTATCCCTCGGCGCAGAACCCCATGATGCTGGTGCTGTTCGTCATCTATCTAGCGCTCGTCGGCCTGGTCGTCATGGGCATGAACCGCTGGGAACGCGCCATGCGCATCCCGGGTTACGGGGGTTAGCGCCATGCCAAAAGCGATCCCCGGCCTTACCGCAGCGGCCCGGACCGATCTGCCGGTGCTGCACTCGCACAAAGCGCTCTACGCCGCCGCCTCGCCCATCGGCTTCAGCCGCTGGCTGGCCGGCCTGCCGCTCTGGTTCCCGCTTATGCTGGCCGCCGCTGCCGCCGTCTGGCCCTTGACCGCGGGCGCCCAAAGCGGCAGCGGCGAAAGCATCGCCGGCGCCTTCGAGACGCTGTTGCGCTGGATCCCCTTCCTGCTGTTCGACGGCTTTACCTTCACCGTCCTGATCGGCGCCGCCACCATGCTGGTCGGCACCCTGCTCGGGGTCTTCCTGGGCTTGGGGCAGATCTCGATCCATCCGGCGATCGCCAAACTAAGCTACTTCCTGACCCAAATCTTCCGCAACTCTCCCTGGCTGGTACTGCTGTTCATCGTCATGCTGTCCTTCCCCTTCGAGTTGAACATAGGCGGCCTCATCATCCCGGTACCGGACTGGATCAAGGCCGTGATCGGCCTTTCCCTGCCGATCATGGCGAACATTTCGGAGATCGTGCGCGGCGCGGTAAACTCCGTCCCCTCGGCACAGTGGGAGGCCGCCGAGTCGCTGGCCTTCACCCGGCAGCAGACGCTTTGGCGGATCGTCCTGCCGCAGTGCATCAAGCGCATGATTCCGCCCTGGATGAACTGGTACGCGATCCTCACCATGGCCACGCCGATCGTCTCCATCCTGGGCGTCGAGGAGGTCTTGAACCTGACTCGCCAGGCGATCGAGGCGGAAAACAACCGCCCGGTCCTGCTGATCCCCTTCTACAGCTTCGTGCTATTGATCTTCTTCCTTTACTGCTACCCGATCGCGCGCTGGACCGTCCGCTTGGAGCGCCGCTTTGCAGTCAAACTCTAGCCCTTTTGAGGAGTACGGCCCGATGAACGGTAACGGCTGGACCCCCGACCGGCCCATCGTCTCCCTGAAAGACGTCCACAAATCCTTCGGCAGTTTGCAGGTCCTAAAGGGCATCTCGCTCGACGTCATGAAGGGGGAGGTCGTCTGCATCATCGGGCCTTCCGGATCCGGCAAATCGACCCTGATCCGCTGCATCAACGCCCTGAACGACATCCAGCAGGGCTCGATCACGGTGGAGGGGCAAGAGGTCCACGATCCCAAGCTCGACAAGCTGGCACTCCGCAAGAAGGTCGGCATGGTCTTTCAGCAGTACAATCTCTTCCCCCACAAGACGGCACTGCAGAACGTGATGATGGCGCCGCTCCTGGTCCTGAAGCGAAACCGGGAGGAGGTGGAACGCCGCGCCCGCGCCCTGCTGGCCAAAGTACGCCTGCAAGGCAAGGAGGATAGCTATCCGGGGGAACTCTCCGGCGGCCAGCAGCAACGCGTGGCGATCGCCCGCTCGCTGGCGATGAACCCTGGCGTCATGCTCTTCGACGAGGTAACGGCCGCCTTGGACCCCGAAACCGTCAAGGAGGTGCTAGTCACCATCAAGGAACTGGCCGGCGAAGGCATGACCTGCATCCTGGTCACCCACGAGATGGGCTTCGCCCGCGAGCTCGCCGACCGCATCTACTTCACCGACAAGGGCGTAATCGTCGAACACGGCCCGCCAGCCACCTTCTTCGACCGGGCTAAGGACCCGCGCACCCGCGAATTCCTCAGCCAAATCCTCTAGCAGGGCCCGGATTTTCCGAACCTTGGCCCACCCCCCCAACGCCCTTCAGTCCACATAGGTCCGCATAGGTCCACATAGGACCGCTACGATACGCCGGGACATTTGCGGAGAATCGCCCGCCCCGCTAGTGTGCCGCCATCCTGCCTGGTCGCGTCAGGCATCGAATCGCGCCTGGAGCCACAGTCGGCTCATATTTCCGCTGGAGCCGCCTGTCGTACGACCATGGTCTTGGATATCTTTCTCAAAGGAATCGTCGCCGGCATGATCATCGCCATACCGGTCGGGCCGGTGGCGGTGATTTGCATTAAGCGTGCCATCTACTATGGCGTGCCCGGCGGCATCTCGGCCGGTATGGGTGCTGCGGCGGCCGATGCCTTCTTCGGCGCCGTGGCCGGATTCGGCATTGCCACGGTCTCGCACTTTCTTATTCAGCACGAACACTTCATCCGCGGTGCCGGTGGCCTGATTCTGGTGATGCTGGGGATCGTCTTCTTCCTCTTCCCCGGGGAGCCTCCGGTGAAGGGGGCCTCAAGGGCTGGCTTGGCCGGGACCTTCCTCACCACCTTCATGCTGACCCTGACCAACCCCATCACCATCATCACTTTCCTCACCGTCTTCGCCAGCCTGGGCCTGGCGGGACAGACGATGAACTACGGCACGGCAGGCCTGCTGGTGGCTGGCGTCTTCCTTGGCTCGGCGATCTGGTGGCTGGGGATTTCGCTGACGGTGCTGTTGGCGCGCGGCCGCATCGGCGTGGCCTGGATGCCTCAGGTCAAGCGCTGGTCGGGCCTCTTGATCCTGACCTTCGGCATCTATGCGCTGTGGGATTCGGTGAGCTACCTCATCAAGTAGCGGCCACGGCCCCGATCAATGGCGGAAGTGGCGCATGCCGGTGAAGACCATCGCCAGGCCAGCCTCGTCGGCCGCTGCAATGACTTCGGCATCCCACCGGGAGCCACCCGGCTGAATCACGGCCGTCACACCGGCCACCTTAGCCGCTAGCAGACCGTCCGCGAAGGGGAAGAAGGCGTCAGAGGCAATCGCTGCACCCGAAGCACCTTGTTCGCCGAAGGCATCCTTGGCCTTGCTGGCGGCGATCTTGGCGGCATCGACCCGGCTCATCTGTCCGGCGCCGATGCCCACCGTGGCGCCTGCCCGGGCATAGACGATGGCATTGGAGCGCACATGCTTGCAGACGCGGAAGGCGAAGAGCAGGTCACTCAATTCTTCCGCACTGGGTACCCGCCGGGTCACGACCTTCAGGCCGTCACGGGTGATCTGCCCGTTGTCCCGATCTTGCAGAAGGAAGCCACCCGCCAGCGCCTTGCAGATCAGACCGGTTGCGCCGGCAGCCGGCATGCCGCCACTGTCCAACAGGCGCAGATTGCCCTTGGCCGAGAGGATCTCCAGAGCCTCCGGGCTGAAGGCCGGGGCGATCACCACCTCGGTGAAGAGCCTGGCGATCTGGCTTGCCGTGTCCGCCTCCAGGGGACGGTTCAGCGCGACGATGCCGCCGAAGGCACTGACATTGTCGCAGGCCAGAGCCTTGGCATAGGCAGCGCTCTGCTGCGCGCTCTGGGCCACACCGCAGGGGTTGCCGTGCTTCACGATCACCACCGCGGGGTCGTCGAACTCGGCAACGCACTGGAAGGCGGCATCGGCATCGGCCAGGTTGTTGTAGGAAAGCGTCTTGCCCTGCAGCTGCCTTGCCGAGACCGCCCCAGGCTGGGAGGGTCCGCTGCGGTAGAGCGCGGCTGCCTGGTGCGGGTTCTCACCGTAGCGCAAGCTCGCCAGGCGAACGCCCGGTAGGGCGAAGCGCTTGGGAAAGCCCTCCTCCTGGTGCTGCAGCATCCAGCCCGCGATCGCTCCGTCGTAGCTGGCGGTCAGGGCAAAGGCCTTGGCTGCCAGACGCTGCCGGGTCGCGAAGGCGATGCCGCCTTCGCGCGCCATCTCTTCCAGCAGGCCAGCGTAGTCGTCGGGATCGGTCACCACAGCGACGTAGGCATGGTTCTTGGCCGCTGCGCGCAGCATGGCCGGGCCGCCGATGTCGATCTTCTCGATCAGAGCGGCCGCATCGCCGCCGGCTTCCAGGGTCTCCTCGAAAGGGTAGAAGTTCGCGACCAGCAGATCGATGCCTTCAATCCCCTGTTCCTGCATGGCTTGGCGGTGCCCGGCATCGCCGCGCTTGGCCAGCAGGCCGCCGTGGACCTTGGGGTGTAGGGTCTTGACCCGCCCATCCATGATCTCGGGAAAGCCGGTCACACTGCTGATCTCCTGCACCGCGAGCCCCTGGGCGCGGAGGCTGGTAGCGGTGCCGCCGGTCGAGATCAGTTGCACCCCGGCAGCCGCGAGGCCTTGGGCGAATGCCTCCAGCCCCCGCTTGTCGGAGAGAGACAGAAGAGCACGGGCAGGCCGAACGAGCGCGGTCATGGCAAGCAGCAATCCAGTTGGGGAGCGGTTGGGCCAACAAAGAGCATTGATGTCCGGTGAAAGACAAGACAGGAGCGCAGAGCCGCGAACTCGGGCTCTATCGGTGCTTGGCCTTACCGTCGCGCTGCAGCCACCACAGCGCCGTTGCCCCCTGCCCGCCGGTGACGCCGTTCAGGACGATCTGCAGGCTGCGTCGGGGATCTTCGGGGCGACCGAAGTAGATGCTTTGCTCCAGCGCGATCTCCGGATCCTGCGTGCGGAAGCGCCAGCCCTCGCCGCGCGGCAGGCGCAATAGGCAGGCGCTTCTACCTTGGATCAAGGTGGCCTGCACGTCGGGGTGCAAGTGAAAGAAGCTGGGCGCGGCTAGGCCCCCTAGGGGGCCTAGCCGCGCCCCTCTCCGTTTTGGGCTCTGCCGTTGGCTCTCATGGAGGCTGGCAAAGGGCTCTGCCTGCAGCCGCTATGCGGCAGGTTGACGCAAGAGCGGAATTGCCGTTTGACAGCCCGATAGGAACCGGATAGGTTGCAGTTACAGTGTCTGTAGAGTATACGGACTCTAAGGCTTGCGGTCCAAAAACCGGTGGGTGGCAGGAAAGCAAGTAAGTTTACCAGTAGAGAAGTAAGTTTACCAGTGGAGAAAGGAACGGAACAATGTCCAAGAAAAGAAGTTTACCCAGGTTCTGCATCGCCCTATCGGCTGCTGTCCTGCTAACCGGAGGCTTGGCATCGGCTAACGACGACAATATGCCGACTCATTGGGGGGAACACAGTAGTTTGCACAGTGGTTTCTTTGCGGAGCTCAATGACCTTGCTGCGCCTTTCAAAGCCTTGGCGGAACATATCAGACAGGAACAAGAAAGAGAGGCTAGAGAGGCCGCCGAGCGCCAACGAAAGCGGGAGCAGGCCGCATGGTTGGCAAGAATCGGTTGGGAAGAAAAAAGGCAAAGGGAGCAGGGGTGCTTCAATACACCATGGACCTGTTGACCGGGCTTAAGGAGTGCAGGGTATTCGGTATCGATGCCCTGAGCTTCGGCTAAAAACTGCCGGCAGGCGCCGGGGTGCGGCCGCAAAAGGTCCAGCCCCGGCGCAGCAGCCAGCCTTGCAGCCAGAGACTATCGCTCAGCCGGGCCGGGCCTCGATCGAGGCCCGGCCCGGCTGATTGCGCGGATATTGTAGGCCAGTCCGGAACGACCGCCGGTCAGGCGGTCTTCGCCTGTCAGCGATGCACCCTCCTCACTGAGTACCAAGCGACGACGGTGCACCACGCCAAACAGCGGACGATAGCCGTCGTGGCTCATCTCCAAGAACTGACTGCCGCTGCGGTTGTCGCGTCGGCAGGTCACCATCTGCGGCCGCCGACCCAACCCGCCGCCTTGTCCGGTCCCGGCGGCCGGCCGGCATCCACCAAGACGGCGAGACGCCCCACCTGCAGCCTCTGAAAACCGCATTGCGGCCCGGACAAGAGCTGACGCGGGCGCCCACTGGCCTGCTGTAAAACCAGTTCCACCATCAGGCTTTCTTCCTCGGCGGCGCCGTTGAAGAGGGCGAGGCCGCCGTCAGCACAGACCTGCTGCGGCAGGATGCGGCTTAACAGCCTTGAACAATATCCTGACCGACCTGCGCGTTTCCAGGCCAGGAATTGGGAACGCTGGGGCAGGTACCGCGGGTAGCGGTACTGCGCAGGGTTAGGTCGTAGCAGGGCAGACCGTAGATCAAGCAGGCCAGCCTGTACCGCAGGCGCGGCAAGGCCAGATGCCGCCAGCCCAACGGCGTTCCGTCTTCTTAGCCGGCTGCGCTGTGTTCACCGCACTAGCCCTGTCTTAGACTCGCGATGTTGCCGGCATAACGCTCCGGCCCACCCTTGAAGCTGGCGCTGCCGGCGACCAGCACGTCGGCACCGGCCGCGACTGCCTTCGGCGCCGTCTCTGCGGTAATGCCGCCGTCAATCTCCAAGTCAATGCTGCGGCCACTGGCGTCGATCGCACAGCGCAACTCGCCCACCTTGGGCAGAACTGACGGCAAGAAGGCCTGACCGCCAAAGCCCGGATTGACACTCATCACCAAGACCAGATCCAACAGGTCAAGGACCGGCCAGACCAACTCCACCGGCGTTCCTGGATTCAAGACCAGACCGGCCTTGATCCCACGCTCGCGGATCGTCTGTAGAGTTCTGTGGACATCCGGGCCGGCTTCCGGATGGAAGGAGATGATGTCGGCGCCAGCGTCGGCAAAAAGGTTCACGTAGGGATCGACCGGCGCGATCATCAGGTGGACGTCGAAGGTCTTGGCGCTGTGCGGGCGCAAGGCCTTCACTACCTGCGGACCGATGGTGATGTTGGGCACGTAGTGACCGTCCATCACATCGATGTGGATGTAATCCGCGCCGGCCCGGTCGATGGCCGCGACCTCCTCACCCAGCTTCGCAAAGTCGGCCGAGAGGATTGAGGGTGCGATGCGAATCCTGTTTGGCATGGTGCAGAGGATTAAGCGCGGCGGGGCCTCTCAAGCAAGCCGTTCCAGACGTGCCGCATAGAAGCCATCCATTCCCCCGGCTTCTGCGAGGTGACAAGGCAGCGTCCGAAGCGCTCCATGCACATCGATCATCTCTGCGTGACCGGCCAGTTCCTCTGCCGAGATCGCCAGGCGGCGCACCGCTTTGCTCTCCGCTAACAGTGCCTCGATCTGCTGGGCTCCCTCCTCAGGCTGCAGGGAGCAGACGGTATAGATCAAGACCCCGCCCGGCCGCAGCATCGCCACCGCGGCCCGCAGCAAACGGGCTTGCAACGGCAGCAAGCTCTCGACGTCGGCCTGCCGACGGTTGCGGGCGATATCGGGATGGCGGCGCAGGGTCCCGGTGGCGCTGCAGGGCGCATCCAGCAGCACCGCATCCAGCGGTTCGGGTGGCTGCCAGTCGCAGGCGTCGCCGGGCTGCAACCGTGCCTCCAGGCCACAACGCGCCAGGTTCTCGTGCACACGCGCCAGGCGCTCCTCCGAGAGGTCCAGTGCCGTCACCTGGGCTCCCGCAGCCGCCAGCTGCAGGGTCTTTCCGCCCGGCGCCGCACAGAGATCGGCGATCCGCCGGCCCCGCAGGTCCGGAAAGAGCAAAACCGGCAAGGCCGCCGCCTGATCCTGAACCCACCAGGCGCCATCGGCATAGCCCGCCAGAGCCTGTGGATCGCCGGCGCTGCGCAGGCGAAGCCCACCCTGCGGCAACAGCGTCCCGCCGAGACGATCCGCCCAGCCCGCCGGTTCGTCCGGAACCGTCAGATCAAGCGGCGGATTTTCTAAATGTTGTTCGGCAATGGCCAAGGCCGTAGCTTCGCCATAGGCATCCGACCAAGACTGCCACAGCCAGTCCGGCGTGTTGAGCCTAGCCGCATCTGGGGACGCCAAGGGCCGCGCATCGCGGCCTAGCTTTCTCAGCACGGCATTGGCAAGCCCCTTGAAGCCCGCCATCCGCCCCTCCAGCAGCGCCAACGAGGTAGACACCGCCGCGTGGGCCGGCGTCTTCAGCAAGAGGATCTGAACCGCACCCAGGCGCAGCACCCAGCGTGCCTCGTTCGCTTTGGCTGGAAGCGGCCACGATAGGAACCCCTTCAGGATGGCGTCGATTTCGGGCAAGCGGCGTAAGCTGGTAGCAATCAAGAGGCGGGCGAAGGCCCGATCACGCGCGGCAAGCCGTTCCAGATCGGCATGTGCTGCAAGCGCTTCGTCTAATGCCCTGTGCTCTTCCAGCACCTGGCGCAAGACAGAGATAGCCAGGCGACGGGCGGCCAAACCCGGGCCGTCATTCCTCTTGCCCTTGCCTTTCGTCTTGGTGGCTATGCCCAGGGACCGCGTTCCCCGCGTCTGGAGCTGGGCACTGAGCCACGCCCGCTCCGCCTCTGCCCGCCGGAGGGGCGTGAAGGTACAGGCTGACCCGGATCGGACCGTCCGGCCATTGCTTGCAGGCGTGCAATGCGGTTCTCGGTGCTCGGATGGGTCGAGAAGAGGTTGCCCATCGCCTGCCTGTGCAGAGGATTGACGATGAAGAGGTGGGCCGTCGTCGGATTGCGCTCGGCCTCCTCATTGTCGATGCTCCGGGCCGCACCGGCGATCTTGTTGAGCGCCGAGGCCAGGGCCAGCGGCTTGCCGGAGATCTCCGCACCCAGCCGGTCGGCCTCGTATTCGCGGCTCCGGCTGATCGCCATCTGCACCAGCATCGCGGCCAAGGGCGCCAGAATCATGATAAGGATGGTGCCGACCAATCCCAGCGGGTTGTTGCGGTTGTTGCCGAAGAAGAGGGCGAAGTTAGCCAACATGGCAATGGCACCGGCCAGGGTGGCGGTGATCGTCATGGTGAGTGTGTCGCGATGCTTCACATGCGCCAGCTCGTGCGCCATGACGCCCTCGGTCTCCTCGAAGGAAAGGCGGTCGATCAGGCCCGTGGTAGCCGCCACGGCAGCATTCTCTGGGTTCCTCCCGGTCGCGAAGGCATTGGGCTGGTCCGATTGGATCAGGTAGACCTGCGGCATTGGCAGATCGGCCTGCTGCGCCAGACGGCGTACCATTGCAACAAACTCCGGCGCTTCACGTTCATCGACCGGCTTGGCCCCGTACATTTTCAGGACCATCTTGTCGCTGTTCCAATAGGCGAAAACATTGATGCCGGCTGCGATCGCGAAGGCGATTAGCATGCCGCCGGCACCGCCCAAGAGATAGCCCACACCGACAAAGATCGCGGTCATGAGCGCTAGCAGGAAGGTCGTGCGCAGGTAGTTCATAGGCATGGAGGTAAGGTGCGGCCGCACGCCCCGCAAGGCTTGGCGACGCCGGATGCAGCGCATAGATCAAGTGCATGAAACTCTTCGTCAGCCACAAGGCAAAGCTGGCTGCCCAGACGGTCGAGAAGCGCACGATCGAGAGGCGCACCGCGAAGGCCAAGTCAGTCCCGGCCGAGACATTGGAGCAAGCCTTCCGCCAACGCACCGACGCGGCTAAGGAGACGCCCGGAAAGGTAAAGGAAATTGGCGGCCCCAGCGGCCCCGAGCCCACCCGCTACGGTGACTGGGAACGCAACGGCATCTGCAGTGACTTTTAGCTCAAGGCCATTGCTAGCTCAGGGCCAGCGCCAGAGCGCGTAGCCTGCACCCGGCACTGTGGGGGAGCGGTAGAGGCGGCGGCGCGGGAAGCCCATGTCCTCATAGAAGCCCTTGGCATTGGGGGCGGACACCACGCATGCTTCCCGGAAACTTTGAGGCACGTCAAAGCGATAGACTCAGCATCGGCGGCCTCGACAGACCGGATCGTGAAATAGCCCTGCTTCACCGTCACGATACAATCTTTCGCGTTCGGAAAATGGGACTAGGGCAAGGTGGCGTGCGAGCCAAAAGACAGGAAAAGAGCGAGACTGATAACGCGATGGGGGCGAAGAAGGCAAGCACTGCGGGAAAACCGATTCTAACGGCCGAGAAACGCCCCTCGGCCGCCAAGCGCAGCAGCGATAAGACGAAAGCAGCCAAAGCCCCGGTCCGCAAGCCCGCGAATCCGCGCCGCTCGGCAGACGACAGCAGCGGCAGGAATGGGCGTCGGCGCCGGCCGCGCTGGTTGCGTTTGACGCTGTTGGGAGCCGCTGCCTTCCTATGGCTGCCGATCGTAGCCATAGGCTTGACGATCTGGTACGGGCGGGATCTGCCGGCCATCGGCCGCTTGGCCGAGGACAGTCGCCGACCCTCGATCACGCTTGCGGCCAACGACGGTTCCATCATTGCCAGCTACGGCGACCTCTACGGCGAGCCCCTAAGGGTTGGAGAGATGTCCCCCTACCTGCCGCAAGCTGTTATCGCAATCGAAGACCGACGCTACCGCAGCCACTTCGGCCTCGACCTTATCGGCATCGCGCGGGCCATGCTGGTCAATCTGCGCGTCGGCGCCTGGGTGCAAGGCGGCTCCACACTCACCCAGCAGCTGGCCAAGAACCTCTTCCTCACGCCTGAGCGCAGCTTCAAGCGCAAGATTCAAGAGGCGATCCTGGCGATCCAGCTGGAGGCGCGCTACAGCAAGGACCAAATCCTGACGCTCTATATGAATCGGGTCTATCTGGGCGCCGGCACCTACGGCGTGGACGCAGCCGCCCGGCGCTTCTTCGGCAAGTCGGCGCGCGACGTGACGCTCTACGAGGCGGCGGTGCTTGCCGGCCTCTTGAAGGCGCCCTCGATGCTCAATCCGGCCCGTGACGGCGACCGCGCCGACCGACGGGCGAAGCTGGTTCTGAACTCCATGGTCGAGACCGGCTTCGTCACACCGCTGGAGGCCGAGGCCGCTTATACCGGCAAGACCGAGGCCAAGCCGCCGGGCTATCGGCGCGGCCGCTACTTTGGCGACTGGGCACTGAGCCAAGCCCAGCAGAGCCTGGGAAGTGTGCGTCGCGACCTGCTTGTGCAGACCACCCTGGACCCGCGCATCCAGGCCATCGCCGAACAAGCCGTTGCCGAGGTTCTGGCCGCGCAAGGCGCAGCGGTCGGCGCCGGCGAGGCCGCCGTGGTGGCTATGCGCCCAGATGGCGCAGTCCTGGCCATGGTCGGCGGCAAGAGCTACCGCACCAACCAGTTCAACCGCGCCACCCAGGCCCTGCGTCAACCCGGTTCCGCCTTCAAGCTCTTCGTCTATCTGGCCGGTCTGGAGAGCGGCCTGACGCCGGACAGCCGCATGATCGACCGCAGGGTCAAGGTCGGCGACTGGACTCCGGAGAACTACGGCGGCCGTTATCGCGGCGAGGTAAGCTTGCGGGAAGCCTTCGCCCGCTCGCTGAACTCTGTGGCGGTGCAGATTGTTCAAAAAACCGGGCTGGAGCGCGTTCTGGGCACTGCCCGGCGCCTTGGCATCACCTCCTCGCTGCCGGGGAACCTGACCGTCTCCCTCGGTGCGGCCGAGGTGACGCTGTTGGAGTTGACCGGCGCCTTCGCCGTCTTCGCCAATCGGGGTCACGACGTCTGGCCCTACGGCCTGTCCGCCATCGAGGGGACGAAGGGCACGACGCTTTATCGCCGTCCGGAGGGACGCTATCGTCGCGCGGTCTCGCCCAGCCATGTGAATCGGATGACCGACCTGCTGCGTGCGGTGGTCGCTTGGGGCACGGGAAAGCGTGCCGACCCGGGCCGCCCGGCAGCGGGCAAGACCGGCACCAGCCAAGACTTCCGCGACGCCTGGTTCGTCGGCTTCACCGCCGATTTGGTGGTGGGAGTCTGGACCGGCAACGACGACGGCACGCCGATGCACAATGTGACCGGTGGGCGCCTACCGGCAGAGATCTGGCGCCGCGTGGTGACCGCAGCGCTCGATGGCCAGCCGGCGAAACCTCTGCCCGGCGGCGGCCGCCCGGTGGCGAGCGATCCAAAACCGCCGGTCACACCGGCCCAGCAGCAGCCTGCCGACCTCATCGGCAGTCTGATCGGCGGCCTCGAAGCCGATCGGGACAGTGCCGTCCCCCTGCCCCGCATGGCCGATCCCAACGCCGGCGCCCGTTAGAATGAGACGCACACCGCAGCATGGCCTGAAACTTCGTTACCCCGGATGCCTTGACGCCGCCAACTGCGCGCTCTCAAGCTCTGTTCTGCGAACCGGGCCTGTGCCCGATCATCCAGAGGCAGGGGCGCAAAAAGGACCGAACGGAGATGACGCAGATGCGAGCGGACGAACCCTTCATGTCGGCCGGCGACTACGGCCGCAGCCTGAAGGGAATGGGGGTTAACCTGCTGGTCGCCGACATGACCCCTGCACTTCGCTTCCAGCGCGAGGTTCTGGGTCTCACACCGGTCTATAGCAACGCGGATTTCGCCGTCCTGCGGCATGGCGGATCGGAATGGATGCTGCACGCCGACCACACCTACTCCAACCATCCCCTGCTCGGATTGCTGGGCGACGGTGTTATCCGCGGTGTGGGCTGCGAGCTTCGGCTCTACGATTTGGACCCCGATGCCGCCGAGGCACGTTGCCGGGCGGCCGGGTTCGAGGTGTTCGCCCCGGCCGCCGACAAGCCGCATGGCCAGCGCGAGGCTTTCTTGGCCGACGCCGACGGTTACATCTGGGTGCCGGGCATTGCCATTGCCGATCCGTAGCACCAAAGGCTGGCACCGTTGCGCGCCAGCCAACGCTTTGGCCCGGCCGTATCTGGCACCAGGCTGGCACAGAGCCGCCAGAACTGCGGAGAGTGATTCATGTGCCGAAGATGGGCGACTTCGTGCGCAACGACATAGTCCAACACCGCAGGCGGCGCAAAGATCAGGCGCCAACAGAAGGAAAGATCGCCCTTCGGCGAGCAGCTGCCCCAGCGGCTGCGGCTCTCGCGTAGACTGACACGGCCGGCCCGCATGCCGATGGCGGCCGTCTTGGCCTTCACCGCGCCCCGGAACAGGCGCCCGGCCTCTGCGCGGCAGTGGCTCTCGACCCGCCGCGGCAGGTATTCCAGGCGTCCGGAGACGCAGATCCGCTCCGCTTCCTGCCAGACGCCGCGCCGTGCCTCGGGCCGATGGCAAATCACCTGCTCCACGCCGTGGATCGGCAAGGTCACGCCAGGCGCGAAGGGAATGGCCTCCGGCAGCGCCGACCAGCGCGCGGCAATCCAGGCTGCATGCCGGCGGCAGAAGGCAAGCCCGGCCTCGGCCGCCACGCCGCGCGGCAAGACCAAACGCAGGCAGCGTTGGGTGTGATCCACGGTCATGGTCAAGCGACGCGCCCCGGCGTGCCACTTCAGACGCAAGGGAATGCTCTGGCCGTCCAGGACGATCACGTCGGACAGGGTGCCACTCTCCATGCCGCTGCTATAGGGCAGCAGGCGGCGTGCGCCAAGGGCTTCGGCGTGCTTCGGATCAGCCGGTGCGATCCTTCCGCTCAAGACGGGTTCGGGCCTCCCCGGCAGGCTTCGCTCTCCCCGCCGGTACGTCGGCGATAGCCTGACGAGGTGCGCCGCGCCGGGTTGGCAAATCCACCGCCTGCCGCTCCAACTCCAACAGGTACTGCTTTCGCTCTTTGCCCCAGAGCCATTGGCCCGGGGAGTCATCGCTGCGGATAACGCGATGGCAGGGGACCAGCAGGGCCACGGGGTTGTTCTTGCAGGCCTGGCCCACTGCACGGGCGGCGTGCGGCGATCCGATCGCGTCGGCGACATCGCCATAGCTGAGAGTCTCACCGGGTGGAATGGTCTGCAGCCGCTCCCAGACTTGGCGCTGGAAAGCGGTGGCGCGGATGTCCAGGGGCAGTTCCGGATGCGGGATTTTACCTGCGAGGTAGTCGATCACCTCATCTATGGCCGGCTTCATCCAAAGGTCGTCGCGTTCCAGGCGGGCGGCCTTGGGAAATTCCGCCTCCAGCTGGCCGGCCAGATCCTCTTCGCGGTCGCCGATCGTCAGGCGGCAGATGCCCTTCGCTGTCGCTGCGACGAGAAGCAACCCCAGGGGCGAGGCGGCAATCGTGTAGGCGATGGCCACCCCTGCCCCACCCTTGGCATAGGAGGCCGGAGTCATGCCAAAGCGCCGATTTGCCGCCTCGTAGACCCGGCTGGAGGAGCCGTAGCCGGCCCCATAGGTGGCACCGGCCACGCTTTCGCCCTGCTTCAATTCCTGGCGGAAGCGCTCGGCCCGGCGCTGCTGCAAGTAGGCGCTGGGGGTGATTCCCAAGATCTTGCGGAAGCTGCGGGTCAGCTGCCAAGGGCTCATCTCCAGCTGTCGTGCCAAGTCCGCCAGGTCGATCGGCTCAGCCTCTGCGTCGTCCATGCGGTGGCAGGCCTCCGCCACAAGGCTCAAGGCTGTGTTCGGGCTCATGCCGCCCCCTTTTCGGTCATTTTGGTGTAGAGTTGGAAGAGTTTTTCCAGGCGTTCGCTGTCGTTGCGGAAGCGGCGGCCGATGTAGATGCGCTCCAGGGTTTCGTCGTTGCGCTCGTGCGCGGCGCGCAGATCGGCGGGCATATTCTTGAGATCGTAGAGATCGGCGATGCTGTCGGGGAAATGCGCTTCGCGGGTGAGCAGAATATCCTCGGCGCAGCGGGTGAGATCG
>JACOMY010000032.1 GCA_014324045.1 Rhodospirillales bacterium | reverse complement strand
CTTCTCATGGAGGTGGCGGTTCCCACCATCGAACCGCGCCAGGTTGCATCCGCCGCCGGGCGGTTCCCCGTCCGTTCGCCGACCGCCGCGACCGTGCGGGAATCGCTGCCGGCTCCGAAGAGTATTTCGGCGCGGTCGACATAGCCGCCAGTCATGACGAAAAAGCCCGCATCGTCCATCCAGGCGCCGAAGCTGCGACCACGACCTTGTGACGGGTCATAAAGGGTCAGATAGATGCCTTGATTTGCCAGGACCGTATGCACATCCTCAAGAACATCTTCCTCCTTCTCATTATCCCAATGCGGACCGGGAACGAAACGATCCTTCCGGAAGAGCTTCTCAAGCTTACGTTGCCCAAGCATCCCTGTACAGGACACACCTTCACAGCTGACGTTTTGGGCATTTCGGGACCTTTGTTTGAGCGGGACGAAGTCATGGTCAAGAGGCAGGCCCCGGTCTTCCCGGTCCTTCAAATGGGCTTGCCAGCGCTTATAGTAATATCTCCAAGTGCCGTTGCCTCTGCCTTTTGTCCAGCCCATTTCTTCCGCTTGCGTGATTTTATCTGCGTTAAGGCGCAGGTCCACCGACAAATCCCCGGCGTCCCTCCCCAAGAGGGACTTCCCTCGTTCTATGTGTTCGCGCTTGACGTCATCATTATCATGATAACCGAAGATGCCCTTAACCACCAGACTCTCGGCAAGCGCGAAATTCTCCCGGTAATTGGCTTCGGAATAGTGCTGAGAATCGAAGAACATCAGCCTGCGCAGAGAGTCGATGTGGGCATGTTCATCTTGGTTCGCACCGATATATTTACTATTATATTTATTGTAGTAAATCTTCAGGCCGTTCAAGCCGCTGTAGGTCGCTACTATTGCCCGCCGATCGAACAGGTTATCTATGAGATTGGGAATCTTGCCGGCGATACTGCGGCCGTCTTCAAGCGTTTTGCTGAAAGAACCGTCCGGTCCAACCTCCATAGAGGAGAACCTTATATAGGGTCCGCCTCTGTCCCGCTTGATTGCGTATCGGTCGCGGCTGGACATGAAAGGGTCGAATGTTTTAGGGTTGATTGCCAGGTCGAGCAACAGCTTTCTGCCGTCCCCTACTCCCGATAGATGGAGAGTTCTACGCATAAAACCGCCTGTCCAATCGTCGAACCTCTGGCGCACCTCTCTGGGCGACCAGCCCACTCTTCGGATGA
Source organism: Rhodospirillales bacterium (assembly GCA_014324045.1). Lineage (GTDB taxonomy): Bacteria > Pseudomonadota > Alphaproteobacteria > Kiloniellales > JACOMY01 > JACOMY01. The sequence continues at coordinate 34,836 of JACOMY010000032.1, read as the reverse complement.
GTTTAAGATCCCTGGGAGAAGAAGGTTCGGAAGAAAAACCCGTCCAGTTAGGATCTTCGAAAGTGGATCCGTTAGGATCTGCTTCCCAATCTCCGGGTTCATAGTAGCCGCTGTCTATAACATTTCTAATGTGAACAGGATCTCTAAAAAAATTTTTAGTGGGATCTTCCCGCCACGCCCGCCAGTCTATCCAGGGATCCGGCGGAGTTGGCAGATCCGGGGATTGCAACCGGTTTTGAGAATCGATCCATCCCCAATACTCGTCCCCTAGAGGTCTATAGGCGACTCCCTCCGGGAGCTTCATATAGCCACTATAGTCGCCTTGCGACTCCACCCCATCGATGGTCGGGCTCCAGCCTCCTTCCGGCCCTTGGGATTGCGCCGGTCCCGGCAAGCCCCCGGTCAGCAGCACGGCGGCCGACAGCGCGACAAGAAAGCTGCGATAGGTTTCCCGCATGGGTGGTCCCTCCCGTAAATTCGGTTAGTTTCTCTGAGCTTGTCTACTTAGCTCCACCTGAACCTAAAGCGGCGTCCCCGAGTTGTCTAGCACGAAAATGCGGATAACTCACATAAATGTGTAAATGTGATCTGCCTTGCCGATTAGGCCGCTCCCGCGGCGGCAGGGGTTGTGCCAAGGCCGTTGCAAGGTGCCGGCACGGGACTTACAGGCTGCTTGCCGGACTTGTCCCGCACGGGGCCCGGGGCCCAGCCGTGCGGGAAAGCGGCGGCGGGAGTCGGTTTCTCTGGCGGTCCCGAAATTTTCTAGTAGGGTCCGACCGTCACCGGGCTGCCGTCGAAGAAGCGGCGGTAGCGGAAGCGCTCCAGCGCATGACCCACGGGCTTCTCCTAGACCAGAGGCCGGCGGCGACCCGACCGGCGCCAGGACCCGCGGTCTCTTTCGCTTTTTGTTCGTGACCTCGCATCTGCCGAACCCGATCGCCAGCCTCTGCGGTGTGGACGCACTTGTGGCCGGCCGTGCGGCCTTCAATTCAAACTCGGCGCCAGGTGTCGCCGCATCGGTCATCGTCCGCACGGCGCCCACCGGCGTGGCCAGGAGAAGCGGAAACAGCAAGACCAGATCGAAGAACGCCCGGTGCGTGAGATCTATCCCGATCGAGGCAGAATTGGAAACCCGCACTTGAATTAGTACTGCGGAGCGGCCAAAGCCTCAATCGAAGCGCAGGCCATCGTCTTCGCTCACGTGCTGTTGCGGCGGCGCCTCGGCATCGACGATGCCCAGCGCGACCTCCAGCGGGAAACCGCGCCGCTGCAAGGCTGCCAGGTCGCGCGTGCGGCGCTCAGGGCGCCGGTCGGGAGATCGGTAGGGACCCAGACGCCGCCGGGCATAGCGCCAGCCACGGACGAGGTCGCTGTCCAAGCCCGGCTCCAGTTCGCGTATCGCTGCATCGACCAGGGGCCGGGCAAGACCCTGCTCGCCAAGCTGCAGCGCCAGGGCCTGAGAAGAAAAACCGCGACGCGCCAGGCTTCTGGCCTCAGTCTCCGCATAGGTGCGATCGTCGATCAAGCCTAGCGCCTCCAGGCGGTCGAGCAGCGGCGGGATGTCCTCCGGCCCCACCTCGGCCCGTCCTTCCGCCCGGGCGGCAGCCAGCCGCCGAGTCAACACAGCCTCGACCCGGCTACGGCTCGCCGCATAGCGGGCCAAATAATGCAGGGCCCGATCACGCAGAGCGCGCTGGGTCAGGGCTCTCTTGCTCACGACGGCTGCCGCTCCGAAGCGCAGCTGGAGGCTGCTTTTTCCATAGACCGCATAATAGCAATGCCGGCGCGTGTCTTGCAGACCGTATGGCTGCCGCCTAGATTTCCTCCCCATGTCAAGCGAGGACAGCAGCAGAGAGGCCTCCAGCTTCACCCGGGCGCCGCCGCGCAGCTTGGCACCCCGCCGCGTCGGCCTGGTGAACGTTCGCGGGCTATGGACGCTCTACCATAAAGAGATTATGCGCTTCGCCAACATCTATACCCAGACTGTTATGGCGCCGGTGGTCGCAACCTTGCTGTTCCTGGCCATCTTCACACTGGCACTGTCGCATCGCGACATCGGCGACGGCCTGCCCTACGATGAGTTCCTGGCACCGGGCCTGGTGGCGATGGCGCTGATCCAGAACGCTTTCGCCAACACCTCGTCTTCCATCTTGCTTGCTAAGATCCAGGGCAACATTGTCGACGTGCTGATGCCGCCACTCTCGTCCTGGGAGTTGGTCGCCGGATTCGCAGCAGCCGGCGTCACGCGCGGGCTGCTGGTCGGTCTCTGCGTGACGGTCGCCATGACCTTCTTTGTGCCGCTGCCTTTCGCCGAACCGGCCGTGATCCTCTTCTCTGCGATCAATGCCAGCCTGACCCTGGCGATGCTGGGACTGCTGGCCGGGATCTGGTCGGAGAAGTTCGAGCACATCTCTGCCTTCACCAACTTCGTGATAATACCTTTGTCTTTCCTCTCCGGCACCTTTTACTCCCTGGAACGGCTGCCGCCAGTTTGGCAGAGCGTGGCTGCCTTCAACCCCTTCTTCTACATGATCGACGGGGTGCGCTATGGCTTCCTGGGCCGCGCCGACGGCGACCTGCTGGTGGGCGCGGTCTATCTGCTCGCCCTGAACCTGGCGCTGGTGATACTGGCGCACCGGTTGGTGCTGCGTGGCTGGCATCTTAAGGCCTGAGACCGCCGCTCCGCTGCAGGTTCGCCGCTTCGGGGCCATCAACTGGCGCGGGACGGCAACACTCTACCGTCGTGCGGTGGCGCGCCATCTAAACCAATGGATTACCTCGCTGGCCGGGCCGTTAACCGCCGCTTTGCTGCTTCTATCGGCCTTTCTGGTCGCGCGCGACATGGAGGACCTACGGGTCTGGCCGAATGTCGAGGTCAAGGTGTTTCTGGCTGCCGGAATCGTCGTCTTCACCTCCTTCCAAGCGGCCTTCATGTCCCTCTCGGCCAATCTCCTCTACGACAAGCTGGAGGGGATCGTGCGGGACTTAATCGCCTCCCCGCTCACTCCGATAGAGCTGCTCGCCGCTTGGCTCGCCGGGGCCGTCACCGCGGGTTTAGCGACCGGCGCGGCGGTGACGGCCGGCATGCTGGTTTTCGTCAGCTGGCCACTGGTCGATCCGGGCCTTTCCCTTCTTTTCCTGGCGCTGGGCCTGCTGTTCTTTGCCGCGTTGGGACTGCTGGTCGGTCTCTGGGCGGCCAAGTGGGAGCAGTATGCCCTGGCCGAGAGCTTCCTGGTCCTTCCTCTGGTGTTTCTCTCAGGCACCTTCTTCGTTACCGCCGACTTGCCGCCGATCGGGCGTTGGTTTCTGGAGATCAACCCGGTCTTCTACGCCATCGACGGGGTTCGCTCCGGTCTCCTGGGCTACGCCGACAGCAACCTCGTCTTCGGCGCATTCTACCTTCTGCTGCTCGACGGCTTGCTGGTCTTGGCCGGCTGGCGATTGGTCCTGCGCGGCTGGCATCTTAAGGACTGAACGGCGCTTCAGGCACATGGTGTCGCTGCCCTTCGGGCCGTTGGGGCCGCTGCCCTTCGGGCCGTTGACAGCATGACGCCCCCCGGCTTTAGTGTAAGGTCTCCTTGGGAAGGCCGGCAGCAGCCGGCCGCTCCCTTTTGGGGGGATGCCCAGTTACGGGATTAAGTCATGGACCAAGTCATGGAAAGGACAGCACGATGACCGGCGCCTTGATGCCGACGTATAACCGGATCGACATCGCCTTCGAGCGGGGAGAGGGCTGCTGGCTCTTTGCCGAGGACGGGCGACGATACCTGGATTTTGCGTCGGGGATCGCCGTCAACGCGCTGGGCCACTGCCATCCCAAGATCGTCGCCGCCTTAGAAGAGCAGGGGCGCAAGCTGTGGCATGTCTCCAACCTCTACCGTATCCCACAGTCCGAGCGCCTGGCCGAGCGGCTCTGCGCCAATTCCTTCGCCGACCGGATCTTCTTCACCAACTCCGGCGTCGAGGCGGTCGAGTGCGGCATCAAGCTGGTGCGCAAGTACCACGACGAGACCGGTCAGCCGCAGCGCTGGCGCATCGTCACCTGTGAGGGCGCCTTCCACGGCCGCACCCTCACCGCCCTGGCCGCCGCCGGCAATCCCAAGTACCTGGCAGGCTTCGCGCCGGAGGTGCCAGGCTTCGACCGCGTTGCCTTCGGCAACCTGAACGAACTGCGCGCCGCCGTCACCGACGAGACCGCTGCCATCCTGATGGAGCCAATTCAAGGAGAGGGCGGCATCCGCGCGGCCGATCTCGATTTCATGCGGGCCCTACGCGAGACCTGCGACGAGTTTGGCCTGCTGCTGTTCCTGGACGAGGTCCAGTGCGGTATGGGACGCAGCGGCAAGCTCTTCGCTCACCAGTGGGCGGGGATCGAACCCGACGTGCTTGCCACCGCCAAAGGCATCGGCAGCGGCTTCCCGCTGGGCGCCTGCCTGGCCACGGCCAAGGCGGCACAGGGCATGACCGCCGGAACGCACGGATCGACCTACGGCGGCAATCCCCTGGCGGCGGCGGTCGGTAACGCCGTCCTCGACGAGGTTCTAGCAGATGGCTTCCTGGAGCGGGTCGAGGCCCGGGGCCGCCAGCTAGGCAGCCGCCTGGAGAGGCTGGTTGCCAAGCACCCCAAGGTCTACGCCCAGGCACGCGGCGCCGGTCTTTTGCGCGGTATCCAGTGTCATCCTCCGGCAGGCAAACTGCTGGAGGCACTGCGCCAGTCCGGGCTGCTGACGGTCCCAGCGGCAGAAAACGTCTTGCGCATCGTTCCGCCGCTGGTCGTCTCCGAGGCGGAGATCGACCAGGCAGCGGACATCCTCGACCGCGTCGCCGATGCTATCGGCACCGATACGCAAGCAGCATGGGTGACGCCATGAACATTCCCAGACATTTTCTGGACATCAAGGATCTAAGCACCGAGGACTTGCGGGACATTCTCGATCGCGGCCTGGCCTACAAGCGCGGCGAAGCCCCGGACGGCATCGAGAAACCCCTGGCCGGCAAGTCCATCGCCTTGGTCTTCGAGAAGCCCTCGACCCGGACCCGGGTCTCCTTCGAGGCAGGAATCCATCAACTGGGTGGGCAAGCCATCGTGCTGGAGCCCTCGGGAACGCAGTTGGGCCGCGGCGAGACCATCGCCGACACCGCGCGCGTGCTCTCGCGCTATGTCGACGGCATCATGATTCGCACCACCCTGGTGGAGAAGCTGCTGGAACTGGCGGACTATGCCAGCGTGCCGGTGATCAACGGCTTGACCGACCGCACCCATCCTTGCCAGATGATGGCCGATCTCATGACCTTCGAAGAGCGCCGCGGCCCTATCGCCGGAAAGCGCGTCACCTGGGTGGGCGACGGCAACAACATGGCCGCGACCTGGGTGCATGCCGCGGTCCGCTTCGGCTTCGAACTTTGGCTCACCTGCCCGAAGGGATTGGAACCCGGCAAGAAGCTCTTGAAGTGGGCCCAGGACGAAGGCGGCGCCGTGCATGTGACCGCTGCGGTCGACGAGGCCGTGTCCGGCGCCCACTGCGTGGTCACCGACACCTGGATCTCCATGGGCGACGACGTCGGCGACAGCGAACACCGGCGACGCTTGCTCTCACCCTATCAGGTGAACGCCGACACCATGGCCAAAGCCTCGCCGGATGCGATCTTCCTCCACTGCCTCCCCGCCTATCGCGGCAAGGAGGTCACTGCCGAGGTCATAGACGGCCCGCAGTCGGCCGTCTGGGACGAAGCCGAGAATCGACTGCATGCGCAAAAGGGCATCCTGACCTGGTGCCTGCGTTGCTGAAAGCAGATACAGACCGCCACACTCGGTGACGTCGACAATGGAGAAGGGATCCTCGCGATCGGTCGCCGGCGGCTAGTCGCGGTCTGCTTTCCTGGCTGTTTTTCCAGAAAGGGCCCAAATGCCGGAAGCCGTCAGATCCAGCGGTGAGGATAGCGCTCTGCCCTTCGTCGTCGAATCGGCCGGCGTGCGCAGGCGCATCGTTGCGGCTCGGCCCCGGGCTGCGCGGCATCCTGCCAGGGCACGACTACCCGATGCCTGTGGCCGGGCTCTTGTCCGAGCTCCTGCTGCTGTCCGGCGGGCTCTCCTCCTTGGGGCACGCGACCTTGCCGATATGACCTGACGGGTGCGTGCAGGCGGTCTGTCAGTTTTGCAGCCACAGCTACGATTTCCGGCCGGAAACGGTGGAGGGGAAACAGTGGAGGGCCTGCGCCGCGCCGCCGCCAGCCTGAGAGGCAACGGTCCCCGACGTCAACTTCGGCGATGAAGGGCGGCCGCCAGATCGGCCGAAGCTGGAGTTGCTGCGGCCCAGACAAGAATGAGGCGGTGTTGGCAAAGGTGCCTTCGCCTGCAGTATGCAACGCAAGAGCGTGCGCATCGGCGTTGCCGGTGACATAACCTAGCCGCAGAACCTAGACACGGTCTTAGGCGATTGCCGTCGTCTTTGCCTGGCGCCGAATGTCAAGCTTTCCAGCCGGGCAATCGGGCATTCTGTCCGCTGTTTCAGCTTCCTCGAAGGGACTTACTGGAGGCCCGGGCCGGAATCGAACCGACGTACAAGGATTTGCAGTCCTCTGCATAACCACTCTGCCACCGGGCCCCATACCTGAAAAAAGCACGGCGAAGGCTCGCATCCCCAAGCGACCGACCGGCCTGACCAGAGCCGTGCTTGCCGGATAGGTTCGGAAGCGCAGACTTTCATAGACTGACCTAAAGTGCCCTGCAAGCCCTTCTCTTGTAGGGCGCCCCCATGGGAAGCGGCAAACATGGAGATCGGCGAATCGGCCGGGAGAAGCGGATCGCGGTTTTGCCGTCGTTATCGGAAACGGCAGAATGCCGTGCTTGCCGGACAGATCGCACGGCGCACGGTCTTCCATCGATCGGTCCGAAAGATCCTTATCGATGCTCGTTTGCCGATGCTCATACAGGGGGAATCCTTATCTTGAAGCAGCCACGACAAAGCACAGAATCCCCGATAGTCTCTAGCACCGGTCGAAGCCGGCGCCGGCACCCTGTCCCATCGCCGTGTCAACCGCTGCCGCTTTCACGGGCACGCCGGACGGCGGGCAAGCGGGATCTCTTCGCCACCGTTTCCCGCCGTCCAGGCGCTATATGGATCGGTCCGGTAGAATCGCCAGCGCTGGCATTGGCAAAACCCGGCTTCCAGCGGTGCGATGCGGCCGCCTACCCCATCGGCCGGCTGCGCATCGCTCGCAATCCTGCTCTACAGCGCCACGGCCGGCCGCCGTCTAAGCCCCGAGGCCGCCTGCAGAACCATGGCGCCGAGCAGAATGGATCCGCCGAAGAAGGTGGTAGCGTCCGGAACCTCGCCGTAGCCGATCCAGACCCAGATCGGCGCCAGGACGACCTCGCTCAAGGCCAGTAAGGTCGCCTCCGCAGCGGTCACCCGCTTGGCGCCGGCGGTGAAAAGGAGCATGCCGAGGCCGATCTGCACCGATCCCATGGCCGCAGCCAGGGCCATATCGTGCAACGACACCAGTGGCGAGCGCCCCTCGCCCAGGACCACGGTCAAGGCGGCGATCAGGCCGAAGAGCCCCGCCCAGCCGACGGCCGGAAGGGTATCGCGCACCTTGGCGGCGCGCAGGGTGACGGTGAAGACGGCGAAGGCCGCGGCCGCGGTCAGGCACAGCAAGGTTCCGGCCAGATCGCCGACAACGATACTGCCCCGGACCATGATGGCGACGCCGGTCAAAGCCAACAGCATGGCCACCAAGGTGATCCTGCGAACCGCCTCTCCCAGGACCAGCCGCCCCAGGGCGGCGGCCAGCAGTGGCGAGATGGAGATCGTCATGACCGCGTTGAAGACCGTGGTCAGGGTCAGCGCCACGATGAAGGAAAGCATGGCATAGGCCAGCAGCGCACCGGCCAGCGGCCCCTTCCAGCCTAACGCCCTGACGGCCGGCCAAGGTGACCCGCCATTGCGAAAGGCCAGGGCAATTGCGACGAAGACCAAGGTGGCAGCCGATCGGTAGACAAGGATTTGCCAGGCCTCCGCTGCCTCCATCGCCCGCACGAAGAGCCCGGCCAGCGACCAGCAGGCTCCGGCGGTCAAGATCAGCACAGCCCCTTGCACGGCACGCGCACCGCCATGTCCCGGAGGCTCGATCGGGACCTCTGCCAAAATCAAGCTCTCCCCTATCTGCCAGCGAAGAGAGATTCCCGACGAAGCGGCAAAAGACCCCGCCCTACAAGGTCCCGATCCCGCTGGCAAGATCCCGATCCCGCTGGCAAGATCCCGCCGGCAGGGCTGTCCCGCGAAATGAAGACTTGACCCGCTGCTTCGGCAATCGCCTCTCTCGAATAGCATGCAAGAAGACACCTTCCACGACCGCAGCCAAGGGAAGCCGCTTCCGGTCTGGCTGCCTTGGGCGATCTGGGGCCTGCCGGCCTGCTTTTTCCTCTACGGCTTCTTCCAGCGTGTCGCGCCCAGCGTGATGCACGACCGCTTGATGGCGGAATTCGATCTGACCGGTGCCGCGGTCGGCAACCTCTCTGCCCTCTACTTCTACACCTACGCCAGCCTCCAGATCCCGGTCGGGCTGATGACCGACCGCTTCGGACCGCGGCGCCTGCTGCTGTTCGGCGCCCTGATTTGCGCCGGCGCCACCTTGCTCTTCGCCTGGTCCGGCGACAGCGGCACCGCCCATATGGCGCGCGCCCTTGTCGGCTTCGGTGCCGGCTTCGGCTTCGTCTGCGCGCTTACCTTGGCGGCGCGCTGGCTGCCGGCGGAGCGCTTCGCCCAAGTGACCGGGCTACAGATGATGGCCGGCATGATCGGCGGCTTCCTGGCCCAGGCGCCGCTGGCTGCGCTGGTGGAGGAGATCGGCTGGCGCCAAGCGCTGGCCGGCTCCGGCCTTTTCGGGTTGTTGCTGGCGGCGGCGCTTTGGCTGATCGTGCGCGACTTTCCGCCCGGCACGCACCCCTCCAAGGGCCCGCCCAAGGGATTAAGCCAGGGTGCGCCCGGTTTCTCGCTCAGTCTCTGGCTTAGTCTCTGGCTCAGTCTGGGGCGCGTTCTCAGTCGGCGCCAGAACGTGGTGACAGCGATCCTGTGCTCGGCCATGAGCGCACCCATGCTGTCTTTCGCCGGCTTCTGGGGGGTGGCCTGGTTGATGCAGACCAAGGGTTACGACCGGCCGGAGGCCGGTGCGGTGACCTCCCTTCTGTTGCTGGGCTGGGCTTTGGGATCGCCGCTGGCCGGCTGGCTCTCGGACCGCCTGGGCCGGCCCAAGGCAGTGATCGGGGGCGGCTGCCTCACCGCCCTTATTGCACTGACCGCACTGATCCACCTGCCGGCGCTGCCCGGTCCGCTGCTCCTGACGCTCTTTCCGCTGGCCGGAGCCTCCTGCGGTTGCATGTCGGTTGCCTTCGCCCTGGTGCGCACGCAGACTCCGCCCGGCGAACTCGGTGCAACCTTCGGCTTCGTCAACGCTGCCACCACGGCAGCCGGCGCAATTTTTCAGCCGCTGATCGGCTGGCTCCTGGATCTCGGTTGGGAGGGCGAAGGCATCGGCGGCGTGCGCCTCTACAGCGCCGAGGCCTTCCAGAACGCGCTCTCCGTGCTGCCGGTCTTTCTGCTGCTGGCCCTGGGACTGAGCACCTTCTTGCAGGAAGCGAAGAAAAGCCCCCCTGGGCAATAGGAGGAGCGATAGGATTTCAACAGGAAGCCTCTAAGGTAGCCGTCTTGTATCTAGAGGGAGACAAGCCATGCGCCGTCAACGCAAGGCGAAGATCGTTGCGACCCTGGGACCATCCAGTTCCAGCCTTACCCGGATCCGCAGCCTGTTCCAAACCGGAGCCGACGTTTTTCGCCTGAACTTTTCGCACGGCGAACAAAGCGAGCAGTTGGCCCGGATGCAGCTAATCCGTCAGCTGGAGGAGGAGTTCGGCCGGCCGATCGGTGTGCTGGCCGATATGCAGGGACCGAAGCTGCGTCTGGGCCGCTTCGCCGCGGGCAAGATCGCCTTGAAGCGCGGCCAGAGCTTCCGCCTCGATCGTTCCGAAGAGCCGGGCGACAGCAAGCGTGTCTGCCTGCCCCACCCGGAAATCTTCGAGGCCCTGGACAAGTCGCAGATCCTGCTGTTGGACGACGGCAAGGTCAGTCTGCAAGTGGTCGGGCATGGGGCCGACTGGGCCGACTGCAGGCTGCTCTCGGGCGCCGTGCTGAGCGACCGCAAGGGCGTCAACCTGCCCGGCGTCATGCTGCCGATCTCACCCTTGACGGCCAAGGATCGCTCGGATCTGAGTTTCGCGCTGGACATGGGGGTGGACTGGATCGCGCTGTCCTTCGTGCAGCGCCCGGAAGACTTGGCCGAAGCCCGCAAGCTGATCCAGGGCCGCGCCCAGATCTTGAGCAAGATCGAGAAGCCCTCGGCCCTGGAGCAGCTGCACGAGATCGTAGAGCTGTCGGACGCCGTCATGGTGGCGCGCGGCGACCTGGGGGTGGAGATGCCGCTGCAGCACCTGCCGCGCTGGCAGAAGAAGATCGTCCGCAAGTGCCGGAGCTTGGGCAAGCCGGTGATCGTCGCCACCCAGATGCTGGAATCCATGGTGTCGGCACCCTCGCCCACCCGTGCCGAGGTCTCCGACGTCGCCACTGCGGTCTACGACGGGGCCGACGCAGTCATGCTGTCGGCCGAGTCGGCAAGCGGCCGGTATCCGGCGCAGGCGGTTTCCACGATGAGCAAGGTCATCGCCGCGACCGAACGCGACCGCTTCTTCGAGCCTATCGTGCACGCCTTGAAGATCGAGCCGGAATCCACCGGTCCCGACGCCATTGCCGCGGCAGCAGCCCAGGTGGCCGAGACCACCGGCGCGGGTGCCATCGTCTGCTACACCAGCTCGGGCGCGACCGCCAAGCGCGTGGCCAGAGAGAGACCCAACGTGCCGATCCTGGTGCTGACGGAAAAGCTTGAGACGGCCCGAAGCCTGGCCCTGCTCTGGGGCGCCCACTGCGTCCAGACCCCCGACATCGCCTCTTTCCCGGAGATGGTCGAGAAAGCCGGCCGTATCGCCCTGGAACAGGGTTTCGCCAGCAAGGGCAGCCGGCTGGTCGTCACCGCAGGCTTACCCTTCGGCACCCCCGGCGCCACCAACGTGCTGCGGATCGCCCGGATCGGTTAAAGTTCTATCGACTAAAGCTCTGGCGCGCTGGAGGTGCTGCGCCCTCAGCCCGCAACCCCAAAGGCCTTCCGAAGGGCAGCCGAAGCGGCCGCGATCCCCTGCTCGTCGATCGAGTGCGGCAGGTTCGGGCGCAGCAGCAGTTCGACCGAGACCTGCTGCGCCTTCAGGGCCTCGGCCGCCGCCTGGGAGGCCTGGGCCGGCACCACAGGATCGCCGGTGCCATGCACCAGCAGCACCGGCGGCTTGGTCTCGATCTCGCCGCCCAGGGTTTCAGCGCCCAGCAGCGCACCGGAGAAGCCGACAATCTGCGCCAAGCGGGCCCTGCGCCGCAGACCGACGTGAAGCGACAGCATGGTGCCCTGGCTGAAGCCGACCAGCGCCAGGCGGTCCGGCCCGACGCCTTGGCGCTCAAGCTCTTCGTCCAGGAAGGCATCGACCAGCGAGGCCGCCAGCTTCAGCCCCGCCAGCATCTGCGGCTCGCTGCGGCCGGTAAGGCCAAACCACTGCCGGCCCATGGGATTGGCCTCGCAGGGATAAGGCGCATTGGGAGAAACGAAGGCCGCATCCGGCAGGCCGCCCGCCAGATAGGGCGCAAGACCGATCAGATCGTCGCCGTTGGCACCCCAACCATGCAGCAGCACGACCAGCTGCTTCGCCGTACCGCTGGCCGGCCGCTGCCTGGGGCCGTCGAGGCGCATCGAGTCGGACATGAAATCTCCTGTTCCTTAAGCGGTTCGGGCCGTGACTCGGACAGTGACTGGAGCCGAAGGACGCTATACAGCGCCCGGCACGCCCCTGGTTGTCGAGTATTCCCAATGGAGTTCTTCGCCCGATCGGGCAAGGGGATGGATGGCATGGGCGGCGGACGCCGCCTCGGCGAAGCCGGTCAGGATCAGCTTCAGCTTGCGATCGTAGTGCACGATGTCGCCGATGGCGAATATGCCGGGCACCGAGGTCTGGCAGCTGGCGGGCTCCACCGTCACCCTGTGTTTTTCCAGTTCGAGGCCCCAGTCGGCGATGGGACCGAGGTTTGCCGAGAGACCGAAGAAGGGCAGCAAGGCATCGCATTCGAGCGTCCGGGTCTCCCCCTGCAGAGTCGCGACCACCACGCCGCCGAGGCCGCCCTCGCCGCCCTTGAGCCCGTACAGCTGATAGGGAACGACTTTCTCGATCGGGCCGCCGGGCCGGGCCAGAGCCTCCATCTGCGAGACGGTCTCCGGCGCCCCGCGGAAGCGCGGGCGGCGATGCACCAGGTAGATCTTCTTCGCCACCCCGGCCAGGGAGATGGCCCAATCCAGGGCGGAGTCGCCACCGCCGGCGATCACCAGGGTGCGGCCGCGGAAGTCGTCGCGCCGGCGCACCATATAGTGGACGCCGACACCGGGGCCGGCTCCCTCGAAGCGCTCAATCCCCTCCAGCGGCGGGCGATTGGGACCGAAAGCACCGGCCCCGGCGGCGATCACGACGGCATGGGCGGCGATCTCGGTTCCGGCCGAGGTCTCGACCGACCAGCGGCCGTCGTCGCGCCCGGTCAGCGCCGTAGCCTGCTGGCCCAGGTGGTAGATCGGTTCGAAGGGTGCCGCCTGCGCAAGCAGCCGTTCGACCAGCTCGCCGGCCAGGATCCGGGGATAGGCCGGAATGTCGTAAATCGGCTTTTCCGGATAGAGCGCGGCACATTGGCCGCCGGGCCTGTCCAGGCTATCGATTACATGGCACCGGAGCTTTAACATCCCCAATTCGAAGACGGCGAACAGGCCAACCGGTCCGGCGCCGATAACCACAACGTCCGTCTGCGCGATCCTGTCCGTCATGACCTTGGAACTCCTCGAAAACAGGCCCGGCGGGGATCGCGGCGGCGCTTGGCAAAACCCCTTGCCGCCCGCTAGGATAAGCGGCCACGATCCTGGATGCGGCCATGATCCCAGATACAGATCCAGCGCTCGACCGTTTTCTACCCGACCCTGCCGCAACCGCGCGGCTGGCCAAGGCATTGGCGCCAATTTTAAGGGCAGGCGATATTGTCCTTTTGACGGGCGATCTGGGCAGCGGCAAGAGTTGTTTTGCCCGCGCCTTGATCCAGGGCCTGCCGGGCCCCGGGGGCGAGGATTGCAGCGGAGAAGAGGTCCCCAGCCCGACCTTCACCCTGGTACAGATCTACGAGCGGCAAGTGGCGCCAATCTGGCACTTCGATCTCTACCGACTGAACTACCAAGAAGAGATCTACGAACTGGGTTGGGAAGAGGCGCTGGGCGAGGCGATCCTCCTGATCGAGTGGCCGGAGCGCTTGGGCTCTCTACGCCCGCAGGATGCCCTGACCGTTGCGCTGGCGATCGCGGGCGACGGCCGGCGCGCGCAGCTGTCGGGCGGCGGCGACTGGCCCCGGAGGCTGGCCCGGCGGCTGGCCGCGCCGGCAGCGGCCGGAGCCCGTGGGTGACCGCTGCACACAGCCAGCGCGAGCGTGACAGAGAAACCTTCCTGCGGGCCGCAGGATGGGGCCGGGCCGAGCGGCGCTTGCTGGCCGCCGACGCCTCCTTTCGCCGCTACGATCGACTGAAGCGGGGCAGCCTTTCCGCCGTCCTCATGGATGCGCCGCCGGACAAGGAGCCTGGCGCCCCCTTCCTTAAGGTGGCGGCAACCCTGCGGGAGATGGGGCTGTCGGCGCCCCGCGTGCTGGCCGCCGATACCGCCTCCGGGTTCGTCCTGCTGGAGGATCTGGGCGATACAACCTTCACCCGCGTGCTGGCCGAAGGCGCCGACGAGGCGACGATCTACCGGCTGGCCATCGATCTGCTGGTCGCGCTCCAGCAACGCTGGCAGCCGCGCTACGCTGCCCAGCTGCCGCCCTACGACGAGGCGAGCCTGCTGGCCGAGGCGCGGCTTCTGGTCGATTGGTACCTGCCGGCGGTCGCCGGACGGCCGACCGAACCGGCTGTCGTTGCATCTTATCTTCAGGCCTGGCGCGGCGTGTTGACCGAGGTGGCCGCGTCGCGTGAGGTGCTGGTGCTGCGCGACTACCATGCCGACAATCTGATGTGCCTGCCGAACCGCTGCGGAGTCGCGGCCTGCGGGCTCCTGGATTTCCAGGACGCTCTGGTGGGTCCGGCCGTCTACGACCTGGCCTCGCTGCTGGAAGACGCCCGCCGCGACATTGCGCCGGATCTGGCCGATGCCATGCGGCAACGCTGGCAAGAGGCCTTGCCGGAGCGCGATCCGGCAGCCGACGCCGCAGCCTATGCCTGCCTCGGAGTGCAGCGCAGCGCCAAGATCGCCGGGATCTTCACGCGCCTCGACCGGCGCGACGGCAAATCCCGCTACCTGGCGCATCTGCCCCGCGTTTTTCGCCTGATCCGCCAAGGCCTGGCCGAGCCTGCCCTGGCGCCGGTGGCCGCCTGGTTCGACCGCCATCTTCCGCTCGCCGACCCGGCCCTGCCGCAGCCCGATCCGGGGCGCGGCGTGCCGCAACGAGAGCTTGCCCAGAAAGCGCAAAAAAGACGGCCCTCATGACGCACCCGGTTCCCCCGAAGAAAGCCCCCCCGAAGAGAGTCCTCCAGAGAGCCCCCCTGAAGAGAGCCATGGTCCTGGCCGCCGGCGAGGGACGCCGCATGCGCCCCCTGACCGAGCGGGAGCCCAAACCCCTGATCCGGGTGCTGGGAACTCCCTTGATCGACCACATTCTGGACAAGCTGGCCGCCGCCGGCGTCGCGGAAGCCGTCGTGAACCTGCATCATCTGGGCGCCCGCCTGAGGGCGCACCTGGCAGGGCGCACGCGGCCCCGCATCCGCTTCTCCGAAGAAACAACCCTGCTGGAGACCGGCGGCGGCGTGACCAAGGCCCTGCCGCTTCTGGGCGAGGAGCCTTTCTACGCGGTCAACGGCGACGTGCTTTGGCTGGACGACGCCGTCCCGGCGCTCACCCGCCTGGCCGTCAAGTGGGCGCCCGAACGCATGGATGCCTTGCTGTTGCTCCACCCAACCGTCACGGCGCAGGGCTACGACGGCCCCGGCGACTTCGCCATGGACCGGCAGGGCCGTCTCTCCCACCGGCGGGAGCGGGAAGTGGCGCCCTTCGTCTTCGCCGGCCTGCAGATCCTGTCGCCGAAAGTCTTCGCCGGCCGCCGGGCGGAACCCTACAAACTGCTCGACATCTATCTGGAGTCGGCGCAGGCAGGCCGCCTCTACGGCGAGCAGCATCGAGGCGCGTGGTTCCATCTCGGCACTCCGGCCGATCTGCATGCGACCGAGTCCATTTTGACCGGAATGGGCCTGACCGGGATGGGGTTCGGCGCCAAGGCGACATGAGCGGCGACATGACTGCCCCCAGGATCTTCACCGTCCCGGCCGGCAATGCCTTTGCCGAGGTGCTGGCGGCCGGTCTGCTGCGCCAAGCCGGCGACCCTCTGGCCTTGTCCGGCATGCTGCTTCTGCTGCCCAACCGCCGTGCCGTGGGCGCGATGACCGAAGCCTTCCTGAGGCTGGGCGACGGCGCCCCCCGCCTGCTGCCCCGTATGCTGCCGCTGGGCGATCTGGATGCCGAAGAACTGCTGCTTGAGGGCGGCGCGGCCTTCGGCGGCGATCTGGAGCTGGCGCTCGCTCCCGCCATCGGCAGGATTCTGCGGGAGGCCCTATTGAGTAAGCTGGCGGCCGCCTGGCTAAAGGCGCGAGGCAAGTGCCTGCCGGCCGCCGGCGCGATCGGCCTGGCCCGCGAACTGGCCCGCCTGATCGACGAGGCCGAGACGGCGGAGATCGACTGGCAGAATCTGGAAGACATCGTCCCGCAGGAACTGGCCGCCCACTGGCAACTCAGCCGCGACTTCCTGGCGATCGCAACCCGCGCATGGCCCGAGATCGAGCGGGCCCGAGGGCAGCTGGGGCCGGCTGCCCGCCGCCGACTGCTGCTGGACGCACAGGCCGACCTGTGGCGGGCCAAGCCGCCGGACCACCCGGTCATCGCCGCGGGTTCTACCGGCAGTATCCCGGCCGTCGCCCGCCTGCTCGAGGCGGTCGCCCGCCTGCCCCGGGGACAGTTGGTCCTCCCGGGCCTGGACCAGAGCTGCAGCCAAGCCCTTTGGGACGCAATCGGAGGGGACCACAGCCATCCGCAGCACGGTCTCGCCAAGTTGCTCGACCGCCTGAAGGTCGCACCGAAAGCGGTCGCCCTCTGGCAAGAGGCGCTGCCCGAGAGCGCCCTCGCCAGCTTCGTCAACATCGCCCTGCGCCCGGCCAAGGAGACGGCAAGCTGGCGCGATCTGGCCATCGGCGCCGAGGCCGGCCAACGCCGGCGGTGGCAGGAGGGGCTGGAGGCGCTGACCCGCTACGACTGCGCCGACGAACGTCAGGAAGCGGGCCTGATCGCCCTGCTGCTGAGACGCAGCCTGGAGACCCCCGGCAAGACCGCGGCCCTGGTCACCCCGGACCGCAACCTGGCCCGCCGCGTGGCGGCGGAACTTACGCGCTGGGGCATCGAGATCGACGATTCCGCCGGCCGGCCGCTGCTGAACAGTCCGCCGCTCACCTTGCTGCGCGCCCTGGCCAAGACCCTGGCCGAAGACTTCGAACCGGAGAGCCTGCTGACCCTGCTAAAGCATCCGCTAACCCAGGGCCGCCGCACGAGGCTGGAGATGGCCGGCGCGGCACGGGACCTGGAGCGCTTTCTCCTGCGCGGCTCGCGGCCCGACGGCGGGCCCGACGGCGGCTTCGCCGGCCTCAGGCGGGCACTGCGGCGCCGCATGAGAGAGCAGCCGTCCTTGCCGGCCGGCATGGCCGGGAGACTGTCCGAGCTCCTTGCGGAGCTTGAAGATCTCCTGGCCCCGCCGACGGAGGCGGAGACAAGCGCCGCGGGCCTTCTCGACGCCCAGCTGGCAGTCGGCGAGCGCCTGGCAGGCCCGGAACGCCTCTGGGCGGGGGAGGCCGGAGAGGCCGTCGCCGAGGCCCTGATCGAGCTGCGGGCCGCCGCTGCCGAGCTGCCGCCCGTTAGCCGGCGCGACTACCCGGAACTCTTCGAACGCCTCCTGGAAGGACAGGTGCTGCGCCCAGGTTACCGGCGCCATCCGCGCCTGCACATCTGGGGCCCCCTGGAGGCCCGCCTGCAGAGCGCCGACCTCCTGATCCTGGGCAGCCTGAACGAAGGCAGCTGGCCGCGCCTGCCCGACCCCGGCCCCTGGCTCAGCCGCCCCATGCGCCGGGACCTCGGCCTGCCGCCGCCGGAGCGCCGGATCGGGCAGGCCGCACACGACTTCGTGCAGGGCTTGGGGGCGGCCGAAGCGGTCTTGACCCGCGCCCGCAAGCAGGAGGGCACCCCGACCGTCCCGGCCCGCTGGCTATCCCGCCTGGAAGCACTGACCGGGGTGCTGGACCTGGAAAGAGCGATCGCGCGTCCCAATGCCGAGGCCGCGGCCTGGATCGCCGCGCTCGATGCGCCGGAGCAGGTTGCGCCTTGCCTGCCGCCGGCACCCCGTCCTCCGGTCCCGGCACGGCCCCGCCAGATCTCGGTTACCGACGTCGAGACCTGGATGCGCAATCCCTACGCGCTCTTCGCCCGCCGCATCCTGAAGCTGGAGAAGCTTCCGGAGTTGGCAGAAGACCCCGGCCCCGCCGAGCGCGGGCAGTTGATCCATGCGATCCTGGAGATCTTCGTTAAGACCTATCCGCAGGAGCTGCCGGCCGATCCGGAGGAGGCACTTGCAGAGGTCGTCGAGCGCAGCCTGGCCGCCGCCGGCCTGCCGGAAGCGCTACAGCGCCGCTGGCGGCCGCGGCTCGCCCGCCTGCTCGGCTGGTACCTGGCGCTGGAGAGCGAACGCAGGCCGCGCTTGCGAGAAGTGCAGGCAGAGGTAGGCGGCCGTCTCAAGGTGACGGACGACTTCCAGCTGACCGCCCGTGCCGACCGTCTGGAGGTCGGCCGGGACGGCAAGATCGCGCTGATCGACTACAAGACGGGGCAACTGCCCAGCATCTCCGATCTGGAGCGCGGTCTGGCGCCGCAGCTACCGCTGGAAGGCGCGATTGCGGAGGCCGGCGGCTTCGCCGGTCTTCCGGCCGCCGATCTCGCCTCGCTGGAATTCTGGAAACTTTCCGGCGGCCGCGATGCCGGCGAGTGCAAGCCCTTGAGCCGCAAGAGGCTGCCGGACATCGCAACCCAGGCCGCCCATGCCCTGGACCGGCTGCGGGACCTAATTGCCGTCTTCGACCGGCCCGAGACCCCCTATCTGGCGCATCCCCGGCCCGGCTTCCGGCCGCGCTTCGACGACTACAGGCACCTTTCGCGCCTCGACGAGTGGGCAGGCGCCGGGGGCAGGACGGCCAGGGACAAGACGGCCGAGGACAAGACGGCCGAGGACAAGACGGCCGAGGACAAGACGGAATGAGCCACCCCGCCGAGATCGCCAGCCGCCAGCAGCGCCGGGCGCTGGACCCCGCCGCCACCGTCTGGGTGGAGGCCTCGGCCGGCAGCGGCAAGACCAAGGTACTGGTGGACCGCTGCCTGCGCCTGCTGCTGTCGGGCACGGCACCGGAGCGTCTGCTGTGCATCACCTTCACCAAGGCCGCAGCCAGCGAGATGGCAAACCGCCTGATGCGGGCCCTGCAGACCTGGGTGGCCAGCGAAACCGCGGAACTGGAGGGACAGCTGGAGGCCCTGCTGGGCCGTCACCCCAAGCAGGAAGAAACCGGGCGCGCCCGTCAGCTTTTCGCCCTGGTCCTGGATACTCCCAGCGGCTTCAAGGTTCAGACCCTGCACAGTTTTTGCCAATCGGTGCTGAGCCGTTTCCCGCTGGAGGCCGGCACCGCACCCGGTTTCGCCACACTGGACGAGCGCTCGGCGGCGGAGCTGATGGCTGCGGCCTACGGCGATCTGGTGATCGCTGCCGGCCGCGAGCCGGAGATCGCCGAGGCCCTGGAGGCCCTGCTGGTGGACCAAAGCGAGACCGGACTGGAAGACCTGAAGAAGATCTTGACCGCCGAGCGCGACCGCCTGATCCCCATGCTGAGCGCCGGCTACGAAGGGCCGCTGGCAGCGCTCGCCAACTACCTGGAGCTGCCGCCCGGCGCCGATCCCGAAGAGCTCTGGGCCGAGGGACTGTCCGATGCGGCCCTGCCGCGCGACGCGCTGCCGCCGGTCATCCGCGCCTTGAACTCGGGTACCCCGACAGAGACTAAGTCGGCCCAAGCTCTGCAGACCTTCCTGGATCTGCCGGAAGAAAAACGCGCCGGGGAGGCCAAGAGCTACCTCTCGCTCTTCCTCGCCGGCAAGGACAGGGACCGCCACCTGAAGGCCAGGCTGCTGACCAAGAAGGCCGAAGCCACCGTGCCCGAGGCCCTCGCCGTCATGGCGACGGAGGGCGAGCGCCTCCTTACCCTCGAGCAGCGCCGCCTCGCCGCCCAGTGTTTGAGACTATCGGAGGCGAACCTACGGCTGGCTCAGCGCCTGCTCAGCCTCTACCGGGAGCGCAAGCGCGCCGCTGCGGCTCTGGACTATCAGGACATGCTCCAGCTGACCGCCGATCTCCTGGCCAAGCCGGGCGCAGCCAGCTGGGTCCTGTTCAAGCTGGACGGCGGCCTCTCGCATGTGCTAATCGACGAGGCGCAGGACACCTCGCCGCTGCAGTGGCAAATCCTGAAGGCCCTGACCGAGGAATTCTACGACGGCGAAGGCGCGGCCGAGGCGATCCGCAGCGTCTTCGCCGTCGGCGATGCCAAGCAGTCGATCTATAGCTTTCAAGGCGCCGACCCGGCCGGCTTCGAAGACGCTGCCCGGCACTTCGGCACCAAGGCGGAGGCAGCGGGCCTGCGCTTCCGGCGGGTGCCGCTGACCCACTCCTTCCGCTCGGTGCCGGCGGTTCTGGCCTGCGTCGATGCCGTGTTCAAAGACGCGGCGCCGCTGACGGCCGGCCCCTACCCGCCGCACAGCCCGATACGGGCAGAGGATGGCGGCCTGGTGGCGCTGCAACCGCGCCGGCTGCCGGAAGAAACGGCAGACCCCGCCTGGGCGCCGCCGGTGACCCAGGAGCGCGCCGAGAGTCCGGCCGCCGCCCTCGCCGAAGCGCTGGCCGGGCAGATCGAAGGCTGGCTCGGCGATCCCGCCCTGCGGCAGCCAGGGGGCGCGGCCTGGCTGGCAGCCAGGGGGCGGCCGATCGAGGCCGGCGATATCCTGATCCTAGTGCGCCGGCGCGGTCCGCTGTTTCACGCCCTGGCCCGCGCCCTGGAGCGGCGCCGCCTGCCGGTAGCCGGCATCGACCGCATGCTGCTGTCGCAGCAGCTGGCCGCGATGGACCTGTGCGCTCTGCTGCAAGTGCTGCTGCTGCCGGAAGACGACCTGAGCCTGGCCTGCGTGTTGAAAGGGCCCCTGTACGGTCTCGACGACGACGATCTCTTCCGCCTGGCGCATGGGCGCCGGGGCAGCCTCTGGCACAGTCTTCAGACCGGACGGCAGCAGGAACCGGCCTGGCTGACCGCTGCCGAAGAACTAAAGCAGCTGCGCGGCCAACTCGACTTCCTGCCGCCCTTCGAGCTGCTGTCCCAGCTTTTGGGCGCGCGCAACGGCCGCCGGCGCCTCTGCGCCCGGCTGGGGGAGGAGTGCAACGACCCACTGGACGAGCTGCTCTCGCTGGCCCTTGCCTACGAAGGCTTGCATTCCCCGTCTCTGCAAGGCTTTCTCGGTTGGCTCAACCGCAGCGAGGTGGAGGTCAAGCGCGATCTGGAGGAGGCCGGCAGCAGGATCCGTCTCATGACCGTGCACGGCGCCAAGGGCTTGCAGGCGCCCGTCGTCATCCTGCCGGACACCGACCGGCACCGCAGCCAACCGCGGGCCTTTCTGATCGAGCCCGATTTCCTGCTGCGCCGCATCGCCGGCTGCGAAGGCATTGCCGCCGTCGCCGCCTTGGCCGACCGCCGGACCGAAGCCGCCGCCGCGGAGGAGCGCCGCTTGCTCTATGTCGCGCTCACCCGCGCGGAGGATCGTCTTTACCTTCTGGGAACCGGTACGAAGAAGGAGGTGCCGAAGGACTGCTGGTACGATCTGCTGCAGCAGGGTCTTGGGCGCTTGACCGGCACAGAGGAAGCACCGGCCGAATACAGCAGCCCGCAGCACCGTCCTGCGGAGCCGGCAAAGCCGAAGGCCGCCGAAGACAAGACCGCCGGAGACATTGGGGCCTTGCCGGACTGGGCCAAGCTGCCCCCGGCCAAGGAACCGGAGCCTTGGCGTCCCTTCATGCCCTCGCGCCCCAGTCTGCCGGATCCGCCGGCGCTCTCGCCGCTGCGGCCCAGCCTGACCAAGCCGGGCCTGGTGCGCGGACGGCTGGTGCACCGCCTGTTGCAACTGCTGCCCGATCTGCCGGCCGAGGCACGGGCGCCGGCCGCCCGGCAGTTCCTGGCGCAAGCGGCTTATGGCCTGACACCCCGGGAGCGGGAAGAGATGGCCGCCGAGACCCTGGCGGCGATCGGGGCGCCGGAGGCCGCGGCGCTGTTCGGCCCGCACAGCCGTGCCGAGGTGCCCTTGGTGGGACTGGCCGGCAGGCGGCCGATCGCCGGGCGGATCGACCGCCTGGCGGTGACCGACGAGGCGGTGCTGCTGGTCGACTACAAGACCGACCGCCAGGCGCCGAGGGATCCCGCTGCAGTACCCAAGGCCTATTTGCAGCAGCTGGCGGGCTATGCGCTCTTGCTGCGCAGCCTCTACCCGGATCGTCCGCTGCGCTGCTTCCTGCTCTGGACCGAAGGGGCCAGGCTGATGCGCATCGGCAAGGAACGGCTGGAACACGCCAGTCCCTTGACCCTGTCCCAGGACGATCGCTAAACTCGGCTAAGGAAGCAAGGACTGCGAGCATAGGCGGCCAAAGGAAAAACGGCAGATGAGCATCGACAGGGTTACCGACGCCTCCTTCGACGACGAGGTGCTGCAGGCAGCACATCCGGTGCTGGTGGATTTCTGGGCGGAGTGGTGCGGCCCCTGCAAGGCAATCGCACCGGCGCTTGAGGAGCTGGCGCAAGAGCTGTCCGGACGCCTGTCCATCGTCAAGGTCAACATCGACGAGAATCCCAAGACGCCCAGCCAATACGGCGTGCGGGCGATTCCGACCCTGATGATCTTCAAGGACGGCGAGCTGGCCGCCACCAAGCTGGGTGCCGCGACAAAGTCGCAGCTACAGCAGTGGGTCGAATCCGTCGTCTGAGGCCCCTGCCCCGAAGTCCGCGATCGTGGAAGCGGCCATAGCCGGCGCGAAACCTGACTCATGTCGCTTTGCCTGCCCATTTTGCCTCAAAAGCCTCCACGTCTGCCTTGGACTTCGGGTGGCAGGCCTTGTGGACAAGTGCCGCATTCGCCAGTTCGGTTTTACCGCCCATCTTATGTTCGCGAACATGATGAATTTCTGCGTCATCCCAAGAAACGGGGCCGCCGCATAACGCACAGGTTTTCCGCTGGCTCAGGTAAACAAGCTCTCGTTCGCCCGGAGAGAACTGGCGCTGGTTATCCTTCCGCTTCAGGCCGGGCATGCTTTCCATCATTTTGGCGACGTAGAATTCATTCCGTCGTGTGATAGTGATACCTCCGGCGCTATCTGCTCGTGTCAACACTACATATTGCGACCAATAGGGGTATCGGGGGTCGTCAGCGCTCAGTTTTGACACGCTTTTGTTAAGCAAGAAGTGATCCAGCGCGTTCGGCAGCAGTTTTTGCCAGGTCGGCACAAAGTCGGACTTCAACCGGTTGGCAAGCAGACAAAGATGCAGGGCGTCGTATCCGAGTAAGCGTGGGCGACTGCCATCGCCGAGGAGGCGGCAGAGTGTCTCCAGAAGGTCCCAAATTTCTTTCGCCGCGGGAGAGTCCGGATCGAAGTCGAGGTTGTCGTAATAGAAACCGTCGATTACCGTTGGACCGATATCCGGGAATTGCTTCCCGGGCGCATTCTTCTGATGCAGCAAAAGCATAGTGATCTGGGCAGCGAGGAGACGCGTCTTGCCTCTGTCGCTGTCGGGGCGCGATTTCATGAGTTTTGGAAAGAATTCGTGCCCGGGGTATCGTGTAATTTGCGGCTTGCCGCCGAGCCGCAGGATGAAATCCGTCATCCCGCCGGGCATGGCGTCGCGCTTTTCTTGGGCGTTCAGGGCGCTGCCGGCCTGCAACCGAATGAACATATCCCGGACTTCATTCTCGTCTTCGGTCTCGATATAGACTAGAGACAACTTTCGGTCTAAAAAACACTCCTGTGTCTCGCCGGAAAGCTCATGAAAGAACTTACCGCCCCACGGGCAATCGCGTTCTATCAGGAAATTGGGAAATTTGGCTTCCGATTTTTCTTTCTTGGGGTCGAAGAGTTTAAAGGCGCCTTCGACGTAATCGGAAATGGCTGTCAACCTCTGCTGGCCGTCGACAATCTCAAAAACTTCCCGGCGGATACCCGCTATGTTATCGACTTTGTGATGCAGGTAAATTAACGGAAGTTCGTAATCGCGAAAAATCGAATCGATCAGGCGTTTCTTCTGTGCCTTTGTCCAAACGACCCCCCGCTGGTATTCCGGGTTGACAGTGAGGATGCTGTTTTTGAACAGCTCATTCAGATCCCTGATCGATTTGGTTTCGGATTCTGTCCGCATCGTTCCTAATGTCCCCGCGGTTTTACGCTCCAGTTTGCCGAAGGCCCATCGCCAGGCTATCCGGGCCGATGGGCGCTTCTGCCCCTGAAGGCGCCGATGTAAAGCGGGCAGCGGCCGGCCCGGTCAGTTCTCCACCACGCCGGCCCTCTCATCGAAGAGGGCCAGGCCGCGGAGCAGGTCCAAGGCGCGGCTCAGCTGATAGTCTTCCGTAGGTTCGCTGCTACCGTCCGCCGGTTCCTCCGGCTTGCTGTCGTCGCTAACCTCCCCGCCGTCGGCAGCGGCCGGGGTCTCGTCCGCTTCCTCCTCCTGCGGGTTCTCCAGTGAGCCGCGGAGGTCCTCTTCGTGGCGCAGCTCGCCGACATCGAGGGGCTCGATGGTGGCCAGCGCGACCTCAATGTCGGGCTCGATCCCGGTGGCCTGGATCGAGACGCCCGACGGCGTGTAGTAACGCGCCGTGGTCAAACGCATGGCGCCGTGGCCGGGCAGCGGCACGATGGTCTGCACCGAGCCCTTGCCGAAGCTGCGGGTACCCATCAGGATCGCGCGGCGGTGGTCCTTGAGCGCACCGGAGACGATCTCGGAAGCCGAGGCCGAACCGTCGTTGATCAGCACCACGATCGGCTTGCCGCCGGTCAGATCGCCGGGCCGGGCGTTGTAGCGGGTCATGTCGTCGCTGTTGCGGCCGCGCGTGGAGACGATCTCACCCTGCTCCAGGAAGGCGTCGGTCACCGAGATCGCCTGATCCAACAGGCCGCCCGGATTGTTGCGCAGGTCCAGGACATAGCCGATCAGCGTGTCGCCCAGTTCCTCCTCGATCTCCTCGATGGCCTCTTCCAGGCCTTCGGTGGACTGGTCGTTGAACTGGGTGATGCGGATGTAGCCGATCCTGCCTTCGATGCGGTGCCGAACGGAGGCGACGGTGATGATGGCGCGCACCAGGGTCACATCGAAGGGCTCTTCGTCGCCGCGCAGGACGGTAATCGTAACCTCGGTTCCGACCTTGCCCTTCAGCCGGTCGACGGCCTGGTTCAAAGTCAGGCCCTGCACCGTCTCGCCCTCGATCCCGGCAATCAGGTCGCCCGACTGCAAGCCGGCCCGCGCTGCCGGGGTGTCGTCGATCGGGGCGATCACCTGGACCAGACCGTCCTGCATCGTAACCTGGATGCCCAGCCCGCCGAACTCGCCGCGGGTCTGCTCCTGCACGTCCTTCAATTCATCGCGATCAAGATAGCTGGAGTGCGGATCCAGGGAGGTCAGCATGCCGCGAATCGCTTCCTTGATCAGCTCCTCGTCGGTGACCTCGTCGACATAATCGACGCGGACACGCTCCAGGACGTCCCCGAACAGCTTCAACTGACGATAGGTGTCTAGCGAAGGCTGCTCGGCGCCCGCCGGGGCAGCGGCGGACAGCAGGGTGAGCGCCGCCCCCGCCGCCGTAGCCATAAAACGCAAGGTCATGGTCGTCTATTGTCCTCACTGTTGGCGTGCAGGCGCAAACCAAGGCTCAGGATCGACCGGCCCGCCACTGCGACGCAACTCAACATACAACTCCGGGTTTCCTTCCGATCCTTCCGTCAGAGCGCCCACCGGCTCCCCCGCCACCACGCGCTGGCCCAGGAGCGCATGGATCGATCCAAGTTCGGCAAGAACGGAATGGTAGCCGCCGCTGTGTTCCAGGATCAAGACGAGGCCATAGCTGTCGAAGGGACCGGCATAGACCACCACGGCGTCATAAGGGGACACCACGGTCGCGCCGGGTTCGCCGGCGAGGCGCAGGCCCGCGCGCTCTTCGCGCCCCTCGTCGAAGCGCTGGACCACCCTGCCGGAGACCGGCCAGGTCATCCCGCCCGGATCGTCACCGAGGAGGGCCAGATCGCGCAGAACTGCGGTCGCCGCCACCCTGGGCCGGGACTGCCGTTCGCCGGTCCCCAGGGTATCGTCCCCGTAATCGCCACCGTGCAGGGGTGCGATGGCCAAAGCGGCCGGTGCCTTGCCGTCCTTCGGCGGCACCCGGGGCACCTGGGGCGGGCCCATCCCAACCCGGCGCGCCGCAGAG
The DNA here is from genome assembly GCA_014324045.1 of Rhodospirillales bacterium. GTDB lineage: Bacteria > Pseudomonadota > Alphaproteobacteria > Kiloniellales > JACOMY01 > JACOMY01. Next base: position 9,050 of record JACOMY010000032.1, on the reverse strand, counting down.
CCGATCAAACCCTGCATGTCCTGCACCGAAGCCGAAAGGGCGCGTGCCTCCGCCAAGGCCTCGGCGCGCTCGCTCTCCGTCACCTCAAGCAATTCCCGGCGGCGCTGCAGGAGGCTCGCCAGCCGCTCCCGCTCGCCTTGCAAGCGCTCACGCGCTGCCAAGGCTTCGGCATTCTCCTTCCTGATCTGCTCTTCCAAACCTTTCAGATCGGCCACCTGGTGGCGCAACTGCGCGGCCTCGGCCTCCAGACGCGGCATCATGCGCCGCATGACGAGGCCGGCACGCACCATCTCGCCGGGTGCGGCCGGGCGCATCGCCAGCACTTCGGGAGGCAGAAGGGATATGCGCAGCAAGGCACCCGCCATGGCCGACAGACGCCCGCGGGCCACGGCCAGCTCTTCGCGGCGCAAGCCCGTTTCCTGCAAGAGAGTCTGCAGGGTTCGTTCGACGTCGGCAACTTCCCGCTCCCAGGCCTCGGCGTCGGCGGCGACCTGCTTCAGCTCGTCGCTCAAGGCTTCGCTCTCGCGGGCGAGCAGGCTTTGGCGGGCGGCCAGCTTGTCGGCCCGATCCTGGGTCGCCCTGACCGCCGCTTCCAGCTCCTTCAGTTCGGCAGCCCGGTCCGCATCCTGCGCCGCTGCCGGCAGAGCCGCCAGCAGCGCCAGCGACAGACAAAAGGGGAGCAGTCGAAACAAGGCGAGACGATCCCCGGTCCTAAGCAGCCGCCGTTGCCCCGGCGGTCTGCAGCAGCGAGCGCCCGGTCATGGCCGGCGGCTGCGGCAGTCCCAGGAGCTGCAGCAGGGTCGGCGCAATGTCGGCAAGACGTCCGTCGGTCAAGCTGCCGAAGCGCTGCGGGCCGTTCGCCAGGATGACCGGCACGCGGTTCATGGTGTGCGCAGTGTGTGCCTGCCCCGTCTCCGCATCGCACATGCGCTCGGCATTGCCGTGGTCGGCTGTGATCAGCAAGGCGCCGCCGGCCGCCGTCACGGCCCGGCCCAACCGCGCCAGGCAGCCGTCCACCGTCTCCACGGCCTCGATCGCTGCTGCCAGATTGCCGGTGTGCCCCACCATGTCGCCGTTGGCGTAGTTGACGACGATCAGCGCGAAGCGGCCCGACCGCACGGCGGCCACCAACTTGTCGGTTACCTCCGGCGCCGACATTTCGGGCTTCAGATCGTAGGTCTCCACCTGGGGCGAGGGCACGAGGATGCGCTCTTCGCCGGGGAAGACTGCCTCGCGGCCGCCGTTGAAGAAGAAGGTCACGTGCGCGTACTTCTCGGTCTCGGCGATGCGCAGCTGCGCCCAGCCCCGGTCCGACACCACCTGGCCCAGACTGCCGCGCAATTCCACCGGCGGGAAGAGCGTGGCGAGGCGACGGCTCAGCTGCGGAGAATAGGCGACCATGCCCATCGCCGCAGCAAAGGCGATCCGGGCGGGGCGCTCGAAGCCGTCGAAGTCCTCCTCGACCAGCGCCGTCAGGATCTGGCGCACCCGGTCGGCGCGGAAGTTGGCCATGATCAGACCGTCGCCGCCGCGCATGCCGTCATAGCCGCCCAGCACGGTGGGACGCACGAACTCGTCGCTCTCCCCGCGCCGATAGGCGTCTGCCAAGCCGCGGCCGGCATCGGCCGCCGTCTCACCCTTGCCCGCCGCCATGGCGGCATAGGCCTTGGCGACCCGGTCCCAACGCCGATCACGGTCCAAGGCGTAAAAGCGCCCGGAGACGGTCGCCAGGGGCGCCGCGGTAATGGCCTGGAAGGCGTCCAGATAGGGAACGGCAGACAGCGGCGGCGTGTCGCGCCCGTCGAGGAAGGCATGCACCAATACCTCAAGGCCCGCGGCCCGCAAGATCTCGGCAAGGCCCGCCATGTGATCCTGATGCGAATGCACGCCGCCCGGCGATAACAGCCCCAGCAAGTGGACCCGGCCGCCTGCGGCCTGCATCTTGGCAATGAAGTCGGCCAACACCGGCGAGGCGGCGAGGCTGCCGTCGGCCAGGGCCTCGTCGATTCGCGGCAGATCTTGCATGACGACCCGGCCGGCGCCCAGGTTCATGTGGCCGACCTCGGAGTTGCCCATCTGGCCGCTGGGCAGACCGACCTCCCCTTCCGAGGCATCGATCAGAGCATGCGGCCGGCTGGCCAGCAGCCCGTCCAGATAGGGGGTCGCCGCCAATGCTATGGCGTTGTCGGGTGCCGACTCACGCGCGCCCCAACCATCCAGAATGCAAAGCACAACGGGGCGCGAGCGCCCCTCTTCCCCTCTGCCGACCCCAAGGTTCATGCTCGCTCTCTCCGACTCGTCGGGACGTCCCCGCGGGACTTTCGTTCGATGCAGCGGGTCTTATAAGCGCATGTGCCCCGCTTGATTAGCCCATATAACGCGCAAAGTAGGGAGACGGCGCCGCAAGACCGCGACCGGAGGACGCTTTAGCCTTCTTAGCCTTCGATTCGCGCCAGATTTGCCCCTGCCGGATGTACCCTCGGCAGTTCCGCCCAAAGGGGCTTCGACCGGTTGCCGGCAAGACCGCGGCGATATTAGATTACCGGCGGCATTGGATAAGGACAGAGGTTCATGCAAACCCGGAACCGCCTCTTCGACGACCTGGCCCGGGTGCTGTCCGGCGCCGCCGGGGCCACCGCCGGCCTGCGCGGCGACCTGGAGGTGCGCTTGCGCGAGCGGATCGACCGCATGGCCGAACGCATGCAGCTGGTCGGCCGCGAAGAGTTCGACACGCTGCGCGAGATGGCGGAGACAGCGCGCCAAGAGCAGGAGGAACTGGCGCTGAAGGTCAAGGCCCTGGAAGAGGCGTTGGCCGCGCTGCGTGCCGAAGCCGCGCCTAAGCGCGCCAGCCGCAAGCCCGCAGCAAAGTCGGCCTCGGCGCCCCAATCCTGACAAGATCCGATAAATTGCCCAAGAGCGCCGCTTTCCGGTCAGTTTGCATGCCTCTTCGCCAAAGGCCGCATGAGATTTGCGTCTTTGCTGCGGCTTCGCGGCACAAGATTGCCTTGCAGGGCGCCGGGAGAGGATGGCAGGTTCATCTCCAAGCTTACGGAAGTGGGACTCCGCCGCGACGAAGGGGTTGGGCATCGAACTCGCCAGTCGGCAAGTGGAGCGTCTCCGGGCTGCAATCCAATTGTGCGGATGCGGAGATGGGCCTTCTGCCCACGATCTGGCGGCGGATGTACCGGCAAAGGGGAGTTATGCACGATGGTCGGCCTCGCAACCCAACTTGAGGAGCACAGCAATCCCATAGACATGATCGAAGAGTTGGTCCTGGCCAACGACTGGGCCTTCGACCGCGCCAGCGAGTCGGAGATGGTGGTTGAGATCGCCGGTTGCTGGTGCAGATATCATCTCTGCTTCGTGTGGGACGTCGCGCTGCAGGCCGTCTTCTTTTCCTGCCATCTGGACATCAAGACCACGCTGGCCAGCCAGCCTTCGGTCGCGGAGCTGCTGGCCAAGGTCAACGAGCGCCTTTGGCTCGGGCACTTCGAGCTGTTGCACGAGGAGGGTCTGGTCAGCTACCGCCATACCCTGCCGTTGCGCGGCACTGCCGGCATGGCCGCCGATCAACTGCAAGATCTGGTCGATTGCGGCGTCGGCGAGAGCGAGCGCGTCTACCCGGCCTTGCAACTGGTGGTCTGCGGCGGACGCAGTCCGGACGAGGCCCTGCAGACCGCCATGATGGACACCGTCGGCGAGGCCTAGAACATCCGGACCGGAGGCGGGGCCCTTGCCTCGCGGCACGGCGCGGCAGCGCCCCGACGCAATAAAAGACCGACGCGACAAAAGATCGGGAGACGATATGGAGATTGCCGGGCCGTTGAGCCTGATCGGCTGCGGCAAGATGGGCCGGGCGATGCTGTCCGGCTGGCTCGGCCGTGGTCTTGCACCCGACCGGGTCTATCTGGTTGAGCCGAATGGAGAGGCCATCGCCCCTTTCCTCGCTGTGGGCTGCCATGGCGCCGAGGCACCGCCGGCCGACAGCCACGTGGTCGTCATTGCCGTCAAGCCGCAGACGATAAGCAGGGCGCTGGAGGGCTTGGGCGCCCGTTTGGGATCTCAGACTCTCTATCTGTCCATTGTCGCCGGCGTCACCATCGCACGCTTGGGAGCACAGCTGGGCAGAGGCTTGGGCGCGGGGGCCCCTATTGTGCGGTGCATGCCCAACACGCCGGCCGCCATCGGCCGCGGTATGACCGTTCTGGCCGCCGGCGCCGATGTAACGCAGAGCCAGCGGGACCTGGCGGAAACCCTGCTATCGGCCGTGGGGGAGACCGCCTGGATCGATGACGAGGCCTTGCTGGACCCGGTCACCGCCGTCTCCGGCAGCGGGCCGGCCTATGTCTTCTTCCTGACGGAGACCTTGGCCAAGGCGGGCGTGGCTGCCGGCCTGCCCGCCACCCTGGCCGAACAGCTGGCGCGCGCGACGGTCAGCGGGGCGGGCGAATTGTTGCGCCGGGCGGAGGAGGATCCGGCCCAACTGCGCCGCAACGTCACCAGCCCCGGCGGCACCACTCAAGCCGCTTTGGAGGTGCTGATGGCCGGGGAGGGACTGCAGCCGCTGATGACTGCCGCGGTGGCGGCGGCCAGCCGGCGCGGACGCGAACTGGGTAAGGCATGAGCCTGTAAAGAGAGCGCAGCACGGGTCCAAGCCGCCCTGGATGCCGCCGGCCTGACCCTGACCGTTCGGCAATTTCCCCAGTCGACCCGCAGCGCCGCGGACGCGGCGAAGGCCATCGGCTGTCCGGCTGCCGCCATCGCCAAGTCCCTGATCTTCCGTGCCAAGACCAGCGGACGGCCGGTGCTGGCGGTGGCTAGCGGGATCAACCGGGTCGACGAGAAAAGGGTCGGTGCCCTGCTGGGCGAGGCCTTGGATCGAGCCGATGCCGCCTTCGTCCGCGCCAAGACCGGCTTCCCGCCCTGCGCGCATGCCGTCCCGCCGGTCGCGTTTCTGGACGAAGACCTCTTCGCATTGGATGAGATCTGGGCCGCTGCTGGCACCCCGAATGCCATCTTTCGCCTGACTCCCGGAGAACTGGAGCGCCTGACGGCAGGCAGGATCGCGACCGTAAAAACCCTAGCAGGTTCCTTATAACAGTCTGCCGGCGCCCTGCCGCTGCATCCCGGCGCAGCATGGCTTCCCCGAAGGGAAAACGCGACAGGATCCCGGTTCCGGCGACCGGCAACTGCCGCTTTCGCGCTGCCTTCCGCGCCGATAGGGCTTGCCACGCACCGCATGGTACCCGGCAGGATTTCACCGTCGCAGCCGGCTTCGAGATAGCCGGCGCGATGCTAGAGGCAGTGATACCGGCCGGTCATGCCGCTGCACCGAGAGGCAGTAGCGATTAACAAAGGAGCGGTCCGGGATTGCGCGGGCTCGTTCAGCATCGTCGCGGAAACCGGAACCGGGTCTTTGGAATTGGGGATTGGAAACTGGAGATTGGGGACTGGGGATCACACCGCCGATAGCGTTGCCACGCCGGCGACGATGGCCAGGATCGCCACCCACTGGCCGGCGCCGATGTGTTCCTTCAGGAAGATGCGGCCGAGCACCACTGGAACCACGCAGAAGGTCGAGGCAACCACGACCGCTACCGGCGCGTCCCCGGCGGTCTGCCCGCCGATCAGCAGCGCCAGATAGGCGGTTCCATCGATCGTCCCCTGGAACAGCAGGACCGGCCACCAGCGCCAAGGGATCGGGCGCCGCAGCTGCGGCATCGCCGCCAACCCGGCCAAGGTTGCGACCACACCGAAGAGCCGAATGGCCAAGAGCGACTGCAGTTCGCCGAAATGCGGGCCGGCAGTCTGCAGTCCGGCAATTCCCCCGGCGAAGCCCAAGGACGCCAGGAAGGAGACGACAAGGGTTAAGGGCAGTCCGCCGGGCCGCTCCGCCGCTGCCGCATCGGCTGTGCCGCCCAGGCGGGCCACGGCCACGACGCCGACAATAACCAGGGCCATGGCCGCCCACTGAATCCGGGCCGGATGCACGCCCCCCAGAACCGCAAGCAGCAGACTCCAGACCGGGTAGGCGGCGACGATCGGCGCTACTAGGGAGACAGGGCCGCGGATCATACCCAGGTAGAGCAGCCCCGTTGCCGCGACGATGCCGAGGCAGGCGATACCTAGGGCTGGCCAGCCCTGGGTGGGAAAGCGCAAGGCTTCGCCGGACCACCAGACAAAAAGCGCCAAGAGCAGAAAGCTGCTGCTCATGACACCCGCCATGGCGGTCAAGACCCCCAGCCGGCCGCCGGTGAAGCGGGACAGGAAGTCGCCGCCGCCCCAGCAAAGCGCCGTCACGGCCCCCCAAAGCGCTGCCGGCATGCGCCGATCCCTTTCCCCTTCGGTTTGACGCGGCCTTCGGCATATCACAGGATCGGACCTACCGGCGAGCCTGCGAGGATCCGGGCGCGCGCCGCTAGCGAGGAGACGAGCATGAGCGAGGAAAGCCGCGTGGTATTAATGGACAGGGCCCAGGAGAGCTTGCGCGACCACTTCTTGGGGTGGCAGTGCCGCCTGCGCCAGTTTGCCATGCGCGATCGGGGCGGCCGCCCCAGCGAGGGCATGCGCCCCTGGGTCACGCCGGATGGCCGGGGGGAGAGCCTGGGCCGCATCGTGGTGCTCCTGAACAGGCAGCAGCCCGCCGAGATCACGGCGCAGTTCCGCCATATCTACCGCCGCACACAAGACCCTTTGCTACGTCTGGAAGACGGCATGCAGATCCTGCAGGGTACCTTCTATCAGAAGTCCCGCAGCTTCGCCGACGCGATCACGGCGCTTTTCGGCCCAGGCTCCGAGGCAGCCGCCCGGCTGGTGCATCTCGGTAAGGCAAGACTGGATTTCCAGGAAGGGCGGCAGAGCTACCGCCTGCCCTGCCGGGTAGGCCTGCTGGCCGAGACGGAGCCCTTCTGGCAAGCCACCTATTGGCACAACGTGCTCTTCAACCCCAATCTACCGGGCAAGATCGAGATTCTGGCCTTCCTGCCCGATTGGGCGCACGCTAGGGCGGAACCGCCGGTCGAGACGGGCTAGCGCAGCCGCCTGGCGCCGCTCCGGCGCAGCAACCAGACCGTCGGCGCCCCGGCGGAGAGGCCGCAGCCGGCTTGAGGTCCCGATCTTCTGCATCTTCTGCTTGCGGCCGGGAATAGAGATGCCGGGCGCTTGTCCGGCTGCTCCGATTTCTTCGGCACCGGGCGCGTGCAGATCGATCCGGACGGCTTCGGCCGACGCCGGTGCGCCGGTCAGGCCGCAAAAACGGCGGACGGTCCCGCCGGCCTTGGCGAAGACAGCGATCGAGGCCGGGCTCTCCCGGCCGCCGGCCGGAGTTTGTGCCGGCAAGCGGTTACAAACCGGCCCGCCTTTTGCAAGCGGCTTGCTTGCGCAACCGCCTCTTCCGGCCGATACTGCCTGTCAAAGTAAATTTTCTATCGAGGCAAAGGGACGAATGGCATGATCACCCGAGACGACTACCTGCAGTGCGACGCGCTGGCTCTCGCCGGTCTGGTGGCGGGCGGTTCGGTCAAGGCGGAGGAGCTGTTGACCTGCGCCATCGGGCTGGCGGAAGAGCGCAATCCGGGTGTCAACGCCCTGTCGCAAAAGCTCTACGACTTCGGCCGCAAGGCCATCGCCGCCGGCCTGCCGCAGGGTAGCTTCACCGGCGTTCCCTTCTTGTTGAAGGACCTGGGCGCGCTTCTCAAAGGCGAGATCACCACCATGGGCGCGCGCATTACCGAACACCGTCGGGCGGAGATCGATTCGACCCTGGTCGAGCGCTACAAGCAGGCCGGTCTGGTGATCTTTGGCAAGACCGCGACCCCGGAATTCGGTCTCTCCATCTCGACCGAAACGACGTTGACCGGCGATACGCGCAATCCCTGGGATCCGGCGAGGACGGCCGGCGGGTCGTCGGGGGGGGCCGCGGCGGCGGTGGCGGCGGGCATCCTGCCGATGGCGCATGCCAGCGACGGCGGCGGCTCCATCCGTATTCCGGCCTCCTGTTGCGGGCTTTTCGGGTTGAAGCCGACGCGTGCCCGCATGCCGGCGGGACCGGTTTATGGCGAGGGATGGGGCGGGCTGTCCACCAATCACGTGGTCAGCCGCTCGGTCCGCGACTCGGCCGCGGCTTTGGACGCCGCCGCCGGGCCGGAACCCGGCGACCCCTACCGGGCGCCGCCGCATCCGGGCAGCTTCCTGGCCGAGGTCGGCAAGACGCCGGCGCCACTGAAGGTGGCGCTGCAACGCCGGCCTTTAACCGGCGTTCCGGTTCACGGCGACTGCATCGCCGCACTGGAACGCGCGGCCCAGCTGCTGGAAGATCTGGGGCATCGCGTGGAGGAGGCAGAGCCGCCGGGCGACGGACAGGCCCTGAGCGAGGCCCTCCTCTGCGTCTTCTCGGCCAATATGCGCCTCGATTTGCAGCAGATCGCAGCGCAGCGCGGCCGTCCCATCGAGGAGGCGGAAGTGGAGCAGGCCACCTGGGTCTTCATGGAACGGGCCCGCCGCCTGCCGATCGAGGACTATCCGGCGGCAATCGACCGGTTCCATAGCCTGGGCCGCTCGATGGCCGGTTTTCGTCAGACCTACGACCTCCTGCTCAGTCCGACCCTGGCACAGCCGCCGCCGCTCTTGGGACCGCTGCATATGGACAATCCCGACTTCGACGCTTTCCTGGAGGCCATGGCCGCTGTGTCGCCCTTCACGGCAGTGGCGAACATGACCGGCGAACCTGCCATGTCGGTACCGCTCCACTGGACCGAAGAGGGCTTGCCCATCGGCGTGATGGTCAGTGCCGCTGCCGGGGAGGAGGCCAGCCTGCTGCGGCTTGCCGGGCAGTTGGAGGAGGCAGCGCCTTGGTGGGAGCGCCGCCCCGCCCTCTAGAGGCGGTAACGCCCGGCAGCGTCAAGCATTCCCCGCTACCCGAGGAGCGGCTTTGAGGCAGGGCTGCCAGCCTATGCGGCCCTATTTTACCAGGAAGAAGCGGGAATGAACGCCGTCGAGATCGAAGAAGCGATTTCCAGGCTTGCCGCGCAACCCTTCGACGGCGCCAGCTT
>JACOMY010000031.1 GCA_014324045.1 Rhodospirillales bacterium | reverse complement strand
CAGCACATCGCGCAGTTCCCTGTCTTCGCGCAGCCTGTCCCAGGCCGTCTTGTAGAACTGCCGGAAGGCCGCGTAGGCGGCCAGGAAGCGTGCCTCCGGCTCCTCGATCGCATCGTAGCCCTCGTCGATCCAGGGCTCGAAGCTCTTGAACCCGAAGGACTTGAGCAAGGAGAGCGCCCCATAGTCGGCGAACAGGATGGCCGGATGGCAGTTGGCCATCGGCTTCAAGGACTTTTCGGTAATGCGGTCGGCAGTCTTCCGCATGTTGGTCTCCGTGACCAGGGTGAAGGCGGAACGCCGGTAGATGTAGGTCGAGCTATCGCCGGTCCGCCGAACTTTCCTCTTCCCGGCTTTCTCGCTGCCGGGTGGACTGCCGGGTGGATCGTTACCGAACAGCACCTGGCCCTTGCCGGCCAGCGCCTCCAGATAGGCCTCGCTGCCGGCCGCCAGATTGAGCCTCCGGAATCTCTCGACTTCGTCGCTGCCCATCTTGAGATCCGGGGTCGATCCTCTTCTCTTCAGTTCGAACTCTAAACCGCCGAAGGAGATAAAGCCATCGTCCCAATAGTTATCCTTGATCAGCCGCGTAAGCAGGGCTATCCGCCAGAGTCTCGGTTTGTTATTTAAACAGACGAAACGCTTTTCTATCTCGGTCCTCTTCTCGAAGTGTTGGATCTTTTCCGCCAAGGCAGCAGCCGGATCGGACCAAGACCGGCGGCAAAACCAGCTTATAAGACAGTCGTAGTTAACGACAGCGATGCAGTCCTCCACACCGCGCTTCTTACACCAGCGATTGTAGGCATCTTGGAAGCTACGGTTCTGGGTTATGTAGACAACCCGCGACGGCGGGATACCGCGCACTTGCAGCTGCCGATGACAAGTATTCTTGCTGCGAAAGGGGTGGCCGTCCGTCGATTGGTCGAGAATCAATCCCGCCCGGCCGGCGCGCAGGGCCTCCACCCAGTCGGCCGGAACATCCGCCAGGATATCGCACAGCTCTGCCTGGCCGACGCGCAAGAGGAAGAACCCCTTGGTGTGCCCGCGCAGAATGTCCTCGGCGGCAACCCAGGCACAGTTCGGTGCCTTCATCGACCTGAAGGCCGTGTGACCCTCCTTTAAAGCTTCGGCGTAAGATTTGTTTTGTGCCTGGGCGGCGGCAGGATCTCCCCTGGCCACCCGCAGTATGCAGGCGGTCGCATCGATGCTCATTGTGACCTCTTGTCTCCCGCCGGACACCGCCTATTGGACACCCTCCCATTGGACACCCTCCGGGAACGCGGGCAGAACGCCGGGATCTGCTCCTTCCCCGATCGGGTCTAGCTCCCCGGCTGCCAGCACAACTGGCGGGCAATCGGCCCAGTCCAGTTCTAAACGTCCGGCCCCATAAAGCATAAAGATAAATTTACCGTCTCCCGAGCTTCCCATCGGGGACTTGCATGGAGGACTTGGCGGCCTGTTTTCCGGCACACAGCAGGCATTGGCACAGATTAAAAGGTTGGAGGTGTATCGATCTCCCAAACCCTCCCTTCCCGGCGCTCTCGCCCCGAAGCTTTGGCCCCCGAAGCTTTGGCCCAAGATCCTCACCGCGGCATCGACACGCTGTAGTCCAGATCCAGCACCACGGCGGGGTCGCGCTTGCCGTCTTTGCCGCGGTCCGGGAAACCCTCCGCTGCCCTGTCCTTGAGGGCGACGGTACGCAGGCGCAGTATGCCGGCATCCTGCCGGCCGGGCAAGGCGTGGGTCTCCAGCACCTCGCTCCAGGCATAAAGGGTGTCGCCGGCGAAGGTGGGGGCGGTATGGCTGCCGCCGTTGAGGGCCAGGACCTTGCAGGCATTGGCCAGACCGTTGCAGGAGAGCGCCCGGGCCAGGCTGATGACATGGCCGCCGTAGACGATCCGCCGGCCAAAGCGGCCTTGGCTTTCCGCCTGTCGGTTGAAGTGCACCTTCGCCGTGTTCTGATAGAGGCGCGTGGCCAGCATGTGCTCGGCCTCTTCGATCGTCATGCCGTCGGCGTGGTCGATGCGTTCGCCTACTACGTAGTCGCCGAAGCGGTGCGGGCTGCCGGCCAGGCCGTCGTCGTAGCCTTCGAAGCAGAGTCCGGCCGGCAACCTCAGCTGTTCGACCGGAACCGGCTTGGCCAGCTGCGGAACAACCGGCTCCGGCGCCGGGCTGGCCTTGTCGCGCTTGCGCACCAGGACCCAGCGTACGTAGCGCAGGATCTCTTCCCCGCGCTGATTCGCACCGCGGGTGCGGACATAGACGATGCCGCTGTCCCCGGCCGAGCTCTCCTTCAGGCCGATCACCTGGCTAGTGGCGGTGACGCTGTCGCCAGGATAGAGCGGCACGCCGAAGATGCCCTCAGCATAGCCCAGGTTGGCGATGGCGTTGACCGAGATGTCCGGCACGGTCTTGCCGAACACTAGGTGGAAGACCAGCATGTCGTCCAGCGGCGATTCCGGCAGGCCCAGGCTCCGGGCGAAGCCGTCGTCGCTCTGCAGCGCGAAGCGGCTGCCGTAGAGCGCCTGATAGAGCGCGCGATCGCCCTGGCTGGCGGTGCGCGGGGTGGCGTGGACTAGGACCTGGCCCAGGGCGAAGTCCTCGAAGTAGTTGCCGGGATCGGTCTTGATGGCCATGGAGTTATTCCTCTGTGGATCTGTTCCTCTGGGGAGCTGGTCTTCCGGACTGCAGCGCCGCGGGCCGGCGGGTTGAGAGGGGTTTTACAATAAAAACAGAGCAGGCCGGGGCCCGGCCATCGGCATGGCCGGCGGAATGGACAAAGGCTGGCGTTAGGCCGCTTGTGCGGCGATGGCATCGGCCAGGGCGACGGTGCGTTTGGCGGTCTCGACGTGCAGGTTCTCGATCAGCTTGCCGTCCAGCACCGTCACGCCCTTGCCTTCGGCGGCGGCCTTGGCGAAGGCTTCGATGATGCGGCGGGCCTGGCTGACCTCGGCCGGGCTCGGCGCGAAGACCTCGTTGGCGACTGACAGGGTCTTGGGGTGGATCAGGGTCTTGCCGTCGAAGCCCAACTCCTTGCCCTGCTGGCAGGCGGCGCGGAAGCCAGCATCGTCGTCCAGGTCCAGGTGTACGCCGTCCAGGATCGAGAGCCGGTAGGCCCGTGCCGCCAGCAGGCAGACCGAAAGCGCGGCCAGGACCGGCAGGCGCAGGGGAGTGTGCGCCGCCTGCAGATCCTTCACCAGGTCGGAGGTGCCCATTACCAGGCAGTCCACCTGCGGGCTGGAAGCGGCGATCTCCTTGGCGTTCAGTATGCCCAGCGGCGTCTCCATCATACACCAGATCGGCAGATCCGCCGGGGCGCCGGCCTCGCGCAGCTTGGCTGCCGCTGCCGCCACCGTCCCGGCAGTCTCGACCTTGGGCAGCAGGACGGCATCGGCGCCGGACGCGGCCACGGCGCGCAGATCTTCCCCCCCCCAGGGGCTGTCCAGACCGTTCACCCGCACCGCCAGTTCCCGCTGCCCATAGCCGCCGGCCTTGACCGCCTCGGCCACTTGGCGGCGCGCCATGACCTTCGCGTCGGGCGCCACCGCATCCTCAAGGTCGAGGATCAGCGCATCGGCAGGCAGCGAGCGGCCCTTCTCCAATGCGCGGGCATTGGAGCCCGGCATGTAGAGGACGGAACGGCGGGGACGGGCTTTTTCCGTTACTCGGGTGCTCATCGGCGGGTCCTCATCGCTCGGTTTTAGGCGGCGCAGGATCGATCCTAGGGCCGCATCCCGTCAAGACAAGCATTCGGGCCAATATCCGGACAACTATCCGGACAGGCAGGTGGCGGCAAAAAGCCTTGCCAGGCTCCGGGCAAGACCGTAACTAGGCTGGCTGGCCAGGTACCGGACAGCCCCAGGTACCGGACAGCCTCGGCCGAACATCCTTGCCTTGCGTCCCCGGATCCTGCCCGTCATGCAAATTATCTCCGTATCCAGTCATGTCGCCTTCGGGCATGTCGGCAACGCCTCCCTGTCCTTTCCGCTCTATCGGCTGGGGGTCGGCGTGGTGCCGGTGATGACGGTTCTGCTGTCCAACCATCTGGGCTATGAGCGCTACGGCGGGCAGATTCTGCCGGGTGAGATGGTGGCCAAGGTCTTGCAGGGACTGACCGATCTGGGAGTGATCGCCAAGAGCGACGCCTTCCTGTCCGGCTTTCTCGGCACGCCGGAGACCGCCGAGGCGACGGCGGCGGCTGCCGCCGCGTTCAAGGCAGCGCGGCCCCAGGCGCCCTTTTGCCTGGACCCGGTGCTGGGCGACCGCGGCAAGGGGCTCTACATGCCGGACAGCGTCGTCGCCGGGATGCGACAGCGTTTGCTGCCGCAGGCGCAGATGATGACACCCAATCTCTTCGAGTTGGAGATCCTGTCCGGCCACAGCGTGCAAACGCGCGCCCAGGCCGTAGCGGCGGCCCGCGATCTCATTGCGCGCGGGCCGGAGGCGATCCTGGCGACCTCCGCCGACACCGAAGAATCGCAGCCCGGGCGCGCCGAGGTGCTGCTGGTAACGGCCGGCGCGGCTTGGCTGCTGTCGACCGAGCATCTGACCTTCACCATAGAGCCCAACGGCTCCGGCGACCTGCTCGCCGCACTTTGGCTCTTCGAGAGCCTCATGCGCCACCCCGCTGTCGAGGCGGCTGCGCGCGCCTTGGCCCGGTTGCACAGCCTGCTGCGCGAGACCGCGCGCCTGGACCGGCGCGAGCTGGCAATGGTGGAGGCCCAGGACCGCTTCGCCGCCGAACCCGACCTCGACTGGGTCGAGATCCGGCCGCTTGCGATCTAGCGAAGGCGCCATTCACCGTCCGCCCCCTCCTCGAACGGCCAGAACAGACCCGCCGGCAGATTCCTCGGCGGGCGCGAGGGCAGGGCCTTGTCCAGCATCTCTTGCATTAGGCCTGTCACGCCGTCTAGGTCCGCGCCGCCAAGGTACGCACCAGTGAAGTTCGCGCCGGAGAGGATCGCGCGGGCGAGTTTCGCGTTCCAGAGTTCCGCGCCGGAGAGATCCGCGTTGATGAGTTTCGCGTTGGTGAATTTCACGTTGGTGAGTTTCGCACCGGAGAGGTCCGCGTTGATGAGTTTCGCGTTCCAGAGTTCCGCACCGGAGAGGTCCGCGTTGATGAGTTTCGCGTTCCAGAGTTCCGCGCCGGAGAGATCCGCGTTGATGAGTTTCGCGTTCCAGAGGTCCGCGTCGGTAAGTTCCGCGTTCCAGAGTTCCGCGCCGGAGAGGTGCGCGCCGATGAGGTCCGCGCCGGTGAGGTCCGCGCCTGGCGCGAACCGCCAAGATAGACCCTCAGGCAGATTCCTCGGCGGGCGCGAGGGCTGGGCCTTGTTCAGCATCTTCTGCGTCAGGCCGATCGCGCCGGTGAGGGTCGCGCCGCCAAGGTACGTGCCGGTGAGGGTCGCGTCGGTGAGGTTCGCGCCGGAGAGATCTGCGTCGGTAAGGTCCGCGTCGGTAAGGTCCGCGTCGGTGAGCTTTACTCCGGACAGATTGATTCCGGCAGGGAAGACCATCCCGCTCATAGCGACATCCTCCTCGGCAAGCAGCTCGACGATCCTGCGTATGGCCAGGCTGACCACTCTTATCTTTTCGTCTTTTCCCGTTTCGCCCTTTACCTCTTCGTCCGAAGCGGCTGCAACGGAGGCCAGTTCCGCGAATTGGGTGAAAAGCTGACTATGCCGCAGCGCTCTGTCGCGCGGCTTCTCGACCTTGAATTCTTGGAGGATCGCAATCACGGCAATCAAAATACCCAGAATTTCCGATACCTTGATCCACCTGGAGAATGATAAGGACCACGTATTATATTGAAATTTCTGTATACTCTTATTCCGTATAATTTTATATGAAAACTTCCATACAATCCGGGATTTAAGGCACCGCAAAATCAATGAAGATAAAATTCGAATCGAAAGAGCTGTAAAAAAGATAATTACAATGTCATATTCCAAGTAAGCTTTCAAATCACCTTGAAACAAGGTTCCAAGAAACTCAAGAAATTTGCCTACGAAACCCTTTTCGTCTTTGTCGCTCATGCCTAGGCTCCTTCCCGCCGGACTGCAGGATCCGCCCGCAAGGCCGCCCGCCGCAGGATACCCCTAAGCCAGGATTTCCCAGGCAAGAACCGCCGGAACGGGGCGAATGTACCGCGATAAGACCCCGGCGGGCAAGACCCGGACAGTCAAGGCACCGGCGGCTGCCGGCCGGCCACGCGCGCGTTGCGGGAGCGGCAAAGACCGGCGGCGATGGCATGGAATTCGCCCTTTCCCAACCCGGGTCTAGGATCCGGGTCCAGCGATCCCCCTGTTTTCGCCTACCGGCGGCAGCGCATCGACCCTGCCGCTACCGGCTTGGGCCGGCAGCGGCCAGCCCGGGACCTTCGCGCCAAGCGGACAAAGCGGCGCCGGGGGCGATCCGGAAACCATGCAACTCCGGCTGCCCGCGCCGGGGTCCCCTGTGCGCTACCCGCCGCTGGGACTGACATCCCGATTTTACACCGGCCGATTTTACACCGGCCGCAGCGGAAACCGGCATTTAGAGTCTGGCCAACTGGGAAGCACGGGTTAAATGAAGAGAGTCAACCGCTTGGAAGAGAGGTGCCGTTGCACCACCAAGATCGTCTGCGGGCCGCTTATCCGCTGCTGTGCGGGCTTCTAGAGCAGCTGTCCCCTCTTCCGGAACTGGTGCCGCAGCCACTGCCTGTGGCCGAAGCCGTGACGAAGATCGTCGTCGGTCAGATGCTTTCGCGTGTTGCTGCTGACACAATTTATGCACGTCTAGCAGATCTTCGCGACCGGCGTCAGCTTGAAGGATGCTGGAAACTTGCAGAGGCGGATCTTGTTGTTTGTGGCTTGTCGCGCCGGAAGGTTCGCACCGTCCGCGAGTTCGCCGCCTGCTATGAGCGCGATCCGGCCAGCTTCGAGGCATGGCGGGATCTGGATTATCCCGAGTTAAGCGCCGCTGTGTCGGGGCATTGGGGTATGTCCCAATGGTCCGCCGACATGCTGGCAATCTTTTACTTTGCAAAGCCAGATGTGTTCCCTGCTACGGATGGGACACTCATTCGTGTGCGGCGCATCCTTGAGGAGAACTATCTACAAGGGCCGTTGCAGCCGGATCTTGCCAAGCCGTTCCGAACATCGCTTGCCCGCTATATGTGGGCGTTCCTGGATCGGGGATTTCTAGACCGGAAGCGCGGCGGTAGCATCCAGACAGAATGAATCCGCAATGCCATATTCGAGGCCATATTCGAGGTAAGTCTTGATTATGGGTTCCGGGCCTCTAGCTCTGCGGTTCGGCGCTTGATACAAGCCGTCAACTCTGTTGCCATCTTCCGCCCCGTGGCGGTGCAGGCGATTTTAAAGCGCCGAGGCGCGCCGCCTTCAATGCCTGCGGCGAGGCCATGATCGCAGCAACGCGCCGGAGATCGCGGCGGCCTCGGTGCGGGCCGCCCCGTCCCCGGGGGGCGATCCCCGAGGAGCGCGCTCCGGCGGACCTCGTCGGTCACGCAACCGCGTTGCAGTCGATCCGCCGCGAGACCGGCAAGCAGAAGCGGCACCTCCCGATCCGCCAGTTGCTGCGCCGCGCGGGCGGGGCGCTGCAGGCCTGAAAGCTTTGCTTCATGAGGGGGCCGCGGGAGCGCGCGCAGTACCTGAAGCCCGGTGCCCCGCGATTCGGCCTGGCGATTTCCGACGAGGCTTTGCAAGGTCCGTCCGGAAGAGGCCATCGGCACGCTGGCTCTCGGATGCCGGGCGGCGAAGCGCAGAGGGGAACAGGACGACCGTCGCTTGACCGGGATTGCCCGGATCTTTTGCGTCAACGTGAAGACCGTGAGGCGCGCCTAGTCCCGGCTCCTTTTAGCTTTCTGTGCTTATCCTTTGCTCTCAAAATTCCTGAAAAGCATATTTTTCTGGACGCTCTTCTCTTTATGTTCTATTTTGGCTAGCAAAATTCGGAGATAGGTATGGCAACAGGCATCACTAAGCGCGAGCAGCACTCACGGGACGCAATTTCCGTGCTGGATTTCTATCGGGAACCCATCCCTTTGCCCTCAGGCGATGCGGAAGTTGCCCTGAGCTATCCGAACAAAGCAGACCGTTCGGATATCGTCACACCAACGCCGCGTCAATTCCTGACGATGGAGGGCGGAAGCGCTGCACAGATCGACAAGATTCCCGATAACGCCTTCATTCTCGACGATAACTTCTTCGTCCTCAACCAGCTGATCGGCGAAGAAACGAAGGTTAGCCTCTACTATCTCGATCCGCCCTACGGTACCGGATTTGACTTTCATTCCCGTGACCTTGAGCACGCCTATAAGGATAGCATGGGCCGTGCCGCTTACATCGAGTTCATGCGCCGCCGCTTGATTCTTATGCGGGAAACTATGGCCGGCGACGGCTCGATTTACGTTCATATCGGTCATCGGATGCTCGGACATTTGAAGGTTGTGATGGATGAGGTCTTTGGCCCCGATAATTTTCGCAACCTGATCACCCGGAGAAAGTGTAGCAGTAAGAATTTTACCAGTAATCAGTACGCCAACATTAACGATTACATTCTGTTCTATACTAAAACTAAGTCTTACAAATGGAACAAGCCGGGCGTGGAGCCCGAGCAGGATTGGATCGATAGGGAGTATCCGAAATTCGATAACTTTGGGCGGCGCTACAAGCTGGTTCCCATTCATGCTCCAGGCACGCGCAACGGTGAAACTGGCCAGCCGTGGCGCGGAATGATGCCGCCACCGGGAAAACACTGGCAGTATGCGCCCGCGAAGCTCGATACATTAGATAGTCAAGGCGATATTCACTGGTCTCGCAACGGCAATCCCCGCCGTAAGGTCTATTGGTCATCCGATAAGAAAACCGCGCTAACGGACTATTGGGATCGGTACCGCGATGCCCACCACCAAACTATCAAGATCACAGGCTATCCGACCGAGAAGAACCTTGCGATGGTCAAGATGATCGTTGGAGCCAGTTCGGATGAAGGCGACCTCGTGGTCGATCCCTTCTGCGGCTCAGGGACAACCCTTCATGCCGCCCGGGACCTTGGACGGCGCTATCTCGGCATAGATGCTTCTTTCAGTGCTGCAAAGGCCACAATACAGCGGATGCGACACGGTTTGCAACCGATGGGCGATTACGTGAACGGACGCTCTAAAAAGGCTGAGAATCTGTCTCTTCCCTCGGCCGCAGCGTCAGAAGATCTGCCTTGCCGCTTTGTGGTCGATAGCCGGATCCTCGACGCCTATCCGCAGGAAATTCGAGAAATTTCCGATATCTAGCCTTCCAACCAATCCGCAGTAATCCGTGCTGCGGCCAGTTTCAAGGTGACGACGCGCACGCGCCCGTTCCACTGGCCGTCAAGCACGCAGGCTTCTTCCCAAGTGTCGCCGTGCATGAGTCCTGGACCGTCTGACAAGAAGATCAGTTTGAGGCCTGTCGGCGTCACCCGATCGAGGGCCTTGGCCTTCTCAACCTTGTTGGCGTTGCCACCGGTCCGATCATCGGACTGCGCGCCGCCGCGCGTCGAGTCATAGCGGGCAAAGCCCACTGCGAGCACTGCTCGATCGCTGCTGCGGCGAACGACAAAGTCACAGGGATAGGAACCCTTAAATTCGGGGTAGAGTTCAGACAGCTCGATATCGCGTCCTGCCCCGCGCGGCCCCTCAATGATGTACTGACTCGCGAAACGATCTTCAAACCAATCGAAAAAAGCTCCTGTGAGCTGATAGCCCAGTTGTCCGCGCGTATCGTATTCTCCGACCAAAGCCGCCAAGGCATATTTATACTCTTGTGGCAGGTCGGTAAACTGCGCTTTCAGCTTGGCTATCGGTTTGAGCGTCTCGCCATAGGCTTCGATCAGCGTATCTGTGCTGATCTTTTTGATTTTCTTCGTAGTCTCTGTGTCCAGAACGGGAGAGACACAGCGGCGATACATCTTGAGAAGAGCCATGCGCTCATCTGCGTCGCGCTCCGTTGTGCGGATTTTTTTCAAAACCTCGGCACTCGATTCGGACTCCCGAATGAGATGGCAAAATATCTCGATAGTATTGTCGTATTTCTCGATCAGAAGGTCGAGGATTTCGGGAAACCGGATTGTACTGTCAATCGGCGTAATGATTTTGCTGAGGTCGGAAACTGTCCGTAGAAAATTATTATTGCTCATGCCTAGGCTCCTTCCCGCCGGACCGCGGGATCCGCCCGCAAGGCCGCCCGCCGCAGGATACCCCTAAGCTGGGATTTCTCGGTCAGGGATCGCCGGAACGGATTCCATGTACCGCGATCAAGCCCCGGCGGGCAAGACCCGGACAGTCAAGGCACCGGCGGCTGCCGGTCGGCCACGCGCGCGTTGCGGGAGCGGCAAAGACCGGCGGCGATGGTATGGAATTGGCCCTTTCCCAGGATCCCCGGACACAGGATCCGGCCCCAGCGATCCCTCCTTTCCGCCTCCCGGCGGCAGCGCATCGATCCTGCCGCTACCGGCTTGGCCGGCCAGGCAGGTACCTTCCCAGGACTTTGCGCCAAGCGGACAAAATGTTGCCGAGGGCGATCCGGAAACCATGCAACTCCGGCGATACGCGAGTGCCGGGCCTGTCTCGACCGTGGGGCATCGATTCCTTAAAATCTTGGATTGAAGAGCTGACCTCATAGCCCAAGGCCGCCATCTCCGTCTTGCAACTGGCCTCGATGCGCGCGATCTGCTCGGCGGTGAGGTACTCCCGGAAGCCCCCACTCTGTCCCTTACGTAGAAGCCTGAGTTTGGGCCTGTCTTCGCTTTCCTCGGCGCGTTTGCGGACGGCGGCGAAGGACTGCTTTTCTATGGCGGTGCGTAAGCGCGCCTCGGATCGTGAAATCCCCAGGTAAGACATGATGCGCCGGAGTTCGTGCAGTGGGCTGTCGAGCAGATCCTCGTAGCGGATGCTCAAGCTCTCCCCCTCCAGATAGGCACGGACCCGCTGGACCCAGGGCCCTCGACCCTTGCTATTGATGTCGCCGTCGCATAGCTTGCGCACCATGAATTCGAAGCTGTCCACCTTTGTGCCCTGGAGCCGTTTTTTGTAGTAGCGCTTGGAACCGAAAAAGAGGGCGCCCGACACCGCTATATCCCGCGGATCTCTGACGATATGGAGAAGGCTCGCCTGCGGGTATTTTCTGTGTATTTCGGAATAATTTTTATGCGACTTCCAGACGGCGAAGTCCGAGATCCGCTCCAGACCCTCAATCGCCGGGTCCCAATGCCGCCTACCCAGATAGCCGCGCGATGGGCAGCCGATGGCCTCGGCGACCAGGCGGCTGCACCAGGTGTTGCCGCTCTTGGGATAGCCGCAGACGATGACGGTCTTTGTCATGGGCGTATCGTCCCAAGATACCTACATATCGCGTTCACACTTCCTTCCCAGGTTAGGTTCCTGTGCAGCGGAGTGCTGTCCGGATCGGTATTGCACGGTAAGGATCGCCGGAGGGAGCGGGGAACGTGTCACGATAAGGTCTCGGTGGGCTAAACTCGGATGGGCAAGGAATGAGCGGCTTACGCTAGTTCAGATAGTCGCTGACCAGGGTCTCGGCGATTTGCACGCTGTTGAGCGCCGCTCCCTTGCGCAGGTTGTCGGAGACCACCCAGAGGTTCAAGCCGTTGTCGACGGTCGGATCCTGCCGCAAGCGGCTGACGTAGACCTTGTCTTCGCCCACCGACTCCTGCGGCGTGACATAGCCGCCATCGGTCCGATGGTCAACCAGCGCCACGCCCGGCGCCGAGCGCAGGGCCTCGCGGGCCTCCTCCACGTCGATTGGGCCGTCGAACTCCAGGTTCACTGCCTCGGCATGACCGACGAAGACCGGCACGCGCACGCAGGTTGCGGTCAGCCGGATCTCCGGATCCAGGATCTTCTTGATCTCCACCGACATCTTCCACTCCTCCTTGGTAGAGCCGTCTTCCATGAAGACGTCGATGTGCGGGATCACGTTGAAGGCGATCTGCTTGGAGAAGAGTTCCGGCTTGACCGGATCGTTGACGTAGATCGAACGGGTCTGGCCGAACAGTTCGTCCATCGCATCCTTGCCAGCGCCCGAGACCGATTGATAGGTGGCCACCACCACCCGCTCCAGCGGCACCAGGTCGTGCAGCGGCTTCAGGGCCGTGACCAGCTGGATGGTCGAGCAGTTGGGATTGGCGACGATGTGCCGGCGGCCATAGCCGGCCAGCGCTTGCGGATTGACCTCCGGCACCACCAGCGGCACGTCGGGGTCCATGCGGAAGAAGGAGGTGTTGTCGATGACGACCGCCCCCTTCTTGGCCGCGCCCGGCGCATACTCGGCCGAGACCTTGGCACCGGGAGAGGAAAGTACCAAGTCGGTGCCCTTGAAGTCGAAGGCGTTCAGCGCCCGGACTTTCAGGACAGCATCTTCACCGAAAGACACCTCCGTCCCGGCGCTGCGCGAGGATGCCAGCGCAATCACGTCGTCTGCCGGAAAGTCCCGCTCCGCCAAGGTCTGCAGGATTTCCCTGCCGACAGTCCCGGTAGCACCGACCACGGCAACGCGATATCCCATGAACCTGACTCCTTCAATTCATTGTGGGTTGGACCGGGAACCTACATTAGCCTAGATGCTGCTTGCAAATAGAGGGATCGCGTGTGAAATTGCAAAAGGTCTTGGCCCGCAAGGTGGGCAAGAGACCTTGCGGGCAAGGCGGCCATCGACAGGGGGCTACTGCGGCGGCATGGGAGAGCGGATTACCAGCTATCGCGCGTTTTGGCCCTACTACTTGCGCGAACACAGCTGCGGTCTGACGCGCCTCATCCATGTGGCGGGGACCGGTGCCGGGCTCCTGCTTTTGCTGTTGACGCTAATCACGCAGAACTGGTGGCTTCTCTTGGCCGCACTGCTCTGCGGCTACGGTTTCGCCTGGATCTCTCACCTGCTGATCGAACGCAACCGTCCGGCCACCTTCACCTACCCGCTCTGGTCCTTCGTCAGCGACCTGCGCATGTGCTACCTCTTCTGCCTGGGGCGCCTGGATCGCGAAGTACGAAAGCACGGGATCTCTTCGGGTTAGGCTGCATCTTCGAAGCCCTGCAACACCTTGGACCGCGCCATGCCGATCGCCTCGGCCCCGTTTTTCGTCCCTCTTCTTTTCGTCCCTGGGGCGCCGCCGCTCGATTTCTTGCCGCCGTCGTGCAGTTCCTCGCGCATCGTAACAAGGAACGGCCCCAAACGCGAACCCGAACGCTAATATCCTCCAAATATCTCTGGCCAACTCGAACGGTTCTACCGGCCTGCAAGGGACAGCTATTCCCACCCCGGGCGGCAGCAAGACCGGCGGTCGGGAAATAATTTTCGCGAAGCTATTCCTTTTCAATCTGTTAGTGCCGCTCTCCTGTTTGAGCCCCTCCTGTGCTTCGGCAATGAACCGGTCCGCAATGGCATCGGCCAAAAGCTTGCCACGCATTCGGGGTATTTTACGATGTAGTAGCCTTCGCCTGTGACGAGCGTTTTGCCGAACGGCGCGGCCAGCTTGCGCCGGAACGGAGAGCTTCAGAAATCGGATTGCCGCAGCTTAGACCGGCACCCAGCCCGCTTCGTACGGCAGCTTGACCTTATGTTGGGGCGTCGTCCAGGGAAGAAACCCCAGGGAAGAAACCATCGGGCATCTCACACTCAAGACGGCAAGGAAGCGATATGAACAAGCGTTACGAGACGCCTTTGACGCCTAAGCAGCTGGCGCTGCTTGCAGACGCAGAGATCGATACCGGCGATATACCGGAGCTTGACGAGCAATTCTGGGCCAAAGCCAAACTGACGCCCCCGCGCACAAAACCTAATGTCAGCCTGTGCCTGCCGCAAGAAGTGGTGGAGTTCTTCAAGTCCGAAAATCCCAAGGGCTACACGGCCCGCATGGCGGCTGTGCTGTCCGCCTATGTCAAGGCGCACCGACGAGCGGGATAGCCAATGGCGTTGGCCGAGCGCGGCAGCTTTATCCGCCCCCGCCAAAAACTCCACCACCCAAAACCCCGCCGGCAAAAATCTTGGTGAGGCCCAAGGTTTCGGGATCGCATGCGTCCCGGCCGGGCCTCCCGCCGCTGCGTATTTTATCCGGTAAGGCGGGCGGCTTGTTGCAAAACGGCCGGCAACCTGGCAACAAGGCCCCGGCAACAAGGCATTATCATGCCATCGCGTCAAGATGCTGCTTGGCGGCGCCGTTCGATCGCGTCCCAGACCAGGCCTGCCGGATTGCTGCCGTCGAAGCGGCCGATCTCCTGAATTCCGGTCGGCGAGGTTACGTTGATTTCGGTCAGATAACCGCCGATGACGTCGATGCCGGCGAAGAGCATGCCTTGCTGCTGCAATGCCGGGCCGATGGTGCGGCAGATCGCGCGCTCGCGCGCGGTCAGCCGGCTAGCCTCGGCGCGGCCGCCGGCATGCATGTTGCTGCGCGCTTCGCCGGCTGCCGGTACCCGGTTGATTGCGCCCACCGCCTCGCCGTCCACCAGGACGATGCGCTTGTCGCCCTTGCGCACCTCCGGCAGATAGCGCTGCACGATGATCGGCTCGCGGTAGAACTCGCTAAAGAGCTCCAGCAAGGCCCGCAGGTTCTCGTCGCCAGGGGCGATGTGGAAGACCCCGGCCCCGCCGTTGCCGTAGAGCGGTTTAACGATCACGTCACGGTGCTCTTCGCGGAAACGCAGGATCTCCTCGTGCGAGGCGGTGATCAGGGTCGGCGGCATCAACTCCGGAAAGCGGGTGACGAACAGCTTCTCCGGCGCATTGCGCACGCTGACCGGGTCGTTCACCACCAATGTCTTCGGGTGGATCTGTTCCAGTATGTGGGTCGCGGTGATATAGGACAGGTCGAAGGGCGGATCCTGGCGCATCAGGATCGCGTCCATCGACCCCAGGTCCAGGATTTCGGCCGGCGCCAGAGTGACATGATTGCCGTACTCGCGCCGCAGGGTCATGGCCTGCGCCTTGGCGGTGACGCGGCCGCCGGAGAAGGCCAGATCCCGGGTCGGATAGAACCAGAGGCGATGGCCGCGGGTTTGCGCCTCCAGGCCGAGGGCGAAGGTGGAATCGGCGTCGATGTCGATCGCCTCGATCGGGTCCATCTGAATGGCGACGTGCAAGGGCATGGAGGCTGGGGTCCGTTGACAGTCCGGTCACGGCGCGCAGCTTAGGCTGCCGATACCCGGCGGCGCAAAGTCCCGCTGCGCCGCTCCGCCGTCAATTCAGCTTGGACTTGAGGGCTTGCAAGGCCTGGGCGGCCTCGAATCGGGCTTCGGGGCCGTCGGCCAGATCGAGCACCTGCCGAAGCGCCAGAGTGGCGGCCTGCAGATTTCCGATCCGCATGTGCAGGTCGGCCGCCTCCCGCCACAGCGGCCAGGCGCCGGGCAGCAGCCGCAGCATGCTCTCCAGCGCCGCCAGAGCGCCTTCGCGATCGCCGCTCTGCAGGCGCCGGACCTTGATGTTGTTCTGCAGCCTGACCAGGATCTCGCGGTTGGTCATGGCCTCGACATGCGCCGGGGTGACCTCGGCCGCGGCGCCGCCGACAGCCTTGGCCAGACGGCGCAGATCTTGCGGCTCCAACCGCTGGCCTCCGGCGAAGGGATCGACCACCATGCGGGTCGCCGCCATGCCGAGCCGGACCACGACATGCCCCGGAAAGCGCAGCGCCTCGGCCTCCCAACCCTGGGCGCGCACGGCGTGCAGGTAGAGGATCGAAAGTGCGACCGGGAGGCCGCGCCGCCGATCGATCACCCGCATCAGGTTTGCGTTCTGCAGATCGTCGTAGGTCGCCCGATCGCCGGCATAACCCAACTGGTCGAAGAGCGTCCGGTTGACCAGCCGGCGGCGCTGTTCCAGATCCTCGGCGCGGCCGGTGGCGACCCCTGCGGCGATCTCCGCCAGGTGGTCGCGATAGCGTACCAGCCCGACCCGCGGTCGATCCAGCGCCGCCAGCAGCAGAGCCGCTTCCGCCAGCCCGATCTCCTCGTCGGCGCCTTGGCACATGACCGCCAGGGCGGCCACGATCTCGTTCCGTCCCGCTGCGGACGGCCAGCCTCGACTCACAAGCCATCTCCTTCGCCGGGGTTACTTCGAGGGGTGGGTTACTTCCAAGGGGGGTGCTTCTCAGGAGGGTACTCCCAGGCCGCCTCGATATGGCGCGGCAAGCGCCAGGGGGCCATCAGCAGCGCGTCGAAGCGGACGGCGCTGCTGCGGCCGGCAGGATGCCGGATCAGGTAGGCCGCCGCCGCCCGCGCAATCCTTTGGCGCTGTTGCGGCCGGATCGCTTCTGCCGCGGCGGCCAGGGTCGGGCGCTGTTTTACCTCGACGATGGCGAGCGTTCGGCCGCGGCGCGCCACGAGGTCAATTTCACCGGCGCCTAGGCGCAGCTGGCGGCCGAGGATGCGATAGCCCTTCAACTGCAACCACAAGGCGGCCAGGCGCTCGGCGCGGAGGCCGCGGCGCTGGGCGGCCCGGCGGGCATCACTGCCCATCGCTTTTTTCCAGAGCCCCTTTTTCTAGATCCAGGGCCAGGCGATAGACCCGTCTCCGGGGTTCGCCGCTGGCTGCCGCCACACGGGCCACAGCATCGCGCAGCGAATAGGCCTCCAGGGCTTCGCGCAGCCGCGCCTTAAGCTCGCTGTCGCCGAAGCCTTCCTCACGTGCCCCGGCCGGTCCGACCACCAGGACAATCTCACCTTTGGGCGGTACCGCCAAGGCACCTTGCGCCAGCTCTGCCAGATCGCCGCGGCGCACCTCCTCGAAGCGCTTGGTGATCTCGCGTACCAGGGCGGCCGGCCGATGGCCCAGGCCCTGGGCCAGATCGGCGAGGCAGCTGGCCACCCGGTGCGGCGCCTCGAACAAGACCAGGGTGGCCGCCAGCGGCGCCAGCCGCGCGATCTCCCGGCGGCGCTGCGAGGCCTTGGCGGGGAGGAAGCCGGCACAGTAGAAGGGAAGCGTCGGCAGGCCGGAGAGCTGAAGCGCAGCCAGCGGTGCCGAGGGTCCGGGCAGGCTGGTGACCGGGATCGCAAGCTCTGCGGCTGCGCGTAGAAGCGGCAATCCCGGATCGGAGATCAAGGGCGCACCCGCATCGCAGACAAGAGCCACTGCACCGCCGTCACGGCAAAACGACAACAACCGGTCCCGCTCTTTACCGGCAACATGCTGGTTATAGGTCCGCAACCGCCTGCCCGCCGCGATGCCATGATGGGTCAAGAGCTTACGGGTCACGCGGGTGTCTTCGCAGGCAATAAGATCGGCAGCCTCCAGCACTGCAAGAGCACGCAGCGTTATGTCGGAAAGATTACCGATCGGCGTTGCGACAAGGTAAAGCCCGGGAGTAGGCTTCCCGCGTTTACTCTTTGCTTCAAGTTGGCTAGGCTCGGCCATATCGCCCGCCGATGGAGAAGGGATCCTGTAAGTCGATGCGCGCCGCTTCCAGAGCCTCGCTCAGCCTCGTCTTCGCCGCCTGCGCCGCCCTGGCCTTTGCCGCCTGCACCCCGCAGAAGACTAGAACCGCCAGCAAGACCGCGCAAGCCACGGCCGCTGGCCCGACGGTCGGCCCGGCCGTCAGCAAGACTGCCGGCACGGGCACTGCACCGGCAGTGCCGCAGGGGCGGATCCTGTCGGCCGGACAGCCGGTGAAGGTTGCGATGCTGCTGCCTTTGAGCGGCCGCCTGCCGCAGATCGGCGAACAATTGCTGAATGCCGCTCAACTGGCCCTGTTCGATCTGCCGCCCAATTCGCTGGAACTGCTGATTGAGGACGCCGGCGACAGGCCAGAGATGGCGGCACAAGCCATGCAGCGGGCGCTGAACGAGGGTGCGCAGCTGGCTCTGGGGCCGCTGTTCGCTACGCAAGTTCGCCCGGCCTCGAACGTCGCCCGTTCCGGCAACGTCAATCTCATCGCCTTCTCGAACGATAGGCGCCAGCTGGACGGCTACGCCTTCTCGATGGGGCTGACGCCGGCGGCACAGGCGGAACGTGTGGTCTCCTACGCCGTCGCTCAAGGGTACGATCAAGTGGCGATCCTGGCGCCCGATACGGATTTCGGCCGGCAGTCGGCCCAAGGCGCGCAGGACGGCGCGGATCGCGCCGGCGGCCGGATCGTCTCCACGGTCTTCTATCCGGCGCAGCAGATAGACATTACCGAGTCCATTCGGACCCTCACCGGGCCCTATCAAGCCCTGTTGCTGCCGGACCGGCACGATCGGATGTCGAGTCTCGCCCCAGCCCTAGGATCGGAGGGCATTACGCCGGCGACAACCAGGTTCCTGGGCTCCAGTCTTTGGCACGACAGTGCGTTGCTAACCGAACCCAACCTGCAGGGCTCCTGGTTTCCAACCGCCGATCCGCAGACCTACAACAGCTTCGCCGCCCGCTACCGGGAGGCCTACGGCAGCAGCCCGCAGCCCCTTGCCGCGATGGCCTTCGATGCGGTTAGCCTAGCCGGCTATCTGGCGCGCCAGGTGCAAGCCGGGCAGGTGCGCGCCGCCACGGCCACGCCGGGCCAATGGGTTGGACTGGACCGCAACTCGCTCCTCAACCCCTCCGGCTTCAGCGGCGCCGGCGGCATCTTCCGCTTCCAGACCGATGGCGCGGCCTGGCGCGGGCTTGCCATCCTGCAGATCGCTCCGGACGGCTTCTCCATCGCCGCCCCGGCGCCGGCCGCCTTCCCGGCGCTGACCGACTAAGAGGCCGCAACGGCGCTTGCCGGAGCAGTCCCCCCATTCCCATAAACCCGCGATAACAGGACCCTCCAGACCGCATAGGACCGGATAGGTCCACATAGGACCACTTCAAAAGGCTTCCCGCAGCGCCAACCACTCCGGCAAGCTCAGCAGGCGAAGAGAAACCTGAGCAGCGCGTCAAGGCGCAAGCGACCGCTTGCCGTCGCCCGCAACCCGTCCGCATCCTTCTCCAACAAGCCTCGCTCAATAAGGCGTTGCAAACGGTCCTGCGGCAGCAAACTTTCCAATGGTGCGCCGAGACGGGCCTCAACCGAAGTTAGGGAAAGGCCATCCGTGAGTCTGAGCCCCATCACGGTCAACTCTTCCAGCTGCCGTTCTGGAGATAGCAGGTTGCGTTCCTGCTCTGCATGGCCCTTGCGCTCCACCCGCTCCAGCCAGACCTCCGGTGCGCGATGCTGGCGTTGGGCCCAGCGCCCCATATGGTCGCTAAGGCGAGAGTGAGCGCCAGGTCCGATGCCTAGGTAATCGCCGTAGCGCCAGTAGGTCAGGTTATGGCGGGATTCCCTGCCCGGCCTGGCATGGTTGGAGATCTCGTAGGCTGGCAGCCCGGCTCGGGCTGTTAGCGCCTGCGTAGCCTCGAAGAGTACGACTTGCGCTTCTTCTTCTGGCAGGCGCAACTCGCCGCGGCGAGCCGCGGCATGGAAGCGCGTCCCCTCCTCCAAGACCAGTTGATAGAGGGAAAGATGTTCGCTCCCCAAGGCCAAGGCCTCAGTCAGCTCTTGCTGCCAGTCGGCAAGGCTCTGCCCGGGTCGGGCATAGATCAGATCGAAGGTCACCCGTGGGAAGCGCGCCAGTGCCAGGTCGAGGGCGGCCATCGCCTCGGTCGCGCTGTGTTGGCGGCCGAGGAAGGCAAGCGCTCTGTCGTTCAGCGCCTGCACGCCAAGCGAGAGGCGTTCGACCCCGGCGGCGGCGTAGTCGCTGAAGCGACCGGTCTCGACCGAAGTGGGATTGGCCTCCAGGGTGATTTCAAGATCGGGGGCGGGTGTCCAGGCTGCGCAGGCCGCTTCAATCGCCGCGGCGACAGTCTCACCCGGCATGAGGGAGGGGGTGCCGCCGCCGAAGAAGATCGAGGTCAGGCGCCTGGGATTGAGACGGTCTGCATAGTGTTGCAACTCGCGCAGCAAGGCATCGCGCCAGCGGGCTTGGTCGATCTGCGCACGCACATGGCTGTTGAAGTCGCAGTAGGGACACTTGGCCAAGCAGAAAGGCCAGTGCACATAAAGCGCCAGGTCCGCGTTGTGCGCCCCGTGCATGAGCTAGGCTTGCGTGAAGCGGGCTGCCGCCAGTTTTGCGAAAGCGCGAGCGCGGTGGCTCAAGGCATGTTTGGCGGCCGGATCCATCTCGCCGAAGGTGAGCGATTGCCTCTCCGGCAGGAAGATGGGGTCGTAGCCGAAACCCCGGCTGCCGCGGGGCGGAAAGACCAGAACGCCGTCGATCCGGCCCTCGTAGACCTCGCTGTACCCATCCGGCCAGGCCAGGGCTAGCGCGCAGACGAAGTAGGCGCTGCGATCCTCCGCCGCGCCCAGTGCTGCCTCCACCTTGCGCATGGCTACCGCGAAGTCCTTCTGCGGCCCGGCCCAGCGTGCGGAGCGTATGCCGGGCTCGCCTCCCAGGGCTGTGACGCAGAGGCCGGAATCGTCGGCCAGCGCCGGCTGGCCGCTGCCCTGGGCCGAGGCATGGGCCTTGATCAGCGCATTCTCTACGAAGGTCAGTCCGGTCTCCTCCGGTTCCGGCAGGCCCAGCGCACCAGCCGGGGTTACGGTCGTGCCGAAGGGTGCCAGCAAATCGGCGATCTCTCGCAGCTTCCCGGGGTTGTGGCTGGCCAGCACCAACTCTGTCAGAGGCGCCATGGGCTTAGCTCGCCACCTCTAGGGCTTTTCGCTGCGCTTCTGCCAGTTCGTCGCACCCCTTCTCTGCCAGTATCAGCAAGGATTCCAACTGGGAGCGGCTGAAGGGTGTCTTCTCGGCGGTCGCTTGCACTTCGACGACGCCGCTGCGACCGGTCAAGACGAAATTCGCATCGGCATCGGCACTGGAATCCTCTTCATAGTCGAGATCCAAGCGAGCTTCGCCGCCGATCAAACCGCAGGAAATCGCGACCACCTGGTCGGTCAGCGGTATACACTTCAAGGTACCCAACTCCAGCATATGCTGGAAGGCTAGGCGCAGCGCGACGTAGCCGCCGGTGATCGCCGCCGTTCGGGTGCCGCCATCGGCCTGCACCACGTCGCAATCAACCTTGATCTGGCGTTCGCCGAAGCCAGAGAGGTCGGTCACCGCACGCAACGAGCGGCCGATCAGGCGCTGTATTTCCTGTGTGCGGCCTGATTGTTTGCCGCGCGCAGCTTCGCGGTCGTTACGCGTGTGGGTAGCGCGCGGCAGCATCCCATACTCAGCGGTGATCCACCCCTTGCCGCTGCCGCGCAGCCAAGCAGGGACCTGATCCTCGACGCTGGCGGTGCACAGCACCTTAGTATGCCCGAAGAACACTAGGCAGGAGCCTTCTGCATAGCGGTTCACGTCGAGCTCGAAGCCCACTGTGCGCAGCTGGTCGGGGTTGCGTTCCGGAGGGCGTGCCTTGGCCTGCATGAGACTGTCTCCATGGTCCGTGCTTTGGCGCCGACTGTCAGTCTAGCCAGCGCTATAGAGAAGCGGGTAGGCTGCGTCCAGCCCTGCACACGGAGGTACGCCAGACTCGAATTGACGTCTAATCGGGCGCCAACTACATAGTGACGACGGCGGAAGCGCCTTAACTAAGGCCCAGTCGTCCGGTGATTACCAGCTTTGTTCAGAGACGATGAACCAGAAAGATCCGCTCAACTCCAGTGGCGCCATTACCGCGATGAACGAACGCTCGCGAACCATTTTC
Organism: Rhodospirillales bacterium; assembly: GCA_014324045.1. GTDB lineage: Bacteria > Pseudomonadota > Alphaproteobacteria > Kiloniellales > JACOMY01 > JACOMY01. Next base: position 18,315 of record JACOMY010000031.1, on the reverse strand, counting down.
CGGGCGATCGTGGAGGCCTATGTGGAGACGGGAGCACCGGTTGGTTCGCGGACGCTGTCGCGACGCATCGGTCTTAATCTTTCGCCCGCGACGGTGCGGAACGTGATGGCTGATTTAGAGGACTTAGGTCTGCTGTTTGCCCCGCATACCTCTGCCGGGCGATTGCCGACGGAACAGGGCCTGCGCCTCTTCGTCCATGGTATCCTGGAACAGGGCAATGTTACGCCGGACGAGAGAATCCAGATCGACGGGCTCTGTGCCGCCTCAAATCGGACGCCGAACGACCTGCTGCGTGAGGCAACCTCCGCGCTCTCCGGTCTATCGCGCTGTGCCGGCCTTGTGGTGGCGCCCAAGATGGCGGAACCCTTGCGGCACATCGAGTTCGTAGCCTTGGGGCGGGGGCGGGCGTTGGTGGTCTTGGTGACTGCCTCCGGCAACGTCGAGAACCGCATCATTGATCTACCGGTTGGCCTACCGGCTTCGAGCCTGGTCGAGGCCTCGAACTATCTGGCCGCCCACTTGGTGGGCCGCACCCTGGACGAGGCGGAAGCCGAGATCCGTCAGGAGTTGGAGAATCACAAGACTGAACTGAACGACCTGACCCAGCGACTGGTTCAGGCCGGACTCGCTGTCTGGTCGGACGGCAACGGTGCGGAAGGCGCGTTGATCTTGCGCGGTCAGTCGCAACTGCTTGAAGACATCACTGCGGTTGCCGATCTAGAGCGGGTGCGGCAGTTGTTCCAAGTGCTGGAGACCAAGGTGTCGCTCCTGAGGCTGTTGGACATGACCGATGTGGCCGAGGGGGTGCAAATCTTCATCGGCGCAGAGAACGAACTCTTCGGTTTGGCCGGCTGTTCCATGGTCCTGGCACCCTACAGCAACGCGTCGCGGCAGATCGTGGGGGCCATAGGGGTGATCGGGCCGACGCGTATCAACTATGCGCGGATCATCCCCATGGTGGATTACACATCGAAAGTGGTCGGGCGGCTGCTCGGCTAACCTCTCAGAAGAAGCGAGTTGCGGGGATGCAGAAAGAGAAGGCTGAGCAGCTGCGTGCGTCGGAGGACAGTGCGCAGGAAAAGGAGGAGATATCCGGCGAAACGGGCGCTACGGCACCTCAAGGTGAGGTATCGAAGACAGACGGCGATGTGGAGACGGTCGATCCCTTGGTCGAACTGATGGGCGAGATCGAAATCCTGCGCGGCGAACTAGAGAAGGCAAAGGACCAGGCCTTGCGGGCGATGGCCGAGGCGGAGAACACGCGCCGCCGGGCCGAGCGGGAGAAGGGCGACGCCTTAAAGTATGCGAGCCTGTCGCTACTACGCGATTTGGTGAAGGTCGCTGACAACATGTCGCGTGCACTCAACCACAGTGCCGGTGAAGAGGACAAGCAGAGCGTCGGCGAGAAAGCCCTGCGCGAAGGTGTGGCGCTGACCGAGAAGGATCTGCTGTCGGCCTTCACGCGGCACGGTGTAACGCGCATCGACCCGGCCGGTGAGCCGCTCAATCCCGAACGGCACGAGGCGATGTTCGAGATTCCGGACGATAAGGCGGATCCAGGCACTATCCTGCAGGTGTTGGAGCCCGGCTGGATGCTGCACGAACGCCTCATTCGCGCCGCCCGCGTCGGGGTTGCCAAGAAGCCCTGAGGTCTCTGTGGGGTCGTTTGGTTCTCCCGTGCCTTCAGCCCCCCAGGCAAGGTGGGTGGATGAAGCCGTAAATCGGATAGGTGGCGGTGCCGAAGTAATCGCGCGGCGGATACCAAGCCCTGACCCGGCTCCCCTCGCGTTTTGCGTCCATTTTTTAGGAGGATTGTTTGAGATTCCGCGATGTCAGCCCGATATCTTCACGGATCTCATATCTTTGGATGGCGGGTGCAAAAGCGGATGGGCTTCGGTAGGTAGGGACGGGGATACGGAAACGATGGCAGAAGCACTGGGAATTGGAATCGCCGGCGCGGCCGGCCGTATGGGGCGCATGCTGCTGTGCGCCGTCTCCGAGACGTTCGGATGCCGCATTTCCGGCGGCCTGGTTATCCCGGACGACCCGGCCGTCGATAGCGATATCGGTCTCCTAGCCGGTCTAACACCGCTGGGTATTCGGACAACGGCCGACAGCGGAGAGCTTTTCGCAGTCAGCGATCTGGTGATCGACTTCACTTCGCCGGCCGCTAGTTTGGAGCATGCCGAGCGCGCTGCAAGCCTGGGGAAACGGCTGGTGATCGGTACCACCGGCATGACGCCTGAACAGCGCGCAGGCATCGAGACGGCAGCGAGACAGACGCCGATCCTGCTGGCCAGCAACACCAGCCAGGGGGTAACCTTGCTGTTGAACCTGGTGCGGCAAGTAGCGGCCGCGCTCGACCCCGGCTACGATATCGAGATCGTCGAGATGCATCACCGCACGAAGGTCGATGCGCCAAGCGGGACTGCCCTGTCGTTGGGCGAAGCGGCAGCAGAGGGACGCGGCCGGCCGCTGCAGGATCTCTGGGTCAAGGTCCGCGACGGGCAGACCGGCCCGCGCGAGGCGGGCACCATCGGCTTTGCCACCCTGCGCGGCGGCGATGTGACCGGTGAGCACAGCGTGATCTTCGCGGGTCCCGGCGAACGCATCGAGCTTACCCACAAGGTGCACAGCCGGGCGGTCTTCGCCCATGGTGCCGTGCGGGCCGCCCTCTGGCTTGCCGATAAGCCGGCCGGCCTCTACGACATGCGCGCTGTCTTGGGGTTCAAGTGACACGCGCCCTGCCTTCCGTCCTCCAGGATAGAGGCTTGCCATCGCCATATTTCCTGGCGCAGGGGCACAAGGCGAACGGATCTCCCGGGCAACCTTCTCCAACAGTGCTAAGATGGCATCTTTGCGCTGGGCGGATCCAGTTCTGGCGACTTAGGTGATGCGCGGAGGCAGGAGAAAGAGGCCCTCAATCGCCTGGAGGCCGGGGTAATGGCTGACCGTTGAGGAGCGCCATGCCCAAGCCCCCGTGCACAGCAGAGCGATTCCCTACGGCGCTGGAACATTCGAGGACGATCTCGAAGAGTTGTCCGTTGCGCCGGTCGTTTTCGACACCCCACTGTCGGAAGAAGCAGTTCCTATAGAAGAACAGAAAGGGCACCAGACGGGAGAGATCCAAGGTGAACCCGGGTGCTTTCACCTCTGAGTCAGGCTTGAACGTTGAGGCTTTGTCTGGTTCGGATCTGCGTGCAAACCTTGGGATAGAGCCGGATGCATCGCCCCAGGATGCGGGCGATGCCGCTGGCGGTCGTATCCCCAGTTATTCCTACGGATGGCACCGAGAAGCGGCTTCTTTCCCAGGAAGGCCAAAGCTTCGTCATGCAATGGGGGCGGACTACACTAATCTGGCAAGGCCGAATGGATGGGATCGCAAGAACGAGGAAACGAAATGAAGCTGAGTGATTTTAAGGTCTTGACCTTCGATGTCTACGGTACGCTGATCGACTGGGAAAGCGGCATGGCGAATGCGCTCAAGCCTCTGACCGACCGCGTCGGCGGGTCCTTGAGCCGCGACGAGGTCTTGCAGGCCCATGCTTATCACGAATCGACGATGCAACGCTGGACGCCAGCAAAGACCTATTCCGATCTCTTGGGCGTCGTCTATCGCCGTCTGGCCGAAGAGTGGGGTGTAGAGGTGCGCTGGGAGGACTGTGCCGCCTACGGTCGTTCGGTCGGTCGATGGCCGGCATTCGAGGACAGCCGCGAGGCGCTTTGCTATCTGAAGCAGCACTACAAGCTCGTGGTGCTGACCAATACGGACAACGTCAGCTTCTCGGGCTCGAACGCGCGCTTGGGCGTGCACTTCGACGGCATCTATACTGCCGAGGACATCGGTAGCTACAAGCCCGCCGATCGGAATTTCAACTACCTGCTGGAGGCCCTGGCTCGCCAGGGTATCGCGCGTGAGCAGATCCTGCACACGGCGGAGAGCCTGTTCCACGACCACGCGCCGGCCAACAAATTCGGTCTGGCGAACTGCTGGATCCATCGCCGCCACGATCAGGAGGGCTTCGGCGCTACCATGGATCCCGGCAACCTGCCGCGTTACGACTTTCGCTTCAACAGCATGGTGGCGCTGGTGGAGGCCCACAGGGCAGAATTGGCGACCGCCTAGGCATGTGGTGGATTGCTGGCCTCAATCAAGGCTGTGCGCAGCGTTCGGGCGAAATCCAGCCGCTCTTCGGCGTAGAGGAAAGAGCCCAGCCGCAGCTGCTGGCCATGCGACGCCAGAAACAGCGGAGTGTCCGGTTCGACCGGTTGTTCCATTAAGACCTGCACGAAATAGGGTTTGAAGACGAAGGTGCGCCGCCGGCCATGGTGCGACACCTTGTCGATGCGGATCTGTTGCGGCGAGACTCTTACACGCTCGTATTGCCGGGCGCGCCGATAGTTCACACGGAAGGTTAGGTAGATCACCAAGATGTCAAGGCCAAAAAAGCCTAAGACCGGCCACGCCCCGGCCAGAAAGAAGACCAGGCCGACGCCGAACGATAGCAGGCCTACCGCAGTCATAAGCAGCAGGAAACCGCACGGACCCAAGCTGCGATGCGGCGTCAGAATTGCATCGAACGAGGTCCCGCCTGGGAAGGTCGGGACCGGGACCGGAAGGGAGTGGTTGCTCATCGCAAGGGACAATGGGGTCGCAGCGCGGCTAGGTCCAGAGGCGATACAGATCCAAAAAGTCCGCTCTGGCGAAATACTGTCGTCTCCGTCTAAACCGAGACATGCGTAAGGCCGATATTGTCCTCCTCTTCGACCGCCTGGCGGCCCGCATGCCGGAGCCCCGGAGCGAACTCTCCTACCACAGCGCCTTTACCCTGCTGGTCGCCGTCGTGCTCTCCGCACAAGCGACCGACGTGGGTGTGAACAAGGCGACCGCGAAGCTTTTCCCACTGGCCGACACGCCAGAGGCCATCCTGGCCTTGGGCGAAGAGGGTCTAAGAGAAAAGATCAAGACCATCGGGCTCTTCAACTCCAAGGCCAGGAACATCATCGCCTTGAGCCGCATCCTCCTGGAACGCTACGGCGGAGAGGTGCCGCATGACCGTACGGCCCTGGAGGCCTTGCCGGGGGTGGGGCGGAAGACCGCTAACGTGGTGTTGAACGTCTGGTTCGACGAACCGACAATCGCAGTCGACACTCACATCTTCCGGGTCTCCAACCGCACCGGCCTCGCCCCGGGCAAGACGCCGCTGGCGGTGGAGCAGCAACTGGAGAAGGCGGTTCCCAAGGACCGAAAGCTACACGCACACCACTGGCTGATCCTGCATGGGCGCTATACCTGCAAGGCACAGCGTCCGCTTTGTCCGGACTGCTGCCTGATCGATATATGTGCCCATAAGGAGAAGACGGAGGCCCTTCCGGCGAAGTTGTCCAAGCGGAAACGCGCTTAAGTTTCAGGAGGAGAGCAGCATGCGCTTAGCGAACAAGGTGGCCCTGGTAACGGGGGGCGGTTCGGGTTTCGGCGAAGGCATCGCCAAGCGCTTCGCGGTCGAGGGCGCGAAGGTTGCCGTGGTGGATCTACGTGAGGAAGCGGCCGGGCGGGTTGCCGAAGAGATCGCGGTTGCCGGCAATACCGCGATTGCGATCGGAGCAGACGTTGCCGATCGTGCACAAAGCCAAGCCATGATCGACCGCACCGTACAGGCCTTCGGCCGCCTGGACGTGCTGGTGAACAATGCCGGGATTTCTCATAAGAACCAGCCTCTGCTCAAGGTGACCGAAGAGGAACTGGACAGGGTCTACAACGTCAATGTCAAGGCGATCTATCTAGCCGCCTATGCCGCCGTGCCGCTGTTCCGAAGTCAGGGCGGTGGGGTCATCATCAACACCTCGTCCACGGCGGGCCTGCGGCCGCGGCCGGGGCTCTGCTGGTATAACGCCAGCAAGGGCGCGGTGAATATGTTGACCAAGTCGATGGCGGTGGAATTGGCATCGGATCGGATTCGGGTGAATGCCCTCTGCCCCGTCGCCGGCGAGACGCCCTTGTTGGAGACCTTCCTGGGCAAGGCCGACAGCGAGGAGGCGCGCGCGCCTTTCCTGGCCTCGATTCCCTTGGGCCGTCTATCGACCCCCGAAGATCTGGCCAACGCCGCCCTCTACCTAGCTTCCGATGAGGCCTCGATGATTACCGGCGTCCTGTTGGAAATCGATGGTGGGCGCTGCGTTTAAGGGCTCGGTTAAAGATGACACAGTGTTGGCCCTTCTCCAGCGTTGGCCGGCAGCAGGCTTAGAAAAAAAACGTCTCGGACGCTGGGGTACTTAGATACGGGGGTATTCAGACACTGGGGTCGGCCAGGTGCTGGCGCAGCCAGTCGGCATAGTCTTTCGTAGCGGCCTCCACTGTCTTCTCCTGGTCTTCGACCTGCACTACGTTCTTTGCGACATGGGCGCCGTAGCGGGCCGCGGCATAGACCAGGGCCGCATGCACATTGGCCGCGGGGACGCTGCGGTTATGCCTGTTTGCCAGCGTAATGTACTCGTCAGCCAGTTTCAAAAAGCCTGCCGGATCCAGGCGGCCTTCCTTACGTGCGGCCCGTCGTTCCTTGCGGTTCATGCCTTCGGGTCTCTGTTCTGAAGAGGGAACCCTGCCGCCAAAACAACAGGTCTTCAATCCTCTTCCTTACCTTCGACGGCTGTGGCGCTTGCACCTTGCGGGGCCACGACCTGCCCGTCGATCTCTTTCGTATCCAAAGCTGTCGCCAGGAATCGCCGCCACTCCGGCGTCTTGAGCAGTCTGATGTGCATCCTCGGTACCCGGGACGACCAAGGCGTTGAGGGAGGGATTGCGCGCTTCGATCCGCGTCAGGAAGGCGCCGACCGCCTCCAACGGCGACAGATGGCGCTGCCGAACGAGAGGGGTAATCCCCGCTGCTGACTTGTAGGCTAGGCCGTCATGAGACACATGAGGTGCTTATGCTTGCGGGTTAGGAGACTAAAGGCGCGCAGGATCGGGTTGTAGCGCTCCGGTGCCTCCCAGAAGGGAGCATGACCGCAGCCGTCCAGACTCTGCACCGCGCCGCGCCAGAGATTGGCGTAAGCAAGCCCCTCGAAGTCGCTGGCCTCCATGAAAGGTTCTTCCGCGCCTTGCACGATGGCCAAGGGCTTGGCCCAGGTTGCGACGACGGTGATTTGGTGATTGAGCCTGCTCCCGGCATCGAAGAAGTCGGCGAACATGAAGCGGCGTGAGCGGCCGTCGCAGTTGCGGACTGCATCTACCAAGTGGGCCGGCGCTGGCTTGCTCAGGCTATAGATGAAGCGCGCGAAGGTCTGCACCTGCTCTTCGGTAATGACCTCTTGGGCGGCGAAGGCGAGTTCCGGAATCTGGCTGAAGGCCCTGGTGACCTCATCGACTCCCGGACCCGAGGGCGGTGTGCCGGTAATGGTCAAAGCCTTCACGCCCGGGAAGATCTGGGTCAATTCCAGGCCGATATGACCGCCCAGTGACCAACCTATCGCTACCGGCCTTTCGATCTGCAAGGCGGCAAGAGGGAGTCCGCATCCCCGGCGCCAAAGCGCCAGCCGTCCAAGGCCGTCGCGATGCCCGGGGCCTGTTGGGCGCCGGCGCAAGTGGCTCGCTTGCTAAAGCCTCACCCTTCTGTTCGGAAGCGTGCCAGCAGCTGCTTTGCTGCTCCGCCGGGCAGCAAGCTGCCCTGCTCAACCGCCTCTTCGATGGCCGGAAGCGCAGTGGCGACCGCAGGATCGGCGCGGAAGGCTTCCAGGAGGCCCTCCTGCAGTTCGCGCCAGAACCAGGCGTGGGCTTGCTCCTTACGCTTGGCGGCGATGCCAGCAGGACCTAGGGCCCCGCGGTGTCCGGTCACGGCTTCCCAGACCTGGTCCATGCCGACCTGTTGCAGGGCTGAGACCTCGATGACCGGAGGGACCCAGTTGGCGGCGGCCGGGCGCAACATGCGCAGCGCGCTTCGGTACTCGGCAGCGGCGCGGTTGGCGCTGTCGAGCAGGGCGCCGTCGGCCTTGTTGATCGCCACCAGGTCAGCCAGCTCCACGACGCCCTTCTTAATCCCCTGGAGCTCGTCGCCGCCGGCGGGCGGCAGGATCAGGAGAAAGCTGTCGGTGAGATCAGCGACGGCGGTCTCCGACTGGCCGGTGCCGACGGTCTCAATCAGGATCACGTCGTAGCCCGCGGCCTCGGCCAGCAGCATGCAGTCGCGGGTGCGCCGGGCTACACCGCCTAGGGTACGGCCGGCCGGCGAGGGGCGGATGAAGGCGCCGGGGGCGCGCGACAAGGCCTCCATGCGGGTCTTGTCGCCCAGGATCGAGCCGCCGGTGCGTTGTGAGGAGGGATCGACCGCCAGAACCGCCACCTTCAGACCCCGCTGCAGCAGAGCAAGGCCGAATGCCTCGATGAAAGTGGATTTGCCGACGCCGGGCGGGCCGGAGAGGCCCAGGCGCACGGACTTGCCGCTCCCGGTCATGGTGGCGTTCAAGAGCTTTTCGGCTACCTTGCGGTGGTCGGCGCGGCTGGATTCGGCCAGGGTCATGGCACGGGCCAGCGCGCGCCGTTCTCCCGCCAGGAGGCGCGCTGCCAATTCGGTCATACGCTACCCTCTGCGCTGGTCTCGCTGTCTTGTTGCTTGGACCAAAGTGCAGCGTAGAGCCCCCCGGCTGCCAGTAGCTCCTGGTGCCGTCCGCGTTCCACCACGGAACCGGCCTCCAGCACAAGGATCTGATCGGCGTTCACCACAGTTGAAAGGCGATGGGCAATGATGAGGCTGGTGCGGCTCTCGGCGATGCGGGCGAGATCGGCCTGCAGAGCCCGCTCGGTGGCGCTGTCCAGGGCCGAGGTCGCCTCGTCCAGGATCAGGATCGGCGGGGCCTTCAGCAGCGCGCGGGCGATGGCGATGCGCTGCTTTTCGCCGCCGGAGAGCTTTAGGCCGCGCTCGCCGACGCGCGTCTGCCAGCCGTCGGGCAGAGACTCGATGAAGTCGGCGATGCGGGCGGTTTGGGCAGCGGCGCGCACCTCCTCGCGGCTGGCCCCGATGCAGCCGTAGTTGATGTTGTAGGCGATGGTGTCGTTGAAGAGTACAGAATCCTGCGGCACCACGCCGATGGCGGCGCGCAGCGAGGCCTGCGTGACGCTGCGGATATCCTGGCCGTCGATCTCAATGCGTCCGGCGCCGACGTCGTAGAAGCGGAACAGCAACCTCGCGATGGTTGACTTGCCGGAGCCGGTGGGGCCGACGATCGCTATGCTTTGGCCGGCCGGCAGGATGAAGGAGAGGTCCTTCAGCACCGGGCGGCGCGGATCGTAGGCAAATTGCACACCCTCGAAAGTCACGGCGCCGCCCTTGACGGCCAGCGCCGGGGTACTTGGCGCATCGGCCACTTCGATGTCTTCCTGCGTGAGCAGGAAGAGACGCTCCAGATCGGCCAGGCTCTGGCGGATCTCGCGATAGACCGTGCCCAGGAAGTTGAGCGGGATGGTAAGCTGAATGAGGTAGGTGTTGACCTCGACAAAGTCGCCGACGGTCAGGGTGCCAGAGATGACGCCCTGCGCCGCGACCAGCATGATGGCGGTCACACCGGTCGCGATCGTGAAAGCCTGGCCAGTGTTAAGGAAGGCGAGCGAAGTCCGGCTCTTTATTGCCGCCTGCTCGTAGCGGGCCAGGGCCTGGTCGTAGCGGCGTGCCTCATGCTCCTCGTTGCCGAAATACTTCACGGTCTCATAGTTGAGCAGGCTATCGATGGCCTTGGTGCCGGCCTCTTGGTCGCTCTCGTTCATGGCGCGGCGCAAGCGGATGCGCCAGTCGGTCACCAGCGAGGTGAAGAGCACATAGACCGAGACCGTCGCCAGGGTAATCGCAGCATAGACCCAGCCGAAGGCCCACCAGAGCAGGCCGGCGACCAGGACCACCTCGACGAAGGTCGGGAGCACCGAGAAGATCACATAGAACAGCAGCAGCTCGATCGACTTGGTGCCGCGTTCGATAGCGCGTGTCATGCCGCCGGTCTGGCGCTCAAGGTGGAAACGCAGCGACAGGCGGTGCAGATGGCCGAAGACACCAAGTGCCAGAGTGCGCATGGCGTTTTGCGCGACCTTGGCGAAGAGGGCATCGCGCAGCTCGGTGCCGGCCATGGCCAGCACGCGGGCGGCACCGTAGGCCAGGATCAGGCCGATCGGGATAGCGAACGCTGCGCCTTCGGCTGGGGAGAGGGCATCGACGGTAGAACCGAGCAGAGTCGGTACGGCGACCAGAAAGCCCTTGGCGATAATCAGCAGAAGACCGCCGACGATCACGCGCACCTTAAGATCGACCCTACCCCGCTGCCAGATGTAGGGGAAAAAGCGCCGCAGCACCTTGACGGCCGAGAGGCTAGGGGGCAGCGGCTCCGCGGAGTTATTGGGTCTCACCTAGCTCCGGTCCTGCTCCTTGACCCCTGCCCGACCGCTTTCGCGGGCGAAAGCCAGGTAGAGCTTGCCTAGGTCGGAGGTAACGAAAACGGCGCCCAGGCCGTTGCTGGGATCGGCCTCGCGGGCGTCTTCCAGAAGCACCTCGAAGGTCTCCATGAAGCGGTCGGGGGTCAAGCGGAACTCCCGGTCGTGGCGATAGTGAAGAGCCAGCCCACGTACGCCGGAGCGGTCCTTCAGGCGGCGCAATCGGCGCAGCAGCGCGCTATGATCGCCTTCCTTCAAGGCGACTAAAACCTCCGGCGGGATATCGACCTGCAGAAACGCGTTCAGCTCGACGGCTTTCTTGTTCAGGGCTTGGATCAGGGCCGAGGCCGCGGAGAGAAAGTCGGCGCGGCGCAGCGGCCGAGCCTCGATCTGACGTTCTTGCAGCAGCTGTTCCGGTGCCGGCGCCTGTAGGCTCCCGCCCTGACCGGAGAGCGCGCGGGCGCGGTCTTCCAGGCGGGACAGGGCGCACTCACCGCTCTCTATCGACTGGGTTATGGCGGTCTCCAGGCGGCGCTGGTCACGGCCCGGGCGATCTTGTGGATGCAGCAACGACAGGACGGCATCGCACACCTCGGCAATGTGGTCGACGATGGCACGCAGGTTGCCCTGAGTGCGTTCTGCCCGCTCGCCGAAGTCGCGCATTTGGCCCAGCACGCCGTGCAGTTGGATGGTGAGCTCGGTCATCGGCTCGGAGAACTCGGCCAAGGCGCCCCGCTGCTGCTTGGCATCGTCGGCGGCGCGCGGCAGCTGTGCCGTGGCTGTCTCGGAGGCCTCGCGTAGCGAGCGGACCTCACCCTGCAGCCCGCCCTCCGGCTCCACCTTGGCCAACGTGGTCTTGATGCGTCCCAGTGCCTGGCTCAAGCGCGTGGAGCGCCAAGCCGAGCCAGCCAAGAGCCAAATCAGGACCGGGACCAGCGTCACGGCCGCCAGTCCGACCGTCACCTCGACCAAGCCGAAGCGGTTGGGATCGGACAACCCCCAGACTTCCAACAGCAGATAGCCGACCGTCCCTAGCCAGATCAGAGAGATAGTGGCCGCCAGTACCGCCGCCAGGCCAACCATGATCCACTTGTCCAACAACCAAATTCCCCGGCGCCGCTGCCCTTGGGTCCTTCACTGGCATGAAAGCTTGCGGCGCCGCAACGGGACAGAAGGGCGGTGACGACATCGGGTTCAGTAACATGCCCGAAATCGCGTTTGACGATCCAGCCCCCCACCCAGGCATGGCTTTCACCGAACAGAATGACCGGGTGTAACCCGGCCTGCTCCCACGCGGCAGCCAACAGCAGCGAACTGTCCAGACAAGTGGCACGCCCTTCGCTACCTGTTGCACGCGAAGGGCGTGCCGGTTAACTGGATTTCTGTGGGAGGCATAGGGCGGCAAGGAAAACACCATCGCCAGACCCACAGCCGATTATCCACCATAACAGACCGCCTAAGCCGCAATGGCAGCAACGCGGTTGTTTCTGCCGATTGAGGGCATGCATGCTGGCTGACTTTGGCGCCCGGAGCGTGCAGGATCGGCACAGTGGCCTTATCCTGGGACGGCACCGCCCACACAGCGCAAGGGCAGGCCGGCCCATGCAGAAGGCCGCGAAGACCCAGGCAGAGGCTATCTTGTGAGCGCCCTAAAGAGCATCGAGCAGCCACGAATGGAGTGACCACCGCACCACTAGAGTTCCGCCAGGGCGCGTAGCATCACGCCATGCGCATAGTTGCGCGCAACCTCGTCGATGAAGGTCACGAAGTCGATGTGAGCCGTATCGTCGGCACTATCGGATATCACCCGCATGATGGCGAAGTCGACCCCGTACTCGAAGCAGGTCTGGGCGACGGCAGCACCCTCCATCTCCACACAGAGCGCATCGGGGATGCGGTCGCGCAGACTCTGCGAGTCGGCGTGACTGGAGATAAAGCGGTCGCCGCTGACGATGACGCCCTGCCGGATCGAAGGGGCTTCCAGGCCAAAGCGGGCCCGAACCGAGGCAGGCACGCTGCTCTCCAGGTCTTCCTTGACGAAATCGATGGCCGAGCGCGTCAGTAGACGCCTGAGATCGGGATCGGCCGGAAAGCGGGAGAGTCCGAGTAGCGGCGTTTCAAACTCCTTGAACAGCGGCCGGGCATCGATATCGTGCTGTAGCAGTTCGGTACCGACCACGATGTCGCCCACCTTCAAGTCCGGCGCTAGCGCGCCGGCGGCGCCGCTGAACAGCAGCCTTTTCACCCCGAACTCGGTGATCAGGTGCGTGGCGGTAGCGGCGGCGGCGACCTTGCCCCAGCGCGAGAAGACCAACACCACCTCGTGGCCAGCCAACTCCCCGACATAGTAATCACGCATGCCGCGGCTGTGCATCTCTGCATCGGGCCCCAGTTCCTGCAGCAGCATGTCGATTTCTTCTGACATGGCACTCATGATGGCAATGCGCATGCACTCATGCTCCTTCAGTTTCTTTGCGGTCTGACCGGGCGGTTGCTTTGCGGTCTGACCGGGACGGCTAGCGATTTTCCAAGGCTGCATCTTGGGCTAAGGCCCGGCAGCCCTCAAGCGCGGATGACGCCGGGGCACGAGGCGCCGGACTGGTGGAAAGGCTGGGAAGCAAAGCAGGGCGGCCGCCGCAATTCAGTGCTGCGCCAGCCTAGCGAGGCGAGTGCCAGCCCCATCGGGCTCAAGCGGCAGCGCCTCGCCGCCGAGGTAGTTGAGGGTGGCCACGGGACAGGGCACGCCTGCGCCAGGGGAATCGGCGGATCAAGCCGTGACCCGGCACTCAGCCGCACCGGAATGTTCCGAGAACGGGGTGTGCCCTATATGTGCCGCGGTTGGGCATATAGGGTGGGCATATATGGGCAGACCGGGGCGATTGGCGCGCGTTTTATTCTGGACGCCGAAATTCGGCCTAGGCTAGGAAGTCCTGCCGCATCGGGGCGTAGCTCAGCCTGGTAGAGCGCTTGCTTTGGGAGCAAGAAGCCGGAGGTTCGAATCCTCTCGCCCCGACCACGTTGCCTTGCCGAGCCCATGGATGCGCGTCCTTTGCCTCTTGGTAGGCAAGCGATGGGTATGATATAAGAACTTCGGCAATGGCTTGGGACGAGGCGGAGGATGCAGGCAAGGCTCTATCAGCTGGCGAAGACGGCGATGCAGCAGGGGCAGGGGAAAACCCGGCGCTGGCTTCTTGAGTTCGAGCAGGAGACACCGCGGCATATCGAGCCGCTGATGGGCTGGACCTCGTCTTCGGACACCAAGCAGCAACTAAGCCTCTGGTTCGACAGTCTGGAAGAGGCCGAAGCCTATTGCCGGCGCAGCGGCATCATGTATAGCGTCGAGCAGCCGCAGGAGCGCGCAGTACGCCCCAAGTCCTACGCCGACAACTTCGCCTACCGGCGCCCCTTCCCCTGGACCCACTAGGGGTTTTGTCTTACCGGACCCACCCGGATCTCGAACGGCCCCTTAGCTCAACTGGATAGAGCGCGAGCCTTCTAAGCTTGAGGTTGCAGGTTCGAGCCCTGCAGGGGTCGCCATCCCAAGTCAAGCCCCCAGTCAGCCCACAGTCAAGCCAAACGCACCCGAAGCGGTGCGGCCGAGGACGCCGTTTTGAAGAACCGGATCTCCTCTGCCGCCTCGCCGCCTGTGTGGGCTGCCGGCATTCCGGCATTGTGGCGCTTGCGGATCGTCACACTGCCTTCCCGGGGGCCTTCCCGGGATGGGTTCGCAGCGGCCCTTTCGATTCGTGCGGTGGTAGGGGCGGTTGTCTTGCAAGTCTCGGCGATCTCGATGGCCGGGAAGTCGCCGATCCCGGCATGTTCGCGGATTACTTCTTCGTCCTTGGCGAGATAAGATATACATGGAAACATACGTAGAAGATCTTGTTACTGGGAAGATCTTGTTGCCGGCGGCATTAGGACCCGATCCACGCACTGCATGCCGGGTGCTAATGCGGCCGGCACCTTGTTCGATTGCTACGCGGCACCGCGCAGCTGTTCGCGCCCGAAGCTACTCCCCGAAGCTAACGATGTCGAGAATGTCCGGCTCGACACCCGATGGGCAGCCTAGACTGAGCGCGTTCTATCGCCCGGTGACTTACCGCAAAACCGCCCTCAAACGCACCCAGTCCGCAGCCTGCGCTCTTGCCAATGCGCTGCCGCCTCGGGCAAGAACGGGGGTCAGACTTCGCAGCCTGGGACCCATCTGACATGGACGCCCCCGAAAGCCCCCTCGCCATCGTGATCCTGGCCGCTGGCCAGGGCACCCGCATGCAGTCGGCGCTGCCAAAGGTCCTGCATCCGATTGCCGGCCGGCCCATGATCGCCCAGGTCCTGGCGGTCGCCGAACGGCTGGCGCCTGCCAAGATCGTCACCGTCGTGGCGCCGGGCATGGACCGCGTCACCGCCGCCGTCGCCCCACACCCGACCGCCGTGCAGACCCGGCCGCTGGGCACGGCGCACGCGCTGCTTGCCGCTGCCGAGGTCTTGGCCGATGACCTCGCAGCCGGCGCCGACGTCCTGGTCCTATATGGCGACGGTCCCCTGATCGCCGAGACCACGCTCTCCGCCATGCTTGCCAAGCGCCGGGACGCTGATTTCGTCTGGCTTGCGGTGCGCCCGCCCGATCCCACCGGCTACGGCCGTCTCATCCGCGAGGAAGGCAAGCTCCAGCGCATTGTCGAAGAAAAGGATGCCAGTCCCGAAGAGCGCCGGGAAGGTCTGGTCTGGGGCGGACTTCTGGCCGGCCGCGGCCGCCGGCTCTTCGAACTGGCCAGCCGGATCGACAACCGCAATGCCAAGGGCGAATTCTATCTGACCGCTCTCGTCTCCCTGGGCAACGAAGCCGGTGCCGTCTCCACCCTTTGCGAGCGCCCGCTGGAGGAGGTGCTGGGCGTCAACTCACGCAGAGAGCTGGCGGCAGCCGAGGCCGTCATGCAACGCCGCCTGCGGCTGGCAGCGATGGAAAACGGCGTGACATTGGTGGCACCGGAGAGCGTCATCTTCTCCTGGGACACGAGGCTTGCGGCCGACGTGACGGTCGAGGCCAATGTCGTCTTCGGTCCCGGCGTTACCGTGGCGGGCGGCAGCGTCATCCGCAGCTTCTCTCATTTGGAAGGCGTCAGCGTCGGCGCCAACGCGACGGTCGGGCCCTTCGCCCGCCTGCGCCCGGGCACGGAACTGGGGGACGAGGTCCACATCGGCAACTTCGTCGAGGTCAAGGCTTCGCACATCGAATGCGGCGCCAAGGCCAATCACCTCTCCTACATCGGCGACGCCACGGTTGGCGCTGCCGCCAATATCGGCGCCGGCACCGTTACCGCAAACTATAATGGGGTCTACAAGAGCCGCAGCGAGATTGGCGCCGGCGCCAGCGTCGGCTCGAACACGGTGCTGGTCGCACCGGTGCGCTTGGGCGCCGGCGCCATCGCCGGCGCCGGCAGCGTCCTGACCGAGGACGTGCCGGACGGCGCCATCGCCGTTGCCCGCGCCAAGCCCAGCGTCACACCGCGCGCCGCGGAGCGCTACCGGGCCAGATTACGCAAGGAGAAAATCCGGTGACGGATCTAGGGCTTGGAGATCGGTAGCTTCACCCGACCGGTCAGGCCGGTCCTCGCCGAGCAGAGCCCCGCCTACACCTTCGCCGCCGTCGATCCTCAGGATTTCTCGCAAGGTTGGGGCAACGCGAATGTGGACTGCGCCTCATGTCCCTTGGCTGCGCTCGCCAAGCTCTTGGGTCTCCTATGGCTTGGCACCCGCGATCGAGGTCGGTGCCAGTCTCGGGCCTTTCGGCAGCGCTCTGGTTATGGTTGGGTCCAATCGGCGCCTAGCTGCGGCCTGGGAGGCTGCGCTGCGCGCTCAATACGGCCGCCACGCCGGCGAAGAGCTGGACTGCATCCCCTCGGCCGGCGGCGGCGCCTGGATTCCCTGGAACTTGATCCGCGACGCCCAGCGCGGAGAGGCCGGCCGGCCGGATCTGCGCGGCGCCGGCCCCGTCACCCTCGGCATCGACGTAGCCCGCCGGCGCGACCTCTGGGTCGCCGCCGTCCTGGAGGATGCCGGCGACGCGCTCTGGCTGCGCGAGATGATATGTCTGCGCGATGTAGCCTTCTCCGAGCAGCGCGCCGAGGTCGCCCGCCTCGTGCGCGCCCATCGCCCGCTACGCATCCTGGTCGATCAGACCGGCATGGGCGAGGCGGTGGTCGAACAGCTCCAGGACGACCACGGCAGCTTCACGGTGGAGGGCGTCCTGATGACCGCGCCGCGGCGCCTCGACGTGGCCACCCGGCTGCGCGAAGCCTTCGAGGATCGCCGCATGCGTATCCCGGCCGACCCGGCTCTGCGCGACGACATCCACAGCCTGCGCGCCGAACCCGGCGCCACCGGCGCCCCCCGCCTGGTGGCCGACCGCAAGGACAGCGACGGTCACGCCGACCGCTTCTGGGCGCTGGCCTTGGCCGCCTACGGCTTGGCCGATCTCGCCGGCCCCTTCGAGGCCCGCCTGGGGCCGCCGCTGACAACCGCGGCCCTGGGAGGCGGTGCCGGATACGGACAGCCGGGCGGCTATCGCGTCGATCCCCATCTCAACATCGTCCGCTCGCCGCTGGCGGGGCCGATCGGCTGGAGGAACTGAGCCATCGAGTCCCGCGACCCGATCCCCAGGCGCCCCGATACCGACGAACGCAGCGCTCCGGCCCAAACCGCAATCGCCCGCTTGGGCGGCGGCGCCATGCTGCCGCCATCCGCTGTCAGGCCGGGAGCCTGCGCTGGTGTAGGGTGACAGAAGTCTTTTGAATCGGACCTATGTGGACCTATGTGGACCTATGTGGAAGGAAGGGCGGTAGAACAAGGGGTTAGGGGAGGATCGGCGGCGGGGGCTGAATCCGGGGGGTGACAGAAGTCTTTTGAAATCGGGCGGTTTCAGGGGTGTGGAATCGTCTGAAAAGGCGGTTTAGAGGTCAATTTCGAGGGGTGCGAAAGGCTTGGAAAATCCGGGCGGTTCGCACCCTTTGTTTTGCCGGAAAAAGTGCGGCCGTGCAGAGGGCGTGCAGAGCGCTTGCACGGCCCGTGCACGGTGCATGCACGGGCCGTGCAGGGGCGGTTCCCGGCGTCCTTACCGGTTCATTGCGCGTTAGCTGTAGTAGCTGCCGAGGCCCATGAGGGTGCCGTCCTCGTAGCGTCCGGTGAGGTTGCCGTCGGCGTCGCGTTCGGCCCGCTTGGCCGGCTCCATGGGGCTGAGTTGGACGCCGTCGAAGACGGGCGGCAGGGTGGAGCGCAGCGGCTCGCGCAGGATGGGCCAGAAGGCGGTCTTCAGGAGCCAGAGGAACTCGGCCGGATCGTGTCCGGGGTCCTTGAGGTAGAGCACGCGCTCGTGGGAGGAGTAGTTGACCGGCTTGGGCGCCGCCAGGTCGCGCTGCATCCAGGGTATATCGGAGTGCGTGCCTTCGACGGTGCCGGCTTCGTCGTCCCAGACGACGCTGCGCGGTTCGTCGCCGTAGCGCATGTCGGGGAGCATGATGGTGTGGATGGCCAAGGTGTCTGCCTCTGCGTTCGATCCGTCAGGGAGGATCGTAGTGGAAGAGCAGGCCCAGCACCAGGTCCAGCAGCTCGGGATCGCGGCGCACCAAGTCATCGAGGTCGGCGCCTCTGTCGCCGGGCAGTTTGTAGAAGAGCATCTGGAAGGCGCAGGTCATGACCTCAAGGGCGGAGTATTCCAGCCCGGGGTACTCCCGCCCGAAGTATTCGTCCACGTATTGATCTTCCCGTCCTTCGCCGCGGGCGTATTCGGTAAACGGCAGGATGGGGTCGCGGGTGCCGTCGGGCTTCGTGGTGCGTCTTCTGTGGAGTGTCTGGAAGAGGCGGTCGATGCCGGGCAGGGTGTATTGCAGATGGTGGACGTACTCGTGCAG
>JACOMY010000030.1 GCA_014324045.1 Rhodospirillales bacterium | reverse complement strand
TGTAGCGCACCGAAAGTCTTTTGAGATCGGGCCGATCTGCATGCGGTACGGGCCGAGCCCGGCGCCACCGGCGCCCCCCGCCTGGTGGCCGAGCGCGGCGCCACCGACGGCCACGCCGACCGCTTCTGGGCCATGGCCCTGGCAGCCCTGGGCGCCGCTTCGGCATCCGGCCCCTTCGAGGCCCGGATGGGTCAGGCAAGGCCCGGACCGCGCGACGCCTGGGGCGGCGGCGGATACCGGATCGACGCGGAGCGCGGCATGGTGGTCTCGCCGATCGCCGCCGCCAGACCCTGGGGGCTCTAGGCCATGGCCGGCGACCCGCCCCGCCGCCCCAATAGCAAAGAGCTGACCGCACCCGAGATCCACCCTGTCGCTCGGCAGCGCCAGCTGCAGCCCTGGCTCGACCGGTTGGGCCGCGATCCCCGTGCGCTGCGCGGCCAACAAGGCGCGATCCTCCTCCGCGCCCTCGTCGCCCAAACCCTCACCGCCGCCAGAGGGGCCGGCAGCGACGAAGCCGGAACCGTCGAGGGTACGCACTCCAAGGTGCCCGCCATGCAGGAAACCCTAGCGGCGCCCAAGCCGGTTAACCGGTCCCGCGAAGGGCGCGTCCTCTACCTCGACGACCCCGGACACGATCCCGACGACTTCCTGCGGCTGCTGTCCGCCGCCTTCTGGCCGATCCTCGACGAGCCGCTGCGCTCCACCCTGCCGCCCGTCTTCGACGGCGTCGAACCCAGCCCGGCCGTCGCATACGATTGCCTCGGCGGGACAGCGCGCCAGGCGCAACTGGCCTCGCAGTATGGACGCTACCGCAAGGCCGGCCTCCGCCATGCCGAAGCCCTCGCTCGCGCCGAAGCCGATCACCCGCCGGTCGGCGATGCCGGCAATCCGACCCGGTAACGGGCGACCACGCGCGATGAACCGGCTCCTGACCATCAGCTACGAAGGCGCGGTGATCGAGGACTTCTGCGCGACCCTCAAGGCGGCCGCCGTAGGCACCCTCGTCGATGTGCGCGCCGTACCCATCTCGCGCAAGCGGGGCTTCTCGAAGACGGCTTTGGGCCAAGCCTGTGCGGCGGCTGGGATCTCCTACCTGCACCTGTCCGCTCTCGGCAATCCCAAGCCCGGCCGCGACGCCGCAAAGCGCAGAGACCTGGATGCTTTCAGGAGCATCTACCGCGGCCACCTGGAAGGCAGGGCCGCACAAGCCGGCCTGGCGGCAGCGCTGGAGGTAGCATCCGGCAGCGGCGCACCCGCCTGCCTGCTCTGCTTCGAGCGCCAGGCCGCCGATTGCCATCGCGCGATCGTCGCGGATGAGATGGCGCGCCGGGGCGGGCTCTGCGTCAGCCACGAAACCGTCCGGCAGGGTCTGGCCCAGGCGGCCGGCAACCCGAACCGGTAACGGGCGACCGTGAACCGCCCCTGCAAGGGCATTGCACGGCCCTTGCAAGCACCCTGCAACGCCTCTGCACGAGAGCGCTTTTCCGGCAAAACAAAGGGTGCAGAACGCTCGGATTTTCCAAGCCTTTCGCACCCCGCGAAATTGACCTCAAAACCGCTTTTTTCAGACGATTCCACACCCCTGAAACCGCCCGATTTCAAAAGACTTTTGTCACCCGACAGGGGCTGAAGACCGTCCCGGAGGCACCGGATCGAGGGTCGGCGACCGACAGCGATGAAAGAGTGGGAATCCACAGAAGAAGCCCTGGTCTCCCGGAAGTGAGGGTGGCCGCGGGGAGCGAAGGCGCGGGCGAGGGGACCCCGGCGGCGGCGAATCCGGCGAGCAGATGAGGTCGAAGAGGCCATGCGCAGGCTTGGCGCCCTCTCCAGCATCGCTGCGAGCGTTCGGTCCGGAGGTGAGACCGCCATGCTGTGCCGTTGCTTGCCAGCGGGCGGGACCGCTGCTAGGTCTCGCTGCCGGAGTATTACTCTATGGGAACAGAAGCGCGATGGTGTCCGGGGATTTCAAGGTTAAGGATCTTTCCCTCGCGGAGTGGGGGCGCAAGGAAATCGAGCTGGCCGAGGTCGAGATGCCGGGCCTCATGGCCTTGCGTGAGCGTTACGGCACCGAGAAACCGCTGAAAGGGGCGCGCATTGCCGGCTGTCTGCACATGACCGTCCAGACGGCAGTTCTGATCGAAACTCTGATCCTATTGGGCGCCAGTCTGCGTTGGTCTTCCTGCAACGTCTTCTCGACTCAGGATCATGCCGCCGCAGCCGTGGCCGCTGCAGGCGTCCCGGTCTTCGCCTGGAAGGGCATGACCGAGGAGGAATTCTGGTGGGCGATCGAAGAGACCTTGACCGGTCCCGACGGCTGGGCACTCAACATGGTGCTGGACGACGGCGGCGATCTCACGCAGGTCCTGCACGACAAGCACCGGGATTTGATGACCGAGGTGCAGGGTATTTCTGAGGAAACCACCACCGGCGTGCTGCGGCTCTATGAGATGGCCAGGGAAGGCCGCCTGATGGCACCGGCCATCAACGTCAACGATTCCGTGACCAAGTCCAAGTTCGACAACAGGTACGGCTGTCGGGAGAGCCTCGTGGACGGTATTCGCCGTGCGACCGACGTGATGATGGCGGGCAAGATTGCGGTGGTTGCCGGCTATGGCGATGTCGGCAAGGGCTCTTGCGAATCGCTGCGCAACGCCGGCTGCCGGGTGATGGTGACCGAGATCGACCCGATCTGCGCCCTGCAGGCTGCAATGGATGGGTACCAAGTCTTGACCATGGAAGAGGCAGCGCCGCAGGGCGATATCTTTGTCACGGCAACCGGCAACAAGGACATCGTCACCCTCGACCATATGCGGGAGATGAAGGATCGGGCGATCGTCTGCAACATCGGCCACTTCGACACAGAGATTCAGACAGAAGCTCTGCGGAACTTCAAGTGGACCAACGTCAAGCCGCAGGTGGATCTGATCGAGTTCCCGGACGGCAAGAGGCTGGTGCTGCTGGCCGAGGGCCGCTTGGTGAACCTGGGTTGCGCAACCGGCCATCCCAGCTTCGTGATGAGCGCGTCCTTCAGCAATCAGGTGCTGGCGCAGATAGAGCTCTGGAACAGGCCCGAGGCCTATGAGCGCAAGGTCTACGTCCTGCCGAAGCAGCTGGACGAAGAGGTTGCGGCGCTGCACTTGGCCAAAGTCGGCGCACAGCTGACCAAGCTGTCGCAGGAACAAGCCGACTACATCGGGGTGCCCCAGCAGGGTCCCTTCAAGACCGACCGCTATCGCTATTAAGTGTGACTAAGTGTGAAAGTATGGCCTTGGTTGAAAGGACCGCAGCTGTGCTTCTGCAGCCGGTATTCGTCTCGCCAAGCCCTTGTCACTTAGTCTAGGGCCGCTTAGTCTAGGACGGCTGTCGGCGGCAGTGTAGCCTCGATCTTGCGGATGAGATCCGCGACCTTGCCGCCGCCGTTCCGTAGGAACGAAGAGTATTCTTCCTGCAGCGAGGCGGTCAGGCGGATGCCCTCGGCGGAGAAGTCGTAGATCAAGAGGCCGCCGCTGGCCTTGCGCAGAAACCACTCGATCCGCGCGACCTCGCCACCCGGAGTGAAGACATTGGTGACAGCGCCTACCACGTTGGGGTTGCGGGTGCTGGTGCGGGTCGAGACCACGTCGAAGGTCTCGCCCTTATAGCCGTCGAAGATCGGCAGGAAGCGCACGATCAGGGCTTCGCGCAGTGCGACGGTGAAGGCTGCACGCTCTTCCGGGCTGGCGCCGCGCCAATAACGCGCGAGGACCTGCTGGGCGACCAGCGGCAAGTCGAAGGACTCGTTCAGCAGGGTTCTAAAGTGTGCTACGCGCTCTGCATCCGGAACAGAACTGTCGGCGAAGCTACCGATGGCTTGGTTGCCCATCTGGGTGAGGAAGAGGTCGGCCTCTTGCTGAATATCGGCCGGCGCGGCAGGCCCTGCGGCCAAGGTCACGCCAGCAAGGAAGGCGAGCGCGGTCAGGAGGAAACGGCGGGGAACAAGCATCTGAAGCGTCCTATTCGTCGCCGTTCAGTTCAAGATCCGGCAAGGGAATTTCGACTGGCCGGCCGTTGCGGATTGCCGCAGCCCGGTTCTGTCGATAGAACGAGCGCAGCCTGGCGTAATAATCGATCGATTCGGCCTTCAGAGTGTCGATCACCTCGATATTGCGGGCACGGGCATCGATCCCTTCTAGAATACGCCTGCCGATGAAGATGCCTGCGATCTCGGAATCGGAGAGGTCGGTAGCCGCGTCCAGCACGTAAGGCCAGGGATCGAGCAAGCTGTCGACACCCGTACCGACCGCATCGCGCAAGTTGGAGGGTCCAAGCAGCGGCAGCACCAAATAGAAACCTTCGCCGGCGCCCCAAACCGCCAAAGTCTGGCCGAAGTCTTCGCGGTGGTATTCGTAGCCCCAGTCTGCGGCAACGTCGAACACACCGGCAAGCCCGATGGTGGAGTTGATGAGCAAGCGCATCGCCGTCGTTTCGGCACGGTCCCACTCGCCTTGGAAGAGGTCGTTGAAAAGGACCACAGGGGCGCCGAAATTGCGCATGACGTTGCGTACGCCGTTCTGCACGGGATTGGGCAGTAGGAAACGATAGGTCGCGGCAAGCGGCCGGATTGCCATGGTATCCAGGACGTCGTTGGTTGCGAAGGTAAAGCGGTTCACGAACTCCAAGGGGTCGTTGTCGTCGCCGAACCCGGAATCGGCCGTATCGGTGCTGGCGCAACCGCCGACAAGCGAGAGAGCGAGGAGACCGGCCATGCAGGTAGCAGCCGGCCAGCGTAAGGCTTTGCCTATCACGCCAGGGTTCTCCCGCCGGTAGGCATTGCGAGCACATCTCATTCCTTCAAGTTCATACCCCATACCAATCCGTAACGACTCTTGCGGGGCGAAGACAAGCCCTTAAGACCGCAATTATCCAGATGAAGATCCTTGCGACGGCCGCATTGAGCATTTAGCCCGATCTGTACGGGAGTCTGCTACAGCCGCGACGATTGGACAGGTAAACAGGGGGTGCCCGCGCTCCGCGCGATCGTTTCTATCGTGTGGTTTGCCGTTCACTTCGGTTTTCGGTGATTTGACAGCACGGAAAGAGGGCGATCCGGTGACAAGCCTGCATATCGATCCCGGTGGGGACGGAGAGCCGATAACGATCGAGGGCTTAAGCGTGCTGCCTGAGTGGATCGATTACAACGGCCATATGAACGTCGCTTACTACCTGCGCGCCTTCGATCTGGCCGTCGACAAGATCTTCGAGTTGATTGGCCTTACCGAGCGCTATCGCAGCGAGAGCGGGTACAGTTGCTTCGCTTTGGAGTGTCACATCACCTATCGAAAAGAGCTACGCGAAGGCGATCCCTTGCGCGTTAGCGGACAGTTTTTGAACTTCGACGGAAAACGCCTGCATTCCATCTATCGCATGTACCATGCCGGGGAAGACTATCTGGCCTCGACGGCGGAATGGCTGCAGATGTCGATCGACATGCATGCATGCCGCAGCGCCCCTTTCCAGGAGCCGGTCGCCGAGCGCATCGCAGCAATCCTGGCGCAGCATAGCGGGCTGCCGCGGCCGCCAGAAGTCGGCCGTGTCATGGGGGTGAAGAGGCGCGCGTGAAGATTTTTCTACCCCGCCGGCCGGTCGGCCTGGACCCGCTTGCCGGCCTTTCGCTGCCGCTGCTCTGCGGCATGGGGATACTGGCAGGGTTTTTCGGAGCCAGCGGCGCAATCCTCTTTCGAGAGGCCTTCACCTGGCTCAACCGCTTGTTCTACGGCGTTAACCTGGAGTTCAGCGCCAGCGCGACGCAAGCGCTCGATTGGTGGTGGCCGCCGCTGGTGCTTGGGCTCGGCGGTCTGGGCGTCGGCCTGATCGTGCGTTTCGTTCTGCCCGAGGGCCGCACGCAGGGCGTTGCCGAGGTGATCGAGGCTGCCGTTTCGAAAACCGGCCGTATGCCGCTGCGCGACAGTCTGCTGGTCGCCGTAGGCAGCATCGGCAGCTTGGGCATTGGCGCATCGGTCGGGCGTGAAGGACCCGTCGTTCACCTGGCCGCCGGCCTCGCTGGCAAGCTGTCCGAATGGCTCGGGGCCAATGCCGCGGCCAGCCGCGTGATCCTGGGGTGCATGGTGGCCTCTGCGGTTGCCGTCTCCTTCAATGCAACCCTGGCCGGGACCTTTTTCGCCTTGGAATTGGTAGTGCGCCGCTATGCCTTTTCGGCTTTCGCACCGGTCGCCATTGCGGCCTCGATCGGCACTCTTCTGGGACACTTCGTCTACGGCGACGATCCGGCCTTCTCCATCCCCTCCGACTGGTACGTCGCGCACTACAGCGAACTGCCGGCCTTCTTTTTTCTCGGGATTATGGCAGCGGCTTTGGCGACGGCCTTCATGTGGTGCATCTTCCGTTTCCGCAGCCTCTTCCTCATGACCCATCTGCCGCGTTGGACCTGGCCGGGGCTGGCCGGTCTGATCCTGGGCCTGGCCGCAGACTGGCGGCCGGAGGTCTTAGGAGTCGGCTACGAGGCGACCTCCGAGGTTCTGGCCGGCGACTATTCGCTCTTCGTGGTTATCCAGATCCTGGTCCTGAAAATGCTGGTAACGGCGCTCTGCCTGGCCGCCGGCTTCGTCGGTGGCGTGTTCTCGCCGGCGGTGGTCTTGGGCGCGATGATGGGTGCGGCCTTCGGCATGGCCTCGGCCCTGGCGATGCCCTTCGCGATTACCGACGATGGGGCCTACGCCTTGGTGGGGATGGGTGCGGTCGCCGGCGTGGTGCTGGGCGCGCCGGTCTCCACCATCGTGATGGTGGTGGAGCTGACCGGCGGCTTCTCCATCACCCTAGCCGTCGCCATCGGCGTGGTGGTGGCCTCGGTCGCGACCCAGCAGATGGGCGTCATGTCCTTCTTTCAGAGCCTCATGGAGGCGCGCCGGCTGCAAGGGCAACCCACGCTGCGCCACAGAGAACCTACACAAAAAGACCGGCCCAGCCGCTAGAGCAGGATAATGTCAAATCGAGACGACTCGTCGTCCGAATCTGCTCTATACTGTTGAACGACAGAGCCGATGGCGATCTGCTCTAGTCCTCACCGCTGTAGGCCCTGCCGCCGGCAAGCGCCGTCTTGCCGGCGATCTTGGCCACCGGGTGATGGGCCAGGACGTACTTGTCCGAGCGGCGCGTGAAGATCTTGCCGGCAGCGCTGGCGCGGATGGGGAGGCGCGCAGCCCCCGGAGTGGCATAAGGATCGACCAGTTCGGCGATCACCTCACCTGCCTCAACCTCAGATCCGAGCCTCACCTTGTAGGCAAGAATGCCGGCAGCTGGGGCACGCGGGACCTCGCAGGCCTCGATTTCGGTGGGGCCGCAGGTCAAAGCCGGGACATCCGGGAGGGCATCGGCAATCAGCCTGCGGCGGGTGAGATAACGATGGATCGCAATCGCGTCTTGCCGGCCCAGGGCGTCGGAAACATCGGCCCGGCCGCGTAACTCGACCGTGGCGGAGACACAGGCCAGCGGAATCGGCCGCTTGGGAAAGCGGCGCTGCAGCACCAGCCAGGGCCGTGAGTTTACCTCGTCAAAGGCCTGAATGCTGCCACCCTCGTCCAGCAGAACGACATGGGCGCCCAGTTCGGCGGCGAGGTCGCCGATCTCCTCCCAGTGCTGCGGCAGGGTGTAGAGGTGTAGCAGCGCTTCGTCGTCGCAGTGCACGTCCAGCACATAGTCTGCCGTCAGGGATTCCCGCAGTAGCGCGTGGCGCTTGCGGTCGAGAAGGTGGCGGTTTTGCCGTTCGTCCAGCAGGGTCAGCAGGGTCTTGCGGATGCAGGAGACGTTGGCCTCTTCGTCGTCGGTAAGGCTGCCGTCCAGGCGATCCGCGGCAACCTCCTCCAGGTCGGGCCAGCTGCGATTGAAGTTGAGGCCGCCGCGCAACTCGTGGCGGCCTAAGGAGCGGTCGTCGATCCACTGCCCCAGGCCGATGGGGTTGGCGTAGGGGACCAAGACGATCTCGCCGCGGATCGAGCCCCGACTGTCGGCCGCATGCAGCAGTTGCAGCAGATGATGGGCGGCCATCATCGCCGGAATCTCGTCGGCATGGATCGAGGCCTGGATATAGGCCTTGGGGCGCGCCCCCGGATCCCCGTAGCGGTGGAAAACCAGGCTTTGCCGAACGCCGGGGCTCGGCATGCCCAGATCAACCTCCTCGCGGCGATAGCTCACTGGGCTTGTTCTCCTTGACCGGGGTTTGGAACTACCAAGCGCTTGGCCAGACTGGCAATATGGGAGACGGTGCCAAGCGAAAGCGTGACGGCCAAGGTGAAGAGATAGATGCCGGCGTGGAGCGCGACATCGGAGACGATGGAGATTTGCAGGGCCACCACCGCCAGCGCCACCACGAAGACGTCCAGCATGGACCACTTGCCCAACAGCTCGATCCAGTTGAGCGTCCTAAGGAATCCGGGGCGAGTCACCGGGGCCAAGAACCAGAGATAGAGCGCGACCGCCAGCTTCAGCAGCGGCAAGAGGATCGAGAAGATCGCCAGCACCAGGGAGAGAAAGACCTCGCCCTGCCGCCAAAGCCGCACCGCCGAGCCTAGAATGGAGACTTCTTCGCCAATGAAGACGAAGGCCTCGACCGTCATGATGGGGGTGAGCCAAGCGGCGACCAGCAACAACAGAGAGGCAATCAGCAGCGGGCCGACGATCCAACGCCGGTGCCGCCCGCTCAAGTGGGCCAGCGACGGGCCGCATGGCAGGGCATCGTCTTGCCTCTTGTTATCGCTTTGCACCGCGTTGGGGGGAGCCACGCTACCTTTCCCTTTGCCGTTGCCGATCTACCCTGGCTATCAAGGGCGCTATCTGACTTAGACCTTTGTCACCCAGGCCGCCGACCGCCGCAAGACCGGCCGACGCGGCCAATCGGAGAGGAAAAGCAGGACTGCCATGTCCGAGGAACGCCGCAGGGCTTTACTGCCCGCCGGATTGTCCGATCTCTTGCCGCCCGGCGCACTGGGCGAAGCCCGGGCGGTCGAGCGGCTGATGCAGTGCTGCGAGGCCCGTGGCTACGAGCGCGTGAAACCGCCGCTGCTGGAATTCGAGGAAAGTCTGTTGGCCGGTGCCGGCAGCGCCGTCGCCAACGAGACCTTTCGCCTGATGGATCCGGTGAGCCAGCGCATGCTGGGTTTGCGCGCCGACATGACGCCGCAAGTGATGCGCATCGCCGCTTGTCGCCTGCCGGCTGCCGCGCGGCCGCTGCGGCTCTGCTATGCGGGCCAGGTGCTGCGCCAGCGCGGCGATCAACTGCGACCGGAGCGCCAGTTCGCCCAGGTCGGGGCAGAGCTGATCGGCAGCGACAGCCCAGCGGCCGATGCCGAGGCGATCCTGCTGGCCGCCGATGCCTTGCTGGATCTGGGTGTGCGCGGTCTTTCCGTCGATCTTTGCCTACCCTCTTTGGTTGGTAGCGTCAGCGCGGCCTTGGGTTTCGATGAGCGGCAGACGCGCCTCTTGGGCGAAGCCATGGATCGCAAGAACGCCGCGGCCGCCGCACAGATCGGAGGATCCCAGGCCGAACCTTTGCTCAATTTGCTGGCTGTGGTTGGACCGCTGGAGACGGCCTTGCCGCGGCTGAGGTTTTTGGCACTACCGCCCGCCGCCGAGAAGCAGGTCGCCCGCTTGGCCGAGGTGGCTGCCCTCCTGGCCGAGGCACACCCGGACTTGACCTTGACCCTCGACCCCGTCGAGCATCGCGGGCATGTTTACCAGATCGGGCTTTCCTTCACCCTGTTCGGCCAAGGAGTACGCGGCGAGTTGGGCCGCGGCGGCCGCTATTTCGCCGACTGCTTGGATGGCGGCCGCGAGCCCGGGACCGGCTTCACCCTGTTTGCCGACACGGTCTTGCGGGCGATCGAACCGCCGCGCGGGTTGGCACGAATCTTCTTGCCGCTTGGCACCCCCCGCGCCGAGGCCGAGGCCTTGCGGCAGGAGGGCTGGGCGACGGTCGGGGGCCTGGCTTGCGAGCCCGACGCGATGGCGGAAGCCAGGCGTCTGAACTGCAGACATCTCTGGCGAGACGGAGCCGCCTGGCCGGTCTCGCCGGGTGCGGAGTAAGCGAAGATGAGCAATGTGGTGGTTGTCGGCTCGCAATGGGGCGACGAGGGCAAGGGCAAGATCGTCGATTGGCTGTCGGAACGGGCCCAGGTGGTGGTTCGCTTCCAGGGCGGCCATAACGCCGGCCACACCTTGGTCATCGACGGCACGGCCTACAAGCTGTCGCTGCTGCCCTCCGGTGTGGTCCGCGGTGGCAAGCTTTCGGTCATCGGCAACGGCGTGGTGGTCGATGCTTGGGCACTGCTGTCGGAAATAGAGCGGCTGGCCGCCCAAGGCGTTAGAGTCACGCCCGAGTGTCTGCGGATCGCCGAGAACGCGGCCTTGATCCTACCAATCCACGCGGCCCTCGACCGGGCACACGAAGCGGCCAGGGGCGACGGCAAGATCGGCACCACCGGCCGCGGCATCGGTCCGGCCTATGAGGACAAGGTCGGTCGCCGGGCGATTCGGCTCTGCGATCTTGCCGATCCCAACTTCCTGGAGCAGCGCCTGCTGCAACTCCTGGCGCACCACAATGCGCTCTTGACCGGCTTGGGGGCGGAGACCTGGGACCTGGAGCAACTGCTGCAGCCCCTGCTGGCTTTAGCGCCGCAAATTCTGCCCTTCGCCGACCGGGTGTGGGAGCTTCTGGACAGGCATCGCCGCCGCGGCAGTTGGGTTCTGTTCGAAGGGGCGCAAGGCACCCTGCTCGATATCGACCATGGCACCTATCCCTTCGTCACCTCCTCCAACACGGTGGCCGGGCAGGCCTGGGCCGGAACCGGCCATGCGCTTGGAGTGGCGACCTACATTCTGGGGATCGCCAAGGCCTACACCACGCGCGTGGGCTCCGGTCCCTTCCCGACGGAACTGTACGATAGAGTGGGCCGGCGGCTGGGCGAGCGCGGGCATGAGTTCGGCGTGGTCACCGGCCGCAAGCGGCGTTGTGGCTGGTTCGATGCGGTGCTGGTGCGTCAGGCCGCCAAGATGGGCGGCATCGACGGCATCGCGCTTACCAAGCTGGACGTCTTCGACGGCTTCGAGCAGATCCGCATCTGCGTCGGCTATCGGATCGACGGCAAGATCTACAACCACCTGCCTGCCCTCCCCACCTTGCAGGCGCGTGCCGAACCGATCTACGAGACGCTTCCCGGCTGGAGCGAGAGCACCGAGGGCGCACGCAGCTTCGGCGATTTGCCGGCGGCCTGTATCAAGTACGTGCGGCGCTTAGAGGAGTTGATCGAGGCGCCTGTAGCGCTGCTCTCCACCTCGCCGGAGCGCGAAGACACGATCCTGGTGCGCGACCCTTTCCGGGTCTAGCAGAGGGGGATCTGCATAGCCCCAGGCGAAAGGGCAGCTTTCTCCGCCCGGCGTGACGATAGACCCTTCCGGCCAGGCCATTCTCTTGCAAGATAAGTCTTCGGGCGCCATGCTCGCAGCCCTGAAGCCTCCGCTGCCGGCTGCTTGAGCGCGCAGCTGGCGCGGCATCGTCCGCAGCGCCGCTCCAGTTGCATTGGGTGCCCCGATTGCATGGGTGCAAGCTCCGACTTGGGTGTATAAGGATTGTGAGGTCAAGGGATAAGGGATCGTCCATGCCGACCGCTCTTTATCGCCGTTCGCTGCTGCTGGCCCTTTCGGTCTGCGTGACACTACTGGCGTCCGGCCGAGCCGAGGCTGCCGACTTCGACAGCTACGAAGAACTGGGTGTCTTCCGCGATTGGGTTGCCTATGCCGGCATGACCGCTGGCCAGAAGGTCTGCTTCGCCGAAAGCCGCCCGCAGAAGCTGGACCGGGGGGTGTCCGACCGGCAGCTGCGGGCTGTGCGGGTTACCGTCACCAACCGGCCGGCCGATCGGGTCAAGGGCGAGGTGGTGATCGAGACCGGCGTGCCGATTGCTACAGGAACCTTCGCCGATGCGGACATCGACGATCGTAACTACAAGCTGGCAACCGAGCCGTCCGGTATGCTGTGGCTGCCGACTCGCGAAGAAGCGGCCTTGGTCGCCGCCATGCGCCGCGGCATCACCATGGTGACAAAGGTGACAAGCGGCGGTCGCAGCGTCAGCGATAGCTATTCGCTGCGCGGTTTCACAGCGGCGATGCGGGCCATCGACGCGGCTTGCGGATAGTTTGCTGCTGCATTTTCGTGGATTGAGAAGGCTGATTGCGGGTAGGTGGCCCGCTTTCCGACGGTCCCCTGGCCTAGGGCGCTAGATCCAGGTCCATGGTCCTGGCATAGAGCTTTTGGAAGTGGTGTACGCCGTTCTCGCTGATGCCCGGACGTTCCGGATGCACGACGAAGCGGCCTTGGCGATAGCCTAGGGACCGCAAACCCTGGTGCACGGAAAGGCAGAGCGACTCATCTTCCGGCCAGAGGATTTCGCCGACGTAGTTACAGCGCTCTTGCGAGGGCCAAACGCCGGGCGGCGCCAGCATCGTCATCTTCAGGAAGGTCTGGTCCGGCGTGCGTGGCTGGAAGGTGAAGACCGACATAACCTCTTCGCCCGGTATCAATCCTAACTGCGTGTTTGGAAAAAGGTGCCAATAGCTCACGAACTGGATAGCTGCATCCTCGGGTACGCGATAGGCTTTGTTGTCGAAACGCTTGATGTCACCGTGACTCTTTTGCCAGTGGCCGTGCGAGGAAATCCTGTAGCTGTCTACGGATATCATGTCGGCCAAGGCCGGATGGGCCGGCGGACAATGGTAACACTCTAGGCAGTTCTCCGCCATCACCTTCCAGTTTGCCGTCATCGTCGATTGGTCCAGATTGCCTTGCTTGGCGTGCGGAAGAATGACGGCGCCTTCCAGCCAGGGAGCCGCTTTTCGAATGTCCTCGAAGAGACCGCCATAGACAGCGAGCACCGAGGAGGCTTCGGGATCGAGGGAAACGAAGAGCAAGCCCAGGACCACCTCGAGGCGCACCGGCGTCAGGCCGAAATCGTTTGGGTCGAAGCCCGGCATCTTCTCGGTCCCGCGTGCAGTGCGCAGGCTGCCGTCGACCCGATAGGTCCAGGCATGGTAGGGGCAGATGATGGCGCTGCGCAGATTGCCTTGGCCTTCAAGCAGTTGATGGGCGCGGTGCTGGCAGACGTTGTAGAAAGCGCGCAGTTTGCCGTCGCGTCCGCGAATTAAGAAGATTTTCTGATCGACGATCTGCGCAGTCAGGTAATCGCCAGGGTCACGCAGTTGACTCTCATGTCCGACAAGCTGCCATTCCCGGTAGAAGATCTTCCACTTCTCTTGCTCCATGATCTTGGGGTCGTGGTAGAGATAGCCGGGCAAGGTTGGCGACAATGCCGCCTCTTCAGTGAGTGCAGCGTGCTCTATCCTAGGTTCGGTAACGCCTTTGCGCATCGCGTTCACTCCTCGGAGATCATTCCTCTTGGGTGTTGTCGAGTAAGGCCGTATTCTGCACGTTTACGCGCTTCGTTTCGAGTTTGTTGAGTATGGGTATCCGATGGCGCATCGCCCGGATCTCTTGCCTCCAAGGGACGCTTGTCGATCAGGACAGCGTAGATACTGTCGCCGTAGCCGGGCCGCTTCTTGCCGAGGCCGGTGGCATTGCTCTGCGGGTCCATATCGATCAGCAGGCAAGGCTTTCCGCAGGCGGCGAGGGCTGTGGCCAGATTGACGGCGGTGGTCTTGCCAACCCCGCCCTTCTGGTTGGCAATGGCAAGAACGCGCGCCGAAGACTTCGTCGCGGTTATGCGTTCGCCTCCTCTCCTGCCCGGTGGCCGGGGGTGGCGATCAGATCTTCGATTATCAGGACGGCGCCCTTCGGATCGCTAAGGCTAGGCCGCTCGGTCACCTTCATGCTCCAATGACCTGAGGCCTCCGTCAACTCCTCTTCGCGTCTGCAGCCTTTCAACAGCAGGGCGCGACCGCCGGGCAACAGATGACGCGCCACATAGCCCAAGAGTTTGGGCAGAGGCGCCAGCGCTCGAGCGGTGACGCAGCCTGCCAGCAAAGGGCCAAGGGCCTCGATGCGCTCAGCCTTTACCTCGGCGCCCGCGCCTGTTTCACGTGAAACCTGGCGCAGGAAGGCTGCCTTGCGCCGATCCGACTCCACGAGGGTTACCGTTCCGGCCCCGAGGATGGCCAAGACCATCCCCGGAAAGCCGCCCCCGCTGCCCAGATCGGCGATCCTCAAGGGACGTCCTGCCGGTGCCTCCGGAAGCAGAGTCAGAAGCTGGGCGGAGTCTAGCATATGACGCTCCCAGAGATCGCTTGTCTCCTTGCGCGAAATCAGATTGATCGACCGGTTCCAGTGCAGCAGCAGCTCTTCGTAGCAGGCCAAGGCCCGGCACTGGGATTGCGGAAGGGCAAAGCGCTCGGCTAGACGGTCAAGACCGGAAAGGGTCATAGTGTCAGGCGGCCGGACGCCGGTCGTCGCCCCGCCGCTTCACGTAGCGCAGCAGCAAGGTCAAGGCCGCGGGTGTCATGCCCGGAAGCCGAGCGGCTTGGCCCAGGGTCTCCGGTCGTGCGCGTTCCAACAGCTGACGCACTTCGGCCGAAAGGCCGGACATCTCCCCCAAGGGCAGGTCCGATGCAAGCCGCAAGCCCTCGTCGCGCCGGTAGGCAGCAACATCTGCATCTTGGCGTTCTATATAGCCATGGTAGGCGGCATCGATTTCCAGCTGTTCGCGCAGGCTTCCGTCGATCTCCGCAAGTTCGGGCCAATGGCGCAGCAGGTCCGGCCAAGCGACGTTCGAATAACGCAAAAGCGCGAAAGCACTGCGGCACCGACCGTCCCGCTTGACAGAAATTCCGCTGCGGGCCAAGGCCTGCGGTGTCGCCTCGGCTGCGGCCAGAGCTGCGCGAGCGGCACTTAGGGCCTTAAAACGCTGTTGCCAGGCAGCAGCGCGCCTTTGGCCGACGATTCCCAAGTCTTTTCCCCGCTGCGTGAGGCGCTCCCCAGCGTTATCGGCGCGTAGCCGCAGGCGGTACTCGGCTCGACTGGTAAACATACGATAGGGCTCGCTGACCCCTCTGGTCACCAGATCGTCGATCAGCACGCCGATGTAGGCCTCGGCCCGATCGAAGACCGCTGCCCGATCGTCGCCAGCAGCGCGTTTGGCGGCATTGAGCCCGGCAACCAAGCCTTGGGCAGCGGCTTCTTCGTAGCCGGTGGTGCCGTTGATCTGGCCGGCCAGGAAGAGGCCCGGCAGCCGCCTGGTTTCCAAACTCAAGGTCAGTTGGCGCGGATCGACATAGTCGTACTCGATGGCGTAGCCGGGCTGCAGGATGCGTGCCGACTCTAGACCCGGGATTGAGGCGACCAGCCTTTCCTGTACCTCGCGCGGTAGCGAGGTCGAGATGCCGTTGGGATAGACAATAGGGTTGTTCAAGCCTTCCGGTTCCAGGAAGATCTGATGTCTTTCGCGCTCAGCGAAGCGTACCACCTTGTCCTCGAAGGAGGGGCAATAGCGTGGCCCGATCGAATCGATCTGGCCGCTGTAGAGGGGGGCGTGCTGCAGATTGGCCTGAACCAAGGCCCGGGTCTGCGCGGTCGTCCAGGTCAAGTGGCAGGGTATCTGCGGTGTCGTGATTCGCTCGGTAAGGCTCGAAAAGGGTTCCGGGGGATCGTCACCGGGCTGCTGCTGCAAAGCTTCCCAGGCAATGGTCCGACCATCTAGGCGCGGCGGGGTGCCGGTCTTCAGCCGATCAAGATCGAAGCCCAGTGCCGCGAAGCGACGGCTGAGGCCCCGCGATGGCGCTTCCCCGACCCGTCCGGCGGGTCGCTGTTCGCGGCCGATGTGAATGAGGCCGTTAAGGAAAGTCCCTGTGGTTACCACAATGGCCCCAGCCTTG
Organism: Rhodospirillales bacterium; assembly: GCA_014324045.1. Taxonomy (GTDB): domain Bacteria; phylum Pseudomonadota; class Alphaproteobacteria; order Kiloniellales; family JACOMY01; genus JACOMY01. The sequence continues at coordinate 24,668 of JACOMY010000030.1, read as the reverse complement.
AGGTAGCGGCCATCGGCAAGAACCGCACCCGCCAACTGTCCCTCAGGGCCGATAGCGATGTCTTCGACGGCCCCTGCGACGATCTCAAGCCCCTCTTGCGCCCGCAGCAGCCCTTGCACAGCGGCCCGGTAGAGGCTGCGGTCTGCTTGCGCGCGAGGGCCGCGAACGGCTGGCCCCTTGCTGCGGTTCAGCATGCGGAATTGAATGCCCGCAGCATCGGCGGCCAAGGCCATGATGCCGTCTAGCGCATCAATTTCGCGCACCAGATGCCCCTTCCCCAGTCCGCCGATGGCGGGATTGCAGGACATGACGCCGATGGTCTCCGGCTTGTGCGTGACCAAGGCCGTGGCTGCACCGAAACGCGCAGCCGCAGCTGCTGCTTCGGTACCGGCATGGCCGCCGCCGATTACGATAACGTCCCATGTCTTCATGGGGTTTTCTGTAGTGTTTTCGAGGCCCGGTGCAAAGAGGTGGGCGAACTGTTTTACGTGAAACCAGGTTACTTGCCGATACAGAACTCGGCGAAGACCCGGTCGAGAATGTCCTCGACATCGACACGGCCCGATAGCCGCCCAATACTGTGCAGTGCCAAGCGAAGCTCTTCAGCGAAGAGTTCCGGTAGAGAGGCCGTGAGGCTACGCTGCAAGGCGGAAAGAGCCTCCTCTAAGGCACGGCGTTGCCGTGCTCGAGTCACCAAGGGGGGCTCGCACCCCTCACTCCCCTGCAGACTGCGGGCGCGAAGGGTCAAGGCGGACAAGAGGGAAGGCAAACCGAAGCCGGTTTTCACCGAAATCGAGAGGGCCTCGGAGTTCGCATGGCCGGTCACGAGATCGCACTTGTTAGCCACGACAAGACTGCGTTCCGGAGGAAGCGCCGCCAGTGCATCCGGAGGGCACAGCGGACAGGTAGCATCTACGAGAATTAGGGCCAGATCGCAGGCACTGGCACGAGCTAAGGCACGACGCATGCCTTCGCGCTCGATCGGGTCGTCACTCTCCGGATTGAGCCCTGCTGTGTCGATCAGGGTCACCGGCAGGCCCTCCAGGTCCAAGGCGACCTCGATCGGATCGCGTGTGGTGCCGGGGCGGTCAGTCACAATCGCCGCTTCCCGGCCCGCCAAGGCATTCAGTAGCGAAGACTTTCCCACATTCGGCGCGCCCAACAGCGCACAGGCGATCCCATCGCGTAGCCGCTCTCCCGCCGCGGCCTCCGCCAGCACCGCCGCCATCTCCACGGTTAGCGCCGCGACGCGCGCTGCGGACCGCGCCAGTATATCCTTAGGGATTTCCTCCTCCTCGGAAAAGTCCAAATGCGCTTCCACATAGGCTGCGATCCCAATCAAGGTCTCCCGCCAGTGGGCCAAACGACGGGCCAAACTGCCTTCTGCCTGCGCCAGAGCCTGACGGCGCTGGCCCGCAGTCTCAGCCGCCACCAGATCCGCCAGCCCCTCGACCTGGGTCAAGTCCAGCTTGTCATTAGCGAAGGCACGCCGGGCAAATTCCCCAGGCTCTGCTAGCCGAACCCCAGGCAAGCGCCCCAAAGCGGCAAGGAGACCATCCAGTACCGCCGGTCCGCCATGCAGATGCAATTCCGCTAGGTCCTCCCCGGTTGCACTCGCCGGCCCGCGAAACCAGAGCACTAAGGCTCGATCCAGAGCTTCGCCCGTCTCAGGGTCCACAAGTCGCCTGAGGGAGGCGCGCCGTTCGGGCGGCTTCTTTGCCGCTGTCAGCCGCTCCAGCAGGTCTCCCGACAAGGGCCCGCTGATGCGAATGACCGCCAAAGCAGAGCGCCCTCGCGCGGTGGCGGGGGCGTAAATCGTGTCCAGTCGGTTGGACTTCGGTTTAGCCATTCCAGCAGATGACGCGGTCTTCGGTCACGAAACGCACTTTGTCCAACGATGGCCGCGTGGCATGGGGGCGTGCATAGCCGTTTCGCGGGCTTATCGTCGCCCCCGGCCAAAACATCCGGTGCATAGGCTCCAAACGCTCTGCACCGCCCTTACCGACGAGGGGTCCAAGTCTGCAACAAGGCCCCGTTCTGCATGGCCGGCAAAGTACGGCGTTTAGCGGAGCGTCAGGCTCCACTGGAGTTTCTCAGCATCCCCTAAATTCACGGTCGGCATTCAATCGCCCTCGTCGAAACCGCGATCCACCAAGGTGGCCAAGGCATCCAGAGCCTCACCCGCTGCAGAGCCTTCCGCTTCGATTCTGAGCTGCGAGCCGGGGGATGCAGCCAACATCAAGAGCCCCATGATAGAGAGGCCCGAGACGCGCATGCCATCCTTCACTACCACGACCTCAGCATCATAGCGACTGGCCAGCTTGACGAACTTCGCAGCGGACCGGGCATGCAGACCACGGCGATTGACAATCGTTACCTCCCTAACCGGCATCCTGGGTTTACCCCATTGTTCGGCGTTAAGCGCTCAGCATAGCGCTGTGGGTGGGCTAGGGTCAGCCCGTAGGAGGCAATCGTTGTGGTTAGACGTTACCGCAGCTTTTAACCTAGTTACTACCGACCTGTTTACGCCAGTTTACGATCGATGGCGGCGTTCTTGATCGAGCGCTGAAGCTTCTCAAAGGCCCTAACTTCGATCTGACGCACCCGCTCGCGCGAGACATTGTAGACTTTCGAGAGATCTTCCAGAGTAGTCGGATCGTCCTTCAAGCGCCGCTCCTGCACAATGTGGCGCTCACGGTCGGTCAGGCTTTGCAAGGCAATTGCTAGCAGCTCGCGCCGTTTGGCCAATTCGTCGCTCTCTGCCAGCTGTTGCTCCTGATCGACGGCATTCTCGTCGATCAACCAGTCCTGCCACTCACCGTTGTCGTCGACGCGTAGCGGCGCGTTCAAGGAATGGTCCGGAGCAACCAAGCGTCGGTTCATCTGCACGACGTCGTCTTCCGGCACCGATAACATCTCGGCAATCTTCTTCACCTGCTCTGGCTTGAGATCGCCGTCCTCGATCGCTTGCATCTGACCTTTGAGGCGCCGGAGGTTGAAGAAGAGTTTCTTCTGCGCCGCCGTAGTACCCATTTTCACCAGCGACCAAGAATGCAAGATGTATTCCTGAATTGCGGCTCGAATCCACCACATAGCATAGGTTGCCAAGCGGAAGCCCCGGTCTGGGTCGAAACGCTTTACCGCCTGCATCATGCCGACGTTGCCTTCGGAGATCAGTTCCGACACCGGCAGCCCGTAGCCGCGATAACCCATCGCAATCTTGGCAACCAGACGCAGGTGGCTTGTGACGAGCTCATGTGCTGCATCGACGTCGCACTTTTCCTGCCAGCGCTTGGCAAGCATGAACTCTTGATCGGCTTCCAGCATGGGAAAGCGCCTAATTTCTTGCAAATAGCGACCAAGGTTACCCTCTCCTACCGACAAGGGAACGTTTGCCCGTACCATGACGGTCTCCTTACTTTCATCCCGTCGAACCCGAACTCGGCATTCGCCGGCCGGCCCAAGCCAGACCGGTTCAGTTGTTATTAGAGGACTCTTTAGAGAGCATATCCAGCAAAGATCGATGATCCTCCGGTAAGGAGGAACGATATTCTAGATCCGTTCCCGATCGGGGATGGTGAAATCCCAGAACCTCTGCATGAAGTGCCTGTCTCCCGAACGCCTCGACAGCCTCCCGAACCGCTGTCGGCAACACCGCGCGGCGGGCCGGACTCATCCGGCCGTAAAGCGGATCGCCGATCAAGCCATGACCTTGTTCGGCCAAGTGAACTCTGATCTGATGGGTGCGCCCTGTCTCCAAGCGGCAACGAATCTGCGCTATTAAGCCGCCGGCCAGCACAGCAACGACGCAATAGTGGGTAACAGCAGGCCTGCCGCCCTGCCGCAACGAGGCCATCTTCTGCCGATGTTTGGGATGCCGCCCGATGTTGCCGTCGATTCTGCCTTCCATCTCCTGCGGCAAGCCCCAGACCAAGGCTTGATAGAAGCGCTTCACGCTCCGCTCCAAGAATTGACGTATTAAGCCCCGATGGGCAAGGTCGTTCTTGGCTACAACCAAGAGCCCGCTTGTATTCTTATCCAGGCGATGTACGATACCTGGACGGCGCACAGCGCCTACGCCTTGCAAACTATCGCCGCAGTGCGCCATTAGGGCATTGACCAAAGTCCCATCCGGGCTTCCGGGCGCCGGATGTACTACCATACCGGCGGGCTTGTCCACCACGATCAAGTCCTCGTCCTCATGTACCACGGTCAGATCGATGGCTTGCGCCTGCGGCTCTGCCGGCTCCGGCGGTGGCAGTGCAAGGGTGAGCTGCTGACCCTGTTTGACCTTCCCCGAGGCCTCACCTAAGGTCCCGGCCGCGTCCGAGACACAGCCCTGCGCGATGAGCGCTTTGATGCGACTCCGCGAGATGGCAGGGAGGTGTCCGGCAAGTGCCGTTGTCAAATAGCGGTCGATCCGCTGTCCGGCCGCTTCGGCCTCGACGGTCAATCGAATAGCTTCTCCTGCTGGCATGATGGCGGTTCCTAGCGAAATTCTATGGTGCCAAGGATGGAAGCCATTCAATTGAAAGCCCTGAAAACCTTGGTCATCGTCATGGGAGTTCTGATTGTGGCGGGTTTCGCCTTTGTGGCAATCACCGTCATCGACCGCATGAGCGGTGGCGGCTCGGTCCAGCTTCTGGGCAATCTGGCACTTTCTGTCGAAGCCGATTGTACCCTTGCCGATGCCTGGAGCGCGCGGGGACTCCTCTATCTGCGCATTGCCGGCGACTCGCGCTGCATGGCCATCGTGATGATCGATCCCAAGACCCGAAAGGAGGTTGGACGCGTGACCCTTGGCGGTCCCAAGGCTGCGGTAGAGTGACCGCAAGCCAACTCGATTTTCGCTCCGACAATGTCTGGGGCGCCTCGCCTGAGATCCTGAACGCCTTGTCGCAAGCCAACGACGGCAGCGCCGCCGCCTACGGCGGCGACGATTGGACGTGTCGCTTGGAACGGCGCTTGGCAGAGATCTTTGCATGCGATCTCTCGGTGTTCCCGGTCGGCACCGGCTCCGCCGCCAATTCCTTGGCGCTATCGGTCATAGCACCGCCTTGGGGGGTGATCTATTGCCACAAACAAGCCCATGTGCAGGTCGACGAATGCGGAGGTCCGGAGTTCTTCACCGGCGGCGCCAAGCTGCTCCCGCTTGAGGGCAGAAGAGGCAAGCTTGACAGCGAAGAGTTGGAACGGGCGATTTTCGGCGCAGGCGCGGTCCATCATGCCCAGCCGGCAGGCCTAACCGTCGCCCAGGCAAGCGAATGCGGCCGGGTCTACCGGCCCGAGGAACTGCGGGTACTTTCGGATGTCTGCAAAGCGAACAAGCTTACATTCCACATGGACGGTGCGCGCTTCGCCAATGCTTTGGTTGCTTTGGACGCGACACCCGCAGAGACGACCTGGAAGGCAGGCATCGATCTCCTCTCGTTCGGCGGGACCAAAAACGGATGCATCGCCGGTGAGGCATTGGTGGTCTTCAACCCAAGGCTAGCTGAGACATTGGCGTTCCGCCGTAAGCGCGCCGGTCAGCTTTTCTCCAAGATGCGTTTCTTCTCCGCACAGCTCCTCGCCTATCTTGAGCGGAACCTTTGGTGTAGCAATGCCCGCAAGGCCAATACCGCGGCTGCCGCCCTAGCCCAGGGTCTTGTGCAGAAAGGTGCAAGGCTCGCTTTTCCGGTCGAAGCGAACGAGGTCTTCGCCCGGCTCCCTCCCGCTCTAGCGAAGGAACTCAACGAGCGCGGCTTTCTCTTCTACGATTGGCCCGCAGCCGGACCCGAAGGCTATCGCTTCGTTACCTCTTTCCAAAGCGACGCAGCCGCCATCGAAGCAGCACTCGGGAGCTGCTAATTGCGCTGCCAAAGGGGATCCGTCAGCTTCGCAAGCATGGCCGCGTGAGCTTCCAACTCTTCCGGCGTCGCCCGATGCGGGCGGGCGGGCTGCACGGCCCCGGCCGACCCGATGCCTTCGATCGACGGCTCCTGCTTGCGCGCCCCGGCAAGGGTAAGCTGCGGCTGACGACCGCCGATTAGTTGTAGGTAGACCTCCGCTAAAAGCTCGCAGTCCAAAAGGGCGCCGTGATAGGTTCGTGCCGAGTTGTCGATCCCGAAGCGGCGGCAAAGCGCATCCAAGCTGGCTTGCGCACTGGGAAAGCGCTTGCGTGCCATCTCTACCGTGTCCCTAGCCCGTTCCGGCGGCAGTATCGGCAAGCCAAGCAGGGAAAACTCGGCATTGAAGAACGCCATATCGAAAGCGGCATTGTGGATTATCAAGGTCGCATCGCCCAGAAAGGTCGTAAGGTCCTGCGCAATCTCCGCAAAGACCGGCTTATCGGCTAGAAAACTTTCGCTCAGACCGTGAATACGCTCGGCCCCTTCCGGCATATCGCGCTGGGGATTGATGTAACGATGGAAGCTCTTACCGGTCGGGAGATGGTTGATCATCTCAAGACCCGCTACCTCGACAATGCGGTGGCCAACTGCCGGATCCAATCCCGTCGTCTCGGTATCGAGGACTATTTCACGCAAAGTCATCTGCTAATTTTGCTCCCAAAGCTTGCCGACCACAGCCCTCCGCAGCGGCAGCGCTCCACTCTAGCGATGCGCTTCAAATGCCGTAGGGTAACGGCTTTGCTGAGCCCGGCTACAACGGCATAGTCGGCTCGGCGCAGGCGGAGTCTGTCGTCGAGCTGCCGTACGAGAATGGCCTTCAGTTTATCCGGTGTCACACCCGGCCGGCGCAGTGCGCGTTGGCGCTGCAGGAAAGCCGGTGCCGTCACCGCCATCACCGCATCGCATAGCTCATTGTCCCCGGTCTCATAGAGCAGGGGTATGTCGAGGACGACCAACCGCCGTCTCTGCCGGCCCTGCACAGCAAGCCAGCGTCGCGTCGCTTGACGTACCAAGGGGTGCACGATCCCTTCGAGTTTCCTCAAGAGAGCAGGCTGTCCCAGAACCCAAGCGCCCAAATGCGCTCGATCGACCGCACCGTCGACCACTGCTTGCGGAAATGCCGCTGCGACTGCGGGTACGGCCGCACCGCCGCGGGCATAGAGTCCATGAACCAGCGCATCGGCATCGTGCACGGGCAGCCCCAACCGCCGCATCGCCCTAGCGGCCGCGGACTTTCCCATTGCAATGCCGCCGGTCAGTCCGAGAATCCGCATTTGTCATCGACCCGCCAGGACGGCCGCTCTCAGATCCGCATCGACCGCCGGATCTTGTCCGAACCAAGTAGCAAAACCTAGTGTTGCCTGGTGCAACAGCATCCCTATACCGTCGACAACAGGGTTGCCGCGCCGCCGGGCGCGCTGCAGGAGATCCGTCTCCAGCGGTGTGTAGACGATATCCGTTACCAGCGCCGCGGTGGGCAGGAGATCCAGCGACAGATCGAGCGGAGCACTGCCCGGCATTCCCAGACTGGTCGCATTTACCAATAAATCCATACCTTCCATACGAGCCGCACGCCTCTCCCAGGCACAGCTGTCCGCGCCTAAGGCTGTCGCCAGTGCCTCGGCACGGGCCAAGGTTCGGTTCGCGACCACCACTTCGCGCGCACCGGAATTAAGTAACCCCCAGACAATAGAGCGCGCCGCACCGCCAGCGCCTAGGATCAAGCAGCGCTTTCCGGCAGGGTTCCAGCCCGCGCCCTGCCGGATATTCTCAAGGAAGCCATAGGCATCGCTGTTATCTCCCAAAACCCCGTCTTTCCGCACAGTGACCGTATTCACCGCACCGACAGCCGATGCCGGCCCGGTCAGTGCGTTGCAGAGACGCATGGCTTCCTCTTTGTACGGGATAGTCACGTTTGCACCGCGAAAGCCCAAAGCGTGCAATCCCTCGATCGCAGCAGCAAGCCGTTCTGGCGCAACGGCCAAAGGCAGATAGGCACCGTCGATCCTATAGCGTCGCAGCCAATGCCCATACAGCAGGGGCGAACGGGAGTGCGCAACCGGCCAACCGATGACACCGGCCAGCCGGGTGCTCTCCTTGCCGGTCATCGCATCAAGACCCCTCGTTCGCGCAAGAATCCCAGCAGCGGCAAGAGCGGCAGCCCCTGAATGACGAAATGGTCGCCCTCGACCGCCGAGAAGAGTTGAGCCCCAATCTCTTCAAGCCGATAAGCACCGATAGAGCCGCAAACCTCTTCTCCGAAGCGCTCAACATAGTCCTTCACAAAAGCCTCGCTTAGCGAACGCATCGACAACCAAGCTTCCGCGCGGTGATGCCAAATCCGCCGGCCGTCCGAACAGATCACGGCAGCTGTCGCGAGACGGTGACTCCTCCCCATAAGTCTGCGAAGATGATCGGCCACTGCCTTAGTGCTAGAGGGCTTATCGAACCAGACCCCCTGGCAATCCAGCATTTGGTCGGCGCCGATCACCAAGGCATGGGGTTGGCTTGAACCGACCTGCAATGCCTTGATCTCGGCCAAGGTCTCCGCTACGTCCAAAGCATCGGCGCCACGGGCTCTCAGACTGCGTTTCACCTCCTCTTCATCGACTCCGGAAGGCTGCACACGGAAAGTCACGCCGGCGGATTCGAGCAAGCGGCGGCGGGTAGCGCTGCCGGAAGCCAAGACCAGATCGTCAGGCATGGCGTTCTCCAACATCGGCTCGATGGAGGTAAGTCAGGATCGAAGCCGCAGTCTCTTCGACCGACCGGCGGGTCACATCGATCACCGGCCAACCGTAGCGTAGGAAAAGGCGACATGCCTGTTTCAATTCTTCCCGGACATGTTCCAAGTCGGCATAGCCGGTTTCATGCTCCGCCTGTCCGAGGTGTTGCAAACGATTGCGGCGGATTGCTACCAAAGCACTCGAATCGGCGATTAAACCGACCACAAGGGGACGTCCGCTACAGCCACTTCTAGCCAATACCGAGGCAGGCAAGGCTACCCCCGGTACCAACGGCACGTTTGCGGCCTTAACCCCACGATTGGCCAGATACATGCAGGTCGGCGTCTTGGAGGTACGCGAGGCCCCGATCAAGATCACGTCGGCAAAGCCGAAGTCAGCGCCGACCTGGCCGTCGTCGTGCGCTAAAGCGAAGTGGACTGCATCGATACGCTTTCGGTAGTCCTTATCCATCACATGTTGCAGACCGGGACGCCCCGCAATCGTGGCCCTGAACTCGTCCGCCAACAAGTAGATTACCGGATCCAGCACAGCAACGGTCAGCACCTGCAACCGCTCGCACCCATCGAGAAGACGACGCTTCAGACCCTCGTCGACCAAAGTGAACAGCACCGGTCCCGGGTTGGTCTCCACACTACTCAAAATCCGATCGACCTGTCTCACCGTGCGGATAAGCGACCAGACATGTTCGACAGGCTCGATCCCGTCGAATTGCACCAGACAGGCACGTACGACGGAAGCGATCGTTTCCCCCGTTGCGTCGGACACCAAATGCAGGTGGTGGACAGAATCTGACATTATGCGAATATCTCTGCCTTTTCACGAAGGCCAGACCTTACCCATCCTGGCAACCTCTCGCAATCTCCACAGGCTTGTTCGCTTGGAAGGGTCCGGCGGACAGATTCAAGGATAAACAACGTTTATGCCCACGACTCCCAAGGTTCCTTAGGCAGCCTGGCGCGCTGTTCCTTCGGAAAAGATCGCATGGATTTAAGAACAGCGGCCCCAGCCGGTACGAAATCCCGCACCCAAAACACTATCGAACCGGATTCATACCCACCGGAACCAGATGACCGAATTCCTATGGATAGATCTCTGGATAAAATCTGCTCTCCCGCTTTTCCTGGTTCCAACAACAACAAAAAATTTACCTTAAAAAAACTCTCTATTGGAGTTCTAGAGGCAAGCATGGCAGGTAGATGTCCGTGAAGACCGAGAGCCGTTACAAACCCTTCATCGAGACACTCCGGCACGGACGCGGCGGCCGGATACCGCTCTGGCTTATGCGCCAAGCTGGACGCTATCTGCCGGAGTACCGTGCCACACGAAGCCAGGCCGGTAGCTTCCTGACGTTATGTTTTCAGCCCAGCCTTGCCGCCGAGGTCACACTTCAACCGCTACGCCGTTTCGACCTCGATGCCGCCATTATCTTCTCCGACATTCTAGTCGTCCCAATGGCCCTAGGGCAGGATGTTTCCTTTCAAGAAGGCGAAGGCCCTATTCTAGAGCCTCTATCCAGCCTCCCGCGGCTGTATGAAGAGAGCTTTGCTAGGCAACTCGAACCGGTCTACGAAGCAGTTTCGCTGGTCTCCGCAAAACTAGGTGACAGCACAGGTCTTATCGGCTTCGCTGGCGCTCCCTGGACCTTGGCTTGTTATATGATCGAAGGACGGGGCGGCACCGGCTTTCCACGAGCGCTAGACTTCATGCGCCGGCAGCCAACTGCTTTTCGACAGTTGATCGACTGCCTGACCGACTGCATCGTGTTGCACCTCTCCCGGCAGATCGATGCCGGCGCCGAGGCCGTTCAAATCTTCGATTCATGGGCTGGCTCTCTAGAAGACCAAGAAATTACCAAGTGGAGTATAGCGCCGCTCTTACACATTACTAGAGAACTTGCCAGCCGTTATCCAAACCTGCCGGTTATCCTCTTTCCGCGAAATGTTAGCCAGGAGCATCTCTTGTCTCTGGTTGAGAACAGCTGTGCCGCAGCACTCTCTCTAGATCAAAATCAAGACTTGGAGTGGGCGGCAAGAGCACTCCAGCCACATGTTGCTTTGCAGGGTAATCTAGCGCCCGATTCCCTGACGCAAGGCGGTCCGGAGTTAGAGCGGGAGGTGGATCGAATTCTCTCGTGTCTTTCGGGAGGAGCCCATATCTTCAACCTGGGCCACGGTATCTTGAAGGAAACTCCGCCGGAGCATGTCACAGCTCTTGTCGAGCGTGTTCGCCGCTTTACCTCCTGAGGCCATGCAACCAGACCTGCGTATCGCCATAATACTCTTCAACCTGGGTGGACCGGATTCACTCGACGCCGTTAGGCCCTTCCTGAGGAACCTGTTCGGCGATCCGGCGATCGTTCGCCTCCCCAATCCCCTGCGTGCTTTCCTGGCGCAGATGCTCTCTAGGAAACGTGCACCCATCGCGCGCCGGATCTACGCAGAAATGGGGGGCGCATCGCCGATCTTGCCCAACACCCTGGATCAAGCGCGTGCCTTGGAGACGGCTCTGAGCGATCTAGGCCAGGTACGGGCCTTTCCGGTGATGCGCTATTGGCATCCAAGAGCAGAGGACGTCCTGCACCAGGTTTTGCAGTTTGCGCCGAAGCGTCTTATCGAATTGCCGCTCTATCCGCAGTTCTCGACCACCACGACGGCCTCGTCGATGAAGGAGTGGGACAAGGTGGCGGGCAGAACAGGACTCAAGAATCTTCCCACGCATAAGATCTGCTGCTATCCTGACGAGATCGGCTTCATAGACGAGCTTGCCAAGCGAATAGTTCCGAGCCTAGACGAGGCACAAGCTTCCGGACGCCCGCGGCTGCTGCTATCCGCGCATGGCTTACCCGAAAAAATCGTTGCTGCAGGCGATCCCTATCCCTGGCAAGTGGAGCGGACGGCCGAAGCTTTGCGGAACCGTCTTGACCGCGACGACTACGACCTTGTCGTTTGCTATCAAAGCCGGGTCGGTCCCTTGAAGTGGATCGGCCCGGCAACGGCAGACGAGGTTGCACGCGCGGGCCGGGATAAACGGCCTGTGGTTCTGGCTCCCATTGCCTTCGTATCGGAGCATTCCGAGACTCTGGTGGAGCTCGATATCGAACTGGCAGCCGAGGCGAAAACGGCAGGTGTCCCGCTTTATCTGCGTGCACCGACCGTGGATGCCGGGGATAGCTTCATCGAGGGTCTTGCCCGCCTGGTACGCAATGCCTTGGGGTGGGGACCGGGCTTGCGCCCCTCGACCGGAGCGCGTCTTTGCGGTGCCGATAGGATAGGCTGTCCCTATAGAGATATAGCAGTAAAGACATAGAGGCGGTGGGCCGATGGAAGCCTTCTTGAGCGGTGGATACCTTTGGTTCAAGGCCATCCATGTCCTTGCCGTTATCGCCTGGATGGCAGGTTTGCTCTACCTTCCGCGCCTTTTTGTCTATCACTGCGAGACGGTACCGGGCTCGATCGGGAGCGAGCGCTTCAAGGTGATGGAGGGCCGTCTCTATCGTTTTATCATGACACCGGCAACGGTGGCCGCATGGATCTTCGGTCTTCTCACGGCTTTCGCTATCGACGTTTGGAGCGATGGATGGTTTCATGCTAAGCTTTTGTTCGTTGTGCTATTACAGGCCTCGCATGAGCTTATGGGCCGCTGGTTACGTGACTTTGCCCAGGATTGTAACCGCAAATCGGCAAAATTTTTTAGGATTGTAAACGAGGTTCCGACGGTCTTGATGATCGGAATCGTAATCTTTGTAGTCGTAAAGCCCTTCTAAGCTTCAGCACCTTGTCAGAAGAACCAGCACTCTATAATCCAGTCTCCTGCGGTGCCTAGCCTCGACAAGCAACTATGATTAAGAAAGGCTTGACTCCTTCTCCCGTATAGCTCTAACTCTGATACGTCACTCAGCCGAAGCTCGTAGAGCGATCAACTAGACAATTAAGGAAGACTATGGAATATCTTCACACCATGGTGCGCGTCTCCAACCTGGACGCCAGCCTCAATTTCTATTGTGAGAAGCTAGGTTTGGAGGAGGTTCGCCGCTACTATAGTGAGAAGGGCCGCTTCACTCTGGTCTTCCTGGCCGCCCCCGGTGATATCGAGCGCGCTCGTTCCAATGCACAAGCGCCGTTAGTGGAACTAACCTACAATTGGGATCCGGAAGAGTACGGCAGTAGCCGCAACTTCGGACATCTGGCCTACCGGGTCGAGGACATCTACGACCTTTGCCAACGCCTGATGGATAGTGGTGTCATCGTTAACCGCCCGCCGCGTGATGGCCGCATGGCTTTCGTGCGCTCGCCGGATGGTATCTCGGTAGAGCTGTTGCAACGCGGCGAACCGCTGCCGCTGAAGGAGCCCTGGGCTTCCATGGAAAATATCGGTAGCTGGTAGGTAGGAACTTCTCTCGCACGCCCTCCAGCTATCTGGATCTGCTGGCTAATGCCGGATTCTTCCATGGCACGCAGCACGGCAGAGAAATCCACGTTCTGCGATCTGTTGGTTGATGCGGTCGTCAGCGAAGGAGAGTCGTGACGTAGTGTCAAATTTTCCTTTAAGCAAGCGTCTGACGGCGGAAGCGCTCGGCACCGCAGTCTTGCTGGCGACCGTGGTCGGCTCCGGGATCATGGGGGAGAACCTGGCGAAGGGTAACGATGCCATCGCACTGTTGGGCAATGCTCTGGCCACCGGTGCGATTCTGGTTGTGCTTATTCTGGGCCTTGGACCGCTGTCGGGGGCCCATTTCAATCCGGCCGTTACCCTGGTCTTCTGGCTTCGGCGCGAGATTCGCGGCAGTCATGCCTTGGCCTATGTCGCTGTGCAACTGCTAGGTGCGGTTGCCGGGGTGCTGCTAGCGCACACGATGTTCGATCTGGCGACGCTCCAAGTCTCCAAGAATACACGCAGCGGGCCCGGTCAATGGCTGTCAGAGACCGTGGCGACCTTCGGCCTGCTGATGGCGATCCTCACCGCCTTGCGCTGGCACGCCCGTGCAGTCCCCTTTGTTGTAGGGCTCTATATAACCGCCGGCTATTGGTTCACAGCCTCGACCTCGTTCGCCAATCCGGCGGTGACGATGGCGCGCTCCTTTACGGACACCTTCAGCGGCATTGCACCGATGCAGATGCTGGCCTTCGTCTTCGCACAGCTGATTGGTGCAGTGCTGACCGTACCGGTCTTCGGCTGGCTGCTGGCAACGGACAAGGGGCGAGAGGCAAAGCAGGATGGCGTGGATGATCTATCGCAATCCGAACTGCGGGACCCCTCGTAAGATCTCGGCACAATTGCAGGAAGAATGCTCGACATGCCGAACTGTTGCGCCGCCACGGTACAGCGTAGAATGGGCTTGGTTCGGACGATAAGACCTTGAGCGATGCGCAGCGAACAGGATCCTCCTCTCCCGATACAGGAACACACTCTAGAGGCAACTGCGTGGCTTCGGCGAAAAGGCAACCGAATTTTCTTTCTTAAATTTCTACATTTCCAATCTATATAGAGCTTTAGAGGACCGATGGCTGCGCAACGTAACCTCCGGGACAGACGCCTTAACCTCCTTTTGTAGATATTCCGAAAAAGGGATGCTAGCTGAGGAAGCGGGGATGGAGCGAAGTTTTGAAGAAATTGCACCGCTACGCTTCGGCTACGGCTATCGCCGCGGCGAGGAACCGGCAATCGACCGGGAAGCGCTACTGACCCAGGTGCCGGCAGGGGCGGCTAACCCTGCTGGCTTCGCGGGCGGCACAACGCCTGAGCGCCTCAAAGCGCTTAGTATGATGGGGGGGGGGGAGCTGCGGAGAGTCTACGGTGGCGACGCGCATGCCCGCGTGCTCTGGAGTGTCGAACAAGCTCTGGGTTTCTACGAGCGATTAGCTTTCTTCTGGGCCGATCACTTCACCGTATCGCGGGTCAAGAGGCCGCTACGGGTACTGGTGGCCCCCCACGAGGTGGAAGCGATCCGTCCCTTCATCGCTGACAGCTTCTCGACCTTGTTGCAGCAGGCCGTCTTGCATCCTGCTATGCTAATGTATCTCAATCAAAGCCGCTCGGTCGGTCCGAACTCGAAGAGGGGTCGCAAGGGCCGCCGTGGCCTGAACGAGAACTTGGCACGCGAAATTCTTGAGTTGCACACTCTTGGTGTGCAGAGCGATTACAGCCAGGACGATGTACGCCAGTTTGCGATGTTGCTGACCGGCGTCACGGTACAGCGTAAGACCGGCGGATCGACTTTCGACCCGGCTATGTCCGAACCTGGCAGTGTGCGGATCCTCGGCAAGACCTACGCTGCCGGGGCGGAGGGCTTCGAAGCTATCACGCAGGCCTTGGATGATCTGGCCCACCACCCGGCAACCGCCAAACACCTAGCTTGGAAGCTGGCACGGCATTTTCTCTCGGACAAGCCGTCGGAGGAGGTGGTCCAGCATCTGGCAGCGGCTTACCGGGATAACAACACCCAACTGATGCCAGTCTATCGGGCCTTGCTGGAGCATCCAGCAGCCTACCAGACCTTCGGTCAGAAGATACGCCAGCCCTTCGACTTCCTTGTCACTGCTCTGCGGTTAGCGCTGGCGCCGGACGATATGGCGAAGGCGGTACAGCCAACGCAATTGCAAGAGGAAGAAGGAAGTATGGACATGGAGGTGAATCCTTTTCCTTCCTCGCTGACATTACAGCCGTTGACAGCAATGGGACAGAGGCCCTGGGATTCTCTGGGACCGGACGGCTGGGCAGAAGAAGCTGTAGCCTGGATTTCGCCGCAGGGACTGACAGAGCGTCTTTCCTTTGCCATCCGGATGGCAAAGGGGCCGCTGCGAAGACTAAAGGTGTCGGCGATGATGCGGCAGGCCTTTGGCCCACTCGCTGAGGACCGCTTAGCGCTTCTCCTGCGGGAAGCGCAGGGCGCCAAAGAAGCGCGGGTCCTCATTCTCATGAGCCCGGAATTCCAGAGGAGATAGCCCGATGGTAACTCAGAAGACTTTTTCCCGACGCAGCTTCCTTCTCGGCACACAGGGGCTGTTGCTCGGTACGGCACTGACCCCGGCGGCCGTCTGGGCCGAGGCGCCTGGTGATCGGCGCCTAGTAATCCTAGTACTGCGCGGTGGTTTGGATGGCCTCGACATGCTAAGGCCCTATGACGACCCGAATTGGAAGGCTATGAGGCCAAGTCTGTCGCAAGACGCCGACAAACAGCCGTTGGAACTGACGCCTGGCTTCGCCTTACATCCTGGGATGCGGGATCTCTATCCGCTGTGGCGGTCAGAGGAATTGGCCTTCGCGCTTGCCGTGGCCACACCTTATCGCGACAAGCGCAGCCACTTCGAAGGCCAAGACATCCTGGAGATGGGCACGGCCACCGTCACTGAGGTACAGGACGGCTGGCTGAATCGCACCTTAGCGCTGTTACCGGGCGGCCGGCCCGAGGGCTATGCCGTCGCTGTCGCACGCGAACAGATGCTGCTGCTGAGAGGCGATAAGCCGGCGCTCTTCTGGTCGCCGGAGAACAACCTGCGCGGGGACGGTAGCTCCCTACTGGACGCTCTCTATGCTGAAGAGCCGCTCTTCACCAAGGCATTGGGTGCTGCCCGCGAGGCCGATGACATCGCCGACGAAGTGCGCAAAAACCTGAAAAGCAACAAGGTAACGCCGGAGACCAGCGCTAAGCTGGTCGCCGAGATGCTACAGGGAGAGGCACGCATAGCCGCCTTCTCAATGGGGGGCTGGGATACCCACTCGGGTCAGGGAGCAGGGCTCAATCGAGGCCTGAAGGAACTCGCTAACGTCTTGTTAACGCTGCGCAGGGCCTTGGGGCCGGATCTCTGGGGGAAGACCTTTGTGATCACCATGACAGAATTCGGGCGTACGGCGGCTGAGAATGGTACTGGTGGCACCGACCACGGCACCGGTGCGACCACCATCCTGGCCGGAGGCGGTTTCCACGGCGGGCGGCTCTATGGAAGTTGGCCAGGCTTGACCGAAGGTGACCTCTACAGGGGCCGCGATCTTATGCCAACGCAGGACATCCGCCTCTATCCGGCCTTCGCTCTACGCGCCCAGTTCGGGCTTGACGACAGTGATCTGACCGGCACTGTCTTCCCCGGTCTCGATATGAGTAGGGATCCGAAGTTCCTCTAATATCACCTCTTGAGCTGCCCGGAGACCGGGTAGAAAGCATGGACCGCTACAACCACTGTCGTTTTCTCAAACTGTTTTGCTCAAGCGTACGGCTTCCATTGACTGTGGCGTGGGCAACCCCCCGATCAGGCGCTTGGCTATGGTTTCCACGGCTAGTGCTACGCCGTCCTTGGTAGAAAAGCTCCCTAGCACTTGGGTCATCTCCACCATCAGCTGCCGGAAGCGCAAGAATAGGTCTTTGTCAGGCATGTTTTGCGACTGCCAGAAGGAGTCCAAGGGTCCTTGAAATGTAAGGCCCTCAATGTTGTATATTGCTTTACCCAAGGTCTTACACTTGGTACCGAAGTTGAGGGCAGCGAGACCGGCTGTAGAGTTCACAGTGATCACACCGACAGATTTGCGCACTAGTGGGGCCAAGGAACCGCCGTTCAGGAAATGTACACGTCCTGCGACGCCCATCTGTCTGGCGTTCTGACGGATACCCCGTGCATGGCCGCTGAAGCCCTGATCCAAGGGATGACACTTGAATAACAGGTGGCTTTCGGCGGGAGCGTTGCGTGCGAAGCTCTCGATGGCTGCGCGGTAAAAGAAACGAACCTCGGGAAACTCTGAGTGCTTCACCAACTGACTGTCGCCGGGACGCTGCATGATGCCGAGGAAAAAGGGCGCCTGGAGCGAGAGGATATGTGCTTGGTCGCGGGCAGCCTGTCCACGCTGCAGCTTATCGATATAATAGCGGAAGAGATGAGCAAGACCGGTAACATAGCCCGGCATATAGACCGGCAAGCGGTAAAACGGAAAGAAAGGTGCGAGAAAGTAGAGCAAGAAGCTATAGGCGGTGATATTAAGAACGTTGTTGCGTGTAATGTTACCCAAGATGACATGGGCATCCGGCAATTCACTGAGAGGAATACCGAAACGTCGGTAGAAACTAGGATTGTCGGGCAGCGACGAGTTGCCGTTGACGCCGTCTAGCTCAAGCGTGACCCAGTTCGGCCGCAAATAGCCCTGCTCCAGACAAGCAAGCCTCAGGCCCAGTGCCTTCGCCTCTTCCAGCGCCACTTCAGTGTAATAATGGCCGTCACCGTAGGAGATGACATCGCTCACCACCTCTCGCTTGAGCAGGTAGGCAATCCAATCGCGATAGCGCTCTGTGCGGCCCAAAAAGAAATGTGCCTCTGCGAAGCCCCAGTTGTGGAGATCGCCACCGTTCAAGATGACGCGGGTGACCCGATGCCCTCCGCTGCGCAGACGCGCAGCTAGACGTTTGGAAAATTCCCCGAAGGGAGCCTGTACGAAGAGAAAATGCCTTTTCACCATAGCCGTCCTGACTCAAACGACCGACAGATATGGCACTGAAAAGAGTGCGACTGTGCACACAACAGGTATTTAACACTCACTCTATCAGGTTACCGTACTTTCGTTTACGACCTCAAGACCTACCGGCCTGCATGCCGATTTCCTAGCCGATCGCAAGATGACAGGCAAAAGTGGAGCACCGCAGGGAGCCTAGCAGCTTTCAACAGGGCGCCTAACAGCGATAGACCAAGAATATAATGGGGAGGAAGGCCATGCCGCAAGCCCCGGCAGAGGAGAGTTTGGGCCACTTCGACTATGTCATCGTCGGTGCCGGCTCGGCCGGCTGCGTTCTGGCCAACCGTTTAAGCGCAGACGGCAGGCGTCGAATCGCAATTCTGGAGGCCGGCGGTAACGACGACTGGATCTGGTTTCATGTACCCGTCGGCTATCTCTATGCGATGGGCAGCCCGCGGGCCGATTGGTGCTACAAAACCGAAGCCGAGACAGGCTTGAATGGGCGCTCCCTGAACTATCCCCGCGGCAAGGTGATTGGCGGTTGTTCAGCCATCAATGGCATGATCTACATGCGCGGGCAGAGCAGCGACTACGATGGCTGGCGGCAGCTGGGCAACGTCGGTTGGGCTTGGGATGACGTGCTGCCTTACTTTCGCAAGTCGGAGGACCAGGCGCGTGGCGCCGACGCTTTGCACGGTGCCGGCGGCGACCTCAGGGTCGAAGACATGAGGCTCTCTTGGGAGGTGCTAAATCGCTTCCGCGATGCAGCTGCCGAGAACGGCATCCCCAGGGTGGAGGATTTCAACCGCGGTAGCAACGAGGGCTGCGGTTACTTCCAGGTGAACCAGTGGCGCGGGCGGCGGGTTTCCATGGCGGGGGCCTTCCTAAAGCCGGCGCTGAAGCGGCGCAATCTGCAGCTCTTCACGCAGGCGCAGGCGCTGGAGCTGTCGTTCGACGGCAAGAGGGTAACCGGTCTGCTGCTTGGCTACCACGGCAAGACTGTCCGGATCGAGGCGGCGGGCGGCGTGCTGTTGGCCGCCGGCGCCATCAACTCGCCGCAGCTGCTCATGCTGTCGGGCATCGGTGCAGGGGCGGAGCTTGCCCGGCAGGCCATTCCGCTGCGCCACGAGTTGAGTGGCGTCGGCAGCAACTTACAGGATCATCTGCAGCTGCGCCTAATCTACAGAGTAAGCGGTCTGCCCACCTTGAACACGCAGATCGACAGTCCGCTTGCCAAGGCCGGCATGGTCCTGCGCTATGCCCTATACCGGCGCGGGCCCATGACCATGGCGCCTTCGCAACTGGGTGCCTTCACGCGCTCAGGCCCAGCCTACGCTATGCCCAACCTGGAGTATCACGTACAGCCGCTCAGCCTGGACAGCTTCGGCGAGCCGCTGCACAGCTTCGACGCCTTCACCGCCTCCGTCTGCAATCTGCGGCCTTTGAGCCGCGGCCGTGTCTCCCTCGCCTCTGCCGATCCCTACAGGCCGCCGGCAATCGCACCGAACTACTTGAGCGATCCCGCCGACCGGGCAGTGGCAGCGGATGCCATTCGCCTCACCCGGCGCATTGTCCTGGAAAGCGAGGCCTTCCGGCCGCACAGACCTGAAGAATACCTGCCAGGCCCCGCGTTTCGAAGCGAGGCGGAGTTGATCCACGCCGCCGGCAACATCGGTACCACCATCTTCCATCCGGTCGGTACCTGCCGCATGGGACAACGAGAGGGTGCCGTCGTCGATGCACGGCTGCGGGTTCATGGATTAGAGGGTCTCAGAGTGATCGATGCTTCCGTCATGCCGGCCATTACCTCGGGCAACACCAATGCCCCGACCGTTATGATCGCGGAAAAGGCCGCGGACATGATTGCCGAGGACGAGGCCGCCCACCGCGCCGCTTGAAGCGGCCCCTGTTGAGGTGACTCCCGTTGAAGCGACTCTGGCGTTTCGGGTTAAAAGTTAAAAGGGTTTGAGGCCAAAACGGGGAACGGCAATGCGGGGGAGGCTCGATGTGGTTAGAGCTTTGCGGATGACCTCGGTTGTTCTGACCGTGGGGCTGTTCGCCGCTTGCACTAGCAGCAAGCCGCGCCAACTGACCGATCAGACCTCCGGACCGGGTGAGGTCGTCGAGATCCAGAGTGCACTTCTCGTCCGTGGCTTCCCGCCGGGACCGGTCGACGGCGTCGTCGGCGAAAAAACCCGCGCTGCTATCGCCGCCTATCAACGCAGCTACGGTCTTGAGGCAACCGGCTACATAGACCGGCCCTTGAAGCGTTCGCTGCTGCGGCACAGCGGTGCTCTGAGCATGGTTGCCGGCAGCGGAGTCCATAATCTGCGGCCGCTATCGCCCCCCTTCCCGGGTGAACTGGGCGCCTTCCTGAGGCGCCGCTACGGGCCGGTGGCCTCGGCGCGTCCATTCGCGGCTCCGGCTTGGCTGGATGTCGTCCAGGCCTCGCTGGCTGCGCAGCCGGGCCGGGGGGAGGCGGTGATCGTCACGGCCTGGAGTGCCGGCGACAGGCAGACCAGCCAGCTCAGCATCTTCCGCCGCGTGGCCGGCGGCTATACGGAGATCCTAGGGCCGGTCGAGAACCGCGGCTTCGAATTCCCCGGCAGCCTCACCCAGGGCTTTCGCGATATTGCGGTCGATGCGGGTAGGGGCTACCGGCTCTGGCGCTTCGACGGAGAGGGCTACCGCTGATCCGGCGGGGTGATATCCCGCGCCCGGTCGCCGTAGCGCCATCGCCGCATTCGGCTCCACACAACCTGCAGCTCCGGGTGCTGCTTCAGCACGATCGCGCGCGCCAATTGACGGCCGGCGATGCTGCCGAGCAGGACGCAGGCAACGACCGTAAAGATGGCGGCGAAGACCGCGGCGAAGAGCCCGGCCAGCAGGCCGGCCGTCAGAGCCGCGGTGGTGATCGCCAGATAGAGGATGGCGTTCTTCGTGCGCTCCAAGACCCCGGGTTCCCGCTTGGCCGCGATCGCCTGATCGATAATAGGGGGGTTTCTATAGTCGCTCTGCATGCAGGACTCCGCTTGGAGATTCTTCTCCGGGAAAGGGATGCAGGGAGGGTAGGGGGGCAAGGTAGCGGCCGCAGGCCCGCGTCCCCTTACCGGAGCTGAAACGGTCCCGTCTGGCAAAGGCTGCCGGCTCGACTTGGCAGGCCGGAGCGCTGCTTTCAACCGGGCAGCCTCTGGCCAGACATCCGGGTCACGCTGCAAGGCGGTGGCTGGACCCAGCGGCGGGGAGATCGTATGTCTGAGGCTGTCTATCTCCGGCAAAGCGCGCCCCCGGCGGCAGTCCGTCCGCCGGCCTGACTGCATAGAAGATGCGGGCATCTTGACCGGCGGCTTAAGGTTGAGAAAAGAGGGATCAGCTTTCATGTCCAACGAGGATATCAAGAGCCTAAGCGGATTTGTCTGGTCCGTCGCCGAGATATTGCGCGGCGATTTCAAGCAATCGGACTACGGCAAGGTAATCCTGCCCTTCGTCGTGCTGCGCCGCCTGGATTGCATCCTCGAAAGTTCCAAGGATTCGGTCCTCGGTGCCTATGCGTCCTTGCCGGAGGGGGTGGACGAAGCCACGCGCGACCATATCCTGTTCGCGGCTGCCGGCGGTCCGGCCGGCCAGGATTTGCGGCTTTACAACCTCTCCCGCTTCACCTTCGGCAAGCTGCGCGGCCAAGATCCTGGCCGGCTCCACGACAACCTGCTGGACTATATTACCAAATTTTCGGGCAACGTCCGCGACATCTTCCTGGATAAATTCCTCTTCACCGACCAGCTAAAGCGCTTGCAGGAGGGCGGTATTCTCTGGAAGGTCTTCGAGCGCTTTTGTGAGATCGACCTGCACCCCGGCCGCATCTCGAACCTCGATATGGGCTATCTCTTCGAGGAACTGATCCGCCGCTTCTCCGAGATCTCCAACGAGACCGCGGGGGAGCACTTCACCCCGCGCGAGGTGATCCGCCTGATCGTCGATTTGCTGATCGCCAACGACGATGCAAAGCTGACCGGGCGCGGCATCATCCGTCAGGTCTACGACCCGGCCTGCGGGACGGGGGGTATGCTGACGCTGACCGAAGAGGCCCTGAAGGGCTTCAACGAGGCGATCCGCGTCGAACTCTTCGGCCAGGAACTGAATGGCGAATCCTTCGGCATCTGCAAATCCGACATGCTGGTGACCGGCCACGATCCGGAACGGATCGCCTTCGGCAACACGCTGACCGGCGACGCCCATGCCGGCAGGCGGTTCCATTACATGCTGTCCAATCCGCCCTATGGAGTGGACTGGAAGAAGTACCGGGAGCCGATCGTGAGCGAACAGGAGCGGGCAGGCTTCGAGGGCCGCTTCGGTGCGGGGACGCCGCGCATTTCCGACGGCCAGCTGCTCTTCCTGCAGCACATGATCTCGAAGATGCGCGACGACGAGACCGGCTCGCGCATCGGCATCGTCATGAACGGCTCGCCGCTGTTTACCGGCGGCGCCGGCTCGGGCGAGAGCGAGATCCGCCGCTGGCTGCTGGAACGGGATTGGATCGATGCCATCGTCGCCTTGCCCACCGACCTCTTCTATAATACCGGGATCCAGACCTATGTCTGGCTGCTGAGCAACCGCAAGTCCGCCGAGCGGCAGGGCAAGGTGCAGTTGATCGACGCCAGCGGCGAAGGCTTCTGGCAAGCTATGCGCAAGTCCCTGGGCAGCAAGCGCCGCACCATCCCCGAAGAGGCGCGCGCCCGGATCGTGCGCCTCTACGCGGACTTTGCCAACGGCGGCGGCAGCGATGCGCAAGTCTCCAGGATATTCGACACCGCCGACTTCGGCTACCGGGAGATCCGCGTCGAGCGTCCGCTGAAGCTGAACTTCCGGGCCAGCCGGGAGCGTCTCGCGCGGCTGCGCGGCGAAAAGGTCTTCCAGCGGCTTGACCGGGACCGGCGGCAGGAGATCGAAGCCGTCCTGCTGGGTATCGGCGGCCGGCTGTTCCTGTGCCGCGAGTCCTTTGCGCAGGAACTCAAGCAGGCGCTGACGTCGGCCGGCCTCCGGCTCGATCCGCCGGTCTGGAAGGCGGTCTTGTCCGCCTTGTCGGAGCACGACGGGAACGCCGGGGTCTGCATCGGCAGGAACGGCCAGCCGGAAGCCGACAGCGAGCTACGCGATTATGAGCATGTGCCGCTGACCGAGGACTGGCGCAGCTATTTGGCAAGCGAAGTCCTGCCCTTCGTCCCCGACGCTTGGGTCGATGAGCGCCACAGCGACGCCCGCGACGGCAAGGTTGGCCGCGTCGGCTACGCGATCAACTTCAACCGCTATTTCTACCGCTATCTGCCGCCCCGCCCGCTTGCAGAGCTCGACGCCGAGTTGCAGGCGCTCGAAGCCGAGATCGCAGAGCTTTTGCAGCAGGTGGCGGGGTGATCCGACTCCGCCACATGGTCCGTATCGGGCCAAGCCCGTCGGAAATGAAACCGCTTGATCCTGAAGCGGAAGTTACCTTTGCGCCGATGGATGCTTTGGCAGATGGGTTGGGCGGATTAGATACTTCGCGCGTAAAACCGTTCTCGGAAGTTGCACGGGGCAGCTATAACTATTTCCGCGAAGGCGATATTCTTCTTGCGAAGGTCACACCATGTTTTGAGAATGGCAAAAAGGCTATTGCGCAAGGTCTTACGAACGGTGTCGGCTATGCAACGTCGGAAGTTTACGTCCTGCGGCCCAATCGCGGAAAAATAGAGCCCCGCTTCCTGCTCTATTTGCTTTGCTCGGAAGATTTTCGTGCGGTGGCAATGCAAAGTATGACCGGAGCTGGCGGCCTGCGTCGGGTAAGCGAAAATGGCGTTCTAGATTACCGGCCGAAAATCACCGACCTCGCCACTCAAAAAGCCATCGCCGCTTTTCTCGACCGCGAGACCGCCCGCATCGATGGGCTGATCGAGACCAAGCAGCGCTTTGTAGCCTTGCTCGGCGAGAAACGCTCAGCCCTGATCACCGCCGCTGTCACCGGCGGCATCGATCCTCTATCCGGCCAATATCGCACCCCCGAAGCAAAGGGCGGGGTGATGTATTGGGGCGAAACTGTGCGCTCGTCGTTGCGACCGCTCAAGCACTGTTGTCATGTCAACCCAGCGGTGCTGCCCGAAACGACCGACCCTGATTGGGAGTTCGACTACATTGACATAGGCAGCGTTTCGCTCTCGGAGGGCGTAACCTGCAAGGAACGTATGCGCTTCGCCGATTCGCCCAGCCGCGCCCGGAAACCGGTGCGGGAGGGCGACATACTCGTTTCAACCGTTCGAACGTATCTGAAGGCTATTGCTGCCATCCAACCAGCAGACACGCCGCAAGTCGCTTCGACCGGGTTTGCCGTTCTCCAGGCGAAAAAGGGCGTGGACACAGGCTTTCTGTATCGCGTCGTTCAATCCAACCCGTTTATCGAACAGGTGGTCGCTAAATCCACAGGCGTTAGCTATCCAGCGATCAGTCCTTCTACACTATCGAACATCAAAGTTCCTCTCCCCGACCTCGCCACCCAAAAAGCCATTGCCGACTTCCTCGACCGCGAGACCGCCCGCATCGACCGGATTACCGGCAAGACGCAGCAGTCCAT
>JACOMY010000029.1 GCA_014324045.1 Rhodospirillales bacterium | reverse complement strand
TACCAGTGGAGAAAGGAACGGAACAATGTCCAAGATAAGAAGTTTACCCAGGTTCTGCATCGGGCTATCGGCAGCTGCCCTGCTGACCCTAGGCTTGGCCGGACAGGCGCAATCGGAATACCGACCTCCCTTATTCGACTCTCTATCCTCTCTTCAGGCCACTTTTCAGGGCCTGGCCGATGCCATACGGGAGCACCATGAGGAGCAGCGGCTCCTGGAGGAGTCGCGGCGCCGGGCGGAGGATCTGCGGCGCCAGTCGAAGGAGCGGCAGCGCCAGGCGGAGGAGCGGCAGCGCCAGGCGGACCGGAGATGGGACGACAATGCCCACACTAGAGGTATGACTTTGCACGAGTTCTGGGGCTTCTAGGGTCTATCTAAGCCGTGGCGGCAGTAACCTCGGAGGTGCTTTCTAAAAGTGATCATGCCGAAACCGCCGTGCCATTCGAATGGCACGGCGGTTTTGGATTCAAGAAGCTGTGAAGTGGCTAACTAATAGCGCCCGGCGCGGTTTTCAGAGTCCTCCAAGGCTCCCGAAAGCCGCCGGACCCAGACACAGCTTCTAATCCTGCCGCCCAAAAACCGAATATGGTGTAGCGCTCCACAATAAATGGCCCAAGCGCGACAGGAGTGGCTTCGCCCGCGCTTCGAGGGCTTTCCGCAGCAATCGCCCGGCTGAAGTTTTTTCTCGTGACAGAGTCAACTGGCAGGCCGGGCCAGCCAATCCATGCCGCTGCAGCCGCCGCTGCTGCGCCCGCCCTCCGGTCGAAGCAGGCGCGCGGGCGAGCGGGCGGGGAGGCATTCCCGCCGCTTGGCGATGCGGAACGCTTGGCAATGCCGCCGCTTTGCGCTAACATCCTGGTTCATAAGACAGCTCCTACTCGCTCTAGCGGTCCTCTTGGCCGGAACCCTTTCGCTGCGCGCCGATCAGCACGACCCGCGCCTGGACCGGCTGTTTGCCCTGTTGGCAGCGGCCCCCAGTCTATCGGAAGCCTTGCCGGTGGAACGGGCGATCTGGTCTCTCTGGCTCGATCACGACGACAAGAACGTCAAACAGTGGATGAGCGTTGCCGCTGCGGCCATGGGCGAAGGGCTGCTGGAAGCTGCACTCTCCGAAGCCGATAAGGTGGTCGAGGCCGCGCCCGGCTATGCCGAGGGCTGGAACCGGCGGGCCACCATTCTCTTCCTGCTGGAGCGTTACGAAGAGTCTCTTGCCGATATCGAGCGCACGCTCGCCCTGGAGCCGCGGCACTTCGGGGCGCTCTCCGGCCGCGGCCTCAGCCTGATGGCTTTGGACCGTCTCCCCGAAGCCGAGCAAGCCTTCATCGCGGCGTTGAAAATCCACCCGCAGATGCCGGGTGCCCGCCGGAACTTGAAGCTGATCGGGAAGACCCTTGGCGAGCCGATCTGATCCATTCCGTTCCTGCAACCGTCTCAGCCTTTATTCGCTCAGATAAGGTGCCGGTTGCCGCGAAGCCGGTCAGGTTGTTCGAGAAAAGGCTCACACCCAGACCGCAGCCCACCGCGTCACAGGAACGAGGCGGCATCGGGCCGGCGGTTCTGAAGCTCCTGCTCCCAAATGCAAAATAAGGGCGCTGCAATTGCTGGAAGGACGCTCGATCACCCTGAATCGACAAGGGATCCTACGGGCCCTTCCTCTAGAGGTTTCCGCTTTGGGCTATATCCACTGCGCCGCCGCTCTGACGCTTACCAAAGGGGAGGAGCCCCCCAGCCAGTCGCTCTCCAGAGCGACCCAGCGCCAGGCCTCGGGCCGGGCGAAGAGGCTGGTCACCAGCCTTAGAGTCAGGGCGTGACCGGCCTTGTAGCCGGTGAAACGGCCGACGATGGGGGAACCGGCCAAGGCCAAGTCGCCGATGGCGTCCAGAACCTTGTGGCGCACGAACTCGTCGGCATAGCGCAGGCCGCCAGGGTTCATAACTGTGCCCTGATGCACCACCACGGCGTTGTCCAGAGAGCCGCCGAGGCCCAGGCCCCTATTCCGCATGGCCTCCACTTCGGCCAGCATGCCGAAGGTGCGGGCGCGGGCGATTTTCTTGCGATAGAGATCTGCGGTGATTGTGCCTTCCCAAACCTGACGGCCGATTGCGGAATCGGGAAAGTCGATCTCGAAGGACATCTCGAACTGCTCGGCCGGGTCCAGACGGACGCTGCGGCCGGGTTCGCTTACCTCGATCCGCTTCAGGATCTGGATGGCACGGCGCGGTGCGTTTTGAGTCTCAATACCGGCGCGATCGATCAGGGCCACAAAGCGGTCGGCAGAGCCGTCTAGGGCCGGCACTTCCGGACCGTCCAGCTCGATTAGAGCATTGTCGATATTCAGGGCGGAGAGAGCGGAGACCAAATGCTCGACCGTGCCGATCTGCTCTCCGTTCGGGCCGACCAGCAGGGTACAAAGCGGGCTCTCGACCGCCTGGCGCCAACTGACTGGCACGCGCAGATCCAGATCCTTGCGCCAGAACAACAACCCATGGTCGACCGGAGCCGGGCAGAGCGCCGCCGAGACTTCGATACCACTGTGCAGGCCGATCCCATCGAAACTTACGCGTCGGGCAATCGTCTTCTGCAGTGCTTCGCGCAGAGGGGATATCTCGTTCATCTCAGACAGCCTTCCCGTCTTCTCTTTCTCAGTCGATCTTGCAGTGCCCATTTCCATCGCTTCATGATCTCGTAAGATTCCGATGGTCCGCGCGACGCTTCTTCCGACGCTGCTCTCACCAAAGGGTCTGTAATCTCATCCCCCGAACCCTTGAGATCCAAGGTATGGAAATACCGGGCGCGCCGCCAATCACTCTTTGTTACAGTATGTTACGTCTCTGTCGGAAAGACTTAGGGCCGCTTCACTTGCGCGAGAGCGGCCCTAAGCTTGCGCAAGGCGCATTTGGGCTGCGTGAGACCGGGACACCGGATTGAGGTGCCCTGGTAATCCTCATGCGGACCGTCAGTCGTCGTACCAGCGGAGAAAACTATCCCCCCCTAGACAGCCCGCCGCTAGTTCAACTGACGACGCAGAAATGCAGGAATATCAAGCATTTGGTTTTCAGATATGCGAGGCGCCCGACGCCCCTCCTCTAGGTTCAGGCGGGTCTGCTGGGCGGCAGGCGCCTGCCCCGGGTTGGCGGCTTGGGGATGGGGTATGCTGCGCTCGGGCATCTGGTGGTGTACCGAAGCTTCGGCCCGCGGCGCAGCCTGGCGCTGCGGCGCCGACGGAGTCGCCGTCCGTGCAGGGCTGGGTTCCGGCGCCTGCTCAGCCTGTTGGCTGGAGTGGAAGAGTCCGGTCATGCGCTTGATCAGGCCGGGAGAGCGCCGGGGCTCCGGCGCCGCCGGTGCTGGTTTAGCTTGTTCCGAACGCTGCTGGGACAGAGCCTCGCGGAAGGGCTCCGGACGGCTGCGGGTGGGCATCTCCACTGGACGCTCGGCGACTAGGGGCCGCGGGGCGATGAAGGCCTCTTCGCGCGCCTCGATCTCGGCGATGAAACGCTCGGCTTTCTCAGCCTGCCGCTTGGCTTCCAACTCGGCGGCATTCTCGAATCGGGCGCCGCCCTTCTTCGCCTGATCTTCAGCCTTGACGGCGGGCTCCACCAGGTCCAGCAATTCTTCCTGCGGCTCTATCTGAGTAGCCAGGGTGGCAGATCCATGCAAACGGGGCTGGGCGGTGATTGCGGGCGCCGTCATGTTCGGGACCGCGGCGCTGCGCGCCGTCGGGGCTGGAGCCGCCATCGGCGGCGACATGGCGGTGTGTGACGGCATTCTGCTAGCCGGTGCTTGGGCGCTCTGCGGCTTGGGGTTGGAGATCAGACTGAGCGAGGGGCCGGGCCGACTCTCGCGCTCGGCCTCGGCATCGATCCCGGTGGCGACAATCGAGACCCGCATCTTGCCTTCCAGGGTCTGATCGAAGGTGGAGCCGAAGATGATATTAGCTTCGGGGTCCACCTGCTCACGGATCTTGTTAGCGGCCTCATCGACCTCGAAGAGGGTGAGGTCCGGTCCGCCGGTGATGTTGATCAAGACGCCGCGGGCACCGCGCATGGAGACGTCGTCCAACAGCGGGTTGGCGATCGCTGCCTCGGCGGCCTGGGTCGCACGGCCTTCGCCGTCGGCCTCGCCGGTGCCCATCATGGCCTTGCCCATCTCGGTCATGACGGTACGGATGTCGTTGAAGTCCAGGTTGATCAGACCTGGCAGCACCATCAGATCGGTGACGCCGCGCACGCCGGCTTCAAGCACGTCATCTGCCATCTTGAAGGCGTCCGCGAAGGTCGTCTTTTCGTTGGCGATGCGAAAGAGGTTCTGGTTGGGGATGATGATCAAGGTATCGACCGTCTGGGTCAGCTCCTGCATACCCGATTCGGCTAGGCGCATCCGGTGCACACCCTCGAAGTGGAAGGGCTTGGTCACTACGCCGACGGTCAGGATGCCCTGTTCGCGGGCCGCGCGGGCGATGACCGGCGCTGCGCCGGTGCCGGTGCCGCCGCCCATGCCGGCGGTGATGAAGACCATGTTGCAACCGTCAAGCGAGCCCATGATCTCGTCGAGCGCTTCCTCGGCGGCGGCTTGGCCGATGTCGGGACGGGCGCCGGCGCCCAGCCCGCGGGTGAGGTTGCGGCCCAGCTGCAGGCGGTTCTGACAGCTGGATTGGGTCAGGGCCTGGGCATCGGTGTTGCAGACCAGGAATTCGACACCGCTCAGATTGCTGGCGATCATGTTGTTGACGGCATTGCCGCCGGCACCGCCGATACCGATCACGGTAATCCGCGGCTTCGAGTGGTCCTCATCAAGAGGCACGGTCAGATTCAAGCTCATGTCTCCTCCGCTGGGGCCAAAGGGCGCCCCGCTACTCTGTGGTCCCTGGCTCTCGGGGGCGGAGCCTGGACGGTGGGACCCCGAAACGGTCGGGGCGACCGAAAGGAGCGCTCGCCAAGCTATGGCTTAGAAGTGCTCCTTGATCCAAAGGCTGAGGCGACCGAAGAGGCCGTCTCCGCGCTCTTTGCGCCCGCCGCGCTGACAACTGAGGTCAGCGGCGAGTGCATAGGTGAGAAGGCCCGCGCAGGTGGTGTAGCAGGGGCCGGAGGTAGCCTCGGCCAGACCGCGGATGCGGATCGGGCGGCCGATGCGCACCTGCTTGTCGAGGATCAGGGCAGCCAGTTCGCCCAGCCCCGGCAACTGCGCAGCGCCGCCGGTCAAGACGACGCGACGCCCGGCCAGCTTTCCGACGCCGGAGCCGGCCAAGCGATTGCGCACCAACTCTAAGATTTCTTCCAGGCGCGGTTTGATGACGTTGACCAGGACCGAGCGGGCGACCTGTTGCTGGCTGCCGCTGTCCTCCTCGCCCACCTGCGGCACATCAACCATTTCTTGCTCGTCGGCGAGCGTCGACATGGCGTGTCCGTAAAGCGTCTTCAGGCGCTCGGCATGGACGCGGGGGGTCGAGAGGCCGCGGGCGATGTCGTTGGTGACGTGATCACCACCCACCGGTAGGACGTCGGAATAGACGATGTTGCCTTCAAAGAAGGCGGCCAGAGAGGTGGTGCCGCCACCAAGGTCGATGACGGTGACGCCCATCTCCATCTCGTCCCCCACCAGAGCGGCGAGGCCGGAGGCATAGGGACTGACGACCACCCCGGCGACTGACAGGTGAGCCCGCTCGATACAGGTGGTGAGGTTGCGCAGGGCGCTGGCGGCAGCCGAAACGCTGTGCAGTTCGACGCGCAGGTGCCGGCCGAACATGCCGCGTGGATCCTTGATGCCGCAGCTGCCGTCGATGGCATAGCCGACGGGAATCGAATGGATGAGATCGCGGTCGTTCTCGCAGGTTTCTTCCAAATCGAGGGCGTGGCATTCCTTGATCGCGTGGTCCAGTTCCGCTTGGGAGACCGCCTGGTCGCTGAGTGCGACGTCGACGCCTAGAGTGCGCGAGGCCGGGTTGCCGCCAGACATGTTGACGAAGACCTCTTCGATCTGCTGACCTGCCATCTGCTCGGCGGAGTGGACGGCCTTGCCGATGGCCTGTGTGGTGGCGTCCATGTCGACCACAGTCCCGTGGCGCAGACCGCGGCTGACCTGTTGGCCGATGCCGATGACGCGTGGGCGCGCGTCATCGCCGACCTCGGCGAGAAAGCAGCAGGTCTTGGTCGAGCCGACGTCCAAGGCGGCGACAAGGCTATTCTTGGTACGTCCCAGGGCTCTCTGCATCCCTTCAACCATGCATCAGGTTTCCTGACTGGGCACGGGGCGCAGAATCTCTGCATCCGGGGCCAAGCGTAACAGTAAGCGGTCTGGGCGTCGCAGATCGATCACCTTCACGTTCCTAGACAAAAGATCAGCTACTGCTTCGATCCGTGCCAAGCGTTCCCATGCAGAAATCGGATCATTTTCTGGCAAACGTACATCGATTCCCGAATGAAGTCGAAGGTTCCACCTTCTTTTACCTACCCGAATCGCAGCATAGACATACTGGGCTAGTTTCGGTTGCTTCTCGGTGAGAGATAGGAACTCCGCCACATGGGCTTCGGCGCCCTCTCCCACCAGCTTCGGCAGGTTACGGAAGAGCCTGACATCGGCATCTTTGATCACTGTACCGTTGCGGTCGATGACCTGCCAGGTGCCTTGCGATTGCCAGAGGGCCATCGGACATCGTTCCTCCACTTTCACCAGGATCTGGTCTGGCAAACGACGCTGGATGATGGCCTGCTCGATCCAGGGCAAGGCCTCGACGCGGGCGCGCGCTTCCCCGGGATCGAAACGCAGCATTGGATCCCCGCGCTCCGTCTCTAGGGCAGCGTAGACGGCCTCCTCCTCGATCACCTCGTGGCCGGTAACTCGGATTCGAGCTACGGCGAAGCCGGCGTCGGCGGTGGCGGCATAAACCTCCTCGACGATCACTATTTTGGCTGCCTCGACATGGTT
Source organism: Rhodospirillales bacterium (assembly GCA_014324045.1). Lineage (GTDB taxonomy): Bacteria > Pseudomonadota > Alphaproteobacteria > Kiloniellales > JACOMY01 > JACOMY01. The sequence continues at coordinate 38,634 of JACOMY010000029.1, read as the reverse complement.
GCTGCGCCACAGCCAGTGTCCGGCACTGATGGTGGCCGTGACTGCACCCAAGATCGCCAGGGAGCGCAGCGGCAGGCGGCGGGCCAGGCGCTGCAGACCGCCCATGGGACGACGTGGCTGCGCGGCCTTGCAAATCGACTTCTTTCGATCTGTGTTCTCCCCCGCTGCCGGTTTTGAGTTGATTTTGCGCAGCTTAGGCTTAGCCCTCGTCGTGCGTTTCGAAGGTGTCTCCTTGGCTGTTGCTTTGGCTTTGCTACTCTCGGTGGGGGACTTGCTCATCGCGACAGCGCCTCCTCCACGATCCATTGGCAGAGTGCCGGGAAGCTCATGCCCAGGTGGCGCGCTTGCTCGGGTACCAGCGACAGCGGGGTCATGCCGGGCTGCGTGTTGATCTCCAGCAGGTAGAGATCACCCGGTTCTCCGTCGGCGTCATCATAGCGATAGTCGGCGCGGGTGACGCCGTTGCAACCGAGCAGCCGATGCGCCTTCAGCGCCCAGTTGAGTGCTTTCTGGAAGATCTGCGGATGCACTGCGGCCGGTATCAGATGCTCCGTCTTTCCTTCGGTGTACTTGGCCTCGTAATCGTAGAAGCCGACCTTGGGTCGCAGCTCGGTCACGGTCAGCGGCCGGTTGCCCAAGACGCTCACCGTCAGTTCACGGCCACCGATGTAGCGCTCCAGCAGGGCTTCCTCGCCGTAGTTCCAGGTCTCGGTCGTCATCGGTGGAGGGTTATCGTGCTCGCGTACGATGGTAACGCCGACGCTGGAGCCCTCTGCCAAGGGCTTTACCACGTAAGGACGGGGCATGGGATCGCCGTCGCGGAAGTCCTCTAACCCCGCAATCTGTCCTTCGGGTACCAGCATACCGGCGGAGGTGAAGAGGCGTTTGGCCAGCGGCTTGTCCATTGCCATGGCTGAGGCCAAGACGCCGGAATGGGTGTAGCGGACCTCCAGGAGATCCAGGATTCCCTGAATGCAGCCGTCTTCACCATAGTGACCGTGCAGAGAATTGAAGACCACGTCGGGCTTGGGCGTCAACGCCTTGCAGAGCGCGCCCAGATCACGCGTCAATTCGTACGCGGTGACTCTGTGGCCAAGGCTGCGCAACGCCTGGGTGCAGGCCGCACCGGTCACCAGCGAGACCTCGCGCTCGGCCGAGGGGCCACCCTTCAGCAGCAGGATGTCGAGCGGGGTCACGGTCATGGGGTCCAGCCCTCCTGCAGGTCGTCGCCAATGCGCTTGATCTCCCACTCGAGGGAGACGCCGCTCTGGACCTTGACCCGGCGACGGACCTCTTCGCCCAGGCCCTCCAGGTCCGCAGCGGTGGCTTCGCCGTGGTTGATCAGAAAGTTGCAGTGTTTCTCAGACACCTGCGCGTCGCCCCGGATCAAGCCGCGGCAACCGGCGGCATCGATCAGCTGCCAGGCCTTGCGATCCTCCGGATTCTTGAAGGTGGAGCCGCCGGTGCGGCTGCGGATCGGTTGGCTCTTGCTGCGCTGGGCCTGGATCTCGCCCATGCGCTGGGTGATCGCGCGGCTATCGCCGGGTGTCGCTGCGAAGGCTGCACGCAACATGACCCAGTCGAGAGGCAAAGCACTGCGGCGATAGCCGAAGGAGAGATCGGTCGGGCTCAGGCGGTGCAGGCGACCCTGCCGATCCGCTGCTTCGGCCCAGAGCAGCACATCCTTGGTTTCGCGCCCGTAGGCACCAGCGTTCATGCGCACCGCACCGCCGACGGTGCCGGGAACGCCCATCAGAAATTCCAGTCCCGCCAGACCGGCGGCCGCAGCGGTCTTGGCGACACTGACGTCCAAGGCACCCGCGTCGGCGACGACTTGCCCTTCAGTCACCCCACTCTCGGCGAAGCCGCGGGTAAGACGCAGTACCACGCCAGGCACGCCGCCGTCGCGTACCAGCAAATTGGAGCCCATGCCGATCACGGTCACCGGGATCGGCGACGGCAGTCTGGCCAAGAAGTCCAGCAGATCCTCGCGATCAGCTGGGCGGAACAGCACCTCGGCCGGCCCGCCCACCTGGAACCAGGTGCCTCTGGACAGCGCCGCGCCTGCGGTCAGGCGGCCGCGCACCGGCGGCAAGTTATCGATGAGATCGCCTTTCATTCTGGCACCTCGCCGTAGAGTTCGGCCAGCTGCTGCGGCAGCGCATTGGCCCAATGCGTTATGGAGCCGGCGCCGAGGCAGATCACCAAGTCGCCCGGCTGTGCCATGTAGTGGATGACGTGGGCCAGTATTGTGTGGTCCGGTAGGTGGTCGGCAGCGGGGTGGCCGTGGCTGCGTAGGCCGGCAACAAGAGTTGCTGAATCGTAGCCTTCGATCGGCGCCTCGCCGGCGGCGAAAACGTCGGCGATCAGCACGCGGTCGGCCTCGTTGAAACAGGCGCAGAAGTCTTCGAAGAACTGTGCCAGACGGCTGTAGCGATGCGGCTGCATGACCGCAATGATTCGACCGTGCGGCTCTCGACCCATCATATGCTGGCGGGCGGCTGACAGCACGGCGGCGATCTCCACTGGATGATGGCCGTAGTCGTCGATCACCGTGACGCCGTTTACCGTGCCGATCCGGGTAAAGCGGCGCTTCACCCCCTGGAAGCGGTGCAAAGTCTCGCGTGCAATCTCCTCGGCCAACCCGAGTTCGTGGGCGATAGCGATCACCGAGAGCGCGTTCTGTACGTTGTGCCGGCCCAGCATCGGCAGGACCATGTTGCGCCAGACATGAGTTTCGCCGCTGTGGCGCGGTGTGATCTCGACGGCGAAGCGGAAGCCGTTGGCCAAGGGTTCCAGTTCAACCGCGCGCACCTCGGCGGAGGCGGAGAGGCCGTAGGTCACAATGCGGCGATCCTCGATCTGGCCGATCATGTTCTGCACCACCGGATGGTCGATGCAGAGCACCGCAAAGCCGTAGAAGGGAATGTTCTGGACGAAGGTCTTGTAGGCCTCCTGCATGGCTTCGGCAGTGCCGTAGAAATCCAGGTGTTCGGGGTCCATGTTAGTAACCACGGAGACAATGGCCGGCAGCTTGATGAAGGTACCGTCGCTCTCGTCGGCCTCGACCACCATCCAGTTGCCGGCCCCTAACCGGGTGCTGGTGCTATAAGCGTTGATGATGCCGCCGTTGATGACGGTGGGGTCCAGCTTGGCAGTCTCCAGCAGGGTCCCGACCATTGAGGTGATAGTGGTCTTACCGTGGGTGCCGCCGACGGCGATTGACCACTTCAGGCGCATAAGCTCGCCTAGCATCTCGGCGCGACGCACAACCGGCAAGAAGCGGGCGCGGGCTTCTTCCATCTCAGGGTTGTTTGTCTTCACGGCCGAGGAGATCACCACGATTTCGGCCCCGGCAACGTTCTCAGGGCGGTGGCCAATAACGACCGAGATGCCTAGGTCACGTAGTCGCTTGACGTTGGTGCTGTCGGCGATGTCGGAGCCTTGGACCTTGTAGCCCAGGTTATGCAGCACCTCGGCGATGCCGCTCATGCCGATGCCGCCGATGCCGACGAAGTGGATGATGCCTAGGTCGAGCGGTAGAGCGCGCATGGCTCTAGATATTCTTCTCAGCCTGGGCGATGCCGGCGACGGAGAGGGTCAGTCCGGCTAAATCGTCGGTAGCCTGCGGCGTCGCGAAGGCGCGCGCTCTCTTGGCGGCTTCAATCAACTGCTCTGGTGCTTCGAAGAGATCATGGAGCTTGTCCGAGATCGCTTCTGCATCCAAGGCCGCCTCTTGTATAAGCCAGCCGCCGCCGCCTGCGGCGAAGGCTCTGGCATTGGCGCTCTGATGGTCGTCGGCGGCATTGGGATAGGGGATCAGTAGGCCCGGCCGTCCGGCCATTGCCAACTCGAAGATCGTCGATGCACCAGCGCGGCCGATCAGCAGTTGAGCTGCTGCCAGGCGCTCCGGCAGGTCTTGAAAGAAGGGCGCGAGCGTGGCCTCTATGCCCAGCGCCGCATAGCGCTTGGCTAGGACAGCGCAATCTGCAGCACGCACTTGCTGCACGAGGTCCAGCCGCTGCCGCAGGGCCTCGGGAAGTTTCGCCAGCGCGTCTGGCACCAGATTGTCGAATACCTTGGCACCCTGCGATCCGCCAGTGACCAGCAGCGACAGCCGACCCTCGGCGGTCGGGATGGGGTAGGGGCGTTCGCGCAAGGCGGCCACAGCCGGTCTAACCGGGTTACCGATCCGTTTGATCTTGGTCGGGTCGGAGGCACGTACGTTCGGAAAGGCCGTAGCAAGCAGGGTTGCCCTCCCGGCCAATAGACGATTGGCGCGTCCCAAGACAGCATTCTGTTCGTGCAAGATTAAGGGCAGACCTAGGCTGGTTGCGGCCAAGCTGGGAGGCACGGAGGCGAATCCGCCGAAGCCTACTACGGCCTTCGCATCAGCGGCCTTCAGCGGGCTGCGGGCTTGCCAGGCGCCGCGCAGTAGTGCCAGCGAAGACAAGGTTTTGCGCAGTAGCGAGCGGCTAAGGACCGCGTTGCCGGCAAGGTGAATCACTTCGATGTCCGGCAGATTGGCGCAACCTTGGCCGCGACGGTCGGTCAGTAAGAGCACGCGGCAGCCGCGGGCTAGCAGGGCGCGCGCCAAGGCCTCGGCCGGAAAGATGTGGCCGCCGGTGCCGCCAGCGGCTAAGGCGATTACGGGCCCGCTCATATCTCGGTCTCCGAGGATGGCCGCCGCCGAGTGAGCGCCAGCAGCATGCCCATGGCCAATGCTAGGGCCAGATAGCTGGAGCCGCCGTAGCTGATGAAGGGGAGGGTCATGCCCTTGGTGGGGATTAGACTTAGCGAGGAGGCCATGTTGATCATCGCTTGTAGGCCCAACTGCGTCACCAGACCAGCAGCACCAAGCAGTACGAAGAGGCTCTGGTCCGCCCTGGCCTTGGAGAAACCGCGCAGCACCACGAAGGCGAAGAGCGCGACCAGGACTAGGCAGACGACAAGGCCAAACTCCTCTCCGGCGACCGCCAGAATGAAGTCGGAATGTACGTCGGGCAGATGGTCCTTCACTTGCCCCTCGCCGGGGCCACGCCCCCAGAGACCACCGTTACGAAAGGCCTCCAGAGAGCGTTCGATCTGATAGCTGTCGCTGCCGCCTTCGTTGCCTAAGAAGCCGTCGATCCGCTCGGTGACGTGGGGAAAGAGGAAATAGATTGCGACCAGGCCGCAGACTGCGGCCACCAGGGCGATAGCGACCAGGATCATCGCTAGGCCGGCCAGAAAGAGTTGGGCGCCGAAGATGCCGGTCACTAACACAGCCTGCCCGACGTCCGGCTGCAGCAGCAGAAGGCCGACCACCGTAGCCCAGAGGGCACCGGCAATCGGCACGGCAGGCAAGCCGACGGAGGTGCGCCAACTGGCCAGCAACCAACCGGTCATGACGGCAAAGCAGGGTTTGACGAATTCGGAGGGCTGCAGCAGCGATAGCCCGGGCAACCGGATCCAGCGGCTAGCGCCCTTGATCTCGGTGCCAACGCCCAGGGTTGCGGCAACTAGCAGTAGGCTGCCAAGCAGCCCGAACGCGGCGATGCGGTGCACTTGGCGTGGTGTCGCCAGAGAGATTCCCAGCATGGCAATCACTGCCAGCGGCATATACATCAATTGCCGCCGGGCCAGCAGGAAGGGGCCGTCGATGCCCATTCGGACGGCCGCTGAAGGCGAGGCTGCCAGCATTAACACCAGCCCGGAAACCATCAGGGCGATGATGGCGGTCAACTGCCAGCGATCGACGGTCCACCACCAGCGTGCCAGGAGGCTTTGATCGCTGCGGGCCAGACTCATAGCTCAACCTCCTCTTCTAGGGCGGCGACCACGGCGCGAAAGGTCTCGCCGCGCGCCTCGAAGTCGGGGAATTGATCGAGGGAGGCGCAGGCGGGTGACAGCAGCACCACAGCCTTGCCGCCGCTCTCCCGTATTGCCAGCTTTGCAGCAGCGCGGACCGCGGTCTCCAAGGTGCCGCAGCATTGGGCTGTCACCTTGCCGGCCAGTTCGGCAGCGAAGGCATCCTGCGCCTCGCCGATCAGGAAGGCGCGGCGGATGCGAGAAAAGAGGGGCTCAAGGCCAGCAAGACCGCCATCTTTGGGTATTCCGCCGGCGATCCAGTAGATTCCGTCGTAGCTGGAGAGCGCGGTGGCTGCCGCCTCGGCATTGGTCGCTTTGGAATCGTTGACGAAGCGCACGCCGTTGCGCTCTGCCACCAGCTCCAGGCGGTGAGCGAGGCCCGGGAAGCTGGCCAAGCCCTCCAGAAGGGTTGCGCGCGGAAGGCCCAAGGTGCGGCAGGCAGCGTAGGCCGCAGCGATGTTCTGCAGGTTGTGCTTGCCCGGCAAGTGCGGGTAGGTATCCAACGCGACCAAACGCTCAGCGGGGCCCTCGCTGTCGTCGTAGAGCCAGCCGTCGCGATAGAAGAGGCCGCCGGTCACCGCGCCCTCCAGAGAGATGCGGATCGGACGGACCTGTCCTTCTTGTTCCAGAAGGTCTGCGAGCCTCTGCCCGGCCTCTTGATCGACGCCGACGATGGCGGTCTGCGGGGTCTTCTGACCGCGGAAAATCCTGGCCTTGGCGGCCAAATAGCCTTCGAAGCCGCCGTGCCGGTCCAGATGATCCGGCGTGATGTTCAACAGTACGGCGGCATCGCAGGTCAGGCTGTGTAGCAGCTCCAGTTGATAGCTGGAGAGCTCCAGAACGTAGACGCCACGTTCATTCAGTGCAGGGAGGCTCAGCACCGGCTTGCCCAGGTTGCCGCCGACGGCGGTCGTGAGGCCTGTGTATTGCAGCAAGTGTCCGGCCAGTGCCGTGGTCGTCGACTTGCCGTTGGTTCCGGTGATGCCGAGATAGCGGGCCTTGGAACAGGCCAGGGCCAATAATTCGACGTCGCCTATCAGCTGTACCTTGGCTTGCTTGGCAGCATGTGTGACCGGATGGGGCTTCGGGAAATTGTGCGGAATGCCGGGCGAGAGGACCAGTCCTTCGATCCCCTCCCAAGCCAAGCCGTCCAGAGGGACTAAGGCAATGCCGGCGGCTTCCGCACGCTGACGGGCTGCCTCGGAATCGTCCCAGGCCAGCACCTCGGCGCCGCTGGCTGCCAAGGCCTGCGCAGCCGTGAGGCCGGAACGTGCGAGCCCTAGCACGGCATAGCGCTGGCCTTTGGCGAAGGGGAGGGGGATCATCCAAGTGGCTCCTAGCGCAACTTCAAGGTCGAGAGGCCGATCAGGGCCAGCACCACGGCGATGATCCAGAAGCGGATCACCACGGTGCTCTCGGCCCAGCCCTTTTTCTCGAAGTGATGGTGGATCGGCGCCATCCGGAAGACTCGCTTGCCGGTGATCCTAAAAAAGATGACTTGGACGATCACTGAGATCGTCTCCAGCACGAAGAGGCCGCCGATGATGATCAGAACCAACTCATGCTTGGCGACCACGGCAATAGCGCCCAGCGCACCGCCGCACGATAGCGATCCGGTATCGCCCATGAAGACCATGGCCGGCGGTGCATTGAACCAGAGGAAGCCCAATGAGGCGCCGATCAGGGCGCCGCAGAAGACTGCGAGATCGCCAGTGCCGGGGACATAGAGGATCCGCAGATAGTCGGCAAAAAACGCGTTGCCGGCCAGATAGGCGATCAGGGCGAAGCAGGCGGCGGCGATGGCGATCGGTACGATCGCCAGGCCGTCCAGTCCGTCGGTGAAATTTACAGCGTTGGAGGAACCAACCATCACCACCATGGCGAAAGGGATGAAGAAATAGCCTAGGTCGATCAGCACGTCTTTGAAGAAGGGAACGGCCAGATGCGACTGCAGGCTGTCGGGGGAAAGCGCCTGCGCCCATAGCAACGCGATCAGCGCGATCGAGAACTGGGTGAAAAGTTTTGTGCGGCCAGGCAGACCTTTGTGATTGCGGCGCGTGAGCTTCAGATAGTCGTCGCCAAAGCCCACCAGGCCGAAGCCTAGAGTCACCATCAGCACTACCCAAACGAAACCATTATTGAGATTGGCCCAGAGCAAGGTGCTCAAGGTGAGCGCGATCAGGATCAGGAGTCCGCCCATAGTCGGCGTTCCCTTCTTGGTCAGAAGGTGGCTCTTTGGGCCATCCTCCCGGATCGGCTGACCTCCCCTCTGTTTCGCATTCAGCCAATCAATGATCTTGGGGCCTAGGATGAAGGAGAGGACGAGCGCCGTCATCACCGCCCCGCCGGTGCGGAAGGTGAGGTAGCGAAAGACGTTGAAGACGATAAATTCGTCTGCGAGCGGAACAAAGATATGATAGAGCACGCCGCCTCTCCTCTAAGCTGGGTGCCGATTAATCTTGGTGGGTTCCAGTGTCTCAAGGGCGCTGACGATCACCGCCATGCGGGTGCCGAGAGAGCCCTTGACTAGGACCACGTCGCCTGAACGAATTTCGGCTACGACCAGCGGTGCCAGTTCCGCCGAGGTCGCGCGATGCGCGGTTCGAAGCTGCTGCGGCAAGGCCTCTTGTAAGGCCAGCATCTCTGCGCCGCAGCTGAACAGCTGTTCGCAGCCTGCAGCCTCGACGGCAGTTGCCAATCCAGCGTGTAATTCCGCCGACCGGTCGCCAAGCTCAAGCATATCGCCCAGGACCGCCAGTCGGCGACCTTGTCCTCTGGGCGCTGTTGTCCGCAAGAGTTCCAGGGCGACCCCGACGGAAGTTGGATTGGCGTTGTAGCCTTCGTCGATCAGGATGAAGGCACCGCCGCCCGGCAGGGCGATGGTCTGGCGCTTGCCGCGCCCCTTCATCGGATCCAGGCCGGCGAGGCCCATGGCTGTCGTCTCAGGAGAAAGGCCCACGGCCAAGGCAGCGGCTAGGACGCCCAGAGCGTTTAAGACCATGTGGCGACCGGGCAACCCCAAGCTGAAGGAGAAATCGCCACTGGGCAGGGCGACGCGCACCAGACTTGCATCGCCCATGACGGAGAGCTCCAGCAGTCGATATTCGGCCTCAGTCGATCTGCCGAATCTGACCACTTTGGCACCAAGAGTCTCTGCCATCTCGCGAAGGAGAGCGCTGCGCGGGGCATCGGCGTTGATCACCGCCGTGCCGCCATGCTCCAGCCCCTCGAAGATCTCCGCCTTGGCCTTGGCGATGCCATCCAGTCCCTCGGGAAAGTAGGCCAAGTGGGCAGGCGCAATCTGAGTAACGAGGGCAACCTTGGGGCGCACTAGGTCGACTAGGGCCCTAATCTCGCCTGGATGATTCATGCCCATTTCGAAGACGCCGTAGTCGGCTTTCAGCGGCATGCGGGCGAGACTGAGCGGCACACCCCAGTGGTTATTGAAACTGGCGGTCGAGGCATAGGTCTGGCCGGCACCCGACAGGGCGGCGCGCAACATCTCTTTGCTGCTGGTCTTGCCGACGCTGCCGGTGATGCCAAAGCAGCACGACGTCGTCCGCGTGCGCGCGGCGCGGCCCAGGGCTGTCAGGCCCTCCAGACTATCCTTCACCATCAACAGGGGCGCAGTCTCGGGCAGGCCCTCCGGCCGCCGATGCACTAGGGCTGCCACCGCTCCCTTTGCGAGGGCGGCTCCGACGAAATCGTGTCCGTCGAAACTGGGGCCGGCCAAGGCAACGAAAAGGTCGCCGGGTGCGACCGTGCGGCTGTCGATGGAAACGCCGGTTGCCGTCCAGTCGCCCTGCTGGACGCCGCCGGTGGCTTCGGCTGCTTCCCGTGCTGTCCAGAGGGGAGTGGTCATGCGGCGCTGCTCTGCCCTTTGGTGGCGGCAATCGCTTCGCGCGCGACTACGCGGTCGTCGAAGGGCGTGGTCTTGCCGCCTGCGGTTTGACCACTCTCGTGTCCCTTGCCGGCAATCACCAGCAGATCACTCTTCTTGAGAGCTTGCACCGCAGCTTCGATGGCCTGACGTCGGTCGCCGATCTCGGTGAGATTCGGATGGCCCTGCAGCACGGCAGCGCGGATCTCGGCCGGATCCTCGCCGCGGGGGTTGTCGTCGGTGACAATGCCGTGATCCGCTAGCTTGGCTGCCAAGCATCCCATGACTGGCCGCTTTTCGCGGTCGCGGTCACCGCCGCAGCCGATCACCAACCACAGCCGCTTGCGCGCATAGGGCCGGAGTGTGGTCAGCACGGCTTTCAAGGCGCCGGGCTTATGCGCATAATCAATGTAGACTCGACCCCCCGTAGCTGTCGAGCCCACGAACTCCAAGCGCCCGGGGACCGGGGTGAGCTTGGTCATGGCCTCTAGCGCCTCTGCGGGGGCAGCGCCGGTGCCCATGACTAGGCCCAAGGCTGCCAAGGCGTTCATCGCCTGGAAGTCACCGATCAACGGGAACTGCAGGCGCTGCTTGGAGCCATCGACGAAGAGTGTCAGGACTTGACCTCTGCTCTCGGCCTTCCGCTCCAGGATACGCAGGTCAGCGGCGCCGTCGGTGCCGTAGGAGAGGATCCGCTGGCCGCGTTCGCGGGCGATCAGCGTCAGCTGTTCATAATAGGGACTGTCGGCATTGAGCACGGCCAAGCCGTCCGGTCGCAGCAGATCGGTGAAGAGGCGGACTTTGGCAGCAAAGTAGGCCGCCATGCTCTCGTGGTAGTCGAGATGCTCGTGGCTCAGATTGGTGAAGGCAGCGGCGGCGATCTCCAGCCCATCCAGCCTGTGTTGGTCGAGCCCATGGCTGGAGGCCTCCAGCACTGCGCGTTCGATGCCTTTCGCCTGCAGTTTCTGTAAAGCGCAGTGAATGGCGATGCTGTCTGGCGTGGTGAGGGAGGTCGGTAGGCTCTCGACCGAGTGGAAGACGCCGAGGGTGCCGAGTGAGGCCGCCGGCATCCCTATAACCTCCCATAGCGTGCGGGCGAAGTGCGCGACCGAGGTCTTGCCGCTGGTGCCAGTAACGCAGGTGACGGTGCGCGGCTGCGGTGCATGAAACACGCCGGCCAGGATCGCTAGCCAGTGCTTGGGATTGTGGCAGGGGATCAGTGTCGCCGTACTGCCGGCCGGCAGGCGAGTGCCCGGTTTCGCGAGGACTGCGACGGCGCCTTGGGCAAGTGCCTGAGGGATAAAGTCGCGTCCATCCGCGTGGTTGCCGGGAAGGGCGGCGAAAAGGCTGCCAGGCATCGCCTGCCGGCTGTCCAGAGTAAGGCCCGAGACCTCCACGTCCGCCTTGGCCAGCGCCAAAGGGGCGGCTAGCGGTAGAGAGGCGGCGGACAGGAGGTCAGTGAGACGCAAGTTAGTCTCCTCCGATGACGACCGGGATGAGGTGACGGTCGGCGATCTCGCTGGCTTCCTTGGCGGCCGGATCAACACCCAGCAATGGTGCCAAGCGCGCAATCAGGCGGCCGGTGACCGGCGCGGCGACCCAGCCGGCGGTCGCGTAGCCGTAGGTGTCTTTTGTCGGCTTGGGCTCGTCCAGCATGATCAGTACGAGGAAACGTGGCCGGTCCATGGGAAAGGCGGCCACGAAGTTCGCCATCCGTCGATTCTTGGCATAGCGGCCGCCGATCAGCTTTTCCGGCGTGCCGGTCTTGCCGCCGACCAAGTAACCCTCGACCGCAGCCTTACGTCCGGAGCCCTTTTGCACGTTGAGGCGCATGAGCCAACGCATCGCCTCCGAGGTCTTACGCGAGAAGGCCTGCCTGCCTTCTTCCAGAACTTCTTCGAACGGCTTGTCGTGCAAGGTAAAGCGGGGGCTGTAGTAATAGCCGCCATTAACCGTCGCCGCTGCGGCTGCCGCAAAATGGAGCGGAGTGACGGCGATGCCATGGCCGAAGGCGATGGTGGCGACGTTCACCGCTTGCCAGCGCAGCGGCAGGATCGGACGGGCGGTGTGTAGCTGCGTCCCCTCCAAGGTCTCTAGCATGCCCAATTCGTCAAGGTAGCCCTTCAGGCGCTCGCCGCCGACCCGGCTGGCGATCAGGGCCGTGCCTATGTTGGAGGAATGAATGAAGACTTCCGGCACTGTCAGTACCGTTCGCTTGGCGTGAAAGTCGTCGATGGTATGGCCGCCGATCTTCAGCGGCTTGCGGGCATCGAAGGCATCGGTCAGGCGCACCACGCCCTCTTCGATGCCCATGGCCAAAGTCAGCACCTTGAAGATCGAGCCCAATTCGTAGACGCCGAGGCTGTTGCGGTCGATCTCGTCCTCGGTCAGATCTTCCGGACGGTAAGGATTATAGCTCGGCAGCGAGATGCTAGCCAGCACCTCGCCATTGTTGGCATCCATTACCAAACCGGCCGCGCCGATCGCCCGAAAGGTCTCTTTCGCCGCGGCTAATTCCTCGGCTACGAGGTGTTGAATACGCAGATCGATCGAGATCTTCAGCGGTACACTACTCTCCCGCAAGCGTTTGTCGAAGGCCTGCTCGATGCCGGCCAACCCGCGGTTATCGATGTTGGTGTAACCTAAGAGGTGCGCGGTCAGCCGGCCCATGGGATAGATCCGGGTCATCTCCCGCTGGAAGTGCAGCCCTGGGATACCCAGGCGGTTCACCTTGAACTGCTTTGTGGGCGAGATCTTGCGCTTGATCCAGACGAAGCGCTTCCCGCTGGCGAAGGTCTTAGTCAGCCGGACCTGATCCAGCTCCGGCAAGACCGTCCGCAGGCGCTGCGCGGCCTGTTCGGGATAAACGATCTGCGCGGTATCGGCATAAAGCGAGGCCATCGGCAGGGTGGTAGCCAAGACGATGCCGTTGCGGTCCAGGATCTCGGCGCGGCCGGTATCTAGCCGATCGCCGACTTGGCTGGCCGCCAGCGAAGGCTCGCGCGCTAGCGGGGCGACGGCCAGTTCGACCATACGCGAGGCGACGAGGAAGAAGGCCAGCGCGAAGCCCACTCCGGCGACAAGCAGGCGGGAGCGGCCGGTCTCGAGAGCCTGCTTCTTGCGGCTCTCCATCCGGTGCACCGCGCCGTTGCCGGGCCTGAGGTCCAGACCTATGGTTTGGGGTGGAGCAAGTTGATCGGGGGCCTGAGTCATTGCCGGGCCTCCGCGCTGTCCTGAGTGAGGCCGTCGGCAGCCGAGCGGGCGTGTGTGGGATAGCTGTTGTCGCTCGTCTGCTCGATGGCCCGGAAGGGTAGGTCTTCGATACGCACCAGCTGCTCCGGAGACAGCGGTGCAAGCCCCAATTTGGTTCTGGCGAGGGCCGCCAGGCGCTCAGGCTGGTTCAAGTAGCTCCACTCAGCCTTCAGCACATGCAGTTCCTCCTGGGCACGCACGATGTTGCGGTGGGCGGCCCGTAGGGCCTCCTCGCGCTGCTGGACCTCGTGCTTCAGCACATAGGTTCCGACGGCGCAGAGACCTGCCAGCATGAGGAAAACGGCGGCGGCAATGCGGCTCATTGGCGACCCTCCTGCCATGCTTCGGCGTCAGTGCGCTCGGCAGCGCGCAGACGGGCGGAGCCAGCACGGGGATTGATGCGTATCTCTTCGGCGCCCGGTACCTGTGGTTTTCGGAACAGCAGCCGGAAGCTCGGCGCATGATCTAGCGCGGCGCTAGGCAGGTGACGCGAGCCGCCTTGGCCTTGCCGCGAGCGTTGCGCCAAGAACCGTTTCACCGCGCGATCCTCCAGCGAGTGGAAGGAAACCACGGCGAGGCGTCCGCCCAGCGCCAGCAGCCTCTCGGCAGCAGCCAGTCCGTGCTCGATCTCGCCCAGCTCATCGTTGACGGCGATACGCAGCGCCTGGAAGGTGCGGGTGGCGGGGTCGATGCCGTCCTTGGCGCGGTGCACATTGGCACGCACCAGGTCGGCCAGTTCGCCGGTGCGGGTGATCGCCGCCTCTTGCCGAGCCGCTACGATGGCGCGGGCCACGCGGCGGGCGAAGCGCTCCTCGCCGTAGCGATAGATGATGCCGGCGAGAGCGCCCTCCGGCAGCCCATTTACCAGATCGGCGGCGCTGGGACTGCCTTCCGTCGCGCTGCCCATCCGCATGTCGAGCGGGCCGTCGAAGCGGAAGGAGAATCCGCGCTCTGCTTGGTCGATCTGCGGGGAGGAAAGACCGAGGTCGAGGGTCATGCCATCCAGCTTCGCCGACGCTGGCAGCAGGCGCTCCATATCGCCAAAGCGGCCGGCCAGCATGGTGAAACGCCCGGCGCTCTCTTGCTCTAATTGGTGGCCGACGGCCACGGCTTGCGGGTCGCGGTCGATGCCAAGCACCGCGCAGTCGCAAGCGGCCAACAGGGCTCGGCTGTAGCCGCCATGCCCGAAGGTGCCGTCCAGATAGCGGCCGCCCGCACGCGGCGCTAAAGCGGTCAAGACCTCGTTCAGCAGGACTGGGATGTGGGCTGGCGTGTTCATGGCTCTGCTTCCGGCTTTCTTTTCCGGGGTTTCAGGCGCAGCGGCACCGGCTTGGTTCTGGTGCGTGCCTTGGCCTCAAGCCGCTCCTTGTGGGCCTCGTAGGCCTCGGGATGCCAAAGCCGGAAGGTGTTGCCGCCGCCGACGTAGATGGCGGTATCGGTAATCCCGGCATGTTTGCGGGTCTCAACCGGCAGGACGATGCGGCCGTCGCCGTCGAAGGGGACGCGGCGGGCCTTGGCGAAGTGCTGCTTGACCAACTCCAATTCGTCCTCGTCGTCGTAGGTGTCGGGATCGTCCAAGGCCTTGGCCAGGCTCTCCAGGCGTTCATTGCCGAAGCCTTCGAGCGCGCGTTCGCCCTCGACGGGGATCAGAACGATGCCGGAATAGCTGTCGTGGGCGAGCGTCGAGCGGTAGTCCGCTGGAACCGAAATGCGTCCCTTGCGGTCGACCTTGAACTCGAATTCGGCCGTGAACATGGCCACGCCCTCTGCCCTCCCTCGATCAAATCACCCAGCTGCGTCCCTTGCTCTGCCAAACCGACAGGCTCTTGGGTAGCCCTCAATCTGGGATAATTGTGGATATCACGGGAATTCATGGATGTCAATGGAATCAAGCAGGATAATGTTGGTTAGATAAAAGAAACACAAAGTTCTATTTTTGTTCTAAAACATAGTGAAGCTTTACTGAGATTCCGCGGGCGCGACTGCATCTCCTGTTTTTTGCCGAGGCGAGGAAGCGCAGTGGGATCGCGTGGAACGGGGGGTGGAATTTTATGGGCGTAACGACGGAAAATCCGGATCGCCGCCTCCGTCAGGCCGCCCGGGAGGAGAAGCGCTGACGATCTTTCGCCAAGCAGAGACAAGGCGTCAGACGGTCTATAAGCCGGGTTCTGTTCAAGGGTCTTGGCCCTGTCGACGGCCATTCATCTGGGACGCTCGTTGCCGAGCGCCTCGCGCGACCGACCCAGACGGCGGCGCGGAAACTCGCCCGGCCGCCTCACACTGGGCGGCTTGCCGTCCCTACTTGGTCTTGCTCCCGGTGGGGTTTACCCTGCCGCTGCCGTTGCCGGACGCGCGGTGCGCTCTTACCGCACCCTTTCACCCTTACCTGGCCGCAGCACAGGCGGTTTGCTTTCTGTGGCACTGTCCCTGGGGTCGCCCCCGCCGGCCGTTAGCCGGCACCGTGTCTCCGTAGAGCCCGGACTTTCCTCCCCCGCCGCACGCGGCGAAGGCGACCGTCCGACCGTCTGACGCCATAGAAAAAGCAGATGCACTTTGCGGCTGCATCTGTCAAGCATACCGGGCGCTTATCCGGCCTTATGGTATTTCGCCTTCAAAGAGATGCAGTTGGGGGACATCACCTCGGTCTTGGCACGCTTTGGTTGGTCTAAGCAGGGCCGATTCGAGAGTTGTCTGTGGGGCTCCCGCTGCGTCCTGGAGCTTTTGTAGTGCATGCTGGATCGTGGCGCTCCCCACGGTCCCGAGCGCATCGAGAGCGGCCTAATATCCTTCGGCGCCGGTACCCGCTACCGCACAAACCCGCCAACCCCTTCGGACTAGGCCTGGGCTCATCGATCGACCCGGAGTGCACGCGACTATGTCGACAAGACGGCCCTGCCGCAGCTCAAGGCCGCCAGGTCAGCTTCTATCTGGAAGGCGGCCCGCTCCCCGGGTTTTATGAGCCGACGGAGATCCTGCAAGACAGCCGTCCCGCTGGTATTCTCCACGCTGTGGCCTACTGACCGCGCCTTAAGCGGACGATTGGGATTGGACTGATGGAGATCTGGATTGAGGTTGGAAGTGGGGGACTGAGTAGCACGGTCCGGGTGAGAGACGCGGAGGCTGGAGATTATCGGATTGCTCTTTCCGAAGGGGTGATCCTGAGCAAACACTCTTATAGCTCCTTGGTCGGACCTGCCCATTGGAAGCCAGTGTTGAGGGGACAGAGGCTTAATGACGGTCTCTCTTCCATCGTACTTACCCTCTATTGTGTTCTTGGGAGGGAGTAGGGTGGCTCTCGCCGTCGCTGACCCTGTGCAATAGATTTGCGCTCAGGGTGTTGTAGTCGGCCCGGTTTCAGGCGCTATGCTTGCTAGGTTGGCTATGAGGATTGCCGTCGTCCCATCTAAACGCCCGTCGATCAATCTGGGCCTTGAACGTCTCTGCACCGCCGTCAAGACCGCCCGTGGATCCTCCTCCAAATACCCATATCCAATCTTCTCCAACCATCCCCTCACCTCCTCCCAACTTAGCCGATCTAGCCGCAGCGGTGCCACCAGTCCCGGGTGTACAGCGAGACCCTGCACCGCCAGTTCCCACCAAGGAAAGAGTTCGCCCGGGTCCTTTTTCCGTAACGGTGCTACATCGGAATGCCCGATGACCCGGTGCGGGGGAATCTGGTAGCGGGCCAGGAGGTGGCGGAGAAGACGGCAGAGTCGGGCGATTTGTGGGCGAGGAAAGCTGCGATAGCCCCAGTCGTGGCCAGGGTTGACCAGTTCTATACCGATGGAACGGGCGTTGACGTCGGTCTCCCCGGCCCAGTAGGCGCGGCCGGCGTGCCAGGCCCGGCGGCGGTCTGGGACCAGGCGCCAGAGGCGGCCGTCTTCCTCAATCAGATAGTGGGTGCTGACCTCGGCGGCCGGGTCGGTGAGGCGGGCCAAGGCCTCCTCGGCGGAGAGCATGCCGGTGTAGTGCAGGACGATCAAGTCGATCGGGCGGCCGCGGCGGTCGTTGTGGTTGGGCGATGGGCGCTCAAGCATGGCGGCGGGCGTCCCAGCAGAGCGCTAGGGCAGTGAAAAAGAGGAAGAGGGCATTGGCGTGCATCAGCGCCGGTATGACGAAGCCCAGAGCGGTTCCCAAGGCTGTCACAAAAAGGAGGAGGCGCACCAACTGTCCGGAGCGTTGCTCGGCCGGATGATAGGGGGCAAAGGCCAAGGCGGCGAGGAAGGCTGTCGCGCGTTTGATGTCTGCGATAATCCGGAGCCAGTCTTCGCTCAAAGGACTGGCAGCCTCGCCTAGCAGCAGCGACCCGGCGGGCCAGGCCAGGGTCAGATTCTCGGTCCAGTCGGCCAGCGCCTTGCCCAGCGCCGCCAATAGCCCAGACAGAGTAAGCCAGGCGGGGCCCCGCGAGACCCGCGCCAGACCGGCGAAGAGCAGCAGCGCCAAGAGCACGAAGAGGCTGTCGCCCAAGTAGAAGACCGAGGCCCACAGCGGGGCCGCGCTGGCGACGGCGAGCGCGCCCGGAAGCTGTAGATTCTTGGGCGATTGAGCGGCCGGTGCCAGGGCGTCCCAGAGCCCCAAGGCCAGCAGGCACAGCACTACAGAGAAGGCGGCGCGTCCCAGGCGGCTCCAGTCGCGCGCAGCCGCCCCCTTTGCCTCGTTTCCACTCGATCTCAAACTTTGCCCTCTGGATTTCTAGGGGGCTTTTCTCTGATTAGAGGCTCTCCGGTATCAAGGGGCAGGCGCGCAGGAAAAAGCACAGAGCGTCGGCGAAGGTGTCTCTGTCGCTCAATAGCGGTAGCAGCAGGATGCCGTCGGGCAGCACGGGCTGGCCAGAGCCGACGCCGTGACGGTGCGATCTGCGATATGCAGCGCTAAAGGCCGCGCAGACGCCTCACCTCGTCGTAGGCGGCGTTGATACGGGCCAGTTGCTCGTTGGCGACTTGGACCATCTCTTCCGGCATGCCTTGGGCCATCAGGCGGTCGGGGTGATGCTCGCGCACCAGTTGGCGGTGGCGGGACTTCAACTCCTCATCGCTGGCGTCGGGCTCGACACCAAGGATCTGATAGGGGCTGTCGAGGTTCTCGACATTGGCTGCCTTGATGCGCTCCCAATCCTGCGCGCTGAAGCCGAAGTGCTTGGACACCTGCTCCAGGTAGCCCAGCTCCGGCTCGCTGACGTCGTCGTCGGCGCGCGCTATGTGGAAGAGGGCATCCATCAAGCGCTCCAGCACCACCGGTTCGTCAGCGAAGAGTCGGCCGAGCTGGCGGGCATAGGGCTCGAAACCGCGGGCGTCCCGACGCGCTAGATTGAAGAGTCGGCCGACGTTCTTTTCTTCCTCGGGCGGGACGTGGAAGACTTGCCTGAAGGCGCGCACCTCGTCCGGCGTCACCTGGCCGTCGGCCTTGGCGATCTTGGCACCCAGCACGATCACGCCGATGGTGAAAGCGACCTGGCGGGTGCTTTCTCCGCCCGGCATGGGGGGCTGTTCGAAATCGTCCTCGGCGCTCTGCTCGTCCGGACCTTGCGTGCGCTTCAGGTCGGAGCGCATGGAATCGACAGCATGGCCGGCGATGCCGCCCAGCAGCGCCCCCAAGGGGCCGCCGACCGCAAATCCGGCAGCTCCGCCCAAGATCTTTCCCCAAATGGACATGGCAGACTCTATAGACCTTCGCTGCGGCGCGGGAAAGCCATCGGATCTAGGAACCCAGGCGCATATGGTGCGGGAAATCGGCGCGGGCGCGCTCTGCCTCCAAGGGCAAGGTAAGATAGCCGCCATTCAGCCAGAGCGGCACTTGATCGGCATAGTTCTCGCTGCCCAGCCAGCCGTCCTGGCCGCCCAACAGCACGAAGTAGTTGGCGTTGGGGTCTCCCAGATCGGATATGTGGCGCGACTGCGCGCCGTAGCGGGCGTCGTGCTCGCCCTCGATCAGACCGTGCGCCGTCTTCCATAGGGTCTCGCGCGAACCGCCCACTGGCACGCGCTCAAGGATGAAGCGGCTGCCCACCAGCGGTACCATGGACAGCATGTGTCCGATCCGCAGCTTGTGCAGATCGCCCCAGGTCGGGAAGGCGTCCACGTCCGCAGCCGCCTTGGCGACGGCTTGCTGCAGAAGGTTCCTGCGTTCGGTTTCGGGCAGGGCTGCCAAGTCGCGCAGCAGGAAAGTGGTGAGGTAGCTCCATTGCCCCTTCTCGCTCGGAACTTTGCCATCGCCGTCTCCGTAGAGACCTTGCGCAACTGCAGTCAGCAGCAGCTCGAAAGCCGGCGCGCCTGTGGAAGCAACCATGTAACTGCCATCCCAGTTGGCTACGCGCTGGACGAAGGCGGCGGGCTGCGCGCCAGCTTCGGCGGCGTCTTCGGCAAGCACCCGGGCGATCGCCAGAGAAGGGGGCGAGGTCACGTCCTGCTGAATGCGCTTCAAGTCCTCGACGGAGAGCTTCGGGGTGGCTTCCACCAGCTCGGCCATGCGGGCGACGCGGTCGTCAGGGCTGAAGAAGTAGCCCAGCAGGCGGTCGCTCTGCCGCGGCTTGTTGTTGGCCGAGGCCAGGAAGCCTGTTGTGGGATTGTGCACGAAGGGCAGAGTGGTCGAATTGTCGAAGGCCCCCCACTGGCTGGCCGGATCGCCGGCTCGGAGGATCAAGTCCGCCGGCGCCCCCGGCTGACGCGTCGGCGCCTGGAGCGCCAGAATCTGACCGATGTCGCCATTGCGGGCGGCGAACAGCATGTTCTGAGCGGAGACGCCGTAATCGCGATAGGCATCGCGGAAGGACTCCGCCGTGGACGCACGGTTGGCCGCAAGGAAGGCGGTGATCTCGTCGGTCGGTTCGTGACCGACCCAGCGCAGCGCCAGGACCTCGCCATCGCGCCCTTCGATCATGGCCGCGTCCGAGACGATCGGTCCGAGGCGGGAGCGACGTACCTGCCGGGTATCGTCGAACCAGAAGCGGGTGACGATCTCGACCTCTTTGACTTCGATGCTGCCGTCGGGTTCTTGGCTGACGTCGTAGAGGTCGCTGGAAGCAGCCCGCAGATTGGTACCGCCCCAGCCCATAGCTTGATTGCGGCCCAGCGCGACGAAGGGCAGACCCGGAATCATCAGGCCTACTGCGTTGTAGGAGGGTGACTTCATGCCAGCCAGAAGCCAGAGGTTCGGCAGGTTGAGGCCGAGATGGGGGTCGTTGGCGATGAGTGCGCTACCGCTGGCCGATCGCTCCGGAGCGATCGCCAGAGAATTGCTCCCACTGCGGGAAAGGCTGGACAAGAACGCGACCATGCGTTCGTTAGCCTCTTCGGTGGAGAGTTTCTCGGAAAGGTTGCCGGGCGGTACGCCACCGGCCTCCAGGCTGCGGCGCCAGATTGCCTCCCAATCCGGCCGTTCGCGCAGCGGCAGCAGCGAGGCATAGGCGAGCCAAGTCACGTCGGTGCCGGCCAAACGGCCTATAGTGACCAAGTCTTCCGCGGTCCAAGGCTCCGGATCGATGCCCAGCAGCCCGTATTCGGGAGGCTGCTTGGGCGCATGGTCCTGATAGTGGTTCATGCCGGCGACGAATGCCTCCACCCAGGTCCGCGTCTCGGGTGGCCAGCCGGCGACCACCAGCGGAGCGGCATGTCCGTAATCCAGGATGCGTAAGGCGTGGTCGATGTCGCGGGTGAAGGGGCCGGCCATCTCGGATATGCGCCCCTGCGAGATCCGCTTCAACGCTGCCAATTGGCCGCCGCGCAGATGCTGGTGTACCAGCCCTAGACTGAAGGCCAGATCGCGGTCGCTGTCTGCGACGATATAGGGGATCTGCTGGTCGCTCCAGTAGATCTCCACCGCTCCTTCCATGTCCGGTGCAGCTTCACCGCCGGTCGCCTGTGAGAAGGCCTCCAACCGCTCTGCGGTCGAGACCTTGGTGGGCGATAGGGCGGAACAGCCCGGAAGCAGGGAGAGCAGACCGGCCATAACAGCAATCCTCGTTAGCAACATGAGCGCCATCCTGTGAGATCGGAAGCCAACTGCCGAGCCGATTGAACACGACATTGAAAATACGCATGACAGGAGGGCGCGGATGAGGGCCTGCGCCGGGTATTTTCGAATGCGCCGCGAGGCCTCTTGCGCCTTTGGCGGCTGGCAATCAAGGTCAGCGCATCGGATCGGGAGACAGGGGGAGAGTCGTAGCGATGCATGAGAGTGCAGGGAAGGCAGGGTGGCAGTTCTGGATCGACCGCGGCGGTACCTTCACCGACGTGGTGGCGCGGCGCCCGGACGGCAGCCTGGTTACCCATAAGCTCTTGTCGGAGAATCCGGAACGCTACCCGGACGCCGCCATCCAGGGCATTCGCGACCTCCTCGGTCTGGAGCAGGACCAGTGCTTGCCGGCGGCGGCGATTCAGCACGTGAAGATGGGCACCACCGTGGCTACCAACGCTCTGCTGGAACGTACAGGCGAGCGCACGCTCCTAGCGGTCACTCAGGGCTTCGCCGATGCGCTGCGGATAGGCTATCAAGCACGTCCGAAACTCTTCGAGCGTCACATCCGCCTGCCAGCGCTGCTCTATTCCGATGTGCTAGAGGTGCCGGAACGCCTCTTTGCCGACGGCAAGGTCGAGCGGCCGCTGGACGAGGCGGCGGCGCGCGCGGGCCTGGAGCGCTTCCATGCCGCCGGTTACCGCGCGCTCGCCATCGTCTTCATGCACGGCTATCGCTATTCCGATCATGAGGCGCGTGTGGCGGCCATCGCG
This sequence comes from Rhodospirillales bacterium, assembly GCA_014324045.1. Lineage (GTDB taxonomy): Bacteria > Pseudomonadota > Alphaproteobacteria > Kiloniellales > JACOMY01 > JACOMY01. The sequence continues at coordinate 16,929 of JACOMY010000029.1, read as the reverse complement.
CGCGAGATCGGCTTTAGCCAGGTCTCGGTCAGTCACGAGGTCTCGCCACTGATGAAGCTGGTCGGCCGCGGCGACACCACGACGGTGGACGCCTACCTCTCGCCCATCCTTGGACGCTATGTGACGCAGGTGGCTGGGGAATTGGGCGAGACCCGCCTCATGTTCATGCAGTCGAACGGTGGCTTGGCCGATGCCCGCTTCTTTCAAGGCAAGGATTCGATCCTATCGGGTCCTGCCGGGGGGATTGTCGGGGCGGTCAGGGCCAGCGAGATGAACGGCTTCCCGCGCATCGTCGGCTTCGACATGGGCGGTACCTCGACCGACGTTTCGCACTATGCTGGCAGTTACGAGCGCTCCTTCGAGAGCCTCGTTGCAGGCGTGCGCATGCGCGCGCCCATGTTGCGCATAAACACGGTGGCGGCTGGCGGCGGCTCGATCCTGCATTTCGACGGAGCCCGCTACCGTGTCGGGCCCGACAGCGCCGGCGCCAATCCCGGCCCAGCCTGCTATCGCCGCGGTGGGCCGCTGACCGTCACCGACTGCAACGTCATGCTGGGTAAGCTGACACCGCAGCACTTTCCGCCGGTCTTCGGTCCCGACGGCGACCGACCTCTGGACGGCGCGATCGTGCGGGAGATGTTCGCAGCTCTGGCACAAGAGATTGCTCAGGCCACAGGCGAACTGCAGGTGCCCGAGCGGGTGGCGGAAGGCTTCCTGACCGTCGCCATTGCCAACATGGCTAATGCGATCAAGGAGATCTCGGTGCAGCGCGGCTACGACGTGACTGACTACACGCTGTGCTGCTTTGGCGGTGCCGGCGGGCAGCATGCTTGTCTGGTGGCCGACGCCTTGGGGATGACGCAGGTCTTCCTGCATGCCTATGCCGGCGTGCTCTCGGCCTACGGCATGGGGCTCGCCGATCTTCGGGCTCTACGCGAGCGGGCGGTGGAAGCGCCCTTGGACGCGGCCTTTGCGAGCCTGGAGGCGCACTTCTCCCCCTTGGTCTCGGCGGCAGCGGCGGAGGTTGCCCGCCAGGGCATCGCGGACGCCGATATCGAGGTGCTGCGGCGCCTGCATTTGCGCTACGAGGGCACCGACTCGGCCTTGGTCGTCAACAGCGGAGGCCGAGTGGAGGTCCAGGCGCGTTTCGAGGAGGTGCATCGGGCGCGCTACGGCTTCATCGTTCCGGACAAGCAGCTGATCTTGGAAGCCGTCTCGGTCGAAGCGGTCGGCCACACCGGCATCGCGGCGGAGGCTTCCTTCTTAGAGGCAGGCGCCACCGCGCAGCCGGACCCTCTGGACCGCGTCTGGCTCTTCAGCGGCGGTGAATGGCACGAGGCGCCTCTTTACGAACGCCGAACCTTGGGCGCGGGCGCAAGCATTGACGGCCCGGCGGTAATTGTCGAGCCGACCTCGACGAACGTCGTCGAGCCCGGTTGGCAGGCCAGGATGACCGACCGGGGTCAGTTGGTGCTGACCCGTGTGGTGCCCTTGGCGCGCCAGGTGGCGGTGGGTACCTCGGTCGATCCCATCATGCTGGAGATCTTCAACAATCTCTTCATGTCGATTGCCGAGCAGATGGGCTCTACTTTGGAAAACACCTCCTACTCGGTGAATATCAAGGAGCGCTTGGACTTCTCCTGCGCTGTCTTCGACCGGCAGGGCAACCTGGTCGCCAATGCGCCGCACATGCCGGTTCACTTGGGCTCCATGAGCGAAAGTGTCCGCGCCGTCATCCGCGCGCGGGGCGCGGCCGTGCGGCCGGGCGACGTTTTCGTGCTGAATGCGCCTTACAACGGGGGCACGCACCTGCCGGACGTCACCGTCGTCACCCCGGCCTTCGACGAAGCTGGAGCGAATATCCTGTTCTACGTCGGCAGCCGCGGCCACCACGCCGATATCGGCGGGCTGACCCCCGGTTCCATGCCGCCGAACTCCAAGGTGGTGGAGGAGGAAGGCGTTCTGATCGACAATGTGCTGCTGGTCGATCGCGGGCGCTTCCTCGAAGAGGAAATGACGGCGCTGCTGAAGAGCGGCCCCTATCCGGCACGCGATCCCTACCAGAACATCGCCGACCTCAAGGCCCAGATCGCTGCCAACGAGAAGGGCGTAGCGGAACTGCGCCGCATGGTAGCCCATTTCACACTACCCGTGGTGCAGGCCTATATGCGCCATGTGCAGGACAATGCCGAAGAACAGGTGCGCCGTGTTCTGGGCGTCTTGAAGAGCGGTTCCTTTACTTACGAGTTAGATAATGGTGCCCAGATCGGCGTTGCGGTCTCAATCGACCGCGCCACCCGCTCCGCCAAGATCGACTTCACCGGCAGCAGCGCGCAACAGGAGACCAACTTCAATGCTCCCTCGGCGGTCTGCCGTGCCGCCGTGCTCTACGTCTTCCGCACCTTGGTGGACGAGGAAATCCCGATGAACGAGGGCTGCCTCAAGCCCTTGGAGATCGTCATCCCGGAGGGCTCGATGCTGAACCCCAGCTATCCAGCCGCCGTGGTTGCCGGCAATGTCGAGACCAGCCAGTGCATCGCCGACGCGCTCTACGGTGCTCTAGGTGTACTGGCAGCTTCGCAAGGCACGATGAACAACCTTACCTTCGGCAATGCCCGCTATCAGTACTACGAGACCATCTGCGGCGGCGCCGGTGCAGGCCCCGACTTCGACGGCACCTCTGCCGTACACACGCACATGACCAACGCGCGTTTGACCGATCCCGAGGTCTTGGAGTGGCGTTTCCCCGTCTTGCTGGAAGACTTCCGTATCAATCGCGGATCCGGCGGTCGCGGTCGTCACCGCGGTGGCGACGGCACCATCCGTCGGCTGCGCTTCCTGGACGCCATGACCGTTGCTCTGCTCTCCAATCACCGCCGCATTCCCCCCTTCGGCTTGGCAGGAGGCGCGCCGGGGCGCTTGGGCCACAACTGGCTGGAGCGCTCCGATGGCACGCGCGACGTCCTCTCTGGAACGGATCAACGCGAGGTGGGACCCGGCGACGTGATTGTCGTGGAAACGCCGGCGGGCGGCGGTTTCGGGAAACCTTAAGGGGGTGCTCGGCCGAAGGGAAGTAGGTCGCAATATCAACCTTGGCGATGAGGTGGAGGTTCTCCGCCGCTTGCCTCCGGCGACTCCGCCGAAAGTCCTGCGATTCCTTAGCACAGGGGCGCCGCTACGCTTGCCACTTGGCCAAGTGGCCTATAGGCTCCAGTGCAGGCGTGGTCTAGGACGCGTGGACGATCGCGAGATCGTGCAGGCTCTAGGCCTAGGGTTCGAACAGAGACCGGTATCGAGCCCGCAGGTGCTTGGCCTGCAGGGCGGGCGGACCGGCCCTTGGGCAGGAGTGATCTTCGATGCAGTTCGATGACGGCAAGCGCGTCTTTGGCAGGCGGGAACTACTGATCGGCGGGGCGGCCTTGACCCTGCCAGCCGCCAGCATGGCGTCTATTGCGATCGCGCAAGAAGAGGCAGGGGAAGCGGATTCGGAGCCGATCTCCTTCACCATGGGCGCGATGATGGGCGAGGCTTACGAGGCCCTCTCTTCGCCGCTGTCGATCAACGAACAGCTCTACATCCAGGTCCTGACCTCGCTGGAGTTGACTAACACTTCGAACAAGTCGGTACAGCTGGGCATCCTCGACCGTAAGCTCTTCAAGGGTTTTGACTCGCGCGCCATCTTCTACGGTTTGCAGAGCGCTAGCGGGATCGGTGAGGGCGAGGGCATGGCCTTGGTGGGAACAGGCCAGACGGCGCGTGTGGTGATGCAGTTTATCTCCGGCCGGCAGGACGCGGACTCCGGGAATGCGGACCGCAGGTTCGACTGGTTCGACTACTCCGGTACCCTTGTCTATGCCGAGACTGCGGAGGAGTTGGTGAACTACTCCCTAGGCTTTAGGGTGCCCGCGGCCTCGTTTGGCTAAGTCGCCGCGTCCCGGCGGCTCATCAAGACCCGGAAGGGGACGAGGATCAAAAGCGCACAGGCGAGCTTCACCGAGAAATCGCCCGCGCCCAAAGCGATCCAGTCCAAACCCGTACCGGCAAAGGCGATGGCGAAGAACAGGATCGTATCGGCCAGCGAGCCTAAGGTGCTGGACACGAGCGACGGTAGCCACCAGCTCAACTGCCGCAAGCGATTGAAAATCTGGATATCTAGGAGTTGGCTGATCAGATAGGCGCTGGCGGAGGCGGCCGCGATGCGCCAGGGCGCGATCAGCAAAGAAACGATCGCAGCGGCCAGGAACCCGATCCCGACCACGATTCGGGCCGGGCGCGGTCCGAATTTTCTGTTGACCAGATCGGTCACGAGAAAGGTGACCGGATAACTGAAGGCCCCCCAGGTGAGCCAGCGATTGATTTGGAACTGTACCAGATAATTAGAAAGCGCCACCGCGGCGACCATGGCCGCAACGGCTGACAATAGCGCCCGCGGTAGGCGCGGTGGTCCCACTCGAAGCGCGGCGACCATGGCCGCAACGGCTGACAATAGCGCCTGTGGGCCGGCGTGCTTGTAAGAGACCTGTGTCATGAGAGCGCTCCAGCCCTTTGCCTGCGATCTTGGCCGCGGTCCCTAGCAGGGCTGTCGCCGCCCGGCAAGCGTCGGGGCGAAGCGCGAGTCTTTCTCCCTGAGAAACCGGGTCGTTGTCGCTTTTCAGTTGAGCGATAGTTTTTCATATCCTCACTGCCTCCGGTGACTCGACAAGGAGGGAGTACGCAGTATATAGTGTGAAAAATCGAACGTACCTCAACATATCGGTGGAGGCACAGGATGAGCCAAGACAGTGCGTTGCCGGGCGTCGGACAGGTAGCCCGCGAAACGGAGGACGGTATGAGCAACCGTCGTCCTGGAGAAAACCCGGCCTGGAATGAAGCGAGTATTTCGCAACTCAAGGTACTTTGGGAACAGGGGTTGAGCGCGTCTTCGATCGGGCGCGTTCTCGGTATGACGAAGAATGCGGTAGTCGGCAAAGCGCATCGCCTTAAGCTTTCCGCCCGCCCGTCACCGATTCACAAGCGTAGCAAGCCGCCGGTACGGCGGGTGGCCGCCTTGGCGCGGCCGACCTTGTCGGCGGCACCGGCGGCAGATCTCTCAAGCGAAAACCCTGTGGCGGCCGCGTCGGCCAAGCCGCTGGCCGCCCCGGAGACCAAGCTTGAGACCGAACCCGATACCGGCACGGCCGCACGCTTTGTCCCGGTAACGCGCCGGGGGCGCCAGTCGCTCACCACGGCAGAGGCGATGCAACAGCTCGGTCTGCCGGCCAAGCGGCAAAGCGAGGGTCCGGGCCGGGTCGGCCGCTGCTCTTGGCCAGTCGGCGATCCGGGCGACAAGGATTTTCATTTTTGCGAGGCCGATACCTTGCCCGGCAAGTCTTACTGCGCCGAGCACTGCCGGAAAGCCTACGTCACCAAGTCCCGGACCGATTCGGAAGCAGCCTAGTAGAGTTCCCTCCGGCGCGTCGAGGCGATTGGCAGGCGCGCCAGCATGATCGGATGCTCATGCCCGTAAATTGTTTGCAACGCTTCGAACTCTTTGTACTGCTTCGACCGGCGGGAGACCGGCATGATTCACAGGCCTGATCCCCACAAGCTCGATCCATTGTTCAAACCGGGCCGGGTGGTCTTCGTGGGCGGGCGCAATTTGGCGCCGGCCCTGAAATACCATAGCGACCTTGGCTTCGCAGGCGACACTTGGGTGGTGCATCCGAGATACGATGTGCTTGAAGGCTATTCGTGCTTTTCCACGATCGAGGATCTGCCGGAATCGCCGGACTTGGCTTTTGTCGCCATCAATCGTGAGGCAGCGATCGAAGCCCTTGCGGTGCTGCGCCGCAAAGGATGCCGCGCCGTGGTGTGCAATGCTGCCGGGTTTGCCGAAACCGGAGAGGCTGGGCACCAACTGCAACAACGTCTGATCGCTGCGGCCGGTGACATGGCTATGCTGGGGCCCAACGCTATCGGTCTGGTGAATTACGCGGATCCGATGGCAGCGATGATGGATCGGTTCGGCGTTCATCGAACCGAACGCGGGGTCGCGATTGTCAGCCAGGGCGGCGGTTTTTTATGCGACGCGGTATTCAGCGACCGGGGCTTGGCGATCACCCACATGGTCGGTTGCGGCAACCAGGCCGCGATCGGGGTGGCAGCCTGCGTGGACTATCTGTTGGACGACCCGAGGGTCAGCGCCGTAGGTCTATCTTTCGAAGGTTTGCATGACATTCTGGGGCTTCGCCGGGCCGCGGTCAAGTCGCTGAAACTGGGTAAGCCGATTGTCGCGCTCAAGTTCGGCAAGACCGCCGCAGGTGCACAAGCTGCTGTCTCGCACACGGCTTCGATGGCAGGGGCAGCCGCGTCTTGGGAAGCACTGTTCGATCGCCTGGGAATCGTCTCGACCGCTTCCGAGAGTGAATTCTTTGAAACGCTAAAGCTCGTTGATTCCGGCCAGATGCCGCATGGGCGCCGGGTTTTGGTGACTGCGGTGTCCGGCGTTATGGGCGTGATGCTGGCGGATCATCTGACTGCAGCGGGATTTGACCTGCCGCAGCCCGGCGGGGAATGCGCCGGCAGGCTGCGGGAGTTGCTGCCGGACATTGCTACCCCCTGCAATCCGCAGGACGTGACCATGGCGGCCTGGAACGACAAGGACCGGCAAGAGGCGGTCTATTCCGCACTGCTCGACGAAGGCTATGACGTAGCGCTGATGGTGCAGAACTACCCGCGGGAAGGTATGTGGGACATGACGGAATACGAGGCCCAGGTCGCGGCATTGGGCGCCGCCTGCATGGGCCGCGGAATCGCGTCGCTTCAATTGGCGCCGATGGTCGATTGCTTTCCCCTGGCTGCCCGGAAGCACACGCAGGATCTCGGGTTAGCGGCGATGCAGGGGCTTGAGGAATGCATCAAAGCCTTGTCCCACGCGGTGCGTTGGCGCGAACGGCGCGAGGAACTCTGTGCCGAGGGTGTCGGGAAGCTGGTGCAGGTGAACAGCCTGCCGCCCTCAGGCGGACAACGCTGCGACGAAGCCGTCGCGAAATCCTTCTTGAGACAAGCGGGGGTGCCGGTGCCCGTCTTCGCCGCTTGCGATCCGGAGCAAGCTGCGGACAAGGCGGTTGAATTGGGCTTTCCGGTGGCGCTGAAGGCTTTGGATGCGCGCCTTTTGCACAAGACCGAAGTCGGCGCCGTCCGGATCGGTCTGAAGACCCGCCGGGAGGTTGCCGGCGCAGTGGCGAGAATGCGCGAGGACATGGCCCGGTTGGCCCCCGGCATCGCGTTCGGCCGGGTGTTGGTTGAAACCATGGCGCCGGATGCCGTGGCCGAGATCATGGCCTCCGTCACCTTCGATCCGGCGACCGGCCCGATGATGACGATTGCCGGTGGCGGCGTCGAGGCCGAATTGTGGAACGACAGCGCGCTGCTGGCCGCGCCCTTTACCCGCCATGAAATCGAACGAGCCCTGAACAGGCTGAAAACGAACAAGAAGCTGGCTGGATGGCGCAGCGCCCCGGCGGGCGACCGTGCGGCGCTGCTTGACATGCTGGAAGCGCTGGCGGGCTTTGCCGCGGGCGGCAAGGTGGAAGAAATCGAAATTAACCCGATCTTGGTGGGACGCAAAGGTGCCTTGGCGGTGGACGCGGTCCTGAAACTCAACCCGACAAAAGCCAGCAGATGAAGGTGTCGCCTGACGCGATGGAGGACCGCATGCTTTTTGTAAGGGAGAAAATCGCATGAGCGGCCCCCCGAAAATACAAAGACCGAGAACACAAAACGTAAAAGCACAAAGCGTGAAAACACGAAGATCGGGGCGTAGCCTGGAAATAACGCTCGACCGGCCCAAGGCCAACGCCATCGACGCAGCGACATCGAAACTTCTGGGCGCCGCATTCGAAGAACTGCAAAACGATGACGGTCTGTCCGTCGGCATCGTCACCGGTGGCGGTGAGCGATTCTTTTGCGCCGGTTGGGATCTGAAAGCCGCTGCCGAAGGCGAAGCGCCGGATGCCGATCAGGGAATCGGTGGATTTGCCGGTCTGACGGAGTATTGGGACCTCAAGAAGCCCGTCATTGCCGCGGTCAACGGCATGGCCTTGGGCGGCGGGTTTGAACTGGCCCTGGCCGCGGACATGATCGTGGCCTCCGACACTGCGGAGTTCGCGCTAACCGAAGCCACGATCGGCTTGGTTGCCGATGCCGGCGGTGTGATCCGCTTGCCGCGCCGCCTGCCGCGCGCCATTGCGATGGAGATGATCATGACCGGGCGCCGCGTCCCGGCGTCGGAACTGGCGCATTGGGGTCTGGTAAACGAAGTGGTGCCGCAGGAAAACCTGATGGCCGCTGCCCGCGCATTGGCCAGGCGCGTCGCCCTCTGCGCGCCGCTCTCCCTTCAGGCCATCAAGGAAATCGACCGCGCCACCGAAGGCCTTAACGAACGCGAAGCCTATCGCATCATGCGTGAGGCCGATCTGCCGGTGTATAATGGTGTTTACGACAGCGAAGACGCCGCCGAAGGCATAGCGGCCCTGTCCCAAAAACGCTCCCCCCTTTGGAAAGGCCGCTAAGCCTTGTCTGTCAAACCTTCCCGCACGATTGGACCGCAGCAAATGGCCGCGCGCCGCAGACCGGGCATGCAAGACGGGCGGCAGGATCGGACCGCGGGCAAGCGGTAAACCCACCCCATAGACGCACCCCGTAGGATATAGAGCGCAGCCTCCGCGCCGTGCCGGCCGAAGCGCTGCGTAACGCGCTATTCGGGCGTTCCTAGGCTGGAACGCAGGCGGTTCAGCATCTCCTCGACCGGCATGGCGCCGAAGACGCCGGTCGCGGCGGGGTAGGGACTAAGTGGCGCCTTGCCCCAGACCGGGCCTGGCCAGGCCGCATCCTCGCGGTAGCGGGCGATGATGTGGATATGCAGTTGCGGGCACTGGTTGCCCAGAGCAGCGACGTTGATCTTGTGTGCTTTGGTCAACTCTTTCAGGCGCCTGCTGGCCAGGCTGACCTCCCGCATGCAGGCGGTCAGGGTCTCGTCGTCCAACTCGTCCAGGTCCTTCGCGCTGGGGACGCGGGGAACCAGCACCAGCCAGGGATAGTGGGTATCGTCCATCAAGAGCACGCGGCACAGCGGCCAATCGGCTATTCGATAGCAGTCCTTGACCAGCAGTTCGTGCAGGACGAAATCATCCCTCATGTCGTTCTCTCCTTCGCCATCCGCATGGTGGCATCTTGGCTGAAGATAACCGAGGCCGGGCTCTTCTGCGAGCCCGCGGAGTGGCCTTGGTGATACGGCGAGAAATCCAGTGCCCTGACAGGCCGGCGAAGGTGGAGCCTTCCCCCCGTACTCTACTCTGCTGGCTGCCCAGTTGGTCAGGTCGCGCATGGCGTCGGCCAGTGTTCGTTAACGTCATTTGACAGACAAGGTAGGCACTTTCAAGCTATATCTTGAATATGATGAGCTTAGACTATAGTTTTCCTCAATAGCACAGGATGCAGGAGAAACAAGGGCCCATGATCCGGCAACCCAGAGAAACTCGCTTCCCCGGGACGCTTGGCGTATTGGTGACAGAGGCTTGTGAGGCCGGCGCTGGCGCCATCTAGGCGGCGGGGCGGACTGGCTGCGAAAGAGGGCGAAGACGGCTCGGGCCGCCGGTGCATCCGCCGCCGAGGGCGTGGCATGGGCCTGGCCTTCGATACCTACGCTGCCGTCAAGCGCCTGCGCCAGGCCGGCTTCACTGAAGCCTAGGCCGAGAGGCCTTGAGCGAAACCTTACAGGATGGCGTCACCGGTGGCGGCCTGGCAACCAAAGCCGAACTTGCCGAGGTGAAGGGCGAGTTGAAGACCGAACTTGCCGATCTACGCAGCGAGATGGAGACAAGATTCACCCGGCTCGAAGTTGACCTTGTCTGGCTCAAGCGCCTGGGCGCCTTGATCGCGGCACTGTTGGCCGTGCCGCTCCTTGCGTGAGTTGTTGGCGGCACTGCCATGATCGCCGCGGCCACGATCCCGCCGCCCGGATGGCGCTCCAGGTCGCTACGGGCGGCGCTCACGCCCTGCGCCCCGGGGTCCCTGGCAGGCGGAGGCGGCCGTGGAGAGGCTCCGGCAGGCTTGCGCGCAGAATTCGCGGATGAGAGAGCCTGACGCGGGTCGCGCCTTCGCTGGCCGGTGGTCATGGGAGTTTCTATTTCTTGCCCCTTGATTGCCAGTGTAGGATAACACCATAATGGATAAGTAAGCGTTCTTGTGAATTATCTGTTGCCGGCATGGTCTGGCGCCCGTTAGTTCAAAATGGATCCGCTCTTGTGCCCTTTTGGTTGATTCTTGCTCTGGCGATCCTGGAGTTCTGGTGCAAGTCTTTATTTCCTGCCGCTTTTGCCCAAGCCGCACCGGGCCCTGCGTTTCCTGCAATCGTCCCTGATGTCGTTATCGACCTTCCTCTGCTTATCGACGGCAAGCCCTTCGGCGATGTCACTGCCGGTTTCGACCGGCAAGGCCGCTTGCTCGGACTGCGGGCGCAAAGCCTTGTCGAGGCGCTGTCGGGAGAGATCGAACCGCAGGTTCTAGATAGCTTTGCGAAGGATACGGCGGGTCTGACCTGGGTGAATGCGGCCGCCCTCGGCGCCGGCGGTCTGGGGCTCGACTACGACGAGAACAGTCTTCTGATCGAGATAAAGGTGCCGGTGGAACTGCGCCCGCTCAAGCAGATCGCCTTGACCGAGCGGCAGCCGCAGATCGGCGCTCGGGGCCTGACGCCGCAGGCGGAGGTCTCCTCGCAATTGAACCTCCATCTCAACCTGGATTATCTGCACCAGACAGAATCGGGCAGCGGCAAGGGGCGGCAGCCCTTGAACGCTGATCTCGATTGGGCCGTCAACCTCTGGGATCTGGTGCTGGAGAACGACTTCGCCTTTTCCGAGGCAGACAACCGCAAACTGCAACGCCGCTTGACGCGCGTCGTCTTCGACGATACCGAGCGCGCCTTGCGCTATGCGGCGGGGGATTTGTTCTATCCGGTCGCCGGTTTCCAGCAATTCCAGTCGATGCGCGGCGTCACCGTGGCGCGGAATTTCAACCTTCAGCCCTATCGCGTCACCACGCCGACCGGCCGGGCGAGCTTCCAGCTCTTGCAGGAATCGCAGGTTGAAGTGCTGGTGAACCAAACCCGCAGAGAACTGCTGCGCCTGCCTGCAGGGCGCTATGAGATCAGCGATTTTAACGTCGGTCTCGGCAGCAACGACGCACAATTGCGCATCACCGATCCGAACGGACGGGTACAGACGATCGATCTCACCCTGGTTGTGGGCGACCGCATGCTTCCCCCGGATGTGCATGAGTACGCCTATTCGCTGGGCCTTCCTTCTTCGAACGAAGCGGGACTACTCGACTATGAGGAGGACTTTCCGGCCTTTTCCGCATTTCACCGGCTGGGGCTGGCCGATGACCTGACGGTCGGCGCCAACCTGCAAGGCGACGATACTGTCCAATTGCTGGGCGGCGAGGCGGTTTATGCCTCGCCCCTTGCCGGTGTGACTGCCGTCGATGCCGCCGTAAGCCGGCATAGTGCCGCCGGGGCAGGCTGGGCCGTCGGTCTCGACCATAGACTCTTCGGCAGCGGCATTGGCTGGGAAGGGGGCGGTCTCACCCTGTCCAGCGATTATCGCAGTCGCAATTTCGCTGCGCTCGGCAGCGACGGCAGCGCCAACCGGGTACTGCTCGACAGCCGTCTCCGCTTTAACCAGAGTCTCGATAGTCGAACCCGGTTAGGCGCCGGGCTCCGTTATCGAATCGGCCGCCCCGGGCAACGCAACACACACGATGCCAGCCTTTCGCTCAGCCGCAAGTTGGGCAGGCGTTGGTCGGTAAATGCCCAGGCCGGGCACCGGTCCAGGACGGGCGGCCGCCGCGCGGTCGAAGGCTTCCTGAGCGTAAGCCTGGATCTGCATGAAGACCGGCAGCTTGTGGTAGTGACGCACGACATCGAGGATCAGGCGACGACCGTCAACTGGAACTACCAGGGCAGGAGCAATATTCGCGATCTCAAAGGCAGCCTCTTCGCCGCACGCTCGGACCGGAGTTACCGCCTCGGCGGCAACCTCTTCTTCAACGACTATCGCTTCGAGAGCAGCCTGTCGCACGAATACGCCAGGACCGGCGGCGGCGGCCGCGAGCAGCGGTCCAGCCTGCGCCTGGGTACGGGGCTGCTGTTCGCAGACGGCGTCTTTGCCCTCGGCCGTCCGGTCGGCGACTCTTTCGTCCTGGTCTCCGCGCGTCCGGAGTTCGGGGATTGGACCGTCGGCGTCGAGCGGGCCGGTGAAGAGTTCACCAGCCGCATCGATGCGCTGGGACCGGCGGTTATCTCCAATGTGTCTTCCCATCTCGTCCGTACGGTTCGGGTGGAGGCGCCGGATCTGCCGCTGGGCTACGATCTCGGGCCCGGCCTCTTTCAGATCCGGCCCGGCTACCGCAGCGGCACTATGATCGAAGTCGGCACCCCGGCGACGGTGCTGCTCGACGGCAGGTTGCTGTCCGCCGAAGGGGAGGGGCCGCTGGCTTTACTTGCCGGCAGCATGCGCTATGTCGATGACGGGACGGCCGGGATACTCGACTTCTTCACCAACCGGACAGGCCGTTTCCGGGTGGATGGCGTCCGGCCCGGACGCTACGATCTGTGGCTCCTGCAATGGCCGGAGACGCTGTTTCGCATCGAAATACCCGAGGGCAGCAAAGGCCGCCTCAAAATCGGGGATATTGTCTTGCCGGTGGAGGTGAAGCGATGAACTACGCGGTCATGGCCTTGACCTTGGGTCTGGTCTTGCTTGCCCTGGACACTGCCCAGGCTTGCGGCCGGATGCAATTGGGCGATGTCGAGAACCGGCATTGGCAGGGCAAGTCTGGTTCCGGCTACGATCCCTTCGACCCTGTGTCTTATACGCAGACGGTGAAGCTCTCGGTTCACAAGCGGGGACCGGCGGATTGTAACTACTTCCTGGTTTTCTCCACCGGCCGGACAGGCAGCTTCGACCGCCAACTCACTGGCGGGGCCGGCGGGCTCGCCTACAACTTATACCGGAACGCCAACCTGAGCAGGGTGGTGAAAGATCTGCCGACGGCAAAGGCAAGCGATGTGATCTTCGGGTCGTTTCCCGCCGCCGGTAAGCAGACAAACGGCCACAGCGTCCACTTCCACATCCCTCCCCGGCAGGCGGTGGCGGCCGGCATCTACCACGACAGGCTCACGCTCACGCTCTATCGCGGCGATCTCCAGGACTTCACGCCGGAGGACAGGATGGAGGTCCGGTTCCTGGCCAAGGTGCCGAGAATTGCCAACCTCTCCATCGTGGAATCCAGCGCCCCCTTCGGGGCGGCCGCGCTCGAAAGGCTGGACTTGGGAGAGCTGGAGAAAGGCGCCGAGTTTGCCTTCGATCTGCTGCTGCGCTCCAACGCCGATTATGAAATGACCTTGCAGTCGGACAACGGCAATATCCTCTTTCGCGATGGCTCTGCCGGCGGGCCCCTCGATAGGGTCCCCTACAGGCTGCAGATCGGTGGCGCCGCCATCGATCTTTCCGGCGGTCACGCCGTACCCTTCCCCCGCGCCGGCGGCAGCGGGACCCCCGGCGTCGAGCGTCTGTCCGGCCGCGTGACCGTCGGCAGGGTCGGCAATGCAACGGCAGGCATCTACCGCGACGCAATCACGGTGGTTGTCACTGCCCGTTGAGCGGCACCCATTGAGTAGCGCCCGTTTGAGCGGAGGACGGCGGACGATCCGGCCGCTGTTCCGCCTGATTTTTTGTAGGTCTGATTTTCCGGGTCTGGTTGTTCCGGGACCGCTTGATCCCCAATCGGCAATCCCCGTCCCAATCCCCGTCAGGGCCTCTGCCGCAGCCCGGTCAATTATCCCCGTCAATTGTCCGGATAGAGTTCCATCAGGGACAATTTGCCGGAAAGATCGACCACGCTGGGAACCTGGGCACAAGACCACAGCGGTACGGCAACCTCACCCTTATGCGTTCTGACCGACGGGACCGGGACTTGCGGGTAGAGTTGCCGGAAGCTATCGGCATCCAGCACGGTGTCGGCACAACTGGCCATGGCATGCATGGTGGTTGTCATGCGCGCGCGGTCCACCGCTTGCCCGAAATTGGTGACATAAGGCAGATCGATGGAATTGCCGAACTCGCGCGCGAACAAGGTTATGGTGTTCGCTTGATCCAGCCCCGCTGTTTGCTGCGATCCCGCTGTGGTCAGTATGTAGTCGATATGCCCGCCGGCCATGATTGCCCGGGTCAGGGTTTGGAAGAACAAGCTGGAAGAACAGGAATCCAGCATCAGTGCGACATCCGCATCTATTGCCCCGAGCGCGGCGGAGACCTTGCTCGCCGTCAGCCATTGCTGCTGCGCGATGGCCAAGGCGGGAATTGTCGGTTCCTGCTCGGTCCAGAATACCAGGATATCTTCTTGCGGATCGAGGAAGGATTTATTGAGCTCGGCAACGATACCTTGCGGCTGATAGTAGTTTGCCCAAAGATGAAAGGGATCGCCATGCAGCAACAGATAGACAATGAGGCGGTCGTTGGGCTGGAGCCTTTCTGCGTAGTGCTCCAGGGTGGCGAGAAAATTCCCGGCAGTGGAGTCTTCGTCCACCAGGGTTTCGATGTTTTGGCTTTCGATCCCCATGCGGCCGTCGAGGTTTTCCGTAATCGCGCGGGCACTATTGCGGCAGACTTCCACCGGAATGGAGCTGCGGTATGGCGGACAAACCGCAACGGCGAGCAAATGCACATCTCCGGCGGTTTCCCGGCCGGAGATCTCTTGCGCCCCGGAACTCTGCACCCCCCCGGCCGACAGTGCAAGCGACAGCAGACAGCCCTGCAAACCCGCAAACAGGATAGATTTCCCGGATAGGATCGGCTTCATTCTGCTTAACTCTCCATTTACTTTCCTCTTGGGCGGCAGCCCCTCCCCGTGGAGGGCCCCCCATTGAGTGCCCCGTAGGAGGGACTGCGCGCTATGGCTTTACTCGACTCCGGTCCTGACGCTGCCGCCAATCTTTGCACAGGCCTCTTCTCTGTCTACCAGCGCAGCGATTTGCGATGCGGTGCCGTCGGTTGCATCGATCATGCAGACGGTGGGCGAAACGCCGATTTGCGCCATTGCCGACATCGTATCGCTTCCGCCGGCGGACTGGGGCATGAGCATCGGCACGTAGACGACGTAAGCCATGGCTCCGCCCCCAGCGCCGAACGGCGAGAAGGAAAACGCGCCGAGCGTCTGCTGTCCACCGCCAACGCCGAATGGCGAGAAGGGAAACGCGCCCAGCGCCTGCTGTCCGCCGCCAACGCCGAATGGCGAGAAGGGAAACGCACCGAGCGCCTGCTGTCCGCCTCCGGCACCGAATGGCGAGAAGGGAAACGCGCCCAGCGCTTGCTGTCCACCACCGACGCCGAATGGCGAGAAGGGGAATGCGCCCAGCGTCTGCTGCTGTCCGCCTCCGGCACCGAACGGCGAGAAGGGGAACGCGCCCAGCGTCTGCTGTGCTCCGTTGCCTGCCGTTGCTGCCGATGCATATGCCAGGATTGCCGCCGCCAATCCCGCTACGCCGATTGTTCGCAAAGTGCGAAGAAACATCTTGTCTTCCTTCGTTCCAGTTTAAGTCCGAATTTAAGTCCTAAGACTTCGGCAACCCCGGTTCATGTGAAGTCCGGGTGCCTCGCACAGGTGGTACGGCCTATCTGAAAAGCAATGCGCAAATAAAGCATGAGCCCTGCGCGAAAGTCGATCCCGCCATGGATCGGGGTCTCGGGCTGACGCTTTGACCCAAAGGGTTTCTCCCGGAGCGTTGCCGCCGATTTTTCTGCGGGGCGCCGAAAGTCCTTTGCAATCGAGCGCTTTCAGGGGTACGGAACCCTTTGCAAAAGCGGTTTGGAGATCGATTTTCGCGGAGCGCAGAAGGCTTGCAAACTCCGGGCCTGCCGCCCCCTTCGTTTTGCCCTGAAAAAGGTGCCCTGCCGGCGGGCCGTTGCAGAGCGGTGCTAGGCCCCATTGCAAGGCCCTTGCAGGCTGCCTGCAAGGGTCGTGCAGGCGGCTTGCAGTCCCCTTGCAGGGCGTCTCGCGGGAGGCGTCCGGAGCCTCGCGCGCTAGCTGTCCCTTGAAGAGGCTTGCGGCGATCCCCGGCGGGTATCCGGCTTCGGCTTGGGCGAGAGCGCGGGCCTTGGCCCCGTCTGAGATCGTCCTTGCGGTGGCGTCCGCCCTGGCGCACTACCTCGCCGCTTGGGGATCGGATCCCCTATCCGGGCCGGGCTTGGTTCGGCGCGGCCGAAGACCGGCAGCAGGGCGGCCCGTAGCGGCTCTCCGAGGATCGACCGGAAGGCGATGGCCAGCAGCCAGAGGAAGCCGGCGGAGTCGCTGAGGTAGCGCGCGCGCCCTGTGCGGGAGTAGTTGACCGGCTTGGGCGCCGCCAGCTGGCTCCCGCTGCATTGCCGTTTCCGGCAGGCGCTGGGCTCCGGCAGCCCGCGCGCAAGGACCCCATCCAGACCTACCCTGCTGCGGGTGGCTTTATCGGAAAACCGGCCCTACCGCCGCCGGCAGTGTCTAAGACGGCAGCTTTCAGGACCCTGAAGCCGCCGCGCGCCCGGTTTGCTAGGCTTGCCGTTACCGGTTAATTCCCCGGTGCTGCCTCCGGGACCGCTGCCTCTTCCACCCTCTTGGCGCCGAAGGCTCCGGCGATGCCGAGCGTCCCGGCGGTTTCGGCATGGTCCGTACCGTAGAACGCACCACTGATGCTAGTACGCCGTTCTGCATTCATTTTTTTATAGTTGCCGTCTTCGTCGACTTTTCTAGTTTGTACGGTTTCAGCCCCCGCGGATCGGGGACCGCTTTCCGGGGGCGGGCGCGGCTTTCAAGACCCAGGGTAACCGCCCGCCGCGCCGGTGCCGGCATACATAC
>JACOMY010000028.1 GCA_014324045.1 Rhodospirillales bacterium | reverse complement strand
AAGTTTACCAGTAGAGAAGTAAGTTTACCAGTGGAGAAAGGAACGGAACAATGTCCAAGATAAGAAGTTTACCCAGGTTCTGCATCGGGCTATCAGCAGCTGCCCTGCTGACCCTAGGCTTGGCGGCACAGGCGCAATCGGAATCCCGATTCCAGTCTCAATCCTCTCTGCAGGCCACTTTTCAGGACCTGGCCAATGCTACACGGGAGCATCAGGAGGGGCAGGCGAACAATCCTGGGTGGAGTGATCCCGAGACCTACAGCAGGACACCCTGGTGGTGGCTCGCAATGTGGTGGGGGCGGTGGTAATACCGGGAGTGCGTTCATGGCTCCGATCATGCCGAAACCGCCGGAGAACCTCCGAAGGGTACGGCGTCATCGGGGCCAAGAAGCTGTGAGCTAACGCATTGGAGAAAGGAACGAAGAAATGTCCAAGAAAAGAAGTTTACCCGGGGTCTGCATCGGGCTATCGGCAGCTGCCCTGCTGACCCTAGGCTTGGCGGGACAGGCGCAATCGGAATCCCGACATCCCGTATTCGACTCTCTATCCTCTCTTCAGGCCACTTTTCAGGGCCTAGCCGATGCCATACGGGAGCACCATGAGGCGCAGCGGCGCCAGGTGGAGGAGTCGGAGAAGCGCGCATGGATAGCGAGATATAGAGAAGAGCTCCCCAGCACTTGGGGCCTCTCCGCGGACATGCGCGAATGGATGGCGAACGTGGCTTGGGAAGAAAAAATGCAAAGGGAGCAGCGGTGCTCCTATTGCCGGTGACCGGGCTTAAGGAGTGCAGGGTATTCGGTATCGATGCCCTGAGCTTCGGCTAAAAACTGCCGGCAGGCGCCGGGGTGCGGCCGGAAAAGGTCCGGCCCCGGCGCAGCAGCCAGCCTTGCAGCCAGAGACTATCGCTCAGCCGGGCCGGGCCTCGATCGAGGCCCGGCCGATTGCGTTGCGGTTCCGGCGGTAAGTAAGGTCTCCAGGGCCCGGGCCGGCCGCAAGGCTGCGTGGGGTCCGGCGAGGCCGCCAGGGAAGCGATAATCTGGAAGCGATAACCCGCCGCCGCCGCACGGCATGCGGCAGTCCGGCGACAGGTAGAAGTAGCCGATCGCCAAGCGGGAATCGGCAAGGGTTCGGTTATGGCGGATAGGCCCCAAGATTCTGGGCTATAAGCGCCAGTGCCGGCGGTTGAGGCGTAGGGACCGCTTAATCGATGCCCGGTTAATTAATGCCCCGGCGGCGACCCGATCCATCAAAAGCGTTGACAGCCGCCGGTCCCGGATGGAGAGATAGCTTAGTTCCTAATATCGGCCGATCCAAAGAGCGCGCCCACAAGGGAACGCAAAAGTGCCCGGATATGAGGGCACAAGCAGCTTAGAAAACCAGGGTAACCAGAGCAACCGGGGAGAGTTAGCCATGAACAGGAAACTGAAGCAACTGGCGGCAAGCGCCGCATTTGCCGCTGGCCTGGCCGGCAGCGCGCATGCCGAGTGCGGCGATGTGTCGATTACCCAGATGGACTGGGAGTCGGCGATTGTGGTGACTTCGGTCAGCACGTTTCTGCTGGAACAGGGTTACGGCTGCAACGTGACCGTCATTCCTTCGGCGTCGGTGCCGGCGCTGGCGTCGGTGTCGGAAACCGGCAAGCCCGACATCCTGACCGAGATCTGGGCCAATTCGGCGACAGCCTACGACAAGTTGATCGAAGACGGGGTCATCCGGGAGCTGACCGACGTGCTGTCCGACGGCGGGGTGGAAGGCTTCTGGATCCCGGACTATCTGGCGGAAGCGCATCCCGAGTTGACGACGCTGCAAGGCGTTGTGGCCAATCCCGAACTGGTCGGAAAGCGGTTCCACAACTGCCCGGAAGGCTGGACCTGTCAGGTAATCGGCACCAATATTACGCTGGCAGCGGGATTCGAACAGGCCGGGATCGAGAACTGGATTCACGGGTCGGGCGAGACGCTGGCAGCTTCGCTTGCCTCTGCCTATGACAACAAGGAACCCTGGTTCGGATACTATTGGGCGCCGACATCCCTGCTTGGCCGCTATTCCATGGTGCCGGTCGATATCGGCCCGCACGACCCGGAAGTGCATGAATGCAACCGGGATCGGGAATGTGCCACGCCCAAGATAGGGGCGTGGCCGGCCAGCAAGGTGGCCACCGTCGTTACCAACAGCTTCGCGGAATCGCATCCCGAGGAAACGGCGCTGATGAAAAATGTCTCCTTCACCAACGACATCATGGGCGCACTGCTGGCCTGGAAGCAGGAGAACAAGGCTTCGGGGGAAGAAGCGGCGGTGTATTTCCTCAACAACTACAAGGACATCTGGAGGGGCTGGCTGAACGATGCGGCGCGTGCGCAGCTGTCGGCGCTGCTGCAATAACAGTGCGGAAATAACGTAAGGGAGCGATCAGAGGCCAGAGGTACCGAAGGGCCCGGGCAGCTTTCAAGGGGTGTCCGGGTTACCGGGGGAGGGGATCATATGGCTTATTACGACCGCACGTTCGATGCGCTTGGACTTCGCGACTGGTGCGACGCGACCGGCGGCGAGGCCAAGTTATCGATGGCCGATCTGTTGGCACAGGCGAATGCAGGCAATGCCGAGGACGGCCCGATCTTTCCCTTCCCATCGCTGGACGCCTTGCACGAGGCCTGCCTGGCCATTCCGCAATCCCGCGATTTCGTTGCATCCGTCGAGTCGGGGTTTCTGGCGATCAAGGATGCCCTCAAGCTGGTGCTGGATCCGCCGACGCAACCGCTGTCGTGGATGCTGGAATGGGCGCTGCAGGCGGTGAATGCGGTGCCCTGGTGGCTGATCCTGCCTTTGTTGTTCGTGTCGGTGTGGTACGTGTCGCGGTCGCGGGCGGTGACCGCTTTCGTGATTCTGGTTTTCGCTTGCCTGGGCTTTATAGACCATCTTGATCCGGCGCTGCAGACGCTGTCGATCGTGCTGGTCTGCACCGGTATTTCCATCCTGTTCGGGGTGCCGATCGGCATTGCGATGGCGAAATCGGACGGGCTGCAGCGGACGGTCCTGCCGGTGCTGGATTTGCTGCAAACGCTGCCCACATTCGTCTATCTTATCCCGCTCATCTTCCTCTTCAGCGTGACGGAACCGAAACTCTACGGCATTGCGATCATTGCCTACGCCATCGTGCCGGTGATCCGGCTGACGGATCTGGGCATTCGCCTGGTCGATAGGGATGTGGTGGAAGCGGCCGATGCCTTCGGCATGTCGCCGCGCCAGAAACTCTGGGGGGTCGAACTGCCCTTGGCGCTGCCCAACATCATGGCCGGGATCAACCAGACCATCATGATGAGCCTGGCCATGGTGGTGATCGCCTCTCTGGTCTCGGCGCCGGGGCTGGGAGTTCTGGTGCTGCGCGGCATCCGCAACCTGGAACTGGGTGTGGGTCTGATCGCCGGGCTCGGCATCGTTCTTCTGGCCATCGTTCTCGACCGGGTCTCGAAAGCGGCGCTGGAGCGGGTCTCGGCCGTGCAGAAACACTGAGGTGCAAGAACACTGGGGCGCAAGGCGATGACCGGCAACAAGACGGGCACAGCGAAAATTTCGATCCGGAACCTGTACAAGATCTTCGGCGCCCGCCCGGAACAGGCAATGGAACATGTGCGCGAGGGTATGGGCAAATCCGAACTGCTGGACCAGCAAGCGCATGTGCTCGGTCTGCAGGACATCAATGTCGATATGCAGGCCGGAGAGATCACCGTCATCATGGGCTTGTCCGGTTCCGGCAAATCGACCCTGATCCGCCATGTGAACCGGCTGATCGAGCCCACCGCCGGAGAGGTCTGGGTCAATGGGCAGAACGTGCTGGATTACGACGAGGTGCGCCTGCGGGACATGCGGCTGAACAGCATGTCGATGGTGTTCCAGAAATTCGCCTTGCTGCCGCATAAAACCGTGGCAGAGAACGCGGGCATGGCGCTGGCGGTGCGCGGCAACACAAGAGCCGAGACCGTCGCCGCCGGCAAGAAGTGGCTCGAACGGGTCGGGCTGACGGGGTATGAGGATCACTATCCGCACCAGCTATCCGGGGGCATGCAGCAAAGGGTGGGGATCGCCCGGGCCTTGGCCTCGGATTCCGAGGTCATGCTGATGGACGAAGCCTTCTCGGCGCTCGACCCGCTGATCCGGACCGACATGCAGGATCTGTTGCTGGAGCTGCAGAACGATCTGCACAAGACGATCGTCTTTATCACCCACGACCTGGACGAGGCGCTGAAACTGGCCGATCATCTGGTGATCCTGAAGGACGGCTATGTGGTGCAGCAGGGTGAGCCGCAGTATATCCTGCTGAACCCCAACGATCCCTATATCGAGGACTTCGTAAGCGACATCAACCGCGCCCGGGTGCTGCGCGTCCGGTCGGTCATGACGGCGGATAGCGACCGTGCGGGGGAGTTCGACGGCGATGTGGATGCCAACGACACGCTGGAACAGCTGATATCCCTGTCCGGCGGCGACACCTATAAGGTTTACCGGGTCTTAAACGACGGCGAAGCGGTCGGTGTCCTGAACATGAAACATCTGGTGCGGGCACTGGTACCGGCCCGGGTCGAACAAAGAACCGTCATGTGAGCCTTGCGGTGCCGGGGATTGGCCCGGTCCGGAGGAGCGCAAGAGTCGTCCGGCGAGGCCGCTTGAAGGCCGTCTGTCTGGCGCGCCGCCGGGATCCATCCTGCGAGCCGGCAGGCATCCCGCCCAAGGTATCCTGCGGTATCCTGTTTGGGCAGCGGGTCCTTTGCCCGGCTGCAGCGGCCCGGGGCGGCGGCCCCAAGGGGCGGCGGGGTGTTGAAAGCGGCCCGATAGGGCCGGGTGCGGAGCTGCCGGAGGGCGAGCGCTCTGCCGCCCGGCGCTTTGGCGGGGCAGAGTGCAGGGGGGCGGTATTCTGGCATTCCGATGCTGGGCGGTGCCGGACACCAGGCCGACGCCCCACAGTCCCGCCCGTCTTTCCAAGCCATCTTCGGCGGCGCCGCAGTCAGCCGCATGGCACGGCTCTACGGGCCGGACAGGACGCCCGGCAAGCTTGCCGGGCGCGCTCGGGGGGCAGCTTCATGGGCTGCCGCTCCAGCCGGCCCCCAGTCTAGAAGCGGGTGCTGGCAGGGCTGCCCGATCCGGAACCGCCGCCGACGCGCAAGCCACAGCCAGTGCGGAACAGCTCCGGCAAGGGGCTTGCAAGAGCACTGCAAGACCCCTGCAACGGCCTTGCAAGAGCCTTGCAGCACCCCTGCAGCCGTCCTTCAGGCAAACAAGGGGGCCGGCAAAACAAGGGAGGGCGCCCGGATTTTCCCGGCCTGCCGTACCCCGCCAATTCCGGCGGGAATTGTCCGTTCCTTTTGTCTATTTCCTCTTGTCTAGTTCCCGTTGTCTGTTCCCAGTGCCCTGCCCGGGAGTGCCCTGCGTTGCGCCGCCGGCAAGCGGGGCGTTAGACTGACGCTTCAGGGCCGCTGAGGGCTTGAGGCTGCGGCCGTAGTCTCAAGCCCCCGGCCAATAAAGAATGCGGATGGAGGATTGGCGATGTGTAGGGTCTTCGCTGGGCAGGACCCGGCAAACTATGCTTTCGAGACGCGCTCGGTCCGGCTGATGGGGCATTCGACCTCTGTCCGCCTGGAGGCGCGTTTTTGGGCGGTCCTGGAGCAGATCGCCGAGGTTCAAGGCATGGCGATGGGCAGGTTCCTGTCTCTGCTCTACGAAGAGGCGCTGGAGATCCATGGGGAGGTCGGGAATTTTGCCTCGCTGTTGCGCTGCTGCTGCTTGAATTTCCTGGAGCTGGACTTCGACCGGCAAGCCCTCGGAGCGGCCGCCTGCCAAGCCGGAGAAGCGGTTCCGGCCTAACCCATTCCAGCCTGGTCGGCATTTTTTTTTCGATGTAGTAGGCGGATAACACCCCGGGCGCCAGCCGCGGCCTTAGGCTATTGCCTATGATGGGTGCTAGGCGAAACCCAAGCCCGGGGTGCTATTTCTTGTTTCTTGGGGAGCTACTTCTTGCCGCCGTTCTATCGGCGGTGCCGCTGGGGGTATTGGGGGGATATGCATCGGAGGCAAGGGCCGAGGAGGCTGCGCTGTTCAAGCAGCACTGCATGGCCTGTCATACGGTGGAAAAGGGCGGCGGCCGCCGCCAGGGCCCAAACCTCTGGGGGCTGTTCGAACGGCCGATCGGCGGCCTGCCCGGCTTTGCCTATTCCGAAGGTCTTAAGGCGGAGCAGCGGCATTGGACGCCGGCGCTGCTGGACCGGTACCTCGAAGATCCCAAGACCCTTTCGCAAGACAGCTACATGATGTACAGCCAGGCCGATCCCGAGATCCGCCGGCGCATCATCCTCTTTCTCGAAACCGCGAGCAGGTAACAGGAGATCCGCAGCGATGGCCAAGGCAATTCACACCATGATCCGCGTGCTGGACGAGAAGGCGTCGGTCGACTTCTACCGCTTGGCCTTCGGTCTGGAGGTCGCCGACCGTTTTCCCTTCGAAGACTTCACCCTGGTCTATCTGTCCAACGAGGAGAACGACTTCGAGGTCGAACTGACCGTCAACCGCAGCCAGAGCGAGCCTTACAGCCACGGCAGCGGCTATGGTCATCTGGCCGTCGCCGTCGAGGCACTGGAGGCCGAGCACGCCCGTTTCGAGAGTCTCGGCCTGGCGCCGACGCCGGTGAAGGAGTTTCACCGCGAGGGCGCGCTGATGGCTAAGTTCTTCTTCGTTCAGGATCCGGACGGCTACAAGATCGAGGTTTTACAGAAGCACGGACGTTACCGCTAACTAACAGCGCCAAAGCGCTCACTGTAAAGCGAACGAGTGCGCAGTAAATGCGTCAAGTACAGCGTGCAAGAGGATTAATAAACGGGAGGACCCAAGATGCGTATACCAGACAAGAGAGTTAAGCTGTCGCGGCGCCGCTTGCTGGGCAGCGGCGGTGCATCGCTGGTGGCGATGACAATCCTGCCGGGCGGTGCCATCGTCGGCGCCGGTTCGGCCTGGGCGGCCCATGCCCAGGCTTTGCAGCCGACCACCTTCGCCACCTTGGTGCAGATGTCCCGGGACATCTATCCGCACGACCGGCTGGCCGACGGCTTCTACGCCAAGGCGGTCGAGACCTTCGATCAGGCGGCGGCCGCCTCGGCCGACGACAAGGCCTTGTTCGAGGCCGGTGTGGCCGGTCTCGACCGGGCGGCGCAGGCGGCGCAGGGGGTTGCTTACGCCCAGGTTGGCTGGGAGCGGGACCGCACCGCCCTGCTGCAGGCGATCGAAAGCGAAGCCTTCTTCCAGAGGGTGCGCGCCAGCCTGGTCACCGGCCTCTACAACAATCCCGAGGTCTGGCCGCTGTTCGGTTACGAAGGCGAGTCGGCCTCGCAAGGGGGCTATCTCTACCGTGGCTTCGACGACATCGATTGGCTCGGCAAGAACTAAGGCTAAGGGAGGGCAAGATGACTGCAGTATTCGATCTGAACGACGACAGCGTGGTGGTCGTCGTCGGCTCCGGCGCCGGTGGCGGCACTCTGGGGCCGGAACTGGCGATGAAAGGCATCGGCACGGTGATCCTGGAGGCCGGCGGCCGGCACGAGATCGCCGATTTCCAAAACGACGAATGGGGGAGTTTCGGCCAGATCTCCTGGCTCGATCCGCGGACGGCAACGGGCGGTTGGCGGTTGACCAAGGACTTTCCCGGCCTGCCGGCTTGGATCGTCAAGGCGGTCGGCGGCTCCACCGTGCACTGGGCCGGCGCCTCGCTGCGCTTTCAGAGCCATGAATGGAAAGCCAAGACCAGCTACGGCGACATCGCCGGTGCAAACCTGCTGGATTGGCCGATCGACGCTAGCGAGATGGCCCCTTGGTACGCTATGGCCGAGGATCGCCTGGGCGTTACCCGCACCAACGCTATTCCGGGCCTGCCGGGCAACAACAACTTCAAGATCATGAAGGCCGGTGCCGACAAGCTCGGCTACAAGGAATGCAACACCGGGCATATGGCGATCAACAGCCAGCCCCGCGACGGCCGCGGCGCCTGCCAGCAGATCGGCTTTTGCTTCCAGGGCTGCAAAACCGGGGCCAAGTGGTCGACGCTCTATGCCGACATCCCGAAAGGCGAGGCGACCGGCAAGCTGGAAGTCCGCCCCAACGCCCAGGTCTTGAGGATCGAGCATGACGGCAGCGGCAAGGTTACCGGCGTGGTCTATGCCGGCGAGGACGGAACCCAGCACCGGCAGAAGGCCCGCGCGGTTTGCGTTGCCGGTAACTCGATCGAGAGCCCGCGGCTGCTGCTGAACTCGGCCTCGGTGTCCTTCCCCGACGGCCTGGCGAATTCCTCGGGCCAGGTGGGGCGCAACTACATGCGCCACATGACGGGCTCCGTCTATGCCGCCTTCGACAAGCCGGTGCACATGTACCGCGGCACGACCATGGCCGGGATCATCCAGGACGAGGCGATCCACGACCCCTCCCGCGGTTTCGCCGGCGGCTACGAGATGGAAACCCTGTCGCTGGGCCTGCCCTTCATGGCGGCCTTCCTCGATCCCGGTGCCTGGGGGCGGGAATTCGCCAGCGCGCTCGATAATTACGATCACATGGCCGGGATGTGGCTGGTGGGCGAGGATATGCCGCAGGAAGGCAATGCCATCACCCTGCACCCCGACCGGCGCGACCGGTTCGGCCTGCCGATTCCCGACGTCCACTTCAACGACCATCCCAACGATAGCGCCATGCGGGCGCATGCCTACCGCCAGGGAAGCGCCGTCTACGACGCGGTGGGGGCGACGCAGACCTATCCGACGCCGCCCTATCCCTCCACCCACAACCTGGGCACCTGCCGTATGAGCGCCAATCCGCGCGACGGCGTCGTCGATGCCTTCGGCCGGGCGCATGACGTGCCGAACCTCTTCGTCTCGGACGGCAGCCAGTTCACCACCGGCGGGGCGGAGAACCCGACCCTGACCATCGTCGCCCTGGCGCTGCGTCAGGCCGACTACATGGCCCGGGAGATGGCGCGCGGCGATCTTTGAGTTTCCGCTACAGCCGGATCCGGTGCCGCGTCCGGATCCGGCTATGCGGTCCTGCAGAGTGCGGGCGATGACCTCCGGTCCGCCGGTCTTTCAATCATTCTTTAATTCTTTTGCGGGAATACATTGATTCAGGCTACAGCGATCCAGACTACTTTGTCCAATCAGCCAGCTGCAGATGGCGTCGATTGCGCCGTGCCGTGTATCGCGCCGGTGCCGAATCAGATAGTAGGCGCGGATTTCGCTGCGGACCGCAGCGAAAAGCTGTACGAGTGTCCGGTTCGCCAATTCGCCGTCGATGAGCGGCCGCCATCCCATGACCAGGCCCTGCCCGGCAATGGCGGCTTGAAGGACGACATTGGTGTCCTCGATCATCGGCCCGGACAGGGATTCGCCGACCGGAATGCCGCGATAGGCAAACCATTGGCTCCAGCCCAGGGTATCGCGCTGATGGATCATGGGAAAGCCCAGCAAGTCCTCGGGCCTTGCCGGATGCCCCAGCCGGTCCAAGAGACTGGGGCTGGCCACCGGGGCGGCCATCACGTCTACCAGCCGATGCGCGATCATGTCCGGCCAATGGCCGCCCCCCCAGGCGATGAAGATGTCTGCATCCACATTCTGCGGCGACACCAAAAGCGGTGTCTGCACCAGATCCACAGCAATCCCGGGAAATTGCGCATCGAACGCGGATAGCCGCGGCAACATCCAGCGGGTTGCAAAGCTCGGACCCATGGCGATGCGAATCTTTATCTTGGCTTGGGTCTTGCCGAAGATCTTGCCCGGGGCCTGGTCCGGGCGGTTTGCCGCTGCCCGGCAGGCCTGTTCCAAAATCTGAAACGCCTTTGCGACCTCTTCGGCCAGTTGCAGGCCCCGATCGGTCAGCAAAACCCGGCGGCCGGACCGGGTGAAGAGGGCAAGACCGAGCCAGGCTTCCAGCCCGCGGATGTGATGGCTGACGGCGGTCGGGGATATATGCAGTTCTTCCGCGGCCGCCCGGAAGCTGCCCATGCGGGCGGCCGCAGCGAAGGCGCGCAAAGCGGCAAGAGACGGCAGATTGGACATGGCGCCAAATAGTAAGTTTTTCTCACCTATGGCAAGAGAATCTTGTTTTTGCGCTTTGCCGAAGGCTGCGTTACCGCTGTCTTAGTCAAAGCCTAGTCAGGGGCAAAGTCTGTTCAGGAGATCGCATGTCCGGAAAAGCCCGCCGCCGCGGCAGAGCTTCGAGAGTTGCGGCTGCCGATAGCGAAGAAGAAATCCCGCCTGTCTGGCCGGGGCTGTCCGGCGGTGCATTCCGTCCCTTGAGCGACCGGGATAGCGCGGAGGTGAACGAAGCGGTTTTGCATCTGCTGGAAACGCTGGGGCTGAGCCAGGCCTCGTCTTCCATGATTGAAAAGGTCTGTGCCGCAGGCGGCAGCTATAACGAGGACCGGCGTCTGCTGTTCCCGCGGGCACTGGTGCAGCGCACGATCGCCGAAGCGCGGCGCGACATTGTCTTGTATGGGCAGGACCCCAAACACAACCTGGATATCTCGGGCAAGCGCGTGCACATGAGTTCGGGCGGCGGCGCACCGGGGGTGTTCGATATTCGGGACGGACACTACCGCAACGGCACCGCCAAGGATCTTTACGATGCGGCGCGGATCGTCGATGCGATGGAGAACATCCATCATTTCAGCCGCTCCATCGTGGCCACCGATATCGAAAACGTGGCCGACATGGACCTGAATACGGCCTATGCCTGCCTGATGGGCACCTCCAAGCATGTCTCGGTCTCCGTATCGGAGCCGCAGAACGTCAGGCAATTGACCGAGCTTTGTTACAGGATTGCCGGGAGCGAGGAGGCTTTCCGCGCGCGGCCTTTCCTGACGGTCATGGTATGCCATGTCGTACCGCCGATGCGTTTTGCCGAAGAGGCGCTAGACACCCTGGAGCGGGCCATTCGGGCGGGCTTTCCGGTACAGCTTATTTCGGCAGGCCAGGCCGGCGCGACCAGCCCGGCTACCATCGCCGGGTCGCTGGTGCAGGCGGTGGCCGAAACGCTGGCAGGCCTGGTTTTCGCCCGCCTGGTCGATCCGAACGTGGCGGCCATTTTCGGCCCCAAGCCGCTGGTGGCCGATCTGCGTACCGGTTCCATGTGCGGAGGCGGGGGCGAGCAGGCCATCCTGATGGCCGCCGCCGCGCAGATGGGCCGGTATTACGACCTGCCTACGACCTCGATTGCCGGGATCACCGACTCCAAGACACTCGATGCACAATACGGCAGCGAAAAGAACCTCGCCGTGGCCTCGGCCGCGCATGCCGGTTCCAACCTGATCACGCAGTCCTGCGGGATGCAGGCCAGTCTCTTAGGGGTCGCGTTGGAAGCCTACGTCACCGACAACGACATGCTGGGCAATATCCTGCGCAGCCTGCGCGGCGTCGAGGTGACGGCGGAAAACATAGGTGCCGAGGTCATCGCCGAAGTCTGCAGGGGCGAAGGGCATTATCTGGGGCATCGGCATACCTACGGCCGGATGAAATCGGACTATTTCTACCCTCATATCGGCGACCGGCGAACCCCGAGGGAATGGGAGGAGGACGGCGCGCGCCCCATCGGCGAGGTGGCGCGGGACAAGGCGCGCGAGTTGCTTGCCCTGCACTTCCCGATGCATATTTCCGACGAAACCGACCGGGCCATCCGTGCGCGGTTCAACATTCGGATCGGCCGGACGCAAATGGGCCGGACGGCATGACCGCAACACAAGCCCAGCCGCAGCCGGCCCTGGGGCTGGCGCACCTTTTCATCGACGGCGCCGGCTGTGACGGGGCCGGGCCGGAGCGCATCCTGATCGACCCGGCCAGCGCACAGCCCTGGCATGGCACCCGCGATGCCTCGGAGGATCAATTGCGACTGGCCGTGTCCGGCGCCAAGGCTGCCCTGCCGGTCTGGGCCGGCAGGGCGCCGGCCGCGCGGGCGAAGGTGCTGATGCGGCTGGCCGCGCTGATCGAGGAGCGCGCCGGCCAGCTGGCCGCGATCGAGGCGCGCAATGTGGGCAAGCCGCTTGCACAGGCGCGGCGCGATGTAATCCGCGCGGCGGATTACTTCCGCTTCTATGCCGGTGCCTGCGATAAGCTGAACGGCGAGACCATCCCTCTGGGCGGGGAGCGGACCGCGCTGACCCTGCTTGAGCCGGTCGGCGTGACCGCGCATATCCTGCCCTGGAATTATCCACTCTCGACCCTGGCGCGGGGTGTGGCGCCGGCGCTGGCCGCCGGGGCAAGCGTTGTGGCCAAACCCTCCGAGCTGACCCCGCTGAGCGCAGTGACGCTTGCGCAATGGGCCCTTGAGGCAGGTCTGCCTGCCGGCCTGTTCAACGTGATCTGCGGCGGCGGCGAGATCGGCGCTGCGCTTGCCGGCCATCCCGATATTGCGCATGTGACCTTCACCGGCTCCACCGAAAGCGGCCGCAAGGTGATGCAATCCGCAGCTGTCCCGGTGGCCGGGGTGACGCTGGAGTTGGGCGGCAAATCCCCGGTGATCGTGTTAGCGGACGCCGATCTGGAGGCCGCCGCCAAAGACGTGGCGCACGGCATCTTCTTTAACGCGGGGCAGATCTGTACCGCAGGGGCGCGGCTGATCTGTCAGCGGTCCGTGCATGACGCGCTGGTAGCCAGGATCGCCGCCCTGGGCGAAGCCATGCAAATGGGGGATCCGCTAGAGGATCCCGACCTCGGACCGCTGGTCTCTGCCAATCAGCGGAACCGGGTCGAAGGTTTCGTCGAACGCGCCAAGGCAGCGGGCTTGACCTGTATCACCGGCGGACAGCGCCCCGACCGTGCCGGCTATTTCTACCCGCCGACGATCTTTACCGCGGTGCCGCCCGCTGCCGAGATCGCCCAGTGCGAGGTGTTCGGCCCGGTGCTTGTCACCCAGTGCTGCGATGGGCCCGACGAAGCCCTGGCTCTGGCAAACGGCACAGCCTTTGGGCTGGTGGCGGGAATTTACAGCGCCGATGCGACCCAAGCCCTGCGCCTGGCCCGCCGGCTCGAGGCCGGCCAGGTGTTCGTGAACGGATTTCTGAAGGGCGGCGATAGCATTCCCTTCGGCGGCGTCAAGCACAGCGGCATCGGCCGCGAAAAGGGGCTGGCGGGGCTGGCCGCCTATGCCCTGCCTAAAGCCATTATCCTCAGTCATTAGGAGCATCAAGAGCGCGCCATGCCCAGCAACCAATCGCTTTCGGATCGTGCCCGGCGGATCATGCCCGGCGGCGTTAGCCACGAGCTGCGCTACAAGGCACCGCATCCGGTCTATATCGACCGGGCTCTGGGAGCGGAAAAGTGGGACGTCGAAGGCAAGCGCTACATCGATTTCAAGCTGGGCGCGGCAAGCCAGCTGCTGGGCAATTCCTGCCCTGAGGTGATGGAGGCGGTTGCACGGCAACTGACCAAGACGCCCTACAGCGGCGACTGTCACCCGCTCGAGATCGAATGGGCGGAGTGGATCCACCGGCTGGTCCCCTCTGCCGAAAGGGTGCGCTTTACCGGATCGGGGAGCGAATCCACTATGCTGGCCCTGCGGGTGGCACGGGCCCATACACGCAAGGACAAGGTGCTGCGCATCGACGGGCATTTCCACGGCTGGCATGACATGCTGCTGAAAGGGTCGAAACCCGGTACCGACAGGCCACCTTCTCTGGGCGTGCCGCAGGCCATTAGCGATCTGACCGCGGTGGCCCCGCCGGACCTCGAGGCGATTGCCGAGCGCCTCGACCGCGACCCTGGGATCGGCTCAATCTTTGTCGAGGCATCGGGGGCGAATTACGGCTCGGTTCCCTTGCCGGATGGCTTTCTGCCGGCTATCCGGGCCATGGCGGACGAGCTTGACAAGGTTTTGATCTTCGACGAGGTGATCACCGGCTTTCGCTGGTCCCCCGGCGGGCGCCAAGCCCGCGACGGCGTGGTGCCGGATCTGACCACCCTAGCCAA
Source organism: Rhodospirillales bacterium (assembly GCA_014324045.1). Classification (GTDB taxonomy): domain Bacteria; phylum Pseudomonadota; class Alphaproteobacteria; order Kiloniellales; family JACOMY01; genus JACOMY01. Next base: position 51,489 of record JACOMY010000028.1, on the reverse strand, counting down.
GGTTGTCACCGGCGGGCTGCCCGGCGGCGCTCTGGCCGGCAAAGCCCATATCATGGCATTGCTCGATCCCAGCCGGACGGTGGAGGGCCTGGCCCCCGCCGTCAGCCACAAGGGCACCTTCAATGCAGCCCCGATGGTGGCCGCCGGGGCGGTTGCGGCGATGCGGCTGCTCTCCACCGGCGAGGTACAGGCGCAGGCCGATGCCATGGCCGCACGGCTGCGCGAGGGGGTCAACGCCGCCTTTGCCCGGCGCGGAATAAAGGCGCTGGCATATGGCGACAGCTCTACCTGTCATCTCTATTTCGGCAGCACCGCCATCGAGGGCCTCAGCGCCCAGCGAATCCGCACTGCAACGCCTGCGCTGGTGCAGGGACTGCGCAGCGGCCTGCTGGCGCGGGGGGTGGATTTCATGTCCTTTACCTCCTGCGTGACCTCGAATACCCACACCCCCGCCCTGATCGACGAAGCAGTCGGGATTTTCGACGCGGTGCTGGGCGATTTGACCGAGGCCGGAGCGATTGCCGCGTGACCCTTCCCAGCCATGCCCGTACAGTCGTTGTCGGCGGCGGCGTTATCGGCTGTTCCGTTGCCTATCATCTGGCGCGCGAGGGGCGGCAGGATATCGTCCTTCTGGAACGCTCGAAGCTTACTTCCGGTACCAGCTGGCACGCTGCCGGGCTGGTACGCCGCTTGCGCCCCTCCGCTACCCTGACCAAGCTGATCGACTATTCCATCGAGCTCTATGGCGAGCTTGAGGTCGAGACCGGACAGGCCACAGGCTGGATCCAGACCGGATCGCTGACGCTGGCGACCAGCGCGGACCGACTGACCAATATCAAGCGTCAGGTGTCGCTGGGGCGGGCTTTCGGTCTGGAGGCCGAGGTTATCGATGCCGCGCGCGCCAAGGAACTCTGGCCGCTGATCGAGGCGGAGGATGTGATCAGCGCGGTCTGGTCCCCGGCGGATGGGCGGGTGAACCCCTCGGATCTGGCGCTGGCGCTGAGTAAGGGCGCGCAGGCGCGGGGGGTGCGGATATTCGAGGACAGCGCCGTTACCGGCCTGCAAAAGAAGGGGGGGCGAATTTCCGGCGTCGAGCTGGGCGACCGCGCCATCGAGGCCGAAGAGGTGGTGATCGCCTGCGGGCTCTGGTCGCGCGAGGTGGCCGCCATGGCAGGCGCCCATATGCCGCTTTACGCCTGCCAACATTTCTACATCCTGACCAAACCGCTGGCCGAGGTGCAGGCCCTCGGCAAGGGCGCGCATCTGCCCACGCTGAACGATCAGGATGCCTTCCTCTACGCCCGCGACGATGTGGAAGGGCTGTTAGTCGGCTCGTTCGAGCCGCATGCCAAGGGTATCTCCACCCGCGATCTGCCGGCCGACTTCAGTTTCGATCTACTGAACGAAGACTGGGACCACTTCATGCCGATGATGGAGAACGCTCTGCGCCGCATCCCGGCGCTGAAGCGGGCCGAGGTGCGGATGCTGCTCAACGGTCCCGAAAGCTTTACCCTCGACAGCCAATTCATGCTGGGCGAAAGCCCCGAGGTAGCGGGGCTGTTCCTGATCGGCGGCATGAACTCCACCGGTATCGCCTTGGCGGGCGGCGCCGGTAAGGCGATGGCCGAGTGGATCGTTGCGGGCGAGCCGACGATGGAGTTGAACGAGGTCGATATACGCCGTTTCAGCCCCGAGATGAACGTGCTGGGCGCGCTTGAGGCCCGCATCCCCGAGGTGTTAGGCCGCCACTACGACAACCCTTATCCGGGCCGTTCGATGGAGACCGCCCGTGGGCAGCGCCGCTCCCCCATCCATGGCGGGCTGGCGGCTGTCGGTGCGCGGTTCGAATCGCGTGGTGGCTGGGAACGGGCCGTGCATTTCGGCGGCAAGGCCGCCCATCTGCCGCTCGGATTCGGTGTGCCGGCCTGGCGCGATCAGGTGGGCCGGGAGGTGGAGGCCTGCCGCAAGGGGGCGGCTATTCTGGACCAGTCCGCCTTTGGCAAGATCATGGTGCAGGGGCCGGAGGCGATGGCCTTCCTCAACCGTCTATGCGCGGCGCAGATGGACATTGCCGAAGGCCGCATCGCCTATAGCCAGATCCTGAATGGGCACGGCGGAGTGGAAAGCGACATCACCGTCCAGCGGCACGGGCCGGATAGCTATCTGCTGATCGTGGGCGCCGGCGAGGTGGTGCGCGATCTCAAACGGATGCGCGAGACGCGCGGCGATTTCCGGGTGGAATTCACCGACGTTACCAGCGGCTATGCCATTCTCGGACTGGCCGGGGCGCAGGCGCGAAGCCTCTTGCAGGCCACCTCGAACGGGCCTGTCCCCGCTCTGAAGCGGTTTCACTTTGCCCCGATCGAGATCGGATTGGCGCGCGGATGGGCCGGGCGGCTGAGTTTTACCGGCGAAGAGGGCTACGAACTCTATATACCCGCCGAAATGGCCATGGCTGCGCATGAGGCTTTAGCCGCTGCCGGGGCCGATCATGCCGGGCTTTATGCCAGCGGCAGTCTGCGGATCGAAAGCGGTTTTCGTGCCTTCGGCCACGAACTGACCCCCGGCACCACTCCGCAAGAGGCAGGGCTGGGTGCCTTCTGCGCTTTCGGCACCGGGTTTGTGGGCGAGGATGCCTTGCAAGATCGCCCCCCCGCACGGCAGATCGTTTCCTTGCTGTTCGACAGCCCCGACGCCATCCCGATCCATGACGAGCCGGTTTACCTCGAGGACCGGGTCGTCGGACAGGTGACCTCTGCGGCATGGTCCTATCGTTTCGGGCGCTCGCTGGCCCTGGCGATGATCGATGCGCCGCTCGACCGGCTGGCGAACAGCGATAGTGTCGAAGGCTTTGAGGTTGAAATCGCCTGCATCCGTTTCGCGGCCCGTGCCGCGCTCAAACCCGCCAAAGAAGTATTTGCGCATGACTGATGCAGTCCGTACCGCTCAAGTTGCCATCGTCGGCGGCGGCATCATGGGCGTTGCCGCCCAGTGCCAGCTGGCCGAAAACGGCTGGACCGATACAATCCTGTTGGAAAAAGCAGAGCTGACCAGCGGTTCGACCTGGCATGCGGCAGGTCAGATCGCCCATGCGGTCGGCAGCCGCATCGCCGGCTGGATCAACAAGACCTCGATCGAGATCTACAAGCGGGCGGAGGCCGAGACCGGCCAGAGCATCGGCTGGCACGAGGTCGGCGGATTCCGAATCGCCACCACCAACGACGAGGTGGATTGGATGAAATCCATCATGGGCGTGGGCAAGCTGCTCGATCTGCCCATGCAACTGGCCGGCCCCGAAGAGGTCGCAAAGGCCAACCCCTTCTACAAGACCAGCGACATCAAGGCCGCCGTGCAGACCTTCGAGGACGGCCATATCGACCCCTCCGGCGTGACCATGGCGCTGGCTGCCGCCAGCCGCGCGCGCGGGGCCAGGATCGAACGGCACAACCGGGTCACCGGGGCCAGCCGCAAGGGCGATATGTGGCTGCTAAAAACCGAAAAGGGCGCTGTGCTGGCCGAACATGTGGTGATCGCCGCAGGCTCTTATGCCAATCAGGTGGGAGAATGGTTCGGGTTGAAAATTCCCTCCGTATCCTGCCTGCATCACTACCTTGTCACCGATAGGGTTCCCGAATTCCAGGGCCTGCCCGAACTGCCTGTCATACGCGACAACGCCTATGGCGGCTATATCCGGCAAGAGCAGCAATCGGGCCTGATCGGGATTTACGAAGGTCATGTCTGCCCCACGGTCTGGGAAAGGCCCGAGGGGGCTCCCTGGGCGGCGGAGAATGAACTCTTCGAAGCCGACTACGACAGCATCGGCGACTTCCTGACAGTGGCCTTCGACAAGATGCCCATTCTGGCCGAGTTGGGCATCAAGCGCGCAGTACGCGGCGCGATCACCCACACGCCCGATGGCGGCATGTTGGTGGGGCCGTCCGGTGCACCGAATGTGTGGCTGGCTTGCGGATCCTCCATCGGGCTGGCCTGGGGCGGCGGGGCCGGCAAGGTGCTGGCCGACTGGATGGTGCATGGCGAGACCGAGATCAACACGCGCTCTATGGATCCCCGCCGCTACGGCGATTTTGCGACCGATCGTTTCATCGTCGAACGTACCAAGGACGAGTTCATGCGCCGCCATGACACGCCCTGTCCCGGCAAGCAGCTCGACAGCCTGCGGCCGCTCAAGCGCCATCCGCTGTATGACCGACTGGCTGCCAAGGGCGCGGTGTTCGGCGAAGTGGCCGGCTGGGAGCGCCCCCGCTATTTCGGCGCAGTAGGTGAGATCGAAGAGATCGGCTGGGGCCATCGGAACTGGCACGCCAACGCTCTGGCCGAAGCCGAAGCGACCCGCGGAGCCGCCGGCGTTATCGATCTTTGCGCCTTTGCGCAGTTCGAGATCGCGGGCCGGGATGCGGGTGCGCTGCTGGATCGTCTGTCCGCCAACCGCATCCCCGGCAAGGATGGGCGGATGAGCCTCAATCATCTCTTGACCGAACAGGGCCGGTTCGAGACAGAAATCACCATCTGGCGCATCGCCGGGGATCGTTTCTTTACCGGTTCGCCCATCGCCCGCGCCAAACCGGATTTCGACTGGATCCAATCCCACATCCGCCCCGGCGAGGATGTGCACATGACCGATCGTTCCTCCGATTGGGGAATGTTAGCCATGTCCGGTCCGGCAGCGCGCAAGATCATGGCGGAACTGACCGACGCCGATCTGTCCAACGCCGCCTTCCCGTGGCTTTCCGGGCAAGAGATCGCCGTGGCCGGCCTTCCCTGTTACGCGCTGCGGGTGTCGTTTGTAGGCGAGTTGGGCTGGGAGCTGCACGCGCCGCTCGAACGGATCGGCGCACTTTATGATGCCCTCTTCGAAGCCGGCGCCAAACACGGCTTGACCGATCTTGGGTCCTATGCCTTCAACGGGATGCGCATGGAAAAAGCCTATCGCGCCAGCGGTGAAATGACCACCGATGTCGGTCCGTTCGACGTGGGGCTCGATCGTTTCGTGGTCAGCGAGGGACGTGGGTTCATCGGCAAGGAGGCGCTGCTGGCTTGGGCGCCCGAATGGGAATTGCTCTATGCCGAACTGCACGCCACCGCTATCGACATTCACGGAGGGGAGCCTGTTTTGCTGGGTGACAAGCCCGTCGGCCTGACCACATCGGGCGGCTATGGCTATAGCGTGCAAAAATCCCTCGGCTGGCTGTTCGTGCGTAAAGGCACGCCCCACAATGGGCTGTCGGTGCAGCTCCTGAACCGGAGCTACCCTGTGAGCGTGCATGAGGATGCCGTCTTCGATCCGCAAAACCTGCGCCCCCGATCGGAAGACTAGAGCATGAAAACCCCGGGAAACCCGCAGAGCGCGGCCTTGAAGGTTCTGCCCGCAGCCCGGCACAGGGGCCATCGGTTTGGAAAATCGGCCCAAGGAGGCTTGGCCGGAGACAATCGGGGTGCCGGGCATCGCCACCCCAGTAAGGGCGTAGCCGGCCACCGCTGATAGCATGCCGGCACGAGGGCTTCCGCAGGAAAGCAAAGACACATGACAGAGCGGATCGACGGTGGCGAGGCTGTCTACCGGGTACTGAAAGCCAACGGCATCGATAGGGTATTCGGCCTCTTGGGCGGGTCGATGCTGGAGCTTTACGACGCCATGTATCGAGGCGGCGGGATCTCTTATGTCGGCGCGCGGGACGAACGTGCCGCCGGAAACCGCCGTGGCCGAGGCGCAGCTGGCCTATTCGCCGCTGGTCGCAATTGCCGGGGCCATCACCCGCGCCGATCAGGGCAAGGATACCTTTCAGGAGGTCGATCAAGTAGCCCTGTTCGCCCCGATCTGCAAACGCTCGGTCATGGTGACGGACCCTTCGCGTCTTGCCCCGATGCTGGAGGACGCCATTCGGCTGGCCAACAGCGGGCGGCGGGGGCCTGTCGTGCTGCATGTGCCGCGCGATCTCTTTGCCGAAGAGATACCCGCGATCGCCCCTGTCGCGATCAACATCGCCCGCCCCGGGCCGGCGTCTTCCGACGATGTCGCGGCCATCGCAGCTTTGCTCGAAGAGGCTGAGCGCCCGGTGATCTTTGCCGGTGGCGGCTTGAAATGGGGGGCCGGGCGCGATGCTGTGACCGCGCTGGCAGAAAAGCTGGAGGTGCCTGTTGTCGCCTCGACCGGCCATGCCGATGTGATGGAACATGGCCATCCCTGGTTTGCGGGGCAAGCCGGGCCGCGCGGCAACCGCGTGGCCAGCCGTCTGACGCGCGAAGCCGACGCAATGGTCGTTCTGGGCGCGCGGCTCGGCTTCAACTCGACGTTTCACAGCAACGATTACGTGGGTGCGGACACGCGCATCGCCCAGGTGGATATCGAAGGCTCCGCCGTGGGCCGTTACTTCCCGGCCGAGATCGCAGCCCAAGGGGATGCACGTCTAACCGCCGAAGCGCTGACGGCTATCGCAAGCAAGCCGCAATGCGACGCCTGGCGGGCCCTGTTCAAGACCGACATGCAAAGTCTGCAGGACGAACGCGGCGAAGAAGCCGCGATCGAGACCCTGCCCATGCATCCACGCCGTGCCTTGGGCGAGATCCGCGCAGCGCTTCCCAAAGATGCCATCGTCACCCTGGATACCGGCAATACCTGCCTTCAGGCTGCCGACCGCTTGGCCCACTATCGGCCGATGAGCCTGATTACCCCGCTGGATTTCGGGCTCGTCGGTTTTGGGCTTGCCGCAGCGATTGGCGCCAAGGCCGCCGCCCCCGAGTGCCCCGTTGTCGCGGTTATGGGCGATGGGGCGGCAGGATACACGATGATCGAAATCCAAACCGCCATTCAGCATCGGCTAGCGGTGGTCGCCGTTGTGCTCGACAACGAGGCATGGGGCGCCGAGAAGGCCTATCAGCAGGAGTTCTACGGCGGACGGCTGCTGGGGGCGGAGATCGCATCTCCCCGTTACGATAAGTTTGCCGAGCTCTGCGGCGGCAAGGGCATCTGGGTCGAGGGACCGGGCGAAATGGGCCCCGCACTGCAAACGGCGATTGCCAGTGGCCAAACCACGGTCGTTCAGGCCAAGATCGACCCCGGCGCGCTTATGACACTGCGCAAGGATCTGTTCAAGGCACCGAAGAAGAGCTGAAGCCGGGACAGGATTTCGACGCCGGTGACCTGTTTTTCAGACCGATAGTCGAATTGCAGATTTCAGCGCAGTAACCGAAGCCGTTTCAACCTGTCCGGCGCGCGACAGCAAACCGACCGGGCGGGCGATATTAAGGCCGTCCAGCACACAGCACGCAACACTCGATGCCAGCGGCGAGGTGAGAGCGGTCTCCGGCAACAGGGCGGCACCGAAGCCTTTTAGGACCGACTCGATTGCCGTGGTGCTGCGCCCAACCTCCATTGCCCAGTGAATTGCCGTGCGCGCACGGGCCATGGCCTCGTCGATAAGCACTCGGTTTCCGGTTCCCCGCGCAGGCAAGATCAGCGGCGTAGCGGTAAGTTGGCGCAGGCTGACCCGATGCCGGCCGGCCAGCGGATGTTGCTTTGGCAGAACCAAAACAACCCGGTCATCGAAGAGCGGTTCGAAAAGGGTTGCCGGTTCGAGGGCCGGAAGTGAGCAGAGGCCGAAATCCGCGTCGCCCCCGGCGACCGCTTCGGCTACGCGATTGGCGGACTCGTCCAAGATCCGCAGGCGCGCAACCTTGCCATCTGCCCTGAACCGCGTGAGCGCCGGTAGCACAAGCCGTGACACCAAGGTCGGAAGCGTGGCGACGGTGACGAGCCGTTCTTTTTGGTGGGCGACTGCAACAGTTTCGTCTCGCATCGCCCGTGTGGTTTCATGCGCCCCTGCCAGAATTTCCTCTGCCCGTGCCTGCAGCCGCTTGGCCGCAAGCGTGGGTTTCACGCTACGGGTCGTACGCTCGAACAATTGCGTGTCGAGCGCCTGTTCCAGTTTCGCTAACCGCCGGGTGATGGCCGATTGAGACAGGTTCAGTGTCTCGGCCGCCGCATGAAAACTGCCGGTCTCCTTGACCGCCAGAAAGGCTTCGAGATCGCCAAAATCGAAATCGATGCGCATAGCGCATTAATTGCTGCAATAGCGTCACTTGTCAAATTGGAACGCTGGGGCTAGTGCGGGCCTAACCGGGAGGACAGCATGACAGAGCGCTACGACATAGCGGTAATAGGTGGCGGCAACGCGGCGCTTTCTGCGGCGATGACAGCGGCGGAGGCGGGGGCACGGGTGTTGATCCTGGAAACTGCGCCCAAGGCCTATCGCGGCGGCAACTCCCGCCACACCCGCAATTTCCGCTGTATGCATCGCGGGCCGCTGGGGCCCTTGATAGACGACTACACCGAAGAGGAATACCTGGCCGATCTGCTGCAGGTTACGGGCGGCAAGACGGACGAGCAGCTGGCCCGGCTCGCTATCCGCACCAGCAAGGACTGCCTGTCCTGGATGCAGGACCGTGGCGTGCGCTTTCAGCCGCCGCTGTCGGGTACCCTGTCGCTGGCCCGCACGAATGCGTTCTTCATGGGCGGCGGCAAGAGCCTGGTGAACGCCTATTACCGCACGGCCGCAAAGCTGGGGGTGGATGTGCTCTATGAGGCCGCCGTCACCCATCTGGAACTGCAAGGCGACCGGATCGCCCGCGTCGATTACACCCATCGGAGCGAAGGCCATAGCCTCTCGCCCAAGGCAGTTGTCGTGGCCTCGGGCGGGTTTCAGGCGGATATCGATTGGCTGACCCGCGCCTGGGGGCCGGCGGCGCAGAATTTCCTGATCCGTGGCACGCCTTACAATCGCGGTGCCGTGCTGGCCGATCTTTTGGATCAAGGGGTGGAGAGCATCGGGGACGCTGATCAGTGCCACGCCGTGGCCATCGACGGGCGCGCGCCGAAATATGACGGTGGCATCGTGACCCGGTTGGATTGTGTACCCTTTTCCATCGTCGTCAACAATAATGCCGAACGGTTCTATGACGAGGGCGAAGATGTCTGGCCCAAACGCTATGCGATCTGGGGCCGGCTGGTAGCGGCGCAGCCCGATCAGGTGGGGCACGCGATCATCGACGCGAAGTCGATCAACCTGTTCATGCCATCGGTCTTTCCGCCCATAAAGGCCGGCAGTCTGGAAGATCTGGCCGGAAAGATGGGTCTGCGCGCGGACAAGCTGCGCGCCACGGTCGAGAAATTCAACGCCGCCTGTGGCGATACCTCCGCCTTCCACCCGACCGAGTTGGACGGCGTGGCCACCACTGGGCTGAATCCGCCCAAGACCAACTGGGCGCGCCCCATCGCCGAGCCGCCCTTTTACGGCTATTCCCTGCGCACCGGGGTGACCTTTACCTATCTGGGGCTCAAGGTCGATGACCGCGCCCAATGCCGTACGGCGGAAGGCCCCATTCAAAACCTCTGGGCCGCCGGGGAGACGATGGCCGGATCCATTCTGGGTCAAGGATACCTGGCCGGGTTCGGCATGACCGTCGGCACCGTATTCGGACGTATCGCAGGGGCGGAGGCCGCAAAGCATGCAGACCCTTGATCTTATACAGGAAGCCCGCCGTCAGGCCGGGATCTGCAATGCCTGCCGCTATTGCGAGGGCTATTGTTCCGTCTTCCCCTCCATGCATGCGGGGCGTGCCTTCTCGGATGGCGACATTGTCCAACTGGCCAATCTCTGCCACAACTGCCGGGGGTGCTACTATGCCTGCCAATATACTGCCCCGCATGAGTTCGACCTGAACCTGCCCGCCGCCCTGGCCGAAGTGCGCCGCGACAGTTGGGAAAGCTTTGCCTGGCCGCAACTTCTGGCACGCAGGTTCCACACTCATGGCGGCGCCGTTGCGCTGGTTTCGGTGCTGGGCTTTGCGCTGATCCTCTGGGCGATACGCGGCCTCGGCGGCAATGGCGACGGCTTCTATGCGACGCTGTCCCATACCGCGATGGTGGCGATCTTTGTCCCCGCCTTCCTGCTGCCCTCGGTCAGCATCGGCATTGGGCTGCGCCGCTATTGGCGCTCGGTGGGGGGTCAGAGGGTCCGACTGTCTCATCTGATGACCGCGTTCGGCAAAGCGGTTCGGATGAAAGACCTGGCGGCAGGCCATGGCGAAGGCTGCAATTTCGAGGATGAGGATCGTTTCAGTCACGCCCGCCGCTACGCCCATCAGGCGATTCTGTATGGGTTTTTGTTGTGCTTTGCCTCCACCTCGGCCGGGACAGCAATGCATTACGGCTTTGACCTGCACGCGCCTTACGGGTTCTGGTCTCTGCCGAAGCTCCTTGGAGTGCCCGGCGGTATTCTCCTGACGATCGGCTGCGGCTGGATGGCTGTACTCAAGCGGCAATCCGACCCTGCGCTTGGAGATGTTCGGGCCTGGGGCGGGGAGAAGGCTTTTGTTCTCTTGCTCGGGTTTGCCGGGCTGTCGGGCCTGCTCCTCTACGGCTTAGGGCAAACACCGCTGATGCCCGCCCTGCTGGCTCTCCATCTCGGGGCCGTGCTGGCTTTCTTCCTGCTCACCCCCTTCACCAAAATGGCCCACGGTTTCTACCGATCCGCGGCGCTCATCCGCGATGCGCAGCGAATAGACACTGCAGACCGGAAGAACTGAAAAACGCAATCAGGATGAAATCCGAATGTCTTCGACCGTCAGATGCGCCCTCTCAGATTGGAGAAACACGGATGAAGAAACATCCGCCGCACAAGCGCGTCTTGGCACACCGTCGGGTCCCTCGAATACCCCGGCCCTTCATAGCTTCTGCGCCGTTATACAAGCTGTTGAAAAACTGGCAACGCAAGCAGGCATTGAAGAGCGCGGTGCTATCTTCACTCGCCGTGAAGTAGTTGATTTTATTCTCGATATCAGCGGTTATAAAGAATCCGCTCCGCTCTTCGACTACAGGCTTCTCGAACCGTCCTTCGGAGATGGCGACTTCCTAATCCCGGCGCTCGATCGTTTAATCCAGGCAGCGCATCTTCAAGACAAGCTCAGTTTCCAAGATCTCGGGAATGCAATTTGTGCTGTTGAGCTACACCGTAAGACATTCGAGAAGACACGCAATCTTGTCGCTCACAAGCTTGTCGAATCAGGTATCGAGCCTGCAGACGCCGATCGTCTCTGTAATGCTTGGATGATCCAAGACGATTTCCTTCTGACCGATCTGCAGTCAGGCTTCACGCATGTCCTCGGAAACCCGCCTTACCTGCGCCAGGAGAGCATCCCGGACGTGCTCATGAGCGAGTACCGGCAGCGCTACCGCACCATATACGACCGCGCCGATATTTACGTGCCATTCATCGAGCGTTCCCTTGGCTTGCTAAGGCAGGGAGGACAACTCGGCTTCATCTGCGCCGACCGTTGGATGAAAAACAAGTATGGTAAGAAGCTTCGGGAGATCGTCAGCAAATCCTACAGCCTTAAAATTTATGTCGATATGGTCGGCACGGACGCCTTTCACGATGACGTAAGCGCCTATCCAGCGATTACCATTATAGAAAGGAACCCCGCGGACGCGACCCGTGTCTACGCGCGCCCAAATATCGAGCCTTCGTTCCTTGCTTCCCTGGCCGCCGATCTGACCGCTCCCCAGCTGCCAGAGGCAAGCAAGGTCCGCGAGATCGAAAAAGTAGCACTCAACGGTGAGCCCTGGGTGCTCGATTCCTTCGACGAACTCGCCCTTGTGCGCCGCCTTGAGGCGCAGTTCCCTGCTCTGGAGGATGCAGGATGCAAGGTCGGGATCGGCGTTGCGACCGGAGCCGACAAGGCTTTCATAGGCGACTTTGACAGCCTCGATGTCGAGCCGTCACGCAAGCTTCCGCTTGTAATGACCCGAGATATCCTCGATGGCCATGTGGCTTGGCGCGGCAAAGGTATCGTCAATCCTTTCGGTGACGATGGAAAGCTTGTCGATCTTGAGGATTTTCCGAAGCTCCGCACCTATCTTGGAGAACATCGGGAACAAATCGCAGGCCGCCATGTGGCCGAAAAGAACCCGCGCGACTGGTATCGCACGATTGACCGTATTTACCCCGAGCTTACCTACCGCGAGAAACTCCTGATCCCGGACATCAAAGGGGATGCTTCAATCGTATACGAGGAAGGCAAGCTCTATCCTCATCACAACCTCTATTACATTATCTCCAGCGAATGGGATGTACATGCCTTGCAAGCCGTTATGTGCTCTGGAATCGCGCGACTCTTCGTTGCTCTCTATTGCACACGCATGCGGGGCGGCTATTTGCGGTTTCAGGCGCAGTATCTACGCAAGATCAGGATTCCAAGGTGGTCGGAAGTAAGCAGCGATCTACGGGACCGCTTGGCTGCCTATGCCGAGACGCACGACCGGCACAGCCTTAATGAGAGTGTCTCCAAGCTCTACGGGTTTAATGCGTCCGATCTGGCATTGATCGAAGGAGGCGCCGCAGGCAATGAGTCTTGATCTTGCCAATTACGAAGCGTGTGCCCGACAGGCTGTGAAGCTCTTTTGGGCAACCGTGAATCCGCGATGGCCAAGCAGATTGCATCGGGTAACACTGATTCAGGCGCGCGTGGAGCCGTCACGGCCGGTAAGAACATGGACGGCTTTGTAGAGTTGGCGCATGAGCTCGTCGCAGCCAATGGTCTACCGCTTGCCAATATCTGTGTGCAGCGCCGTGTACTGACGCTACCTAGCTTCTTCCGTCCGACGAAGCTCTGGGACATGTTGGTCGTGTACCGCGGAGAGCTTGTCGCCGCTCTTGAATTCAAGTCCCAGGTTGGGCCGTCTTTCGGCAACAACTTCAACAACCGATCCGAAGAGGCCATTGGAACCGCTCATGACTTCTGGACCGCCTACCGGGAAGGAGCACTTGGCGAAGAGGCCCCACGCCCTTTCCTGGGATGGATCATGCTTCTGGAAGACTGCGAGTCCTCGCGCTCGCCTGTGCGGGATAGCGAACCGCATTTCCCTGTTTTCCCCGAATTCAAGGGAACGTCGTACTCGACCCGCTATGACCTCCTATGCCGCAAGCTTGTCCAGGAAGGACTCTATACAAGTGCCACCTTCTTAAGTTCATCCCGAACGGCAGCGGAGGACGGAGCCTATCGGCATCTGAGTGATCTCACCTCACTCAAAACCTTCGTCACAAAATTTGCCGGACACATTGCAGCCGTAGCCGCCCGTTAAGCTAGGCAAAATTGCCCTCTGTTTTGCCTATTTACTATGCTGCCGCGGCCTTGAAGGCCTCTTGTACGATCCCGGCAACCCGGCGGCGGCTCATGTCGGCCCGCTTGAAGAAGCCGATGCGCCGGTAGAGCGGTGGCTCGCCGATAGAGATGTGACACAGCCCCTCCGCATCGTGCTTAGGCCCGGTGCTGGGTAGGATGGAAACCCCGAAGCCCAAGCGAACGAGGGAGCGAATGGCCTCGATGGGGTGCAGTTCCACTACCGGGAGCGGCGTTAGGCCGAGTTTTGCCAAACGACGCTTGATTAGGGGAGCTACCCGTGCCGTGCGGTTGAAGCGGATGTAGGGATAGTGCGCCAAGAGCCCCTTGATCTCAGTTTCTTCGGCGTCCTTGGGTGCGGCCGCGACAACTTCCTGGCGGGCGATTTCCTCCCACAGGAATCCGGTCGGCAACTGTTCGGGTTCTTGAATGAGGGCGACATCCAGCTCCAACCTTTAGTAATTTTCTACAAGAATTTTCGTGATACAATAATTGCTATCGGGGACGGAGTCAGCGAAGGGACGAAGACCGCTTCCGTTCCAGAGAAGATAAGCCCAGATAAGATGGAGCCGGCGGGCCATGGGAGCAGCGCGCGCGACTCTCCGGTTGCTCTACGCGCTGTTTTCCCCCTTTTATGAAACGCTTTCAGGTTTAGCTCTTATGAAAAGGAAAAGACAATGAAAACCACGACCGAGGAAGCCTTCGTCAAGGTCCTCCAGATGCATGGTATCCAGCATACCTTCGGCATCATCGGCTCGGCCATGATGCCGATCTCCGACCTCTTCCCGCAGGCGGGCATCGCCTTCTGGGACTGCGCGCACGAATGCAATGCCGGCATGATGGCCGACGGCTATTCCCGCGCGACTGGAAAGATGGCGATGGCGGTGGCCCAGAACGGTCCCGGAATCACCAACTTCGTGACCCCGATCAAGACTGCCTACTGGAACCACACGCCGCTGCTGTTGGTGACTCCGCAAGCGGCCAACAAGACCATCGGTCAGGGCGGTTTCCAGGAGATTGAGCAGATGGCCCTGTTCCGAGACATGGTCTGCTATCAGGAGGAGGTGCGCGATCCCTCCCGTATCGCCGAGGTGCTGAACCGGGTGATCGAGAAGGCGCATCGTGGCTCCGCGCCGGCGCAGATCAATGTGCCGCGCGATTTCTGGACTCAGGTCGTGGATATCGAGTTACCGCAGATCGTCCGGCTGGAACGGCCGGCCGGCGGGCGCGACGCCGTCGCCGCAGCGGCCGAGCTACTATCGAACGCCCGGTTTCCCGTCATTTTGAACGGTGCCGGTGTGGTGCTGGCGGGTGCCATCGAGGTGTCGCGCGTGCTAGCCGAGCGTTTGGATGCGCCGGTTTGCTGTGGCTATCAGCACAACGACGCCTTTCCTGGCTCGCACCCACTGTCGGTCGGTCCCTTGGGCTACAATGGCTCCAAGGCGGCGATGGAACTGATCGCCAAGGCCGACGTGGTGCTAGCCTTGGGAACGCGCCTCAATCCCTTCTCGACCCTGCCAGGCTACGGCATCGACTATTGGCCGAAGGAGGCCAAGGTCATCCAGGTTGACATCAATTCCGACCGCATCGGTCTGACCAAGAAGGTGAGCGTTGCCATCCAAGGCGATGCCCGCCTGGTCGCCGAACAGCTGACCGAACGGCTGACCGCCACTGCCGGCGATGCCGGCCGGCAGGCGCGCCGTGACCTCATCGCCCAGACCCGGTCGCACTGGCTGCAGACCTTGAGCTCGCTCGATCACGAGGAGGACGATGTTGGCACCGACTGGAACGAGCGCGCACGCGCCCGTCAGCCGGAGCGCATGAGCCCACGCATGGCCTGGCGCGCCATCCAGTCCGCCTTGCCGCGGGAGGCCATCATCTCTTCCGACATCGGCAATAACTGCGCCATCGGCAATGCCTATCCTACCTTCGAGGAAGGACGGAAGTACCTGGCACCGGGGCTCTTCGGTCCTTGCGGCTACGGCTTTCCGGCGATCCTGGGCGCCAAGATCGGCCGTCCCGACGTGCCAGTGGTGGGCTTCGCCGGCGACGGTGCCTTCGGTATCTCCATGAACGAGATGACCGCTTGCGGCCGTGACGGCTGGCCGGCCATCACCATGGTGATTTTCCGCAACTATCAATGGGGCGCGGAGAAGCGGAACACGACTCTGTGGTTCGCCGACAACTTCGTCGGCACCGAGCTGGATCTGGACGTGCAGTACGCCAAAATTGCTCAGGCCTGCGGTTTCAAGGGCGTGCAGGTCACCACCATGGACGAACTGACCCAGGCCCTGCGCACCGCGGTTCGGGAGCAAATGGAAACCCAGGTCACTACCTTCATCGAAACGGTCTTGAACCAGGAGCTGGGCGAGCCCTTCCGCCGCGATGCGATGAAGGCACCGGTCCAGGTGGCGGGCATCGATCCAGCCGACATGCGCCCGCAGCAGGCGGTCTGACGCCGTAAGAAACCACGCTGCAGGAAACTATGCTGGCGGGGCAGCTTGACAGCCTCCGGCAACACCGGTTTCTGGCAGCCGGCGCCAGCACTGCCGGGGGCAGGGATGCAGGATAGCGGAGTGAGTGGGACGGCCGGCCGACCGGCCGTCTTGGTGCTGAACACCGGCTCTTCGAGTATCAAGGCAGGGGTATTCGAAGCAGGGAAGGGTGACCGCCCGATCCTCTCCGCCCTGGCCGAGCGCCTGGGGACAGCGGAGGCGCACTGCAGCCTGCGCGATCCGGACGGCAGCAAGCTGGATGCACCGCAGCCGCCAGAGGACAGCAAGTTCACGGACACCAAGTTCACGCATGAGGCCATGCTGGCTTGGTTGATCCCGCTTCTGCGGCAGCGCAGCGGTGTGGAGTTGGTGGCGGCCGGTCATCGGATCGTCCACGGCGGTGCGCACTATAGCCGGGCGGTGGCGATCGACGATAGCGTGGTCGCGGCGCTGAACCAGCTGATCCCCATGGCCCGCACCCATCAGCCCTATGGGCTGGCTGCTGTGGAGGCGGTGCGCAAGCGCTGGCCGGAGCTGCCGCAAGTTGCCTGTTTCGATACGGCCTTTCATGCGACCATCTCGCATTTGAACCGGATGGTGGCTCTATCGCGTCCGATTATCGACAAGGGGGTCCGGCGCTACGGCTTTCACGGCCTCTCCTATGCCTGGATTGCCAGCCATCTGCCGGATATTCTGGGTGCGCGCGCGAAAGGGCGGGTGATCGTCGCTCATCTTGGCAATGGGGCCAGTCTCTGCGGCCTGATCGGTTGTGAGAGCCGCGCCACTAGCATGGGCTTTTCGACCTTGGAAGGCCTGATGATGGGGGAGCGTCCGGGCACTCTCGACCCCGGCATCGTGCTGTTTCTCTTGGAGGAACTGGGCATGAACCTGGAAGAGGTGCGGCACCTGCTGTTCAAGGAGAGCGGGCTGAAGGGCGTCTCCGGCCTCTCCAACGACATGCGCACCTTGCTGGCCAGTGAGTCGCCCTTCGCGAAGGAAGCGGTGGCGCTCTATATTCACCGCGCGGTGCGTGAGATCGGCGCTGTGGCGGCCGAGATCGGGGGGCTCGACGCCTTGATCTTCACCGCCGGCATTGGCGAGCATGCAGCCCCGATCCGGGCCGGAATCGTCGAGGGCTGTTCCTGGCTTGGGGCTGAACTCGACCCAGCCGCAAATGCCGCCGATGCGACCCTCATCTCGCCGCCCGGCGCAAAGGTCACGGCCTATGTCATACCGACCAACGAAGAGGCCGTGATTGCCCGCGAAACCCGCGCCGCCTTGGACCTTAACCCATGATGTGCCGACTGCTGTACATCCTGGACGGACCCCTGGCGATCGGCTAGGCGTTCGCTTGCTGATGGTTGCAAAAGAGAGGAGCTTTGCAATGGCCGACAAGTCAGTTCTGGTGACCGGTGCCAGCCAGGGAATCGGAGCCGCCTGTGCAAAGACCTTTGCCGCGGCCGGGTGGAGGGTCGTCATGGCGGCACGATCCGCCGACAAGATGCAAGCCACAATCGTCGAGATGGGGGAGATAGGGACAGCCTGCCTTCCGGTTGCTTGCGATGTTGCCGATCCCGACGCAGTCGAGGCCCTCTTTGCCACCATCCGAGCTAAGGTCGGGCGCCTGGATGCGGTCTTCAACAATGCCGGCACCAATATCCCCACCGCCTTGATCGGCGATGTCAGTTACGCGGACTGGCGCAAGGTGGTCTCGGTCAATCTGGACGGCGCCTTCCTGATCGCCTCGGCGGCCTTCCGTCTGATGCGCGAGCAGAACCCACAGGGCGGGCGCATCATCAACAATGGGTCAATCTCGGCCCACACGCCGCGCTACGGCTCCGTCGCCTACACTGCTTCCAAGCATGCGATCACCGGCCTGACGCGCGCCATTGTACTGGATGGGCGGGCTTTCGACATCGCCTGTGGTCAGATCGACATCGGCAATACTGCATCGGCCATGACTGAGTGTATGGCGGCCGGCGTCCCCCAGGCCGACGGCTCGATCGCACCGGAGCCGACCATGAACGTGCAGTACGTGGCCGATGCCGTGCTGCGCATGGCCGAACTGCCGCTGGACGCCAACGTGCTGTTCCAGACCATCATGGCCACCAAGATGCCCTTCGTCGGGCGCGGTTAGGGACAAGGGGTGGAAGGGCGCTGGCGCACGACAGTGCCTGCCACGTCTAAAGTTCCATTCCACACAGCATGAATGGTTGGTCAGCGAACGCGGCTCGGCCTAGATGTGCGTTCCAACAATATGTCTCTAGCGTAGAACCCCTGGCTTGGATGGCCCTGATGCTGCCGGCTGCCGCTGGCAGCCAAGCGGGTGAGTAACTGAGCCATGATCTCTTCCGTCCAGGGATAGGCGCTGACCGTTATCCAAAGCCGATGAATCGGCGATCCGTCCTTGGTCACGCCGTTCTGCACGCTGCCCGCCTCGATCCCGATGGAGTGGTCGCTCAGCTGCGACTCGGTCGAGACCGTGGTTCCCGTGCGCAGGTCGAAGACGGCGCCGGCGCGCGGCTGGTTGTTCTTGTCGGATAGCCACAGCATGACGAAGCGGCGTCCGCGCTGGGCGCAGTCGACACTGAAGGTCAAGGGCCAGCCGGCCTCGACAGCGGCGCCGGTGTAAGTGCGGTGCACGCGCGTGGCCTCGCTCTCATTGAAGCGGACCAAGCCGGCGTCGGTCGTTCCCTTGACGCTAAAGGCCTCGGGGCGCCATGACCCTCCAGGCTTCTCTTCGTAAGACAGCACGGTCGTTTGGTCCACCGGCTGAGCCCTGTCCCAAATCTCCTGGTTGTGATGGATGGGGTCATCGTCGTCGTGATAGGCCATGTTGTCGCCGCAGGTGATCAATTGATGACGCACGAAGCGCAGAGGCGCGTTCGGCGGGAGTGCCATGAGATAGCCGCTTGCCCAAGGTAGATCTGAAAGGAAGGGGTAGACCCCTATCCGCCAGGTCGTCGGTGCTTCGCCGCGGTGCAGAGCCGGGTGCCGTTCGGAGATCAACACCAGATAGCCCATGGCGTCCAACGCCGCGGCCAGCGCACCGTGATTGGTGCCGGCGTCGTCGTCGAAGGCAATGAGCGCCCCCAAGGGCTGAACCGCTTCCAGCAGGCTCAAGGCGCCCTCGGCGACCGACAACCTCTTGACCACAAGAAGGCCTTGTTTGCGCGCGGCCTTCTCTTCCAGGAAGGACGTCAAGGCGGCATGGCAGGCCGCAGCGTCGGCCTTGGCCAGGTCCAAGCGAGCGATCGTCGCGCGTTGCTCTTGGCTCAGGCTCTGGAGGCTGGACGATAGGGCCTCGCTCTCGGCGCCGCTCAGCGTGAGCAAGAGGCCGCTGCCGTCTGGCGCCAGGTATTGCAGGACCTCGCCGTCGATCGCCTCCAAGGCACCGGCCAGCGGGATCTCAACGCCCATTGCCGCCAGAATGGAGGTCAAGGTCTTGTGCTCCCGAGCGTCTGACTGCTGCGTGCGCAGATTGGGACCGATTAAGGGAACCGGGACCTTCTCTTCCTCGACCGCCACCGGCACCAGAGGGGCAGTTTCGGGCTGTGGCAGTGAGCCGATGATGCTCTGGGCCAGACGTTGCCAGGAATTTCGGCGATGGTAGGCTTTGGCGCTCTCCCTCGGCATGGCCGAACTGTTTTTAGCCGCAAGCCTCTCGAGGCCGTGACAAAGCCCGTCGGGGTCGAGGGAGTCGATCACGACACCGACGTCGTAACTTTCTACTAGGGCGGCGGCGGTTGTCCCGCGCTGAGCGACGATGGGGGCCCCGACATAAAGGGATTCAATGGCTAGGTCGGGGACTAGGTCGGGCTGGCGGTCAGCATAATCTGTCGGCAGATGCGGCAAAACGATTGCCTGGCAGTCGCCAAGCCAGATTAGTCGCTCCATCTCGTTGCTTCCGTCTTGTAAGGCGTCGACCGCTGCGGAGGACACAACTTTCAAGGCTTCATCGCTGTCCTCCGCCGCGAGGGAATCGAAGACGAAGTCGGTTGTTTGACGGTTCAGCCGGCGCTTTATCTTCGCAGTCAGTGCGCTGGCCTGCTCTTTGCTCCAGGCTTGCCCATCGTTGGCGGCGAAATAGAGCTTGGGCTCGGGCTGCCGCGCGCGGTTGGTGTTGAGTTGCCGCCAGGCTGCGTCGTCGTCCAGCAAGGTGGAAGGGCACGGCGCTACCGGTAACGAGATGTCGCTGCGCGCTTGGATCGTCGCGCTTTGGTGCTTGCAGACGCAGACTAGGGTGAGGCGTGGATCGGTTTTGGCTGCCTTCAGCAACCAATCCCAGTATTGCAGGAAGTCGGCGTCCGATGCCTCGTTGTTGGAGACCCAATGGAGCGCGACGTGCGCACTCAAGCGCGGGTTCTCGCGGATTGCCTCATAGAGCAAAGCGGCCTGTTCAAAGCTGCCGTGGCTGAGGTAGGCGTGCACGCGGCCCTCGGTTGCCAGCAGCGCGCTCTCGACCGCGTTGCGCAGTTCGCCGCGCACTTTCTTCTGCAGTGTCCAGTAGTGCGCCGGGCGTTCCTTCGCCATCTTGGCCAGACGGTCGGATCCGTTCGTGAAATTGCAGGTAACCCGCGAGATCGCGGCCATGGCCGGCTCGTTGTCGCCAGCTGCAGCTGACTTGTCTTGCGCCCAGCTGGCATTGGCAGAGAGCCAGTAGGGCAGGCCGCCCGCCTGCACTTTGGCGCTCAGCAGTCGTTCCTGCGCCCAGGTTCGGCCAGATCGGTCCTTAAGATCGGGCGCTAGCGACAGTACTACAGGATCGACGGAGGCATCTCCCCTGGGCGGTTGCATCGGCTCTGCTGCACCGCGCTTGCGCAGCGCGGGAATGAAGGAGGCCGTTACTGCCTCCACGCTCTTGCCCAAGCACTCCATTTCGTGACAGAGACGCTCCACCTCGGCGCAGTGGGTCATGTAGTAGTCGTTGTAGGAGATGGAGAAGAAGCCAGGGTGGGCTAACTGGATAGCCTCCATCTGATCACCGAACTGTGAGGCCTTGTGATGGCCCCAGAAGTATGAATCCTGCGACAGCGGACGGCCGTCGCACCCGGAGATGCCAACGTGATCGAAGAAGGTCGCTGCAATCGGTAGCAGCAGCAAAGTCAGTACGTTCGGCAAAGCCAAGACCGCAAATTTCTTCTCAATGTTCAGATTGTACGCGTCGCCAACCTGCAGCGGCACGCCGATGATTCGCTCGTGCAGATCCTTCGGTAGATAGGTTAGATAGATCGCGTAGTCGCGCCAGGGAACGAAGACATGAAAGTCGCGATCCTGCATAGAGTCGATCAGATGCTTGCGGAAGGCGCTGGCATAGGTCGAGGGGCCAGCGTGAAAGATTGGATCGCCGGCCATCAAGGCGATGGGGTTCAGCTTGTCCAACAACGGCGTGTTCTTGACAATTGAATTGCAGACGATCGTATGGCCGTCGGAATAGTCGTAGCGCCTGGCTTCCTCTAACGACGGGCCGGTACCGAAGACATAGCCGGCCGGCAAAGTTATCCGTTCCTTGAAAGTCTTCAGCTTGCGCTTGGAGTCCGCGAGCAACTCTTCTTGGTCGCTTATCAATGAGAGCGCCGCCAACATCATGTTGGATGAGGAATTATTCAGACGCACTTCATCCACGGCGAAGACCTTCTTATGTCCAAAAATCTTCTGCATGTTCCCCAGGCTGACGAAGGGGTCGCTCTCGGTCGATTCCGGCAGCTGCCACAGTAGGACGATGTCGGCCGCGTCGATTGCTTGGATCCAATCCTGCTGGCTCATGTCCGTCTGCAGGATCTGGACCTTATTCTGGGTCTCCAGACTTGCTGGCGAGGCAATAGCCGCCTTATCGATGAAGTAGGGTAGATCGACGGTAATCTCCGGGAAGGGCGCGCTTACCCGGATCGCTTCGATGTGCCGGTTGTAGGGTGCAAAATACCAATAAAGGCGCGCGAAAACGGAGGAACTTTGGGAAGCGTCACTAAACGCCGGATAGAGAAGAATGGTCTTCATCAATAAGTTCAATCTCTACACCAGAGGTTATTCGATGCCACTCAACGAAGAGTCTGCCGTGAGAGACAAAAAGATAGTAAGCAGGTCACAAAACGAATTTCACTAAGCCACAATGCAACGCTCCCTTACTAATCCGCTCTGCACCGACCTGTTCTTGCAAGGATCATTGGTTTACGCCTAGCTCTATATCCTCCATCACGTCTCCCCAACATGGGGTCCGTTCGGTCTCGGTTTCGGTCTCGGTACTGCTGTACAACCACGCTACTATAACTCTTTGAACCTGCGCCGGATACAGCAAATCCGGCCCCCAACTTAACCTCCCTCAGCACGCCCCAATCAGAACCAACTTGGTCAGGCCTATCTAGCGCGGTCCGGTTACAAGGCTATGATTTGGGCAACGCTGCTTCATTCCTCCGACTTGTAGGCGATTGCAAAGGATCTTGTCTTGAGGTACCACCCGCCTGCGACAGATTGCTAAAGCAAAGCGTTCTAGTCCTGCAACAAGAGGGTGTCGGCAGCTTGCCAGGAACACCACAAGTTTTCGCCCTTGCGGGGAGCACCACTGCCACTGCGGCTGACGTTTGTTTGAGAAATAATCAATTGATTTCCCGATTCCGTCTCAAGGAAGATCTGCAAAGACTCACCGAGGTAAGCAAGGTTGGTGACGATGCCTTGCAGAGTGATCGCAGAGTCCGCCGGGCGGGCGCGATAGAGACTGATCTTCTCTGGCCGCACGGCAACGCCGATGCTCACAGCGATGTCGTCTTCATGCGGTACCGAGATGCGGCCGAGACCGGTGACGTCTACTAGGAGGCGCGCACCCTCGCGGGTCACGACCTTACCTTCGAAGAGATTCATTTTTCCGATAAAGTCGGCGACGAAGCGGTTGCTTGGGTACTCGTAGAGCCTCTCTGGTGTATCCAATTGACGTATTTTTCCACTTTCCATCACCGCGATCCGATCGGCCATAGAAAGCGCTTCTTTTTGGTCGTGGGTCACGATGATAAAGGTAATGCCGACGGCGTGCTGCAGGCGCACCAACTCCAACTGCATGGCCTCTCGCAGCTTGGCGTCGAGTGCCGACAGCGGCTCGTCCAGCAGCAGCACTTTGGGGCGTTTCACCAGAGCTCGGGCTAAAGCCACCCGCTGACGCTGGCCCCCGGACAGCTGATTGGGTAAGCGTGCACCGTAACCTTTCAGCTTCACCAAGTTCAAGACTTCTTCGACACGCGGGCCGATCTCGGCCTCGGCCACGCCCTCGACCTTCAGGCCATAGGCGACGTTCTTGGCAACCGTCATGTGCGGAAAGACCGCATAAGACTGGAACACCATGTTGATCGGCCGTTGGTTCGGCGGCGTGGTGGACATGTCCTCGCCATCGATCACGATACGTCCGTCGGTCGGGAGTTCGAAGCCGGCGATCATGCGTAGCAAAGTGGTTTTGCCACAGCCTGACGGCCCAAGCAGTGCGAAGAATTCTCCGCGGCCGACCCTCAGGTCCACGCGATCCACAACGGTGACGTTGCCGGCAAAGGTCTTGGTGACACCCTCGATGCGGACGATTGCGTCATCGCTCATGCCTCGGCTCCGGGTTTGTCGCGGTTCTGCATCCACAGTGCGAGGGCGGTCAGCACCAAGGTGATGACGATCAACATGGTGGAGGCGGCATTGACTTCCGGCGTCACCGAGAAGCGGACCATGGAATAGATCTTGATCGGAAAGGTGACGGTGTTGGGACCAGAGGTGAAGAAGGTGATTACGAAGTCGTCGAGCGACAGCGTGAAGGCCAGCAGTGCGCCGGCGATCAGTCCCGGCTTCATGAAGGGGATGACGACGTCGTGCAGCACCTGCCATTCGCTGGCGCCCAGGTCCTTGGCACTCTCCTCCAGTTCGCGGTTGAAGTTGGCCAGTCGGGCGCGGACGATCATGGCGACGAAGGGGAAGGAGAAGGCGATGTGAGCGGCAGCGATGGCCGAGAGATTGAAAGGCCAGATCCAGTCGCTGGGCCAGCCGACGCGCGCGAAAAAGACATAGAGCGCGACGCCCATGCAGATCTCCGGGACTATGATCGGCAGCGCCGTGGCGCCTTCGTAGACTGGTTTGCCCGGGAAACGGAACCGCCAGAGCAGGACCGCGGCCAGCGCACCCAAGGCGGTGGCGACAATCGTATTGATAAGTGCGATGGTGAGGGAGTTGGCAAAGGCCAGCGCTAACTGGTCGTTGTTCATCGCTTTCTCGTACCACTTTAAGGTAAATCCTTCGATCTTCACCAGCCGCCGGCTCTCGGAGAAAGAGAAAGCGATCAAGATCAGGATCGGTGCGTAGAGGAAGACCGTGGTGGCGACGATCACCCAGCGGAGCGACCAGCGACGGCTGTAGTCGAGTGGCGCGATGATGCGTTTCATGCCGGCAAACTTCCCCGCCGCTCGTTTGGCCTGGTTAGGAAGGCGCGTGCGGCGATGGCGATAAAGGTGATGTACATCAATAGGAAGGAGAGCGCCCCGCCGAAAGGCCAATCGTTAGCGCTGAGGAACTGGCGCTCGATGACGTTGGCGATCAGCTGGCTGTCGGTGCCGCCCAAGAGGTCGGGCTGCAGGAAGCTGCCGAGCGCCGGGATGAAGGTGATTATGACGGCGGAGGCAATGCCCGGCCCTGCCAGCGGCACGACGATAGAGAAGAAAGTTTTCAGATGCCCGGCGCCCAGATCGAGGCTCGCCTCCAGAAAGTTGGTATCCAGCCGCTCCAGCGTGGAGTAGAGCGGCAGCACGGCAAAGGGTAGGAAGACATAGACCATGCCGATCAAGACAGCAGCGTCGGAATAGAGGATGTCCCAAGGCTGGAAAGCACCTAGAGCGGCCAGGCCGAACAGGCCGGTGACCGCGTCGGCGGCGTCCCAAATGGCCTCTAGCCCCATATTCAAGAAGCCGTTGTTGGTGCGCAGCACGGCGATCATCGCATAGGTCCGAATCAGCAGATTGGTCCAGAAAGGCAGGATGATCAGCAGCAACAGCCAGGGCTTCCAGCGCGCCGGGGCGAAAGTGATGAGGAAGGCCACTGGAAAACCGACCGCGATGCACACCAAGGTCGTGAGCCCGGCCATGATCAGGGACTTTACCATGATCTGAAGATAGACTGCCTCGAAGGCGCGGTCGTAATTGGCGAAGGTCCCAGTGATGTCGATGTCGACGATGCCAACCTTCTCGCCGAAAGAAAAGGCCCAGACGATCCCGATCGGGATCAGAAAGAACAGCAAGAGCCAAGCGGTCGGCGGCAAGCCGAGCGCCAAAAAGGTCTTGGGACTGCGTCGCCAGGACTCCATTGGGTACCAGACTATCTTTCATCCGTCGAAAGCGGACCGGGCGTCTTTGCGCCCGGTCCGCTTGGGATCAGGCCGCGAGCACGCGGGTCCAAGCGTCGTTGATCATACGCTGCACGCCCTCGCCGCGATAGACAGCTGACTCACAGCGACCGAGCACCTCCTGCGGGGGGAAGATGGCCGGGTTCTCTCGATAGGCATCGCTCAAGAGTTGACGGGCGGCCTCGTTTGCCGTCGCGTACTGAATGAAATCGGCGATCTTCGCGCCGGCGTCGGCGTCGAGGATGTAATCGATCAGCTTGTGGGCATTGATCGGATGGGGGGCGCCGGTCGGAATGGCCAGCGTGTCCTGCCAGATAAGAGAACCCTCCTTGGGCACCACGTAGGCCAGGTCGTCGTCTTCCTCTATGACCTGGTTGATGTCGCCGTTCCACTCCATGGTCAGGTCGACGGTGCCGGATAGCAGCAGATCCTGCCCGTTGTCATCTGCAAAGACCTTGATATTGGGCTTGTTCTTGGTCAGCAGGTCTTCAATTGCTTTCACGTCGGCCTCGTCGGTGAAGTTGACGCTCTTGCCGAGGTATTTTGCGGCGGCGCTGAACACGCCTTGTGAGTCCGAAAGCAGGGCGACGCGGCCCTTGTACCTGTCGCTGTCCATCAGCCACTTCCAGCTATCCGGGATGCCGTCGACCTTGGACTTGCGATAGCCAATCCCCATAGTGCCCCACATATAAGGCATGGTGTACTTGCGGCCCGGGTCGAAGTTGGCATCCTGGAAGGCTGGGTTGATGTTCTTTTTGTTCGGGATCAACGAATGATCCAAAGGCTCCAGCATGCCTGCCAGAATCATACGCTCGGCATAGTCGTTGGTCGGCACGATCAGGTCGTAGCCCGGATTGCCTTCCTTCAGCTTGGAGAAGAGCTCATCGTTGTCGGCGAAGAGGTCCATGGTGACCGAGATGCCAGTGGCATCCTCGAAGTCGTCCAATGTGGTCTCGCCGATGTAGGTGTCCCAGTTATAGAAGTTCACCTTGGCCTCTTCGGCCGTCCAGCCCAGCTTCGGGGCGAAGGTGAGGCCGGCTGCCACAGCGCCGGTGCCTGCAAGTAAGGAACGGCGGCTGATCGGCCGCGGCTTTCTCTTAATCATGATTCCGTGGTTCCCTGTTCCAGTCGTTGTCGCCAAGGGGAGCCCGCTCATCTCACCGCATGCTCCCGCATGGTACGTCAGGATCAAACAGTCTATCGTAGCCGCTTGTCAATCGGGAACAGCGGCTCTGGCTCGAATCGGGGAAATCTGTGCCTGCAGCACGCCAAAGATGACCACGACGGCACCGACCAACTGCTCCCAACGCGGTTCGATGCTCAAGACACAGGCGGTGGCCATGGCGGTCACGGGAATGAGGTTCATGTAGAGAGATCGGCAGTCACAAGGCTAGGATGAGGCGCGGTTCGCCGTCTTGAAAATCTAAGAAAGCACCTGATGCACTGAAGTCGTCGTCGGCAAGAGTCGTGCTCACGACCGAGAGCGCGACGGCAATCAGAAATTGGCGGCTGGGGCGTTCTCTGAAGACGGTGGTGACCAAGCCCCCGATGGACCGGTGCCATGGCCGTGATCACCGCGGCCGTCCCGGGATCCATAAGGGTAAATCAGTAGATATGGAGGACCGCGAAGCCGGAGATGCCGATTAAGGATCGGACGGAGCAGCGACGCCGTCCGGACGCAGCGGCGATAGCCGCCAGCCCAATCTGGCCGAGGCCGTCAGAAAAATTAACGGCAAGGCTAGAGCATAGCGGATGACACCTAGGGTGACGACATGCCAGCGCTAGGTGATGTCACCGACGATCAGTATTGGCCCATCCCAGGAAGACGGCGCAGCCGAAAATGGCGGCACTGGCGCTTAGGTGACGCAGCAGGGCATCGTTCAAGATAAAGCCCCCGTGCCCATGTCAGCCCCCTGCCGGGCATCGTTGCATCTATAGAGTGCGCACACCATAGGACCTTAAAGCAAGCCGTTTGAGCGAAAACTGAAATGCCCGTTCCGGCCGATGACGATATGGTCGAGGATCGAAATGTTCAGATGGCCGGCGGCCTTGACGATCTCTTCCGTCATCTTGACGTCGGCAAGGCTGGGTGTGGAGTCGCCTGAAGGGTGATTGTGCACCAAGATAAGCGAGGAGGCCGAGAGGGTGAGGGCCCGCTTCACCACTTCGCGCGGATAGACCGGTGTGTGGTCAACGGTGCCGCGCTGGTGACGCTCGTCGGCGATCAGGCAGTTCTTGCGATCGAGGAAGAGGAGGAAGAAATGCTCTACTGGCTCATGGCCGATCTCGGCGCGGCAGTATTCGACTACCTTCTTCCACGAGGAGAGAACTGGCCGCGCCCTAGCCTCTTCGCGGACCAAGCGGCGTCCGGCCTCGAAGGCAGTCTTGATGACGGCTGCGGAGGTCGCACCGACACCGGATAGGCGTTGCAGATCCTCTGGGCTTGCACTCAACACGGCGCCTAGGCTGCCGAACTCCTTGATCAGGCGTTTTGCCAGAGGCTTAGTATCGCCGCGTGCCTGAGCGCCGAACAGCAGCATCTCCAAGACCTCATAATCAGCGAGGCTGTCGGCGCCGCGCTCAAGCAGGCGTTCGCGTAGGCGTTGACGATGGCCGGCCGATTCGTGCAGCGGCTTACTCGACGCGCGCAGCTTGGGACTATACCCCTCAGACGCCGTCATAGGGAGGACGATGGAGCCCCTTGGGCGAGAGCGTGAAGATCTTGTAGCCGTCTTCCGTCACTGCCAGCGAGTGCTCGAACTGCGCCGAGAGGGTGCGGTCTCGGGTGACTGCCGTCCATTCGTCATTCAGGATTAGAACCTCCGATCGTCCGACGTTTATCATAGGCTCGATAGTGAAGAACATGCCCGGCTTAAGTTCGATGCCGGTTCCAGGAACGCCGTAGTGCAGTAC
Organism: Rhodospirillales bacterium; assembly: GCA_014324045.1. Lineage (GTDB taxonomy): Bacteria > Pseudomonadota > Alphaproteobacteria > Kiloniellales > JACOMY01 > JACOMY01. Next base: position 23,532 of record JACOMY010000028.1, on the reverse strand, counting down.
CGAGGGCGCCGTGTGGAAGATTCGGCCAAGTCCGTGGCCGCAGAAATCGCGCACCACGGAAAAGCCCTTGCCTTCGGCATAGGTCTGAATCGCATGGCCGACGTCGCCCAGCCGGGCGCCGGGCTTGACCGCTTCGATCCCTCGCCACATGGCTTCGAAGGTCGTGTCCACCAGCCGCTTGGCTTTGACCTTGGGCTTGCCAACGAAGAACATGCGGCTGGTGTCGCCGTGCCAGCCGTCGAGGATCACAGTCACGTCGATGTTAATGATGTCGCCGTCTGCCAAGCGTTTCTTATCGGTCGGGATGCCGTGACAGACGACGTGATTGATCGAGGTGCAGATCGACTTGGGATAGCCGCGATAGCCGAGCGGGGCCGGGGTCGCACCATGGTCCAGGATATAGTTGTGACAGAGCCGGTCCAGTTCTTCGGTAGTCACGCCGACTTGGACACTGGGCGTGATGAAGTCTAGCGTCGCCGCAGCTAGTCCGCCGGCCCGCCGCATCGCCTCCATCTCCTCAGCCCCATGCAGAGGAATTCGCCTAGCTTCGGCGGCCAACTCACGGGCAAGGGCGGCATCGCTTGAACTCATAGTCGCAATCTCTTTGTGCTCTTTGTGGCAGTCAAATAGTGCACCTTGGCAATGGGTTCAGTCTATGCGCTTGCGTCGGTCAGGCAAAGTGCGCAATGGCGGTAGAACTCCAGCGTTGCATGCAAAAGTGCGCCCGCAGTGCCGAGGGCCTATTGAGGCAGCATAAGGTCATGGTCTCTCTGGAATTTTGGTTTGCACGTTTCCTACGGCGCTTCGGCTGTCGAATTCCCATGGTGCTGAAGCGCGGTTATCATCGCCACTTTCGTGTGCTCTTCAAGCTCAGGCGCCCTCTCGTAGATGTCGCCAACGGCTTGGCTTTAGCCTTAATGCGCCAAGGCCTTCGTGTCTGCAGCACGTATTATGGACGGAATATTAGCCGTGGACATCCGATCTTCCTTTGCACGTCTTTTGCACCCGGGTGGCACTGTCCAGAAGGCGCCGGGCGCGCAAAACAATCGGCCGGTCGATCATCCGCCCATCCAGAGTAAACGCGCCCGTCCCGTCACGCTCTGCCGCCGCATTGGCTTCAAGGATGCGTTGTGCCTGGGCAATCTCGGCCTGGGATGGAGAGAAACAGGCATTCAGCACCTCGACCTGCCGGGGATGCACCGCAAACCCACCTTCCGAGCCAAAGGTGCGCGCCCGGGTGGCAGCGGCCTTGAACCGCACCATGTCCTCCAGCACGGCAAGGCTTTCGGGGAAGACCAGCGGAACACGCCCTGCTGCTCTTGCCGCCGAAACGATACGCAAGGCAGTGTGGTCCAATAGGGTTGGATCCGGCAACCCATAGATATCGGCTAGGAAATCCTCGACCCCGAAAGCCAGTGCCTCGACCCGTCTCGCGCGGGCGATGCTGGGCGCGGCCTCGACCCCGGCGGCGCTTTCAATGATCGGAACCAAAGCGATGGAGCCGGTAGGCAGCCCCCTGTCCTGTTCCAGCTCGGTCAGCAGCCCATTGAGGGCGATCAGGATCGACGGCTCGCGCACATCGGGCACCAGAATGGCCCGGACGCCCCGGATCGCAGCAGCCTCGACATCCAAAAACGGCATGCGCCAGCCCGTATTGACACGCACCAGCACATCGAGCCTACTATCCTTCAATGTTTCGATTGCGGTTGGCAAAGCCGCACGGGCTTCGTCCTTGCGTTCGGTAACAACGCTGGCCTCAAGATCCAGTATGATGGCTTCGGCCCCCCGCCGGGGTGCCTTTGCAAGAAAACGCGGCTCGGTCACTGGAATGAACAGGGCCGAGCGCCACATTACCGTATACCGGCTTTTTTAAGCCATTCCGCGTCCGTGTCACTAAAGCCCAGCAAAGACAGCATTTCCTCGTTATGCTCTCCCAGCTGGGGCGCCGGCGCCCGGATCGTGCCCGGGGTCTCCGACAGGCGCGGGAAGGGCGTATGTAGCGGGATCGTTCCAAGGTCTTCGTCCGGGTAGTCCTCTATAACACCCCTGCCTCGGATATAGTCGTGATGAATGAGTTCGGATGGATCGGCGATCGGGCCGACGGTTATCCGGGCCTCTGCGAAGAATGCCATGTTTTCGTCCAAGGTCCGGGCGGCAATGAAACCGCCGACGATCTTGTCTAGATCGTCAGCATGTTTCACCCGGTCGACATTGGTCAGATAACGCGGATCGTGGATCAATTCGGCCCGTCCAATGGCAGTGGCGAGCTTTTCCCACATCGACTGCATTGAAGCCGACAGCGCTAGATATTTGTCATCCGTCGTTATATAGACATTGCGCGGCGCGGCGACCTCGCTGCGGTTGCCCTCACGCAGCGGCACCTTTCCAGTGGCCTTGTATTGCGCAACCCATGGCCCCAGCACGCTGAACAGGGGTTCAAACAGCGACAAGTCGATAACCTGCCCGCGCGCACGTCCTGTCTGGCGCGCATAAAGCGCGTTGCCGACTGCTCCGGCGCCCGAAAGTCCCGCAATCATATCTGCTAGAGCGAGCGGCGGCAGCAATGGTGGACGGTCCGGGAATCCGGTCATGGCGGCAAATCCTGACAGTCCCTCGATCAGACTACCGAATCCAGGTTTGTGCGAATAGGGTCCAGTCTGACCCCAGCCCGATAGCCGCACGACAATCAGATCCGGACGGCGTTCCAACAGGCGCCCGGGTGCCAGTCCCCAATCTTCAAGTGTGCCGGGGACGAAGTTTTCGACCAATACGTCAGAGACGTCGACCATCCTGAGCAGGAGCTCTTTGCCTTCGTCGGTTTTCAAATTCAGTGTAACGCTCTTTTTCGAGCGTGCATATTCCTTCCACCAAGTCTGAGCCCGGCCAAACCTGCGAAGATCGTCGCCACTGCCTGGGCGTTCGATTTTGATGACCTCTGCTCCGAAATCGGCAAGCATGCGCGACAGCATGTTGCCGGCGGCCAGCCTGGTCAGATCAAGAACGCGAACGTCGGTAAGTGCGCCGGCACCGCCTTTCGCGTAGTTTGCCATGTTTGAAATACCTTCGTTTTCGCAGCCTGGAGTTCGGCGCCTGGGGCGTTCGTGCGCCCCAGGGCGCCGTTTGGTGTCATTCCTCGGTCAGCGACAGGTAGTACGGCTCAAGCTCCGGGAAGAGCGCCACGACCTCGCGCGCTTTGGCCCGCAGCGGTGCGGTGTCGATTTCGATCACTTCCATCCCTTCGGCTCTCAGCTTCTCGATCAGTTGGTCGTACGAAGACGACACATATTCGTTGAACTGCTTCGAGGCTGCGGCTGCCGCCGCTTCCAGTGCTGCCTTGTGCTCATCGGGCATTGCGTCATAGCGCTCCGCGTTGAACACGAAGGTAAACCCGTTCGACATGTGCGAGGTCAGGACCAGATATTTCTGAACCTCGTAGATCTTCTCAGTATGGATCGCAGCCAACGGGTTTTCCTGGGCATCGATGACGCCCTGCTGTAGCGAGGTGAAGACCTCAGACCAAGCCATAGGCGTAGGGTTAGCACCGAAGGCCTTCCAGGTTTCGAGGCGCTCTTTGATCGGCGTGACGCGAATCTTCAGACCTTGCAGGTCGTCCGCACTGGCGATCGGCGTGTTCGATGTCAGTTCGCGCGAGCCACGATACATGTGGCCGATCACGCGGAAATTCGCCTCTTCGGCAATGATGTCCTTGATCCGCTGGCCTTTTTCGCCGTTCCAAAGCGAGAAATAATGATCTGCATCGCGGAACAGGTAGGGCATGGATTCAATGCCGGCCAGCGGATGGAAGGCCGACAGGCTGGTAATCCCGTCAACCGAGATGTCCACGGTGCCTTGCTGAATCCCTTCCAGCACTTCCTTGGCCTTGCCCATCTGGCTCGACGGGAAGATGCGGATGTTCAGATCGCCACTGGATTCTTCGGCGGCGACACGGGCAAAGGTCTCTGCCGCTGCATGAACCGGGTGATCGACATTGGCCACATGTGCCAGTGTCATCCGCGTTTCGGCCTGGACCGCGGGGGTGACGGCAAGCATGACCGCCGCCGCCGTTAGGATCCTAGTAAACTTCATTTTCTTTCCTCCTCAGTTGATGTCAGGTGTTTTTGCTTCAAAGCAGGTTTGGCAGGAACAGGACCAGTGTCGGCATGTAGGTGACGATCACAAGCACCACCAGCATCGCGGCCAAGAACGGTAGCGTAGCGATCGCCGCGCGGTCCATCCCCACATTTCCGATTTTTGAGGCTAGGTTAAGGACGATGCCGATGGGTGGCGTGATCAGGCCGATAACGGAGTTGAAGATGATGATAATCCCAAAATGGACTAGGTCGATCTCCAGAGGCGGCAGCAAAGGCAGGATCACAGGCATCAAGATCAGCAACGAGGCCTTAGGTTCCATGAACATACCGACGAACAGGAAAAACACGTTCAGCAGCAGCAGGATGACATATTTGTTGTCTGAGATCTGCAGGATGGCCGAGGCCAGCTGTTGCGGTACTTCAAGGATGGTCAAAACCCAGGCAAAAATCAGCGCCGCAGCCGCGATCGACATCAGTGTGCCGACCTTGACCACCGCTCCCTGCAAGACCTGAATCACGCGCCCAAGCGTCAGTTCCCGATAGACAAAGAAGCCGACAAACAGCGTGTAAACGACGGCGACACCCGCAGCTTCGGTCACAGTGAACACCCCGCTGAGCAGGCCTCCGATGACAAGAAACGGCAGAGCAGCCGCGAAGACGCTGCTTTTGAATGCGTCGAAAACCTCACGCAGACTAGCCCGGGGATGGGTCGGATAACCGCGTTTTTTCGAAATCGTGTAGGCCGTAGTCAGCAAAGCTCCGCCCAGCATCAGCCCCGGCAGATAGCCCGCCAGAAACAGATCGGTGATCGATACATTCGCGATCACTCCGTACAGGATCAACCCGATGCTGGGCGGGATGATCGGCCCGCAGCAGGACGAGGTGGCGGTCAGTGCCACCGAAAATTCCGGATCGTAGCCTTCCTTGTTCATCGCCGGGATCAGGATTGAACCGATACTGGCTGTATCCGCCGTGGAGGATCCGGAGATGCCACCGAAGAACATTGAACTGACCACGTTGACTTGCGCCAATCCGCCAGGCAAATGCCCGACCAGCGCGTTGGAAAACCGGATCAGCCGCTGCGTGATCCCGGCGGTGTTCATCAAGTCACCCACCAGCAGGAAGAAGGGGATCGCCATGAAGGCGAAACTGTCGATCCCGGAGACGAACCGCTGCGGGACAATGGTCAGCGGTACCGGAAAGTCGAAGAACAGCAGCGCTCCGACCGATGCAAACCCCAAACAGAAGGGCAGCGGCAGCCCGATGACTAGCGTGAACAACAGAAGAACGATAAGGACGGTCAGTGCCATCAGAAGGGGCGCGTATCTTTTTTGATGAGGGTTTCCGCCAGAAAGATCAGCATGCACAGCCCCGATAGGGGCACACAAAGGTAGATCCAGAACACCGGAATACCCAGCCCGGTCACCGTCTGGGTCATGTTGGTCAATGCCAGCCGCGCGCCATAGATCACAAAGATCGTGGCAAAGACGGCGACCAAGGCAATACGAACATATCCTAGAACCGCCTGCAGTCGACCTGGCATCCGATAGACCATGAAATCCACCCGGATATTGTCTTTCTTGCGGATGCCCAGCGACAGTCCAAGCACCACAACCCAGATCATCGAGTTGCGGGCCAGCGCCTCGGACCAGAAGGTCGGCGCATTGAAGACGTAGCGCATGACGACCTCGTAGAAGATCGACACAATCATCACGGCAAAAAGCACCGTCCCGATCATCCGGATCAGGAATTCGGCCTTGTCGCCGAGCACCTTTGGAATTCTCATCAAAACAGACCCTACAGCAAAAAGCACCGTCCTGATCGTCCGGATCAGGAATTCAGCCTTATCACTGAGCGTCTTTGGAATTCTCACTAAAACAAATCCTCTCCAGCATGTCAGCTCGACATGTATCAAGCTCTATTATACAAGGCATTGCAACAATTATCTTCGATTCTGCTGCAGACGGGCGATTCGTCCATTTTTAGACTGCTTCCGGTAAGGAGATCCGATGAAACGGACAGAAGCCTTATAAGACGTTCGATCGATGAAATGCGAAGGGCTTTGTCAAGCTGTGGGCGGAGTGCCGTCTTCCTGGAGTGTATTGCGCTTGTCGAGGCCAGGGCACACGATCCGATTCATGAACCTTGCGCGGTCCAGCGGCATTGGCGGCATGGCTTGCAAGGGTGGCACTCTATCGTGACTGCAGTGCGGTTCGACGGCCGTGCAGCGGACGCCGCAACCTAAAAACGCTTTACTAGGCGATGCTCCAGATAGCATATCTGGTTCCTAAAGACACCAACTGCGGAAATACGAATTGTCTTCTGGAGGAACGAATGAAGATTTCCACGATATTGGACCACATTGACAGCGGGCACATGGCGTTGCCGAAGTTTCAGCGCGGTTATGTGTGGACCCGTGACCAGGTTCGGGGCCTGGTTGATTCCCTCTATCGCCGTCATCCGGTCGGCAGTCTTCTGATTTGGGCCACCGAATCGAAGACGGCCATGCACAGGGGTGGCAGTCCTTTGGCGGCGGGCATCGTGAAGCTGTTGCTGGACGGGCAGCAGCGGATGACGACGCTCTATGGCATTGTCCGAGGAAAGCCGCCGAAGTTCTTCGACGGGAATAAGAAAGTTTTCGAGGGACTGCACTTCCATCTCGGCGACGAAACCTTCGCCTTCTACCAGCGTGTCAAAATGCAGGGGGATCCTCTCTGGATTGATGTAACGAAATTAATGCAGGCCGGTACAGCTGGGCTCGGTGACTTTGTCGCGAAGCTACCTGACAGTCCCGGACACGCCGCCAATGTGGGCGCCTACATTGGCCGTCTCAGCACCTTGCTCGGCATCACCGAGATCGTTCTCCAAGTTGAAGAAGTCACTGGAACGGATAAGACGCTCGACATTGTTGTGGATATTTTCAACCGCGTGAACAGTCGCGGCACCAAGCTGTCCAAGGGTGATCTCGCCTTAGCGAAGTTATGCACCGAGTGGCCAGACGTTCGGAATTCTATGAAAGCCAAGCTTAAGGGATGGGCCGACGCTGGCTACAACTTCAATCTCGATTGGCTGCTGCGGTCGGTGAACACGGTCCTCACCGGCGAAGCCAAATTCAGCCACCTGGACGATAAGAGGCTCGACATCCCAGACGGGCTGAAGCGTGCTTCCGAGCATATCGACACCAGTCTGAATCTCATCGCCGACAGACTTGGCCTCGATCATGATCGGGTCTTCTTCGGTCGCAATGGCGTGCCGGTGATGGTCCGGTACATGGACCAGAAGCAGGGCCCGCTCGATGCCGTTGAGCGCGACAAGCTGCTCTTCTGGTTTGCACAGGCTGGCATGTGGGGACGATTTTCGGGGTCGACGGAGACCAATGTCGACCGGGACCTGGCGGCGCTTGAAGCGCCATCCGGCGGTCTCGATGCGCTGCTTGAGCAACTTCGGCTCTGGCATGGCGGTTTGCGGGTGGAGCCAGACCATTTCACAGCTTGGAGCCTTGGCGCGCGCTTCTATCCGGTTCTCTACATGCTGACCCGCATGGGCGGGGCGCGAGACTGGGAGACGGGTTTGCCCCTCAAGGCGAATCACTTGGGCAAGATGAGCCGGCTGGAAGTTCACCACATCTTCCCCAAGGCGCAGCTCTACAAAAGAAACCATAGCCGGCAAGAGGCGAATGCGCTGGCGAACTTCTGCTTTCTGACGAAGAACACCAATTTGAGCATCCGTGATCGCTTGCCGGAGGATTACTTCGCAGAGATCGAGACGAAACATCCAGGAGCGCTGGCGTCACAGTGGATTCCGATCGATCCCACGCTATGGAAAATCGACCGCTATCGTGACTTCCTTAAAAAGCGGAGGGAACTCCTCGCCGCAGAAGCCAACAAGAGCTTCGAAGTATTGCTGCACGGCAATAGCAAGTGGCTGGCTGCATCGCCTCCTGTTGCACAGGATGTTGCAGTTGCGAGAGGCGTGACGAGCGAATCTGAAGAATTGGAGCTGGATAAGCTCAACACTTGGATCGAGAAAGAGGGACTACCGCGGGGGCACATCAGCTTCGATTATGCCGACCCACAGACTGGCGACCAGAAGGCTGTGTTTGATCTGGCCTGGCCTGATGGTCTGCAACCAGGGCTGACAAAACCGGTCGCTGTGTTGCTGAACGAACCATCCGACGTGCTGTCATTGGAGAATGAGTCTGGCTTTCGCTTGTTTGCCTCGGTCGAGGAGTTCCGCAGATACGTGGAGAAAGCAATCTTGAAATTAGAGGCGACCTGAACTGAGCATGGTATCCAAGATTGTCAGATAGAAGTTATTTGCGAGGGTGGCGCAGAGTCGGGGAATTGATGCCGTTATCGGCCGCTTCTTCGACGAGCCGCATCGACAACGTCAAAACACGCGGTATCTCGATCAGGACCGGTAGCGGGGAAAGCTTTTGGAGCTTTTGCGGCGCCGTATCGAGAAAGAGCTATACGGCCCCTTCGCAAAGGCCGCCTTCAATCCGCGTAGTTGGAGCCTTCCTCGTCCAGCATGGCCTTGAGGTCGGTGAAGTGGCGGATCCCCTGGCCGGGGTAGGTCTCGATCTCATGTGCCGTCTTCTCGGCGATCTCGTCGGAGAGAACACGAAGCGGCCGGCCGGTCTGCAGGGCGCGGATGTAAGTCTCGGCCGCCCGCTCGAAATAGTACATGCGATTGAAGGTGTCGGCCACGCTGCCGCCGATCACCATCACGCCGTGGTTGCCCATGATCATGACCTTGACCTTTGGGTCGCCCAGTAGCTGGGTGCAACGCTCGCCCTCTTCTTCGAAGGCCAGGCCACCGAACTGCTCGTCGATCACCACGCGGTCGTAGAACATGGCGGTGTTTTGGTCGATCGCCGGCAGCCGGCTGTCAGCCAGGCTGGCCAGCACAGTAGCAAAGATCGAGTGCACGTGCATGACGCAGCGCGCTTGCGGGCAGTGGCGGTGCACGGCGCCGTGCAGGCCCCAAGCAGTGGGGTCAGGGGCGCCGGGGTACGACAAGGTCGCGGCGTCTTCGGCGTCCAACAGCAGCAAGTCGGAGGCCTTGATGCGGGCGAAGTGGACTTGATTGGGATTCATCAGGAACTGCGTGCCGCTCCGGTTGACCGAGAGGCTAAAGTGGTTGGCCACCGCCTCGTGCAGGTTCAGCCGTGCAGTCCATCGGAAGGCGGCGGCCAGATCGACTCGCTCTTGCCAATGGGTGATATTGGGCGTGACTGGGGTGCTGGTTACGATCTTCGGTTGCGCGCTCATGCCATGGCTTCTCAAGACTAGGGCTCCTCAAGACCGGGAAATTGCGAACAGAGGCCGTAGACTTCCTCTGGCGCCACTACCTTGCAATTGAGGATTCAGCCCCAGCCTTATGCGAAAGTCCAGAGGATAATGCAATCTTTCAAGACCGTCCTGTGCGCTGCGCATTGCCCTGCAGCGGCGACCGTTAGGCTCGCGGAAGACCGCATGTAATGAAACGATAAGCCCATCGCCTCGATCATGAGAAGTCCACCATGTCAGGATCGGGAGCGGAGGTATTCGAAGTGCTATTCCAGGTACTATCCGGCCAGTTTGGATTTTTCTTCTTTTCCCATCTCGTAAGCAGAACTTAAATTCCAAACAAAAAAGTACCAGAAAGAGAAAGATTTTAATAAACCTTGCCGCGAATGCGGTATTTTTCTGCTCATGGGCGGATGTTAGGCGCATCTTTCTTTGCGTCGGACATCGTGTCGATTGCTTGCCGAGGGCTAGAGGCGCTAAGGAGCGGGTTGCACTCCGCCGCGCAGCTCTTATCATGTGCGCTAGGAAAGCGGGAGGCTGATGCGGCTGTTTGCGGCCGCAGCCCCCACCTCTCACGGCATCCGATCAATGTACTCTTGGGAAAAGGAGCCTTCATGGCGAAAGAGGATCTGATCGAGTTTCAAGGCACGGTAACGGAATTGCTGCCTAACGCAATGTTTCGTGTGAAGCTCGACAACAACCACGAGGTCTTGGCCCACACCGCAGGCAAGATGCGCAAGCACCGCATCCGCGTTCTGACCGGCGACCGGGTGAATGTCGAGATGACCCCCTATGACCTCACCAAGGGGCGCATCACCTTCCGTTATAAGTAACAGCCTACGCCGTTTGGAGCGAAGGCCGGAGGCACGGTCTTGGTCGAGAGCAGTAGGATGGGAGGGCAAGCGCCCGCGCCCTTGGTTTTGGCTTCGGCCTCTCTGTGGCGGCGCGATCTTCTGGAGCAGATTGGTCTGAGGCCGGACCTGATCGCATCGTCCGATCTAACCGAGGCTTTGCGCGCCGGGGAACTGCCACCAGCCTACGCTAAGCGAATGGCCGCAGAGAAGCTGACCGCGGCGCAAGCACGCCATGCGGGCGCCTGGGTTCTGGCTGCAGACACCGTCGTGGCCTTGGGTCGACGGGTGCTACCCAAGACGGAAGACCGCGCCACTGCTGAAGACTGCCTAAGGTCGTTGTCCGGTCGTCGGCACCGGGTCTTGGGCGCCATCGCCCTGCAGGCGCCGGACGGGAAGACGGCACAACGGCTAGTGACTACGCGCGTGGCCTTCAAGCAACTGAGCGCAGCAGAACGTAGGGCCTACCTCGACAGCGGCGAGTGGGCTGGCAAAGCCGGTGGCTATGCCATCCAAGGGCTGGCGGCGGCCTTCATTCCCTGGATCAACGGTAGTTACAGCAATGTCGTCGGCCTCCCCTTGCCAGAGACCTGGGCACTGTTCTCGGGTCTGGGCTATCCCATCGCGCGGTGATGGAGGACGGCCTCTATCTCCAAGCCCTAGGCGGCGAGCGCCGGGCGCTGCTGATTGCCGAGGGCACGCTGCAGGACCTTGGCATATGGTACGAACGTCAGCCGCTTCCCGGTGACCTCTATCTGGCCCGTATCACCCGCATCGAGCGCGCCATCGGTGTCGCCTTCTGCTCGCTGGGCGAGGGGGCCGATGGAATCCTGCCGCTGGATCTGGCGCCCAACAGTTTGGCGGAGGGCCAAGTCCTGCCGCTCCGCATCGTGCGGGCCGCAGCACCCGGCAAGGGGCCGAAGCTGGCACCGGCTCGGGTCACACCTGGGCTTAGATCCAGGCCGGCACCGAGGCTGCTCAAGCGTGAGGCGGACCTCCTTGCCCGCTTCCTGAGAGCAGACCCCGACACGATCTTCGTCGATTCTCCTAAGTGGCGGGAGGCGCTGGACCCTAGGGGCGTTCGGGCGAGGATTGAGCCAATTGGTTTTCCGGCTGCCGTTGCCAATGCGCTGGAGGCCTGCGTTGACGCACTGCTGCAGCCCGAGGTTCGGCTCGTGGGCGGCGGGAGCCTTTTGATAGAGCCTGGTACGACCTTGACGGCGGTTGACGTCAACATGGGGTCAGGCGGTCGCGGGGCGGTGCCGCGTGCCAGCCTGGATCTCAATCGGCTGGCGCTACAAGGCGTAGCGCGGCACCTGCGTTTACGGTCTCTGGCCGGCCGCATCCTGGTCGATTGTCTTTCGGAGGATTCCAAGACCGCCCGTGCGGCTCTGGCGCAGGCCATGCGGGCGGCGCTGGCCGGCGATCCGGAGCGGGTGCAGGTCAAGGGCGTTACCGTCACCGGCCTCTTGGAGATCACGCGTCGCCGCGGGCTCTACGCACCGCTGCACGAATTGCTGCTGTGTCCAACGGCTCCGGTGCTCACGCTGCGCGCGGAGGCGAGCCGGTTCTTGCGCCTTCTGGCCGGCGAACGGCGGAGTCGTCCGGGCATACGGTGGCGCTTGGTGCTGGCGCAGGACTTGCAAGCCTACTTGGAAGGGCTGGACGATTGGCCGGATACGGCACGGCAATTGGCCCAGATTCTTCCGATGGAGGAAAAATCTGAGGCGCGCTATCGTCTGAGTGAGATGTGAGGAAGACGAGGTCCAATATGTCTGCGTTCTCCGGCCCTCCGGGCGGCGAGGGGAGCCGCTGTCCCATCTGCAGCAAGCCGCGGGCGCAGCGCTACCGGCCCTTCTGCTCTAAGCGCTGCGCCGATATCGACCTTGGGCGCTGGCTGGGTGAGCGTTATCGCGTTCCCGGACCGTCGGCGCCGCCACCCGACAACAACGACGAGGCCTAGGAAACGCCGTCTTGGTGCAGGCTTCATGGCTGATCGGAGTTCTTTGAGCCAATAGAGGCTGGACAGGCGCCCGCTGAGCCATTAAGAAGCGGCCTCTTACTGCGGGGGTAGCATAAAACGACCCCGACGAAGCACGCCCAGGTAGCTCAGTTGGTAGAGCATGCGACTGAAAATCGCAGTGTCGGTGGTTCGATTCCGCCCCTGGGCACCACCACCCCCTGAAAATCCAAATGACGTGTGCGATCTTTTTGCGGGTTGAGGGTCTGTCAATCGATCCCCTGGTGCCGGTCTCCTCCGATTTGTGACTTTCGCTGACAGCTTTGTCTGTCGAAAGCTACCCAATAGGCTTTTGTGCTATACGATGCCGTCAGGACCATGGCGACTTTCCCGTTAGAGTCCGCTGGCAATGGCCTTTGGCTCATTCTCAAGGCGGCTGCAACCCTAACACCCGCGAAGGTATCCTCATTACTGGGCGGTCGGATCGGGTGAGGGTGGGCGCCGCGTATTCGCGCAGGGGATCTCACAGGCTTTTGGGGAATGCGCGCAGGGCGGGTGTTGCGGCGCGGGTGCTTGTTATGTGGACTCGGGAGCGCCCCGGTCGGACAGCGATGTCTCCGAAGCCTCGATACAACGCGCCCTGTCCTTTCGGCACGGTGCATTTCCGGTCTCGGTTTAGGTGGGATGTGCAGGTGACTCCACAGACAAGGCAGCGAGCGGGCGATCGCTTGGACGAGCGCGTGGCCGTCATCGGTTTGGGCTACGTCGGTCTTCCGGTTGCCTTGGCCTTTGCCCGCGTGGCGGAGCAAGCTATCGGTTTCGACATCGATCCGAACCGCGTAGCCGAACTGCGGGCCGGTCAGGACAGCAGCGGCGCAGCCGATCCGGCCACCTTGAAGTCCAGTAAATTGCAGGTTACGGACCGGGGCGAGGCGCTGGCCGGCAGCAACTTCTTCGTCGTCGGCGTACCCACGCCCGTCGATCGGGAGAAACGCCCGGATCTCGGGCCCTTGGCGGCAGCTTGCCGGTCGATTGCCGGGGTACTAGAGCCTGGCGCCATGGTCGTTATCGAGTCCACCGTCTATCCCGGTGCCACCGAGGAACTCTGCGGCCCGATCCTCGCCGAGAGCTCCGGTCTGGTGCAGGGGCGCGATTTTCAGCTGGCGTACAGCCCGGAGCGCATCAACCCCGGCGACCGTGAACACACCCTGCAGCAGGTCGTCAAGATCGTCGCCGCCGAAGACTCTGCCGGATTGAACCGGGTGGCGCGGGCTTATGGCGCGATCGTTGAGGCTGGCCTGCATCGGGCGCCCTCAATCAAAGTGGCGGAGGCGGCGAAGGTCATCGAGAACACCCAGCGCGACCTCAACATTGCCCTGATGAACGAGCTGTCGCTTATCTTCGACCGTCTCGGCATTCCGACCCAAGCCGTTCTGGAAGCGGCTGGCAGCAAGTGGAATTTTCTGCCCTTCCGTCCGGGTCTCGTCGGCGGTCACTGCATCGGCGTCGATCCCTATTACCTCACCAGCCGGGCAGTACAGAGCGGCTATCAGCCGGAAGTCATTCTGGCCGGCCGTCGCATCAACGACGAAATGGGCCGGGTTGTCGCACGCAAGACAGTCCGGCTGCTAGCGCGCAGCGGTCGCTGCCTGACCGAGGCGCGGGTCGGCATTTTGGGTCTCACCTTCAAGGAAGACGTGCCCGATCTCAGAAACTCCAAAGTGGTGGATCTTGTCGAGGAACTGCGGTCCTTTGCAGTAGAGCCGCTCCTGCATGACGTGTTGGCCGATGCAGTGGAGGTTGCCCGCCTCTTCGGCCGCAAGCCCGACCCCTTGATCGCCCTGGACTGCCTCGACGCCTTGATTTTGGCCGTTCCCCATGCAGCCTATCGTGCGATGGGAGAAGCTGAAATCGCCGCGAGAATTGCCGATGAGGGGATCTTCATCGATCTCAAATCCGCCTTTCCGGAGATGCGGGGGCGGGACGCCCCGCTCTATTGGGCGCTGTAGCGTCGAGGTCTGCCTTGACAGCGCACCCCAGCCCGTACCGGCACCCCACCGTGCTCTGACGGGGAAAGAGAAGCGAGCCCTTTGTGACAGTAGCGTTGGTAACCGGTACCGCCGGCTTCATAGGTTTTCACTTGGCCCAGGCGCTGTTGCGGGCCGGCATCCCGGTCACCGGTTTCGATGGCATGACCGACTATTACGACGTCGCCCTGAAGCGTCATCGTCATGACATCCTGGGCAACTTCCCGGGGTTTACCCGGCACGAGGCCATGCTGGAGGATCAGGAGGCGCTGGCAGCGGCCTTCGAGCAAGCAAAACCGGACGTCGTGGTGCACCTAGCTGCCCAAGCCGGTGTGCGCTATTCGCTGGAAAACCCACGCGCTTATCTGGACGCCAATCTGGTCGGCAGCTTCAATCTGCTGGAACTTGCACGTACGGCCGAAGTGAAGCACCTGCTGGTCGCCTCGACCTCGTCTGTCTACGGCGGCAACGACGTCATGCCCTTCACCGAGTCGCAACCGACCCACCAGCCGCTCACCCTCTATGCGGCGACCAAGCTGAGTGTCGAGGCCATGGGCCACGCGCAGGCTCATGCCTGGGACCAGCCGATGACCATGCTGCGTTTCTTCACGGTTTACGGACCATGGGGACGCCCGGACATGGCGCTCTTCAAGTTCGTGCGTGCGACCCTGGCCGGAGAGCCCATAGATGTCTATGGCAATGGCCAGATGGCGCGCGACTTTACCTATGTCGACGACACCGTGCGCGCCGTCATGCTGTTGATCGAGCGTGGCGCACCCACCCTCGGGGAGCCAGGCGTCAGCCCCACGGCGCCCTTCCGTGTGGTGAATGTCGGTCATGGCGCACCGGTGCAATTGCTGGACTTCGTTGCTGAGATCGAAAGGAACCTCGGTCGCAAGGCGGAGCGCCGCTATCTGCCGCGCCAGGTGGGCGATGTCGCGTGTACCCATGCCGATGCCTCGCTGCTGGAGACCTTGACCGGCTTCCGGCCGCGGGTGGAGGTGGCCGAGGGCATAGCTGCCTTTGTCGACTGGTACAGGAACTACTACAGCGTTTGATCTGTCCCGACCGTGTGCCGCGTTACGGTGTCGAACCGGCGGCGTACAGCTTGCGCTGCGGTGCAGCAATCCGCCATGCTGTTTCGCTGTTCCTACCGAGGGAGATCGCTGCAATGCCGCGCCTTGCTGCAAATCTGTCGACGATGTTCACCGAACTCCCTTTTTTAGAGCGTTTTGGGGCTGCCGCTGCCTGTGGATTTCGTGCCGTCGAGTTTCTCTTTCCCTATGCGGAATCCCTTGAGGCCGTGGCTGAGGCGAAGCGGGCTGCGGGAGTGGGGGTCGCCCTCTTCAACCTGCCGGCAGGGGACTTCGCGGCGGAGGAACGGGGCATGGCCGCCTTGGCTGGGCGCGACGAGGACTTCCAGCAGAGTCTGGAGACGGCCTTGCCCTATGCCCGTGCCCTGGACGCCCGGCGTCTGCATGTCATGGCCGGAATCGCGCCCAGCGGCAGCCGTCGGCACTACATCGGGAATCTGCGCAAGGCAGCCGACTTCTTTCAACCCTATGGCATCGGCCTGACGATCGAGCCGATCAATCGGCGCGACATGCCCGGTTATCATCTCTCCTACCAGGCCGACGCGATCTCGGTGCTGGACGAAGTGGGGCGGCAAAACCTCCGGCTGCAGATGGATTTCTACCATTGTCAAATCATGGAGGGCGACCTTCTGCGGCGGCTGGAGGCCAATCTCTCCTACATCTCGCACATCCAGATCGCTGGCGTTCCGGATCGCTGCGAGCCCGACAGTGGGGAGGTATCCTACGAGCGCCTGCTGCCGAAGCTCGATTCTCTGGGCTATGCCGGATGGGTCGGCTGCGAATACCGGCCGCGGGCGCGCACCGCGGACGGATTGGCCTGGGCCGCCCCGTATGGCATTCAAGCGCCGGCTGCTTGAAGTTCGCGCGGGACCGGCCCTCATGCCCAACCGGCCGCAGAACTCCCGGCCGTTACCGGCACTGCAAGGAAAAAGCCCCGCCGTCACGTCCGGCGGCGGGGCGCGCACTCCAGGCTTTACGCCTTAGCCCTTCGGGTAGTTGTAGGGCAGCAGGCGGGCGTTGGTGTAGCCTTGGTCGCTGATGCGGGTCCAAGCCATGATCTCGCTGCGGAACTTGAAGAAGGCCTCGGCGATCGTCTTGGTCATGGCATCGCCGTCGGAGACCAGCTCCTCCATGACTTCGCCGGAGGCCTTGCCGAAGGCTTCCAGGACCGATCTGGGGAACTGACGCAGCTTGACGCCGTGCTCGCCGACCAGCTTCTTCAACGCCGGTGCCGAGCGGCCATTGAACTCGGCCAGCATGTAGTCGTTCTCGGACTGGCAGACGATTGCCACCAGCTGCTTCAGGTCATCCGGCAGCTTGGCATACTCGGACTTGTTGACGATGCACTCCAGCATGGACCCCGGCTCGTGGAAGCCCGGCCAGTAGTAGTAGGGGGCTACCTGGAAGAAGCCCAGCGAAAGGTCGTTGTAGGGGCCGACCCACTCGGTGCCGTCGATGGCACCCGACTGAAGGTTCTGGAAGATCTCGGAGCCCGGCAGCAGGACCACCGTGGCGCCCAGCTTTTGCAGGGCCTCGCCGCCCAGGCCCGGCATGCGGAACTTCAGACCCTTGAGGTCGTCGACTCCCCCGATCTCCTTACGGTACCAGCCGCCCATCTGGCAGCCGGTGTTGCCGGCCGGAAAGCCCTTCAGGCCGAAGCCGTCGTAGAGCTCGTCCCAGAGCTCCTGGCCCCCGCCCCAGTAGACCCAGGCGTTGATCTCGTCGGCCACCAGACCCATCGGAACGGCGGTGAAGAAGGCTGCCGCCGGCGACTTCTTGATGTGGTAGTAGGCGGCGTCGTGGCCCAGTTCGGCGGTGTTGTTGGCAACCGCATCGAAGACCTCGAGCGGCGGCACCAGCTCGCCGCCGGCGAAGAGCTGCACGGTGATGCGCCCGCCCGACAGCGCGGTGATCTTATCGGCGACCCGCTGCGCGCCGGTCCCCAGTCCCGGCAGGCCCTTCGGCCAGCTGGTGACCATCTTCCACTCCCGCCGCTCTTGCGCCAGAGCCGGCGCCGGGAACGTGCTGGCCGCCGCAACCGCGCCCGCAGTGGCAAGGCCCGCTGCGGTCAGGAACTGCCGACGCTGCGGCGCCGCTGTCGTCTGGGCGTTCTTTTTGATCATCCTAATACCTCCCGATTCTCGATGGCGTGGTGTCTTCTCCGCGCCGAACCGGGGTCGCCCCCGGCGCCCGCCGGAAAAGGTAAACGGACATTGAACGCAGCTGCGCAGGATTGCAATGGAGGATGGGATCCGGCGCCGTAGCGCTGTCGAATCTGCGATTGGAATCGGTCGCTGGCGGCTAAATCGGCTGAGGCGGGGACAGTATCCCCCCACAGGGTCTCCCATGTCTCCAGCCGGCTGAAAGCCTGTTTCTATCGCAATCTCGGTTTTGCCGGCTCCAGCACGTACCAGCCTTTCGTGCCCAGAGCCTCCAGCGGGCGAAAGCGGGTCTTGTAGGCCATCTTCCGGGTCTCGGCGATCCAGTAGCCCAAGTAGACGTAAGGCAGGCCGCAGGCCAGGGTCTCGTCGATCAGCTGCAGGATGATCTGGCTGCCGAGGCTACGGCTCCGGGCTCCGGAATTCTGCGCACCTGGGCCCCGGGTACCGGCTTCGAAGAAGCTGTAGACGGCCGAGGGGCCGTCTTCGAGCCAGTCAACCAGGGCGACCGCCATCAGGGTGCCCTTAGCGTCGCGGAGTTCGTGCAGGCGGGTATCCAGCACGGACTCCTCGACCATGGCCCGATAGTCGGCGAAGGTCATGGTGGCCATGTCGCTGTCGCCGTGGCGGGCTTCGACGTAGCGGGCGAAGAGGCGGTAGTGCTCGCTGGTGGCGCGGGCCGGACGTTGCTGCGACCAGAGATCGGCGTTGCGGCGGCGCACCCGGCGCAGGCTGGAGCCGACGCGGAAGCTGCGGGCGTCGATGCGCACCGGCACGCAGGCCTGACAGCCGGTGCAGGCCGGCCGATAGGCGAAGCGGTGGCTGCGGCGGAAGCCGGCGCGGCTCAAGCGATCGTAGAGATGCCGGCCTCCAGGCGTCGCCAGGTCGGTGAAAAGCTTGCGCTCATTACGATGTGGCAGATAGGGGCAGGGCGTTTCGGGCAAGACATGGAAGGCCTGCAGGCTAGCTTGTCCCTCGCCACCCCGGTCCGGCCGCATGGCATCGTCGTCGCTGCGTTCCATGGCCTCAAAATTGGCCCTTCTGCAGCGGAAAGGAAAGCCTTTCTCACCACCTTGCACGGCCGTTTTGCGTCAGCTTAGCGCCTGTAGCAGATCGCTGGACAGGTCTTCGACATCTTCAATACCGACGGACAGGCGGATCAGGCCGTCGTCGATGCCCAGCCGCGCCCGAACGTCGGCCGGGACCGAGGCATGCGTCATGATGGCCGGGTGCTCGATCAGGCTCTCCACGCCGCCCAGGCTCTCGGCCAAGGTAAACAGTCGGACCCGCTCCAGGAAGCGCGTCGCCGCCGGCAGACCGCCCTGAATCACCGCCGTGACCATACCGCCGCCGGCGTGCATTTGGCGGCGCGCCAAGGCCTGTTGCGGGTGGCTGGCATGGTGCGGATGGATCGCCTTCCGGATCCGTGGGTGCTTGTCCAGCAGCTCGGCGATGTGCAGGGCGCTGGCCGCATGGCGCTCCATCCGCAGCGCCAGGGTCTTCAGGCCGCGCAACGCCAGGAAGGAATCGAAGGGGCCCTGGATACCGCCGACGGCATTCTGCAGGAAGGCCAGTTGCTCCGCCAGATCGCTGCGGGCGCCCGCGACCAGCATGCCGCCCACCATGTCAGAATGGCCGTTCAGGTATTTGGTGGCCGAGTGCAGCACTAGGTCGAAGCCTAGGCTCAAAGGCCGCTGTTCCCAGGGGCTGGCAAAGGTGTTATCGCAGAGCGTGACGATGCCCTTGGCCTTGCCGATGGCTGCCACGGCCTCAAGGTCGACCAACTTCAGCAGCGGATTGGTCGGCGTCTCGACCCAGATCATGCGGGTCTCGGGCCGGATCGCGGCCTTCAGGGCCTCAAGGTCGGTCAGGTCGGCGAACGTGAAGTCCAGCCCGGCGCTGCGTCGGCGCACGCTTTGGAACAGGCGATGGCTGCCGCCGTAGAGGTCGTCCATCGCCACCACATGCGCGCCGCTGTCCAGCAGCTCCAGGGCGGTTGCGGCTGCGGCCATGCCTGAGGCGAAGGCGAAGCCCCGGGTGCCGTCCTCAAGATCGGCGACGCAGCGCTCGTAGGCCATGCGAGTCGGGTTCTGTGAACGGCTGTATTCGTAGCCCCGATGCACACCGGGGCTGGACTGCGCATAGGTGGAGGTAGCGTAGATCGGCACCGTCACGGCACCGGTCGAGGGGTCCGGCGACTGCCCGGCGTGAATGGTTCGGGTAGCGAAGGCCAGGCGGTTGCTGCTGTCGGGCATCAGGCTTGCTTTCTGCGCAAGTAGGTCAGGAGGTCCATCCGCGTGATGAGGCCGAGAAAGCGCTCGCCTTCGGTAACGATCGCGACATGGCCCTGCTTGAATATGGCTTTCAAGTCGGAAATGGGGCGGTCCGGGGCAATGGTCTCCAGTCCTGTGGTCATGATGTCGCTGACCGTGGCGGTGAAGTCGGAGGCCGCATCCATCAGCGGGAAGAGGATGTCCTCTTCGTCGATGATCCCCACGACACGGCCGGCGCCGTCCAGTACCGGTAGCTGCGAGATGTCGTAGAGCTTCATGCGAGCGAGCGCGGTGGAAAGCGCGTCTTCTGGGCTGACGATCACGGTCTCCCGGTTTTCGTGACGGCGGGAGATCAGGTCGCGCAGATCCCCCTTCGCCGGACGGGTCAGGAAGCCCTGGTCCAGCATCCAGAAGTCGTTGAACATCTTGGAGAGATACTTATTGCCGCTGTCGCAGACGAAGGTGCAAACCCGCTTCGGCTCTGTCTGCTCACGGCAGTAGCGCAGCGCGGCGGCGATAAGGGTGCCGGAGGAGGAACCGGCGAGGATGCCTTCCAGCCGCAACAGAGCGCGCGCGGTTTCCAAAGCCTCGCGGTCAGGGATGGAATAGGCCCGCCGGACCCGGCTGAAGTCGGCGATCGGCGGAATGAAATCCTCGCCGATGCCTTCGACGATCCAGGAGCCGGAGTCGCTCGAAACCTCTCCGGTTGCGATGTAGTTGGCAAGGATCGAGCCCTCGGGGTCGGCTAGCACCATCTCCGTCCCGAACGAAGTCTCGGCGAAGTAGCGCGAAAGGCCGCTAATGGTGCCGGCGGAACCGACGCCGCAGACCATGGCGTCCAGCTTGCCGTCCAGCTGCTGCAGGATTTCGGGTCCGGTGGCCTCGTAATGCGCCTGAGGGTTGGCCCGGTTCCCGAACTGATTGGCATAGAACCAGCCGTTGTCTGCGGCCAGGCGCTCGGCCATGTCCTGGTAGTACGCGGGATGGCCCTTGCCGACATCGCTGCGGGTCAGGCGCACGTCGGCGCCCAAGGCTTTCAGGTGGAAGATCTTCTCCTGCGCCATCTTGTCAGGCACCACCAGTACCATGCGATAGCCGCGCTGGACTGCGGCCAGGGCCAGGCCCAATCCGGTATTGCCAGCGGTGGCTTCGATGATGGTGCCGCCTGGCTTCAGCTTGCCGTCGCGCTCTGCAGCCAGCACCATGGACCGGCCGATGCGATCCTTGATCGAGCCGCCGGGGTTCTGATTCTCCAGCTTCAGAAAGAGCTTGCAAGGGCCGCGGTCCAGCTTGGACACCTCGATCATCGGGGTGTTGCCGATGGCGTCCATCACGTTGCCGAAGGGCAGGGCCGGGGAAGGGGAGGCGGTCATGGTCTATCCGTCTTGGGTGAGGCCGTCTTCGGTGAAGTCTGCGTGAGACTGGCACTGTCGTCCGGTCCCGGTCAGCGCCCATGCAACATAACCGTGCAACATAACCGTGTCACATAACTCCTGTGGTCGGGGCGTTGTTTGAGCCTATGCCGTCTGTTACCAGCGGCGCATCGAGTTCGGCCGAGCGAGGGAAGGAAGGCCCGTGAACGAGGAGCAGTTGGGCAGAGGCAAGGCGGACGCAAAACCGGCAGTACGGTTAGCCTCGGCCAAGCCGGCGGTTCATCCCCTTGCCGGCGCGGGGCTTGGAACCCTGTTGCGTCTGCTTTCGCAGGCAGGGCCGCTACCGCGCTCCAGCTGGCTGCGTGTGGCAATGGCCCTGGGCTCCGCAGTAGGGCGCTGGCCCTTCGGCGTCTTGGAGCGCGGGCTAGTCGCAGCGCAGCGGCGTGGAGCCCGGCTGGACCCGCCGCCGATCTTTCTCTTGGGTCATTGGCGTAGCGGGACCACACATCTCTACAATCTTCTGTGCAAGGGCGATTTCGCTTATGTCGATCCCATCGCGGCGGGCTTGCCCTGGGAGTTCCTGACTCTCGGCAGGCTGTTCCGGCCGCTGCTGGTCAAGGCGCTGCCAGAGGGCCGCTTCATCGATGCTGTGGCGGTCGAACGGGACAGCCCGCAGGAAGATGAGCTGGCGATTGCCAACATGTCGGTTCTGTCCTTCTACCACGCGATCTACTTCCCGCAGCGCTTCGAGCGTTTCTTCGGGCCTGGGCTCTTGCTTGAGGGCGTGTCGCCGACGGAGCGGCAGGCCTGGCTGAGGCGGGCCGACCACCTCTTCTGGAAATTGGCCAGACAGCACGGCGGCCGTCAGCTGGCGATCAAGAACCCGGTCTATACGGCGCGTGCGCGCCTTCTGGCCGGGGCCTATCCGGATGCCAAGTTCGTTCACATTGTGCGCAATCCCTACGAGGTCTTTGCCTCCACGCGCTCCTGCTTCGCAAAGCTCTTCGAGACTTTGGCCTTGCAGCCCTACGACGGCCTGGACCCGGAGACGATCACCTTGGAAACCTACCCCAAGGTCATGCAGCCGCTCATCGAGGATGCAGAACGGTTCGACTCGGGCCATTACGTCGAACTGAGGTTCGAAGAACTGGAAGGCGATCCGATCGGCAGCCTCGCAAGGATTTACGAAGCGCTCGGCCTGCCCGGATTCGCGGGGGCTGAAGCGAAATTCCGGCAGCATCTAAGCGAGGTGCGTAGCTATAACCGAACGGCCAGACACTTCTCCGAGCGCGACTTGACTTTGGTGGAACGGCACTGGGGCGCCTTCCTTGCGCATTGGGGGTACGGACGGCCTGGGGCGTGAACTGGCTGTCGGGAGCGGGCGGTGGCAGACTGTGAGCTGCCGGCCGGCAGCTCCGGAACCTCAAGTCCGAAGGAACAGGGCTCCACCGGAATGTCTTCAACCGACTTTCAAAGGACAACGAGGGCACGCACCGTTCCGCAAGGCCCCCTATCGTGACTGCGGCGCAGTTCGCCGGCGCGCAGCGGAAGCCGCAGCCCGAAAACACTTGCTCGGCGGCGCTCTAGACATTACAAGGTCCTTCGGACGACAGCTAACTTGGGAAACACGAGTATAATGAAGAAAAAGATAGAGACGGTTTATCTCCATATCGGCTTCTCGAAAACCGGGACCACATCGCTCCAGAAAGCCTTGAGCAATTCACGCAACAAGTTGCGCAAGAACGGCATCTTATACCCCAATGCGGGTATTCACACGCATAACTTTATGGCGCGTGAACTGACGAACCTGCCGAATTTTCAACCGAGACAAACAAGCCATCCACTATCCCTTGGGATGTGCGAAACAGCGAACCTGCCGAACCTTCAATGGAAGAACCACCGCCGATTAGAATTCCGCCGCAAAATGGAAAAAGACATTGAAGCCTTCTCCGGCGGCGTCCTGATCGTTTCGGCGGAAATGTTCGATCGCCTCCTGTGCGACCGTCTCGGTCGAGAGGGTTGCCGCAAGGTCATAGAGTACTTGAGCCAATACTGTGACAAGATCAAGATCTGCACCTATGTAAGGAACCCCTTCGACTTCACCGTAAGCTTGATTAAGCAAAGGGTGCAGGTAGGGATCCAAGGGACCTATCCGGAGTCCCGTGTGATCGAACGCCTGGAGAGCCTGGAGGGAATAGACACCGTGCCGCTGAACAGGGAGCGGTTGTCGGTCTGGATCGGCGAGGTCGGTCTTGAGAACATGCTGACGATCCCCTACGATCGCGAGCGCTTGATCGGCGGGTCCACCGTGACGGACTTCCTGGCCCGGACCGGGATCGACGGCGCGCTGGTCGAGATCCCGCCGGAAGAGTCCAACCCCAGCCTGACCATGACCGGCATGTTCGTGAAGAAC
>JACOMY010000027.1 GCA_014324045.1 Rhodospirillales bacterium | reverse complement strand
CCAGGCGCCGAAAGCCAGAGGAGACTCGAGGACGTTGCTCCCCGATCTGTCGAGGGCCAGATGGATGCCTTGGTGTGACTGGACCACATCCACCTTGTCCGCCGCGGCAACAAAACCCTCCTCGCCAGCATTGCCCGTATCCGTGGGAACGAAATGGCTGGCGGAGAGGACCGGGAAAGATCTGCGGACCAGGTTTTGGGTGTTGCCCTCCGACGGGTCTGACGGGACGTTAGACTTCACACTACACTCCAAGCCCGCACAGGAGAGCCTAGAAGTGCCTTCACCCTTGCCGGCAGTAATGTCTTCCCCATTTATGTAAACCCGCATATTCGCAGACAGAAGGTCAGCAGCCCTGCCGGTTATGTCCGTCCCTCTGGCTATGTGTTCGGCCGAACTGGACGTAATAATTTCGGCCGAATTGGGCTCGATAACGGAGTTACGATCGATAATGGAGTTACGCCCGCCAAGACGCTCGGTCCCTCCCCCATAGCGGGCGGATTCGTACACGGATTCCATGTAGAGCATCTGTCTGAGAACCTCGCGCCATCCGCCGGCCTCCCGGATGGTTTGATAGGCTAGATCCAAGTTGCCCGCGGCGTCGGGGTTCGGGACGGTGACAGTCCCTGAAACGATAAGTTCAGCGTCTGGATCGCTGAACGCGGCACTCCCGAAACCGGAGACGGTCCCGGCGACACGCTCACCGCTCTCACGCCTTCCTCTGTAAACACCGTTCCCTTTAACGCCGAGATCGGTGAACAATGCAAAACGCTGATTATCCTCCGTCACGCTCACGGTGAGCCACCTTTGGATATCCCTACTCTCCAACAGTCTGAAGAGGTCCAGGCGTGTGCTTATGGCAAAAAACCCAAGGGTAGCGGGCAGCCCGAGCAGGCCGGGGGTAGCGGGCCTGGTTTCGACCCTCTCGATCGTCCGGCCGCTGGCTACATCGAAAAATCTCGTACCGGTTTGGGATTGCGCTTGTCCCGGCAAAGCTCCGGCCAGCAGGGCGGCGGCCGATAGGGCGATGCAGAAACTGGAGAAGCTTTTCATGGTATCGTACTCCCTACAAGACTACTTTCACGGGCAATCCGGCCTTCGGGCAGCGGTCTGCATACGTGACGACACTGAACCTCAACCGATTCCGCCGGGCTGTCGAGCGATAGTTTGAAAAATTTAGCCCTGCGGCCCGGGAACCGTGCCCGCGGAGCGGTTGCAGGGGTTCTCGCAAGACCCTTGCAAGCTGCCGGCACCGGGCTTGCAATGCCCTTGCAGGCTGCGTGCCGGAGCTGTCCCGCGCGGGCGGTCCGGGGGTTGCGCGCGGGCTTACCCTTCGGCAAAGCGGCGGCGGATCCGGCTTCTCCGGGGCTTCTCTGGGGCCGCCCCCTCGTCGCATGGGGCCTTAGCCTCGCCTGGCGCCCGGCAAAAGCGGCGGTGGATGCATTTACCCCTCGCCGCCGGCAGTACCTACAGCGCCCAAGACGGCGGCCAAAGCCAAGTGCCGGGCGGGGCGGCTTTCAGGACCCTGTCGGGAACCCCTGTTCGGATCCTTGGGAGGCCGCCGGCGCCCGGCTGCCGGGCATGTGGGCGCGGGTTAATTCGTCAGCTTCTTGGCGCCGAAGGCTGCAATGATGCCGTAGCGGTCGAAGGTCCCGGCGGTTTCGGCCTGACCGCTGCCATAGAATGCACCCCTGATGCCGCCTCCGCCCTCATCTTCGCTGTAGGTCCTCGCATAGCTGCCGTCTGCGGCAACCGGAATTTTTCTGAAGCGGAGCCTGTTTCTAGGTCCAGTTTCCACCTCTTGCATTATGTGCTTCGCACCGAACCTGTCGTAATCCCTGATGTTGAAGAACTCCGCATAGAGGAGGGAGCGCCTCATGTTGAACCGCAGACGTGCACCGCCGCGGAGGAGATGGTTCTGGTTGTCGCCGGCCAGGACGGTTCCCACCATCGAACCGAGCCAATTCGCACGCGCGTCCGGGCGGCTACCCGTCGGTCTGCCGCGCACGAAGGTATGTTGGACAGACTGCGATTGAAAGCCGACGTCGCTCAACTCCCCGACCGGATCATATAAACCGTTATTGCCGGTGGCGACGAAGAAGCCCGCGTCGTCCATCCAGGCGCCGAAAGACACAGCAGAGTTGGCGGCGTTTATCTCCAGCGTTCTGTCGAGGGCCAGATGGATGCCTTGGTGTGACTGGACTACATCTGCAAAACTCTCGCCGTCGGTAGTGAAATCGAACTGGGCGGTGACTTGGTACTCTCCAACATCCCCAGGGAGATCTATCGAACAATCGAAAGTACCGCTACAGCCCGGATCCGCGCCTCCCGTAAGATCTACCCCATCTGCGTAAAGGCGGAAGTCCGTAGATATAGAGGCAGCCACATCTACTATATCGTCCCCTCTGTTTATGTGATCCTGCGCAGAGGAGGTAATAATGGGGTCACGCGCGCCAAGACGCTCGGTTGCCCCAGCGTAGCGGGCGGATTCGTACTGGGATTCCACGTAGAGCATCTGTCTGAGAAGATTGCGCCATCCGCCGGCCCCATAGTTGGTTTCATAGGGTACATCCGTCAGGACGCCCTGGGCGGCGTTGGGGCTCTGGACGGTGGCAGTCCCTAAAAGGATAAGTGCAGCGTCTGGGTCGGCGAACGCGGCACTCCCGAAACCGGAGAGGGTGCCGGCGACACGCACACCGCCATCAAGCCTTCCTCTGTAAACACCGTTCCCTCTAACGCCGATATCGGTGAATGTTACAGCGTTGCCCCCCGCGGGGGTCACTGTCACGTCGATCAGCGTTCTGAAGTTTCTTCTGCCCAGGACAGCATCGGCACTCTCCGCCGGTCTGAAGAGCAGACCGGTCAGGGTTTGGGATTGGGCTTGTCCCGGCAAGCCTGCGGCCAGCAGGGCGGCGGCCGATAGGGCAGCACATAAACTGGAGAAACGTGTCATCTTGGCTTTACTCCTCCGGTTAACTCGCCGGCTGCAATTCCAAGCAGCCGATCCAGATCTCTAGCTTCACCATAAAACGCAGTTCCTGTCGAGCCCTTAAAACGATAATCTCACAAAAATATTATCATCCTTGCGGACACCGCGCCCGCGGCAGGGGTTCTGCCAAGACCCTGGCAAGCTGCTGCCGGCACCGGGCTTGCAAGGCCCTTGCAGGCTGCTTAGTTGTCCCGCACAGGCGGTCCGGGGGTTCGCGCGGGCTTACCCCTCTTCGGGAAACCCGCCTCCGGCTTCGCCTCGCTCCGCGGCTAAAACAGGCGGCCTAAAGCCAAGTGCCGGACGCAGCGGCGTTCAGGACCCTGACAGAAGGCCCCCTGTTAGGACGCCTGCGTCCGGCTTGCCGGCGACATGGGCGCCGTTAATTGGGCGCCGTTAATTGGGCGCCGTCAATTCGTCACCTTCTTGGCGCCGAAGGCGCCGCTCACGTTATTCCTGTAGAAGGCTCCGGCGGTCTCGGCATGGTTGTCGCCGAAGAAGCTGCCCTCGAGAAAAGCCTCTTCCCCGTCTACCTCTTTGTAGTAGTATCCCGAGTCATCCTCCTCAAACACGGCGTCGTAGAAGCCTATCTGCGCTGTGGGGTGCCTCGCGTCCTTGTCGATATTGTAGATGTTGCTGAAGGTCGCATCGACCGTGGTCTCGTCCATATCGAAGGTCAGTTCTGCGTCGCCCTGCAAGATATCGCCCCTGTTGTCTCCCTTGCGGATCGTTCCGACCATCAAACCCTTCCAGGTCGCACTTGCATCCGGCATGCGTCCCGTCCAACTGCCGGTAAAGGCTGCAAACCGGCCCGGGATCGGGAGAGGGCTATAGTCGTCCGCTACGGCAAAAGCGCCATCGACTGCAACGACGAAGCCAGCGTGCTCCATCCAGGCGCCGTAAAGAGTGTGATCGAAGAGTCGATCGCCGCTGGCCTCTCCGGGGCTGTGGTGGAGCAAGGTGATGCCGTTCTTCGTCAGCACCGCCCGGCTGTCGAGGTCGTCCCGAAGGCCGAACACGTCCTCCTTCTCTACTGCCAGCGTCAAGTCCTTGTCGCCTTTTTGCTCGCCGTTAAGATCGAAGTCGCCGCCGGCATCGAATCGTAACAAGCGGTCGCAGCCCATCTGGTCCTCGGCACAGCTGTCGCGGTAAGCGTAGGCGGTGGAACCGTCCCCATCAGGATATTCTACTGTAATACTCCGCGAACGCCCGGCGAACTGAGGTCGTCCGGCGTACTCAAGCGCATCCCCGGCTCTCCTGAGCTGGTCCTCAGCCGTCTCCCCCGGCTCATGCTCTTCGGGGAGTCCCGCCGCCACAATTGCCCTAGCCTGGAACGCCCTGAAAGCGGAATCGCCGCTGAGGTCGGCAGGGTCAGTAATGGTGGTACCGGCATTCCTCACCTTCTTGGCGCCGAAGGCGCCGCTTACATTATGCTTGTAGAACGTTCCGGCAACCTCGGCATTGTCGTCACCGAAGAAGCCTCCTTGGAGACTAGCCGCGTACAAGTCTCCGTAGTCTTCATATATGTCGAAGTATCCCAAGCCATCGAACGTGGCGCCCTCGAATTTTATCTCCGCTATGGGGTGCTTCGCGCCTTTGTCAAGATTGTAGATGTTGCTGAAGGTCGCATCGACCGTGGTGCTGGCCATGTCGAAGGTCAGTTCTGCGTCGCCCTGAAGGAGATCGTCCTTGTCATCTCCCTCCCGGATCGTTCCGACCATCAAACCCTTATAGGTCGCATCTGCCGTCGGGTTGGTGTCCGTCCAATCGCCGGCGAAGGCTGGAAATCGGCCCGGGATCCGGAGCGTGCCGCCGTCGCCGTCCGGTACGATAAAATCGCCATCGACTGCAACGGCGAAGCCGGCGTGCTCCATCCAGGCGCCGTAAAGAATGTGATCGAAGGGTTGATCGCCGCTTTCCTCTCCGGGGCTGCGGCGGACTAAGGTGATGCCGTGCTTCGTCAGCACCGCCCGGCTGTCGAGGTCGTCCCGAGGGTGGAAAAAATCTTTCTGCTCTACTGCCAGCGTCAGGTCCTTGTCGCCTTTTTGCTCGCCGTCGAGATCGAAGTCGCCGTTGGCATCGAACCGTAACAAGCGGTCGCAGTTCATCTGGTTGTCGGCACAGTCGTCGCGGTAAACGACGGCGATGGAGCCATCCCCTCCTGGGTATTCTGCGGTAATACCCACCGTCCTCCCCCCGGTTATAGGTCTACCGCTATCCTGCGCGGCTCTCTCCAGCTGGACAGCAGCCGTCTCTTCAGGCTCGCTGACCCCCACTCCCGCCGCCACGATTGCCTTAGCTTGGAACGCGCTGAAAGCTCAATCGCCGGTGAGGCCGCTGCCGGGGGTTATGGCGGTACCGGACTTCCTCACCTTCTTGGCACCGAAGGCAGCGCTGATGCCACCCTTGGTGAACGCTCCGGCGGTCTCGGCATGGCCTCCCCCGTAGAATAAACCGCGGATAGCACCGTCTCCCTCGTATCGATAATGTCCGTTTCCATCAACCGGAACGTCCTCGAATCTTATCGTTTTTCCAGAGTATAGCCTACCGTCTTGGTAGAATTTGCGGATCTCGCTGAAGACCGCATCGATCCTGCTGCCTTCCATGTCGAAGATCAGTTCCGCATCGCCCTGGAGAAGATCGTTCTTGCGATGTCCGCTGCGGATCGTTCCGACCATCAAACCCTTCCAGGTCGCATCTGCCATCGGCCGGGTTTCCGTCGGATCGCCGCTCGCCGCTGCAAACCGGCCCGGGATGTGGAGAGTGCTGTCGCCGTCCGCTACGGCAAAACTGCCATCGACTGCAACGGCAAAGCCGGCGTGCTCCATCCAGGCTCCGTAAAGAGTGTGATCGAAGGGTCGATCTTCGCTGTCCTCTCCGGATCTGCGGCGTAGTAAGGTGATACCGTTCTTCGTCAGGACCGCCTCATCGACGCCATCTCGACGGCCAAACAGATCTTCCTTCTCCAGGTCCAGCGTCAGCCTTTTGCCATTGACAAAGAACCCGAGCGTTTGGCCCGTCTCTGTATAACTTGGGTATTCAGGACTGGTGCTAGTGCCATCTCCTCCGGGTATTTCTACTCTAACTCCAGAATTGAGAACGTAAGCGGCGTCCTCAAGTGCATCCTCGGCTCTATCGAGCTGGGACCCAGCCGTCTCTTCCGGCTGATGCTCTTCAGGGAGTCCCGCCGCCGCAATTGCCGTAGCTTGGAACCCCCTGAAAGCGAAATCGCTACTGAGGCCGGTGCCGGGGGTTATGATGGTACCGGAATTCGTCACCTTCTTGGCGCCGAAGGCTGCGATGACGTCCCCCTTGAAGAACGCTCCAGCGGTCTCGGCATGGTTGTCGCCGAAGAAGTCACCGAAGAAACCGCCCTGGAGATAACTGTCGACCTCCCATCCACTTTCATAATACCCCTCCTCATCAACAGCCATGTCCCTGAATCTTATCTTGTTTGTTGAGTGCAACCCACCGCCTTTATCGAGATTGCGGATCTTGCTGAAGGCCGCATCGACCGTGTTATCGGTCATGTCGAAGGTCAGTGTTGCGTTACCCTGGAGAAGATCGTCCTTGTCATCCCCATACCGGAGCGTTCCGACCATCAAACCTCTCCAGGTCGCATCTGCAGTCGGTGAGGTGTCCGCCCAATCGCCGCTCGCCGCTACAAACCGGCCCGGGATCCGGAGAGTGACGCCGTCGCCGCTCGGTACGGCAAAATCGCCATCGACTCCAACGACAAAGCCAACGTCGTCCATATAAGCTCCGTAAAGAGTGTGATCGAAGGGCCGATCGCCGCTGGACTCTCCAGATCTGCGGCGGAGCAAGGTGATACCGTCCTTCGTCAGGACTGCCCGGCTCTCAAGGTCGTCCCGAAGGCCAAAAAAATCTTCCTTCTCTACTGGCAGCATTAGGTCCGTGTCGTCATCGAGCGCGCCATCGCCGTCGGCATCGAATCGTAACAAGCGATCACAGTCATTCTGGTTTTCGGCACAGTTGGTGCGTCGAACGACGGTAGTGGAGCCATCCCCTCCGGGTATTTCTGCTGTAATACCCCCCCAACTCCCAGCGGTTAGAAGTCCACCGGCGACATCGAGTGCATCCCCGGCTCTAACGAGCTGGACCTCAGCTGTCTCTTCCGGCTTGCTAGCCTCCGGTCTCGCCGCCCTGCTTGCCGTCTTTCGGAACAGTCTGAAATCGGCATTCGTCACTTTCTTGGCACCGAAGGCGGCGATGATGCCATAGCGGTCGAAGGTCCCGGCGGTTTCGCCATGGTAATCGCCATAGAACGCCCCCCTGATGTTACCTCCACCCTCATCCTCGCTGTAGATTCTCGCATAGCTGCCGTCTGCGGCAACCGGAATTCTTCCGAAGCGGAGCCTGTTTTGACGTCCCTTTTGCACTTCTTGCATTCGGTGCTCCTCACCGAACCTGTCGAAATCCCTGATGTTGAAGAAGTGCGCACTGAGCTGCGATTTGCTGCTGTCGAACCTCAGCGTCGCATCGCCCCGGAGGAGATGGTCCTTACGCTCGCCGGCTAAGACGGTTCCCACCATCGAACCGCGCCAGACCGCATCCCAGACCGGGCGGTTGCCCGTCCGTTCGCCGCGCGCGAAGGCTATCTGGACAGATTCCGGTTCCGGTTCGTCCATACCACCCGCTGAATTAGGGCTGCCGGTGGTGACGAAGAAGCCCGCGTCGTCCATCCAGGCGCCGAAAGACAGAAAAGTCAGATGAGATTGGGTGACGTTGTCCTGCGATCTGTCAAGGACCAAATGGATGCCTTCATGTGACAAGACCGTATCCACGTCGTTCTCATCGCCGGGAACGAAATCCTTCTCGACGAAGATATCGTAAGACTGTCCATCGATGACTATATCGCAAACCCCAGTTGAACTACAGTTGAGTTCCCGGTCTGCAAGTAAGTTTACGTCATCTATGTAAATTTGCGCATCCGTAGACTTCGGGCCATCCCGCCCCGTTATGGTCTCTCCTCTTGCTATGTGTTCGCTCCCATCGGATGTCACTAAGGCTTCATGATCGGTTCGGCGCTCTGCCAAGGCCTGCCCATTATCTTCAGACTGTCGATAGGATCCGAAGTACATCATCTGTCTGAGCGTGCCGAGCCATCCGCTGTTTCGGTCGGTTTCATAGGTTATCCTCAGACCGGGAGCGGTATAAGTCCCTGAAGTGTTAGGTTGAATGCTTCCGCCCGGGGAACTGAACGCGGCACTCCCGAAACTGGAGATTTCGCCGACGATACGGTGACCGCCTGGAAGCGTTTTTTTGTAAGACCCGTCCAGTCTAACACGAATATCGGAGAATATTATAGGATCTCCCCCGGTTTGCCCTTGGGGGGTAATTGTCACGCTGAGCACCCTTCTGAAGTTTTTTCTGCCTGGTCCTCTTACCAGGTCCAAGCGTGTCGTTACAGACTGGGGGACGCCCTTATCCGCAATGGCCTCTGTCTGCCGGTAAGAGGCTACGTCCATAAGGGTATAACCGTTTCTATAACCGAGAAGCTGCGTCCCTTCCGAGGATTGCGCCCGCTCCGGCAAAGCTCCGGCCAGCAGGGCGGCGGCCGAGAGCGCGACGCAGAAAGTGGAGAACCTTTTCATGTTAGCCGCACTCCTCTTGTCCGGTTTTTGCATAGATCCAGCTGTAAACCAGCCTATCTTACCGAGCAAGCTAACGTTCCGCGGCCGGTTCGTACAAGACTTTATTGCGTTTTCCAGGGCGAAACCCTTAAGGAGCCCCTAATTTGAGCAATCCCCCCAAGAAAGCCAATGCCTGCAGCAGTTCGTCCAGCCTTAAGGAGCCCCTAATTTGAGCAATCCCCCCCAAGGAGAAACCGTGATGTCGCTTTCCGATCCGATCGAGCAGCGTTTCGGCACCGCCGGGACAGTGACCGGCGATGCCCCATTTCTGCGCCAAATGCTGACCAGGCGCTCCATCCGGGCCTTCCGGCCCGATCCGGTGCCGGAGCCCTTGCTGAC
This sequence comes from Rhodospirillales bacterium, assembly GCA_014324045.1. Taxonomy (GTDB): domain Bacteria; phylum Pseudomonadota; class Alphaproteobacteria; order Kiloniellales; family JACOMY01; genus JACOMY01. Next base: position 40,993 of record JACOMY010000027.1, on the reverse strand, counting down.
CGGCCTGCTGGCCGCGGGCCTCTCCGCCCCCTCCAAATCCGACTTACAGCAGGTCAGCGTCATCCGCCTGACCGCGCCCGCGGCCCGCAAGGCCCTGGCCGATTTGCTGCCGCAGTTTCCCTGGATTGCGGACGCGCCGGCGCTTCTGGTCTTCTGCGGCGACGGCCGGCGCATCCGCCGCCTGGCCGGCCATCGCGGACACCCCTTCGCCAACGAACACCTGGACAGCTTCACCAATGCCGCAGTCGATGCCGGCATCGCGCTGGCCACCACCCTCTATGCGGCCGAGTCCGCCGGCCTTGGCGGCTGCCCGATCAGCGTCATCCGCAACCGCGTGCAGGAGGTCTCGGCGCTGCTGGCGCTGCCGCAGCACGTCTTTCCCCTGGCCGGTCTCTGCCTCGGTTGGCCTGAGGAAACCCCGCCGCTCCGCCGCCGTCTTCCGCTCTCGGTAACGCTGCACACCGACCGTTATAACGACGACGGCCTCTTGGACGCGGTGGAGAACTACGACCGGGCCCGCGCCGCGGCCGAGCCGGTGCCGGAGGACAAGCAGCACAACCGCGCCCGCTGGGGCACCGCCGCGCTCTATGGCTGGTCCGAACACCGCACCCGCCAATACGCCGAGCCCGCCCGCGAAGACTGGGGCCGCTATGTCCGCAGCCAAGGCTTCGATCTCTCTTGACGAAAGCCCAGAACGAAAGACCGCTGTGAGAAAACCCAGAACCGAAGACTGGTACGAAAGCCCGGCCTCACAGCCCCTCCGGCAGATCACCGCGCAGCAGCGCCGCCATCGCTCCGCTACTCTCCTCCGGATTGACCCCCCTTTGGATTGACACGTGGAGCGAAATCCTGGCGACCTGCCAGGTCGCGATGATCGCGCAACGACCACAACACACTGGGAAAGGCCAGTTCTTTCCAGGGAATCTCCGGCCAGGCGAAGAGGCCGACTTCCTGACTCTCGGGGCCTGCCTCGACCGCCGGATCCAGCAAGGCCGCCCGATAGATCATCTGCACCTGGCCGATGCGCTCTATCGAATAGACCGCCATCAACTGTTCGATGCGGATGCGCGCGCGCGCTTCCTCCCAGGCCTCGCGCAAGGCGCCGCGCTCGGGCGACTCCTGCAATTCCAGATAGCCCGCCGGCAGGGTCCAATAGCCCCGGCGGGGCACGATCGCACGGCGGCAAAGCAGGATCTTGCCCTCCCAGGCGGCGACGCTACCGACCACGATCTTCGGGTTTTCGTAATCGATGAAGCCGCAGTCCCGGCACACCTTGCGTTCCCGATCCTCCCCCGCCGGTATCGCGCGGACGAAACGATCCGCCGCCCCGCTCATAGCGACCGCTGCCACAGGCGATGCCAAACCCGGGCTGAGTCCACATAGGACCGGATAGGACCGCATAGGACCACTTCAAAAGACTCTCTTCGCTGCACACCGAGCCTAAAGACATGGACCGGGCGCACACCGTCGGCAAGCCGCCCGGCCACAGCATGCCAACCCCCGCCCGCTTAGCTTCCATAACAAGAACCGAGACACGGTAGGCGGTAAGCGTCCCGCTCGAAGACGAGCAAGGCAAGATCGGGGATTAAGATCGCAGAGGCTGACGTGGTGGAAACCGGCCTCGGCGAAGAGAACGACGCCACCGCCAGCAGCGACGAGGAGCTAGGCAATCGACTGCCGTCTTAACCAAGACTATCACAGTCCCCGCAGTGGCCGGGTCTGACGATCGGCGGTTGCTTCCTCATTCACAACTGGCCGCGCTTACTACTCCTGTGAACCTTCGATTGGCAGGACTTAGGCCGCAACGTCATCGTCAAGCGCAGCAGCACCCACAACAGGATACCGCCGGAGATTATGGCCCCGCACGGGGACGGAAACTAGGGACTGACGATCGCAATCTCCTCTAAGCCGCACGAATTCGGATCTTCGGATCGAAAGGCAGGCCGAGGCCGGCGATGTCTTGCACCTCCACCTTGCTCTCCCCGGTGCAGCGAAGCGTAAAAGCGATCTTGTGCTTCGCTATCTTGACACTGGGCTCTATCCGCCGTGACTTGTTGGCCCGGTCCGTGACGATCTTCAGATCCCGATCCTCTTTTCGCAATCCATTGTACTCGATAACCGCAATGTTGCCGCCACCCTCCTCTCGATAGGTGAAGACGGTAAAAATATCGATCTGAGGAATGGACTGCCCTAGAATAGTCTGTTTTGAAAGCTCAAACAAAATAGAAAGCATGTCGTCACTGCGCGTAAGCACGCTTCCTTTGCCCTTTAGCGGCGAAAGCATCATGATCTTGACTTCTACATTCAGTTTTTCACCTGCCGCAAAGGGAAAGCAATCTTCCCAGGTACCTACCATCATGCAACCGTCTACCCGTTCTTTGGTTCATGCTTGCCTAAAAGTCCGGCTGTGAGGAAATCGATCTAATATCGATCTAATAAAGATGAAGCGCGACGATAGGGAGCGCCCACGCTTCATTCTCGGCTTCGGCCCTAAGCGTCGGAGAACAGACCATGGTGACGCATCGGCCGAAGGACACGCCTGGTGCTGGATGCATATGTCTTGTCTGCATGTCTCAGCCGCGCTCAAACGCTCAGATCGGCAGATGCATTCTTTCTTCCATAAAGAACAGTAGCACACTTCCCTGGTGAATCGGGCAGCGATCGCACAGGGGCATTAGGCATTTGGCGCTAAACGGACTGTACGAGCCCGCTAGGAGACAAAACGTTCCTTCAGCCGCTGTTCGACCAATGGCGTAACGAAGGTGGAGATGTCGCCGCCGAAGCGCCCGATCTCTTTTACGAAGCGGGAGGATACAAATTGGTGGCGCTCTGACGCCATTAGGAACAGGGTCTCAATGTTCGGGGCCATGCGGGTGTTCATGCCGGTCATCTGGAATTCGTACTCGAAGTCGGAAACCGCGCGCAGGCCGCGCACAATGACACTGGCTTGAACCGATGCGGCGAAGCTGATCAAGAGGTTAGAGAAGGTGCGGGCCTCTAGAATCGCGCCATAGCTCTCGATGTCGGCGAGGGAGCCCCGAACCATGTCGAGACGCTCGCCAGTGCCGAACAGCGGTCCCTTACCGTCGTTGCCCGCGACCGCAACGATCAGCTGGTCGACCACGCGAGTCGCGCGGCGAATGATGTCGATATGACCATTGGTGATAGGATCGAAGGTCCCCGGATAGATCCCGATGAGCGGCTTTCCCATGGTTTTCCCCCTTTGGTTAAAGCCCACTGCCGAGGAGGCCTCGGCCCCTCTGGCTCATCCGATCGCCTTGGAACCGCCAGACCGGGACAAATCCTGCCCACCTGCCTACCCTACTGCTCTCCTCCAAGGGGAACGAGACGAAGCTATCGAGCGAACGGCTGGCGTTACCCGCTTTCGCCGTTCTCGCGCCCAGCCCCGGCCTCTTCGGCATCTTCCTCTTTCTCCTCCACATCATCCAATCGAGAGACCGACACCACTGCTTCGCCGTCGGCAAGGGTAAAGATGCGTACACCTCGGGTGGCCCGTCCCGCGATGCGAATGTCCTCGACCGGGCAACGGATCAATTGGCCGCCGTCGGTGACCAGCAAGATCTGGTCGCCCGCCTCAATCGGGAAAGTCGCCACCATGCTTGCTGCCGAATGGCGTCCGCGCGAGAGATCCAAGTTGCCGATTCCCCGCCCACCGCGACCGGTCAACCGGTAGTCATAGGCAGAGGCACGCCGGCCCAAACCGTCGCTGGAGACCGACAGCAGCATCTGCTCTTGCTTTTCCAGCTGGGCAAAGCGCTCGGGCGAAAGCAGACCCTCGGCAGGAACCCCCGCGCCCTCTTCGCTCTCGCCACGTCGGCGGGTGTTGACAATCCGCAAATAACCGTCGCGTTCCTCGCTGTTGGCCTCGACATGGTCCAATACCGCCATATCGATAACCTGGTCGTCCGACTCTAGACGGATGCCACGCACACCGGTCGAGTCACGGCCGGCAAAGAGGCGGATGTCGGTCGCGCGAAAGCGAATGACCTTACCCTTAGCGCTGACCAGCATGACGTCCTGCGCTTCGGTGCAGAGCTGCACGCTGACAAGCTGAGTCTCAGCACTGTCGAGGCGCATGGCGATAAGACCGCTGGCCCGTACGTTGGCGAAATCGGAGAGGCGGTTGCGCCGAACCGTCCCGGCAGACGTGACAAAGACGACCTGCAGATCGGCCAACTCGCCCTCGTCCTCGGGCAGTGGTAGACTGGCAGTGATAGTCTCCCCGGCCTCCAGTGGAAGCAAGTTCACCAAGGCCTTACCGCGCGCCTGAGGGCTGGCCACCGGCAGGCGATAGACCTTCAGCTTATAGGCCTTGCCGCGCGACGAGAAGAAAAGCACCGGTGTATGGGTCGAACAGGTGAAGACACCGCTGACGATGTCCTCCTCCCGCGTCGCCATGCCGGAGCGCCCCCTGCCACCGCGCCGCTGCGCGCGATAGGCCGATAGAGGCACCCGCTTGATGTAGCCGGCGGCCGAGAGGGTTACTACCATCTCTTCGCGCTGGATCAGATCCTCGATGTCGGTGTCGGCCTCGCCCTCTTCCAGAGTGGTGCGCCGTGGACCGTCGTAGCGCTCTTTCAGCGCCACCAACTCCTGGCGCACGATGGCAAGCAGGCGGCTGCGCGAAGCCAGAATCTCAAGGTAAGCACGGATTTCGGCTGCCAACGCTTGGAGCTCGTCGGCAATCTTCTCTCGCTCCAGGCCGGTCAGGCGCTGCAGGCGGAGATCGAGGATGGCACGGGCCTGTACCTCCGACAGGCGATAGGTTCCCTCGGCCGTGACCTTGTGCCCGGGCTCGTCGATCAACTCGACCAGAGGCGCCACGTCGCCGGCTGGCCAGTCGCGCGCCATCAACTGAGCGCGCGCAGTCTCCGGATTAGGCGCGCGGCGGATCAGGGCCACGACCTCGTCGATGTTGGCAACCGCGATCGCCAGGCCAACCAGCACATGCGCACGGTCACGGGCCTTACCTAGGCGGAAGGCGGTACGCCTAGTCACCACCTCTTCACGGAACTGCAGGAAGGCGGCCAGCACCTCGTGCAAGGACAGCAGCAACGGCCGACGCCCGTCTATCGCCAACAAGCTGATGCCGAAGGAGGATTGCAGCGGCGTATGCCGATAGATCTGGTTCAAGACCACGTCCGACTGGGCGTCGCGCTTCAACTCCAGGACGATGCGCAGGCCTTGACGGTCGCTTTCGTCGCGCAGGTCGGAAACGCCTTCGACTACCTTCTCACGCACCACCTCGGCGATTCGCTCCAGCAGCCTGGTCTTGGTCAGTTGATAGGGGATCTCGGTGACCACGATAGCCTCGCGGTCTCGGGCCTGCTGCTCCACCCCGGCCCGGCCGCGCACTATGATGGTGCCGCGGCCCTGGCGATAGGCCGAGAGGATGCCGGAGCGACCGACCACGATACCGCCGGTCGGAAAGTCCGGTCCCGGCACGAAGCGCATCAGGTCCTCGACCGAGGCGTCGGGATTGTCCAATAGATAGCAGCAGGCATCGATCACCTCGCCCGGATTGTGCGGCGGAATGCTGGTCGCCATGCCGACCGCGATGCCATTGGCGCCGTTCACCAGAAGGTTCGGCAGCCGTGCCGGAAGAACCGTGGGTTCCTTGGTGGTTTCGTCGTAATTCGGCTGAAACTCGACCGTGTCCTCGTCGATATCCGCCAGCATCGCCTCACTGGCGACACGGGCGAGCCTAGCCTCGGTGTAGCGCATGGCCGCCGGCGGATCGCCGTCGATCGAGCCGAAGTTACCCTGCCCGTCGATCAACTCGACCCGCATGGACCAAGGCTGCGCCATACGCACCATGGCATCGTAGATCGGCGCATCGCCGTGCGGATGATACTGGCCCATAACGTCGCCGATGATGCGGGCCGACTTGCGATAAGCGCGGTTCCAGTCGTAGCCCTGCTCTTTCATCGTGTAAAGGATGCGCCGATGTACCGGCTTCAAGCCGTCGCGAACATCGGGCAGCGCACGCGACACGATCACGCTCATGGCGTAATCGAGGTAGGAGCGCTTCATTTCGTCTTCAATGGTGACCGGCTGTATGCCTGTCTCGCGCGGAGACGCGACGGGCGGAGTCGTCAGATCACTCACGCGGCAGGGCTCGCTCTTGCACTCTGTTCATAGGGGAAAGTCTACACGAGACTTGGGCAAGGCCGACAGATATATCGGCAAAACAGTCCTAGCGATTGCACAGTGCGGGAGGTCTTAAAGCTCTCGACTGTCGCGTATCGCGGTTTATCGGATGGGCTTGAGTGTATATCGCCACGCGACCGTTCGGCCAAATCCGAACGGTCGCTGAAATGCGCCGGACTGGTTTTAGCCGAGCCCCTCCTTGATGTTCTTCGCAACCTTGAAGCTCACAGACTTGCTAGCCGCAATATGTATCTCTTCTCCGGTCTGGGGATTGCGGCCGGTACGTGCCGCGCGCGCGCGGACAGAGAAGGTGCCGAACTTCGGGATGCTAACACCGCCTTCTTTCAGCCCAGTCTTGATCGCCTCGATCACCGCATCGACCGCGGCCTGCGCGGATGCCTTGGACATGTCCGTATGCTCGGCTACGTGCGAAACGATCTCGGACTTGGTCATGATCTTGGACATACTAGATAATCCTCCGGTGCCTGATTTTGAAGCCTGTTCCGTAGAAAGAGTCGAACAGCGCCGGTCAAGCATGCTGTTCATCGAAGTGCCCGGTTTTTGCTGCCCTGTGGCCCCGAGACCACGCTGCAGCCCGACGATAAGATAAGATCAGAAAGGGATATCGTCGTCCAGCGATTCCGCGATCGGCGGACCGGCCGGCTCGAAAGCGCCGCCACCGCTGCCGCCGGACATCCCATCTCCGCCGCCGCCGCGGCCGTCCAGCATGGTGAGCTCGCCGCGATAGGGCCGCAGCACGATCTCGGTCGTATAGCGCTCTTGCCCCGACTGATCCTGCCACTTGCGGGTCTCGATCTGACCTTCCAGATAGACTTTTGCACCCTTCTTCAAATAGTTCTCGCAGACCCGCACGATGTTCTCTTGGAAGACTACGATGCGATGCCACTCGGTACGCTCGCGCCGTTCGCCGCTGTTGCGGTCCTTCCAAGTCTCGGAGGTCGCTATGGAGAGGTTGGCCACCCGTCCGCCATTCTGCATGCTGCGGATTTCCGGATCCCGCCCCAGGTTCCCCACCAAGATTACCTTGTTCACACTACCGGCCATTGTCCTCGCTCCTATGGAGACGCCTGTCGGTTGCACTCCTCATAACTCGCCGCACTTTAGAGCGACCGGGGTGGTCCGGCAAAGTGTTTTGTGATCCGCCGGACGACGATCACTGGAGAAAATACGCCGCAGGCCCGCGATCCGCAAGGACGTTCAAAGCCAAACGAAATACCTTGCCGTCAATTGGTCGGCTTGAATCGATGCGAACACTTCGAAGTGTGCCTCGGAATGCCGCCGACAGAGCAGGCAGCACCCTCAAGGTTAGGTGAAACTACCCGCCTCAGACCGACCAAGAAGGCCAGATTATTCTCGCCGTTGGCCGCGTGCTGCTCCCATCGAAGCCGCGCAAAACCGGACCGCCGAAGCCTAGCGCAGCCTCCCCCGGTGTAGAGTTTGGTGAGGCACGATTTTGGACTTGTGAATGGCTTGATTAAGGAGGAGCCATTATCGGCGAACAGAGCGCCAAGGCAGGCGAGGCGGAACGCACCCATAACGCTGGAGACGACCCGACCGCGCCATGCGAATCTCCAGCACCTCGCCGCTCCCGGTCTACTCGACCGTCACGGCCTCGACCTCGCTAGCCGTTAGGGGGACCAGCGTTATGTTGACCTGATCTTGGTACTTGTTGTCGGCACCGGTGGCGGAATCGATCGCGCTGCTGATCCCAAGGGTCAAGATCACGTCGAGCGCAATACCCGCCGCACCCGATCCAGCCTCCCACCCGCTGGAGTTGATGGCGTTGGCTTCGTGGTAGCCCTCCATGGTGCAGGTCAGGGCGATGTCTTCCTTGGTCTTCTTCACGGTGACGGTCATCGGCGTCTTCTCAATCTTCGCCAAGACCTCACCCTTCCTTGTCATCTCGCAAGCCGCCCCAGGCGGGTTGGTAATGACCGTGATTTGTTGTGAATTCCCTTGTACAATTGTCGAGCAACCACTTAGCAGTGCAACGCCAATCGACGCCAGTCCGATCCATTGTGCCCTGCTCGCACTCATCCTACGGATAGTTGTACAGAAAATTCGACAAGATACCCAAGTACAATACTGATTGGATCGCGGTCGATTGTGACAATCTGCCAGATTTGGAGCGGGCGATGAGATTCGAACTCACGACCCCAACCTTGGCAAGGTTGTGCTCTACCCCTGAGCTACGCCCGCGCTCCATTGCGAGGAGGGGTAAGTAGAGAAGACGCCCCGGCTTTGCAAGATCTTCTTTTCGGGATTTTTCGGCAAGGTCGCGCCGACCGTAGCGTTAGCAGGTCAAAGTCCTGTCGCCTACTTGCCCCGCCGAACGCACAGCAGGCCGTTATGTCGGAGGCGCATGAGGCCAACTCTATCGCCCTGCCTGTTGGTGCGGATCCGCTGGCAGGCGCCCCTTGCGAGGCGGATCTCCGCACCGCTACCTTGCGCGGCCTTGCGGAGACGGCAGGAGACCGGAGGAGATGGCAGAGCAGAAAGTGCCCACAGCGCAGTTGGTGGACGGCAGCGCACCCACAACGCAAGACGCACTGTTCCAGCAGCTCGAAGAGCTGGGCATCGCTAGCCGGACGGTGGATCATCCGCCGATCTTCACCGTTGAGGAATCGAAGCAGCTGCGCGGTAGTTTGCCGGGTCATCATGTCAAGAATCTTTTCCTGCGCAACAAGAAGGGCGCGATGTGGCTGGTGACTTGCTTGGAAGACCGCGATGTCGATCTGAAACGCCTGGCGGAGGTTCTAAACGGCGGTCGTTTCTCCTTCGGCAAACCCGGGCAGCTGATGCAATATCTGGGGGTTAAGCCGGGCGCGGTGACGCCTTTGGCTGTTATCAACGATGCAACCGGCGCGGTCACCATGGTCCTGGATTCCGTGTTGATCGACGGCCAGACTGTGAATGCCCATCCGCTCGTGAACGACCGAACCACGGCACTCTCCGGCCACGACTTGCTACGTTTCCTGGAGGCCAATGGCCACGCACCGCGCCTCTTGGACTTCGCCACGCTCTGACGCCTCCAGCCGCCGGCAATCATCACTCTTGCTCTTACCTGCGCCAGTGTCCATTTAAGCTGCGAATTAGATCAACTGCGCTCCTTTGGCGGGCGCCCCCCCCCGAGGGGAAAGGGGAAAAGGGACAGCGACCATGGCACTTATGATCGGTAAAGAGCAGCCGCAGAGCAGTGCGGCGATAAGGGACTGCGACACGGCCAGCTTCGCTGAGGACGTTATCAAGACCTCGATGAAAAAGCCGGTGGTCGTCGATTTCTGGGCGCCTTGGTGCGGTCCTTGCAAGCAGTTGACGCCGACGCTGGAAAAGGCCGTCAAGGAAACCCGCGGCGCGGTGATTCTGGTGAAGATCAATATCGACGAGAACCAGGCGCTGGCCAAGCAGTTGCGTATCCAGTCGGTCCCGACCATCTACGCATTCCTGCAGGGCCGGCCGGTCGATGGCTTCCAGGGCGCCTTGCCGGAAAGCGAGATCAAGGCTTTCGTCAAGCGCTTGATCGAAATGGGCGGCGGCGATGACGGTAACCCCATCGAGGCAGCGCTGGAAGAGGCCGAGCAGGCCTTGACGGCCGGCGACCACGCGACCGCCAGCGCCATTTTCGGCCAGGTGCTGCAGCACGATCCGGAAAACCTGCAGGCAATCGCGGGGCTTTTAAAGGCCATGATCGGTAGCGGCCAGATCGAGGAGGCCGAGGCCCAGTTCGCGCAACTATCGAAAGAAATCCAGGCCAAGACTGAGCTAGCCGGCGCCAAGGCGCAGTTGGACCTGCTGGCCCAGAGCGAGGAGGCTGGTGGCCAGATGGCCGAGCTTCTTAAGAAGGTGGCGCACGATCCCGACGACCATCAGACCCGCTTCGATCTCGCTCAGGCACTCTACGGTGCCGGAAAAAAGCAGGATGCGGCCCAAGAGCTCTTAGAAATCGTTAAGCGCGACCGCGACTGGAACGAGGACGGCGCCCGCAAGCAGCTTTTGAAGTATTTCGAGGCCTGGGGACCGACCGACCCCTTGACTTTAAACGCGCGCCGCAAACTCTCATCCCTGTTGTTTTCCTGAACGACGCCCACGCGGACAGACGACAGGATGCCAGATGGCCCGTTCCACTTTTGACCCGAGTTTCAACAGTCTTCCCGATTGCCTGCCGATATTCCCTCTGCCCGGCTGCTTGCTGCTGCCGGGCGGACGATTGCCGCTCAACATATTCGAACCGCGCTATCTGGCGATGGTATCGGATGCACTCTGCGGCCCGCGGCTGATCGGCATGCTGCAGCCCCGAGATGGCATAACGGCTATGGGCGCCCCTGAGGTCTATAGGTTGGGCTGCGCCGGGCGCATCACCACCTTTTCGGAGACCGACGACGGTCGCTATCTGATAACCTTGGACGGCTTAGCGCGCTTCCGTGTCGCCGAAGAGATTGCGTCGGCCGAAGGCGGCTACCGGCGGGTGCGCGCAGACTTCTCCGACTTTGCAGACGACTTGGACGAGCAGGAAGCCGACATCGACCGCCCTGCCCTGCTGGCCACGCTGCGCCGCTTCTTCGATCGCCAAGGCATTAACGGCGACTGGGATGCGATCGAGCAGACCGGCAACGAGCAGCTGGTTACCTCTCTGGCCATGCTCTGCCCCTTCTCCGCCAGCGAGAAGCAGGCACTGCTGGAAGCGACCGGCCTAACGGAACGCGTCGCCTTCATGATCGCCATGCTGCAGCTTGCCACCTACGAACGCGCCGACGAGGAACAGCAACCCTGCCATTGAGGACAGCCCCATGCCCCTGGACAAAACCCTGCTGAGCATCTTGGTCTGCCCACAGACCAAAGGACCCCTTGAGTACGACGAGGCGGCGCAGGAACTGATCAGCAGGAAGGCCGGCCTAGCCTATCCCGTGCGCGACGGCATCCCCATCATGCTGCCTGATGAGGCCCGCCCGCTCAATGACTGAAAGCGAGCATAGGCTGCGCCATCGCGTGACCGAGCTACGCTACGCCAAGGCCAGCAAGGAACTGAAAGTTAGCTTCGAGGACGGCAAGAGCTTTCTGCTGCCGGCCGAGTACTTGCGCGTCGAAAGCCCTTCGGCCGAGATACAAGGCCATAGCCCCAGTCAAAAGCAGACCATCGGCGGCCGCCGTCACGTCGGTATCATGGCCATCGAGCCGGTTGGCAGCTATGCCGTTCGCATTCGCTTCGACGACCTGCACGATACCGGTCTCTACAGCTGGGACTACCTGCGCAAGCTGGGAGAAGAGCAGGGCAGCATCTGGGCGGACTATCTGGTGCGCCTACAGGAGAAAGGGCTCAGCCGCGAGCCTTGAGGCAACTGCCCAGCGGCGTTCCAGGTGTGATGGCCGGGGCTAGAGGGTTCTCGTTCCTGAAAGGGCGGGATAGCAGATTCTCGACGGCTTCTTCGATCTTCAGGCGCCGGTCGATCACAGGGGCGACGGAGGCCAAGATCGGTAGATCCGGGCCGTGCTGATCTGCCAGAGTCACCAGCGCAGCAACGATCGCAGCCCCCCGCCAAAGCGCCGCCCGGCTTTTCGCCGTGCCCGAGCGCCAAGCCGTAGGCGTAGTTCCGCGAACTCTCGGGGGCCGGTGAGGATCAAGTCTCCCAAGCCGGCCAAACCCATCAAGGTCTCGGGCTTTGCCCCAAGAGCGCGGCCCAAGTGCGCCACCTCTGCCAGATCGCGGATCAGCGGTGCGGCACGGGTGTTTTCACCTTAGTCACAGCCAGCGACGAGCCCGATAGCGTTCTTGATAGCACCCCCTAGCGACACGCCGGTCACGTCCTCAGTATAGTAGGGGCGAAAGATCTGCGAGCCCAGCGTGGAGACCAGAGTACCACCCGCCTCCGAATCTTCCGCAGCTAGGGAGATCGCTGCCGGCAGACCATGAGCCACCCCGTCGGCGAAATCGGTCCGGACAGGACCGCTAGCGGCGACGCAGGCAGCAGCGACCGGGCCACGGCATCGAGCATCAAGCCGCTCTCCCACTCGATGCCCTTGGCGCAGATGACCAGCGGACTCTCCGGCGGAGCGACTGCGACGAGCGTGGCGAGGCAAGCCCAACCGCGATAAGCCAGGCCTCCGCAGCGTTCAGGCTGGCCGGATCGGCGCTAACCGTGACGCCCTCCGGCAGCACGGCACCGGGCAGGCGCACCTCATTCCGACGGCTCGCCCACATGACCGCCTGCTGGGCGCTCTGTGCCCAAAGCAGAACGGAATTACCGGGTCCTGGCGGTAGCGATGGCGAGTGCCGTACCCCAAGCACCGGCGTCGGGAAAAGGGCCGAGACATGAATCTTCAAGTCGTTCTGAATGGCGTTCTGCATCAGGACGTCTCCTCCGCAGTAAGGCTCTCCAGGGGCCAGCGTGGTCTGGCCGGCGTATCCAGTGGGCTGGTCCAGCCCAAGCGCAGGCGCTCCAGACCAGCCCAGGCGATCATAGCCGCATTGTCCGTGCATAGCCGCGGCGGCGGCGCCACCAGACTGGTCCCAGCGGCCTCGGCGGTTGCTGCCAAAGCGTCACGCAAGACTTGATTGGCCGCGACTCCGCCGGCCACCACCAGCGGCCCGGCAACACCGGTCTCCTCACGGAAACGGAGCAAGGCACGTTCTGCACGATCAGCCAGGACTTCGGCGACTGCGGCCTGGAACGAGGCTGCTAGGTCGGCCCGACCCTGACTGTCCTCCGGCACCAAGTTCTCGGCATAGCGGCGCACCGCAGTCTTCAGTCCGGCAAAGGAGAAATTGAGCTCGCTTCGTCCCAGCAAGGGACGCGGCAACGCAAAGCGCGTGGGCACGCCCGTCGAGGCCGCTCGTTCAACCCTCGGACCGCCGGGATAGCCAAGACCCAAGAGTTTTGCAGTCTTGTCGAAGGCCTCACCGACGGCGTCGTCCAGGGTACCGCCGTAGCAGCGATAGCGGCCCAGGCCATCTACCGCCACTAGCTGGCAGTGACCACCCGACAACAGCAGCAGGAGATAGGGAAAGGCCTGGTCATGAGTCAGGCGCACGGTCAAGGCATGCCCCTCCAAGTGGTTGACCGCAAGGAAAGGAAGAGACCGTGCAGCCGCGAGCGCCTTAGCCATCACCGCACCGACGAAGATGCCCCCGATCAGCCCCGGCCCACTGGTGGCGGCGATGCCATCCAGGTCGCCGAAGCCGAACCCGGCCTCCTCCAGCGCCCGCGTCAACAGCGGCGCTAATTGCTCCAAGTGTGCCCGCGCGGCGATCTCCGGCACCACGCCGCCAAAAGGGCGGTGCTCGGCAATCTGTGAGAGGACCAGATTGGCATGCAACCGCCGCTCCTCGTCTACGAGCGCGACTGCTGTCTCGTCACAAGATGTCTCGATACCCAAAACCAGCAAAAGGCTTTCCCTTATCCCAACGCCTCGGCACACCACGCGGTCGGTGGTTTCCGCTTGTCAGACCGAGGGCACTAGCGGCAAGACTTATGGGCCGCAGGCCCTCATGGTCGAGGGCGATACCCTGCAGTCCGAAACAGTTTCCTACAGCTATGACGCAGACATCGTCGATTAAAGACTTGCCGCGACGCGACCCTTTGCTCGCCCTGAAGGCGGGTCGTTTGCGCCTTGGTACCCGCGGCAGCCCGCTTGCGTTGGCCCAAGCTAGAGAGATCGCCGAGCTTCTGCGCACGGCTTGGCCGGCATTAGCCGCACCGGAGGCCATCGAGACCGTCATCGTCAAGACCACTGGCGACCGCCTATGCGACCGCCCCCTGACCGACATCGGCGGCAAAGCGCTCTTCGCCAAGGAGATCGAGGCGGCCTTGTTGGCTGAGGAGATCGACGTTGCTGTGCACTCCCTGAAGGACCTACCCACGCAACTGCCGGAGGTCTTCACGCTGGCCGCCGTTCCACCGCGCGAAGATCCGCGGGACAGCCTGATCATGGCCCAACCGACGGATGCGGAGGGACTCGATGCGCTGCCTAAGGGCGCCGTTGTCGGCACCTGCTCACCGCGACGCGCCGCGCAACTGCTGATGCTGCGTCCGGACCTCTCGATTGTAACGCTGCGCGGCAATGTCGGAACCCGCTTGGCAACACTGAAGAGCGGCGCTATAGCCGCGACCCTGTTAGGGCAGGCTGGCCTAAACCGCATGGGCCTAGCGGTCGGTCGGCCGCTGTCACCATCGATCTTCCTGCCGGCCGCCACGCAGGGCGCCATCGGTCTAGAGATTCGTAGCGGCGATGCCGCCTCCGCCGAGCTCCTAGCTCCACTGAATCATCGGGAGAGTTGGCTGCGCTCGCTTGCCGAGCGGGCCTGCCTCGCCGCCCTGAATGGCAGCTGCCACACGCCGGTCGCGGCACTGGCCAAGGTTGTCGAAGGGCAGCTGCGGCTCGACGCGCTGTTCCTGCTGCCGAACGGTAGCGCCCCGTTACGCCGCAGCTGCAAAGGGCCGGCCGAGCAAGCCGAGGCGCTGGGCCGTGCCTTGGGCGAGGCCTTACGCAGTGACGCCGGGCCCAAGCACTTGGCTCTGCTGGAGGACTAGGCGACGTGCATCTTCTGGTCACCCGACCGCAGCCGGAGGCCCAGCACTTCGCCAAACAGCTGGCAGCTGCAGGCCACAAGACGGTTATCGCTCCGCTCTTAGAGATTCAGGCAGTTGCCGAGGAGGACGCCGACATCTTCGCCAGCGTGGATGCGCTCGCTATTACCTCGGCCCGCACTTTTAACTTCCTGCAGCCTACCGAGGCTGCGCGCGCCCTGCCGGTCTTCACCGTCGGAGCGGCGACGGCAGCTGCTGCGCGCGCTGCCGGCTTCCAGCAGGTTGAGGAGGCAGCCGGCAACGCTGCGGCCCTAGCCTCGCTTCTGCGCCGCCGACTTCCTCCCGGCAAAGTTGTTCTTAATCCCGGTGGCAGGGACCAGGCCCGCGATCCCTCGCAGATCTTGGCGGGAGGCGGGCTAGTCTTGATCCGCCGCATCGTCTATCAGGCTTACCAGGTCTCTGTAATGCCGCAAGCGGCAACCACGGCACTAGATGAAGGGTGCTTGGATGCAGCAACCTTTTTTTCCCCCAGGACGGCCAGGGCCTTTGTTAGGCTCGCGCAGGAATCGGGGCTGGTAGAGAGGACCGAGCCGCTCTTGGCCTTCTGCCTCAGCCCCGCCGTCGCGGCAGGCTTGCGTGGCAGTGCCTGGAAAGATGTTCTTTGTGCGCAGCAGCCGGACAGCGCTGGATTGCTGCAGTTGATCGCATCGCGGGCCTGTGGAGGAAACAAGGAATGACAAGCAACAAGTCCGGCCAAGGCAGGCGCACGACGCCGGCCGGCAAGTCTACGCACAACCGCCGAACCGAAGCGAAGACGACGGCGATGCCGAACACGGAAGACACGCTGGCCGAGAGCAGCGGCAAGGCGGCAGAGGATAAGGTCTCCAACACCGCCGTAGTCGATTCGATCGGCGACGCCGGTGACGCCAAGGAGACCCTGACCGGCGACAGTGAAAGCGATGCCGGCTCGACCGTCTCCGGCGACGACGGCAAGGACAGGCTGAGCGATGCGGCCGAGGAAGCTACGGCTGATCTACCGCACTCGCACAAGCTGACGGCCCAAGATGCTCTCAGCAATGGCAGCGTTGCAAGCGATTCCCCTGCTGAGAGCATCCACAGCGCGACCGGCAGTGAAAGGCTGACCGAAGCCCACCCTGTCGAAGCCGACACGAAGGGCGAAGACGACGATAAGGTCGCCACTGGCGGATCGGGTGGCGGCAGCGGTTCGGGCGGCTACCAACCACCGCCACCGGCCCCACCTGTCGTCGCCAGGAACGGCAGCATGATCAAAGGCATCGTCGTTGGTGGTCTTCTAGTTATCGTCGGTTTCATCCTGGCGGTGGGCACCAGCGACCTCTGGATGGGTCATGTGATCTCCGGCGATCGCTGGGATGCGCAGAACAAGAAGATCGACGCCGCCCAGAAGGCGGCCGATGGTGCAGAGGGGGCGATCGCGGCTCTTACAATCAAGGTCGAGGACTTGGCCAAGGGCGGCGACTTCTCCGCTGCCCTGAAGAGCCTCACCGACAAGTTCGACGGCTTGGCCCAAGGCACCTCCGCCAACAAGGTCGCCGTGGCCGGGTTGAAGCAAAACCTGGAGGCATTGAAGACCGGCGGCCAGAGCAACTTGGCGGCACTGACCGAACGCACGACGGCCCTGAAGGATTCCAGGGCTCTGGGCCCGGAAGTCAGCAAAGAAATCGAGGGCATGCGCGCCGCGGTCTCGCACATGGAGGGCCGGGTCAATACCTTGATCAATCGCCTGACCAGCGATCCCAAGGCGGTCGAGGACGCCATCGCCGCAGTGAAGCAGCAGGCTGATCGGTTGGCTAACGACTTGAGCGCGATGAGCGCCAAGTTCGACGCCGCAGTCACTGAGCTGCGCAGCGAGTTGACGTCTTTGGAGGGACGCGGCAAGGAAGCGGCCGACATCTTGGCCCAAAAGCTCTTCGGCGGCATCGAGGCGGTCACACAGGAGATTGTCTCCGCCAAGACATCTCTCAAGGATCTGTCCGGTAAGGTCGGAAACGCCGACAAGATCTTGAGCGACACGCTCGGCAAGGTCGACGCCAACCGGCAGCAGCTGACCGGACTGGACGGCAAGGTCTACAACCTTGAGGGCATCACGCCGCAGTTGCAGTCAGACTTGGCAGATGTGACGAAGGAGGTCGGGGAAGCCAAGACTAAGCTTGGCAAACTGAGCGATGAGTTGACCCGCTTCTCCAAGCTGCTGAACGAGCGCATAGACAGTGCAATCTCGGCTGCCTTGGCCAAGGACATGCGGCCGCGCGCCGCCGCTCTGACCCTGGCCGCAACCTCACTCTCCGACGCCGTCCAGCGCGGCGGCAGCTTCCAGGGCAAGCTCGACGCCGTCGCCAAGCTAGCCGCAGAGGCCCCGGAAATGCAGGACGACCTGGCCAACCTGAATCCGTTGGCGAGCGCAGGAGTCTCTTCACTCGGCGGGCTGCTCGCCAGCTTCCGCGCACAGATCCCAACAATTCTCGCCGCCGCCTCCGGCGAGGAGCCTCATGACAGCGATTTCCTGAACGAAGCTTGGGGCGCCGTCTCCGGACTGGTCGACATCCGCCCGGTCGGTGAGATCACAGGCGATACACCGAAGGCCATCGTCGCTCGCGTCGAACAGCGCTTGCTGGCAAGCAATCTGGGCGAAGCCATCACCGTGGCCGCCAGCCTAAAGGGCGCAGCGGCAGCGGCCGCGGCACCTTGGCTGACGGAAGCAAGGGCGAGACTCTTGGCCCTACAGTCAGCAGAACGATTGCAGCAGATCGCGCTGGCCAGTCTAGCCGCGCAGCAAAACTAGAAACCTAGGCAGGCTCAACTCATGCTGCGATTTTTCTTTGCCCTGATCGTTGTCGCCGCCGTCGCGGTAGCGGTTGATTGGGTTGCCAGCCAATCGCCGGGAACCGTGCGCGCTGAGTGGCTCGGCTACACGATGAATGTCTCGGCACAGATCCTCTTGGGAATCCTTGGTGTCCTTCTGGCAATCTACACCTTGGCGGTTCTTGTGGTCCGGCGCCTGCTACTGAGCCCGCGCGACATCCGCGAAGGCTGGCATAGGCGGCAGCGGCGGCTGGGCTATCGCGCCCTGACCCAGGGCATGGTAGCGGTCGCGGCCGGCGATCCGCAGGAGGCGTTGCGCTGGTCCAAGCGGGCCAGCGACATGCTGGACGATCCGCCGCTAACTCTCTTGCTGGCTGCGCAGTCGGCGCAGCTGGACGGCGACGTCCGGGCCGCCAGCCGTTACTTCCACGTGATGCTGGAGCAGCCGGAGACCCGCTTCCTCGGCCTGCGTGGCCTGGTGCAGATCGCCCTGCGCGAAGGCGACGAAGAGGCCGCATTGGAATACGTCAAGGAGGCCTACAACCTGCGCCCCAACACACCCTGGGTGCTGGACGCGCTGTTCGATCTGGCCGAGCGCCGCGGCCGCCTGGAAGAGGCGGTGCGGGCGCTGGACGAGGCACGCCGCCGCAAGGCCCTGCCCCGCTCCGATATCGACCGCAAGCGCGCCGTCCTACTCTACGAGGAGGCAAAGACCGCCTCCGACAAGCAAGAAACCCAGCGCGCTATCGACAAGGCCAAGCAGGCCCTGAAGCTCTCGCCCGGCTTTGTGGCCGCCGTGATTGTGCTGGGCGATTCCTATGTGGCCGCCTCACGTCACAAGGATGCCGAGCGAGCGCTGCGCCGTGCCTGGGCACAAGGACCGCACCCTGACTTTTACAAGGCTTGGAAACGCACCCGACCCTCGGCAGAGCAGCCGGAGATCCGCAAGAAGGCATTATTGCGCTTCATCTCCGGTCAGCCGGAGCATGTGGAGACCCGCCTAGTGCTGGCCGAATCGGCGCTGGAGAGCGGCGACTGGGCGGAGAGCCGCAACGAGTTGCAGGCTGCCGAGGACAAAGCAGCCGACGCCCGCGTCGCCGAACTGCTGGCCCGCCTGGAGCAGGCCGAACACGGCGATGCCGCCGCGGCCCGCTCTTGGCTGGAGACCGCGGCCGGCCGCCCGGCCGCCCCTTCCTGGATTTGCAAAGTCTGTCAGCACGAACCAGAGATCTGGACGCCGCGCTGCAGCGCTTGCGGGTCCTTCGACAGCCTCGCGTGGCGTGCCGGGAAGCCACTGCCTGAGAGCGGCATCGCGCTCTCTCCCAGCAGTGGCGATCGAGCCGGTAGATCCTTCTTTGCGCCGGTGATCGCCGCCGAGGAGCAGGAGGAAACGCCCGACCCACGCGCTGCCGCCCCGACCCTCGCCGAGGCCGAAGCGCCACGGACCTGGCCGTCCGTCGCAGCACAAGCAGCCAACACTCCTGAGACGTACTCTACCCCAGAGGAGCGCGCACGGCAGTTGAAGTAACGCGTCCCTCTTTAGGGTGCAGAAGTCTTTTGAAGTGTGCCCACCTGTTCCTACCTGTGCCGAAGGTCGGTAGAACAGGGGGTTAGGGAAGGATCGGCGGCGGGGGCCGGATCTGGGGAGTGACAAAAGTCTTTTGAAATCGGGCGGTTTCAGGGCCGTTGCAAGGTGTGACGCTGATCAGTGACTGGCTACACCCCGCGCGGCGCGGCACAGACAGAGGCGCCTCCGACAACCTAGATTTTCCAGCCCGATTTTCCGGCACAACACGGCCCGATTTCAGGACACTCTTGGCGCGCCACACAAATCGGGCGGCCATCGTCTTTTTGTTGCCGACGCGCACCGCACCGAAGAGCTAACCGGCCAAATTTTTGCCAAACGCTAGCAGCCGCCGCTGGAGGTTAGCAGAGCACCGCCCCCCGTGCACCATACAGGGCCACTGCGCGTGCCTCGAAGGCGGCGACCATGCGCCGAACCGCCTCTTCGAAAAGCGACTGGATAAGTCTCTGCAAGAGGCGCGATCGGAACTCGAAGGCGACCGAAAAGTCCACCATGCAGCCCTCGTCGTGCTGGACAAAGATCCAGTTGCTGCGCATCTGCCGGAAAGGACCCTTGACGTTGGAGGTCGTCACAAACAGACGTTCCGGATCGTACTCGACCCGGCTGGTGAAGTGTTCGCGAACCATCTTGAAGCCGATCACCAAATCGGCGGTGATCGCGCCCACTTCTCGCCGGCCAATCCGAGCCGCCAGACACCAGGGTAGAAACTCCGGATAACGCTCGACGTCGATCACTAGGTCGAACAGCTGCTGGGGTGTATAGGGCAGAAGCTTCCGTTCGCTGTGACTTGGCATAGACTTGCCGTGATTTCCAAGAGGACAGGACAGAGTAAGACAAAGGCTCCGACCCGTCGCTGAACAAGCCGGAGCCCTTGTCGCTTCCTCTCACGAGAGGCAGACGCGGCGCCAGCCCCTCAAGAATCAGTGTGTCAAGATGCCCGCTTCGCTTTCCTCTACCCCACCGGAGGCCGACGGCAACTCTTCCTCGTCGTCGTTCCACTCGATCGGCTCCAAAGGCTTGACCAGAGCATGCGCTAGAACCTCATCGACGACCGAGACCGGGACGATCTCCAAGCCTTTCTTCACGTTGTCCGGAATATCGACCAGATCCTTCTCGTTGTCGCGCGGGATCAGCACCTTCTCCAGACCGCCGCGCAGGGCCGCCAAGAGCTTCTCCTTCAGGCCGCCGATCGGCAGGACACGCCCGCGTAAGGTCACCTCGCCGGTCATGGCGATCTCCTTGCGGATCGCCACGCCGGTCAGCGCCGAGACGATGGCAGTCACCATGGCAATACCGGCCGAGGGCCCATCTTTCGGCGTCGCGCCTTCCGGCAGATGGACGTGAATGTCCTTGCACTCGAACAGCGTCGGCTTGATACCGAAGTCGACAGCGCGGCTCTTCACATAGGACTCCGCCGCCTGGATCGATTCCTTCATGACATCGCCCAGCTTGCCGGTGGAGACCACTTTACCCTTGCCGCGGACCGGAACTGCCTCGATCGACAGCAGCTCGCCGCCGACCTCGGTCCAGGCCAGACCGGTTGAAACGCCAACCAGATCCTCTGCCTCCGCCTGGCCGAAGCGATAGCGCTTCACGCCGGCGAACTTGCCCAGGTTGCGGCGGGTCACCTTGACCGCATCGACGTTGCCCAACGCAATCTCTTTGACCGCTTTACGCACCAGATTGGCGATCTCGCGCTCCAGGTTACGCACACCGGCTTCGCGGGTGTAGAAGCGTATAAGGTCGCGCAAGGCCTCGTCGGAGATCGACCACTCCTCCGGCTTCATGCCGTTGTCGATCAGGACCTTCGGCACCAGATGCTGCTTGGCTATTTCGACCTTCTCGTCCTCGGTGTAGCCGGGGATGCGGATGATCTCCATACGGTCCAGAAGCGGCTGCGGCATGCGCAGAGAGTTCGCCGTGGTCACGAACATAACATCCGAGAGGTCGTAGTCGACCTCAAGGTAGTGATCGTTGAAGGTGCTGTTCTGCTCCGGATCCAAGACCTCCAGCAGCGCCGAGGAAGGATCGCCTCGCCAGTCGTTGCCCAGCTTGTCGACCTCGTCCAGCAGGAAGAGCGGATTTGAAGACTTAGCCTTCTTCATCCCCTGTACCACCTTGCCCGGCATGGAGCCGATATAGGTCCGGCGATGGCCGCGTATCTCCGCCTCGTCGTGCACGCCGCCCAGGCTCATACGCACGAAGTTGCGGCCTGTCGCCCGCGCGATCGACTTACCCAGAGAGGTCTTGCCGACCCCGGGGGGGCCAACCAAGCAGAGGATCGGACCCTTGATCTTCTTCATCCGCTGCTGGACGGCAAGGTACTCCAAAATGCGCTCCTTGACCTTCTCCAGGCCATAGTGATCGGCATCCAAGATCTCTTGGGCCAGCCGCAGGTCCTTCTTGATCCGCGAAGGCTTACTCCAGGGAATCGCCAGTATCCAATCCAGGTAATTACGTACTACCGTCGCCTCGGCGGACATAGGGCTCATGGTCCGGAGCTTCTTCATCTCCGCGTTAACCTTCTCGCGCGCCTCCTTCGTGAAGCGGGTCTTGCGGATTTTCTCCTCTAGTTCGGCCAACTCGTCACGGCCGTCCTCGCCCTCTTCAAGCTCTTTCTGAATGGCCTTCATCTGCTCGTTTAGATAGTGCTCGCGCTGGGTTTTCTCCATCTGGCGCTTGACCCGGCTACGGATGCGCTTCTCGACCTGCAGCACGCCGATCTCGGACTCCATGAAGCCGTAGACCCGTTCCAAGCGGGCGGCGACAGAATCGGTATCGAGCAAATCCTGCTTGTCGCGGATCTTCAACGCCAGGTGCGAAGCAATGGTATCCACAAGCTTGCCGGGCTCATCGATCTGACCGACCGATACCAATACCTCCGGAGGGATCTTCTTGTTCAGCTTGATGTACTGTTCGAACTGCCCGACGACCGTGCGCATAAGGGCGTTCAGTTCCTGCGAGTCACCTTGTTCTTCGTCCAGCAGATCCGCTTCCGCCTGGAAAAAGGCTTCGTTCTCCGTGAAACGCAGGATGCGGGCGCGCTGATCGCCCTCGACCAGAACCTTGACCGTGCCGTCCGGCAGCTTCAAAAGCTGCAGCACCGTAGCGACGGTACCGACGGTGTAGATGTCCGAGGCGGTGGGATCGTTCTCGGCGGCATTTTTTTGGGTGGCCAGAAGGATCTGCTTATCGTCCTTCATCACGTCTTCGAGTGCCCGAACCGACTTTTCACGCCCGACGAAGAGTGGAACGATCATGTGCGGGAAGACGACGATGTCCCGCAGCGGCAATAGGGGAAAGACAGTACCTTTGCTGATATCGAGCATAATGCCTCACTTTTCTCTCTTCTCTTCTCTAGGGGTCCGACGGCTGTCCTGCGGCACCCAAGAATCGAACGGACCCCCTCACGCGGGCAATCCAACACCCATGTGAGGTTAGCCACAGCGCAAGCGCTTTCAAGCCTTCCAGCTTTCCCGCCGCGATCGCATCCTATTGTGATTGCCACATGGAATTGAGATCGATTGCCTGGGCATACAGCACACAAGCCGAATAGGGGGCTCTAAGCACTCCGCTCCATCTCCTCATGCCGCTCCGCGTATATGTAGAGCGGCTGCGCCCGCCCTTCGACCACCTCACGGTTGATCACGATCTCCTCGACGCCCTGCAGTCCCGGCAGTTCGAACATAGGATCCAGCAGAATGTCTTCCATGATCGAGCGCAAGCCCCGGGCTCCGGTCTTGCGGATAATCGCTTTTTCGGCGATGGCGATCATCGCGTCCTCGGTGAACTCCACGGAGACATTCTCCATCTCGAAGAGGCGCTGATACTGCTTTACCAGGGCATTCTTGGGCTCAGTCAGGATGGACACCAGGGCCTCGGCATCGAGGTCCTTCAGGGTGGCAATCAAAGGCAAGCGGCCGATGAACTCCGGGATCAGGCCAAACTTCAGCAGATCCTCGGGTTCGACCTCCGACAGGATCTCACCGGTGGAGCGTTCGTCAAGAGCTCGCACGTCGGCGCCGAAGCCGACCGAGGAACCCTTATTCCGCATGGAGATAATCCGCTCCAGCCCAGCGAAAGCACCGCCGCAGATGAAGAGGATGTTGGTGGTGTCGACCTGCAGGAACTCCTGCTGCGGATGCTTCCGCCCACCTTGCGGCGGCACCGAGGCAACAGTCCCCTCCATGATCTTCAACAGGGCCTGCTGCACGCCTTCGCCCGAGACGTCGCGGGTAATTGAAGGATTGTCCGATTTGCGGCTGATCTTGTCGACCTCGTCGATGTAGACGATGCCACGCTGTGCGCGCTCGACGTTATAGTCGGCCGACTGCAGTAGCTTCAGGATGATGTTTTCCACGTCCTCTCCGACATAGCCTGCCTCGGTGAGCGTGGTGGCATCGGCCATGGTGAAAGGCACGTCCAAGATACGGGCCAGGGTCTGGGCCAGCAGCGTTTTACCACAGCCGGTCGGGCCAACCAGAAGGATGTTGGACTTCGCCAGTTCGACGTCGTTGTGCTTGCTGCTGTGGGCTAGGCGCTTGTAGTGATTATGGACTGCAACCGACAGAACTCGTTTGGCGTGATCTTGGCCGATCACGTAATCGTCCAAGACCTTGTTGATATCGCGCGGCGTCGGCACGCCATCGCGCGATTTCACCAAGGTGGTCTTGTGTTCTTCACGAATAATCTCCGTGCAGAGATCTACACATTCATCGCATATGAACACGGTGGGCCCGGCAATAAGCTTACGAACCTCGTGCTGACTCTTTCCGCAGAAAGAGCAATAAAGTGTGTTCTTCGAATCGCCGGTGCTAGACTTCGTCATACTTGTCGCTTCCTAGGCCTGTCATGCAAGCGTGAAGTAATCCTAGAGGGAGCGGATCGGGCTACACAATTACAAAACTGCAACAGGCTACCGTCAAGGCGTTCTTTCCCCCGCTCCCCAAGCCCCGCACGAAGCCATGCGCGGGTTATCCGTCAGCTTGCCTCCTCGGCCGCTTCGTCGGGCATGTCAGGACGATTCACCACCACCTCATCGATCAAGCCGAACTCTTGTGCCTCTTCCGGCGTCATGAAGCGATCGCGCTCCATGGAATCCGCGATGACGTCGACCGCTTGCCCGGTGTGCTCTGCATAGAGTTGGTTCAGACGCTGGCGGGTCTTGATGATCTCGCGTGCATGGATCTCGATGTCCGTGGCCTGCCCCTGATAACCGCCTGACGGCTGGTGGATCATGATCTTGGCGTTCGGCAAGGCGAAGCGTTTCCCCTTGGCGCCAGCCATGAGCAACAGCGAGCCGGCGGAGGCTGCCTGACCGATGCAGACCGTGGAGACCTCGCAGCGCACGTATTGCATGGTGTCGTACATCGCCAGGCCGGCAGAAACCGCGCCCCCCGGCGAATTGATGTAGAAGGCGATGTCCTTCTTCGGATTGTCCGATTCGAGGTGCAGCAACTGCGCACAAACCAGGCTGGAGACCTGATCGAAGATGGGGCCGGTGAGAAAAATGATGCGCTCCTTAAGGAGCCTGGAATAGATATCGAAAGCCCGTTCGCCTCGGTTGGTCTGCTCCACCACCATCGGCACCAGGGTGTTCATGTAAAGGTCCTGCGGGTCACGCATAAATCTCTCCCGGTTAACTTCCTTCGAGGCCCGGATGGCATCGCGAAAAAGTTTTGTCGTTCGACTTTGAACAAATTTAGGTGCCGACCCGGGTTCAGTCATCCCTCTTGCGGCCATCGGCCATCGGGATTCTGTGCAAGCGCGGATCAAGCCTCTGCGTTCGCCTTCTTTTCCTTGTCCCCTTCCGAGGTCAGGCTATCGAACTCCTGGCGGGAGACCTTGCGTTCGCTCACCTGAGCTAGCGCGACGATATGGTCGATCACCTTCTGCTCGAAGATCGGGGCACGCAGGTTGGCGACGGCGTCTGGCGAGTTCTTGAAGAGGTTAATCACTTTCTGCTCTTGCCCCGGATGGCGCCGAACCTCCGCCATGACGGCTTGGTTTAGCTCGTCTGGGCTGACCTCGATGTTGTTTTGCTGCGCGACCTCCGAGAGCAGCAAGCCCAAGCGCACCCGCCGCTCGGCGATCCGGCGGTAGTCGTCCCTCAGTTCCTCTTCGCTCTTGTCCCTGTCTTCGGGATCGAGTCGATCCTTCTTGCGGTCATCCTCGATCCGTTCCCAGATCGCGTCGAACTCAGCGTCCAGCATGCCTTTCGGCACCGGGAAGTCGTGGGCGTCGGACAGCAGGTCCAGAACCTTGCGTTTCAGATGCGCCCTAGAGAGGCCGGAGAACTCCTGCTGCATGCGCTCGCGGACCTTGCCGCGAAGTCTCTCCAAGGTCTCCTCGCCAACCGCCTGGGCCAAGCCGTCGCCGATCGGCAGCGCGACGCTTTCCTCAATCTTCTTTATCTTGACCTTGAAGACCGCTTCCTTGTTTTGCAAATCGCCGGCCGGAAAGCTCGCGACGATCTCACGCTCTTCATCGACCGAGGCGCCGATCAACTGATCCTCGAAGCCCGGAAGGAACTGGCCGGAGCCCAGTTCCAGGCGCATGTCCTCGCCCTGCATCCCCTCCCGGGCCTCGCCGTCGACCGTGCCGTCGAAATCGACGGTCACCAGATCGCCCGGCTGCGCCGGTCGCGGCTCGTCCAAGTCCTTACCGGTTTTGTTCGCCTCGGCGATGCGGCCCAGGCTTTCGCCCAGTTCCTTTTCGCCCACCTCGATCACCAACTGCTCCAGCTCCAGCGCGGAAAAATCCATCGGCACGACCTCCGGCAGCACCTCAGTCTCGACGGTGTAGGTCAGATCCTGGCCGTCCTCGAAGGTCTTGATCTCCACCTTCGGCCGGCCGGCCGGTCGCAACCCGCGATCGTTCATTGCCTGCTGGGTGGATTCATTGACGCTCTGCTCCAGGACCTCACCCATCACCGACTGCCCATAGCGCTGCTTCATCAGCGCAACCGGCACCTTGCCGGGACGAAAGCCCGGCAGTTTCACCCTCTTCGCCAGTTCCGCCAGCTTGCTGTCCACCCGGGTTTGAATGTGGCTTGCGGGAAGGGTGATTTCGAAGGATCGCTGCAGCCCTTCGGACTGCGTTTCAGTGATTTGCATGCCGGCGCTCGACTCTCTTGCGAAGATGCTTGCAGTTCGGCTACCGCCCGCCCAAAGACCGGAGAGCCTGCTCCGGGAGGGCCCCCACGGTCGTGGGCGATGGTGCGGGCGGAGGGATTTGAACCCCCACGAGTTGCCTCACCAGGACCTAAACCTGGCGCGTCTGCCGATTCCGCCACGCCCGCGGGCGGTACGCGCGAAGCCTTCGTGTATAGCAGGCGCCGCGAGGCTGCCAAGAAAAAAATCGGCCGCGGCTTGGTGAGCGGCCTCGCTCCCAGGTCCCTCACATTCAGGTTAGGCCGGCGATGCTTCCGTCGAGCGCAGCCGAACCGGTTCAGTCAGGGACAGCCTCTGCCCGCCAAGAGCCGGCGCCCGTAGCAGGCCCCGGGCGGTCATGCCGAACCGGGCACTGTAACGGTCCTGCCCCTTTGACGATCGGGTGCTGCCGAAGGACTCCCTCGGAGGAACACCACAGGAGCACAGTGGCCAGGCGCGGGGCGGTTCAGGGCATTGCAGTTCTATTCGACCCGGTGAGAGCGTCAGCGGTCGAAGGCCGCTAAAAGCATGTGTAGGCAGTCGAACTTCAAATGCAGGATTAGAAGGCTTGTGCTCTCCAGTTGATTTAAATAGATTTACTTATTTTAATTTAAATGTGATTCCCAAGGGCAAATTTTTTCAAAATAATCTACAACTTTCTTCAATTCAATTAAATTCTTTATCTATTTTTCGTCCATATTAAGAAACTCTTGAGCATTCAAGCTCATGCAGCCCGGCCGCCGCCGGTCAGGCCCGGAAGGCCGCTATACTGGCTTCTGCGCCATTGCGGAGCAGCAAAATATCGGCGTCGGCCACGATTATATCGTAGCCGGCCTTGGCCAAGGCACGGCTGGGATTGGTTTGCGAGGGAATGGTTCCCATCAACTTCCCGGCCCGCCGGGCAGCTGCGAAGACCTTCTGCATGGCTGCCGCTACGTCTGGATGATCCGGCTGGCCGACATGTCCCATAGCGCCGGAGAGATCCATCGGGCCGACAAACAACATGTCCAGGCCCTCCACCGCGGCGATGGCATCGGCGTTCTCCACCGCTTCCACAGTCTCGATCTGACAGACGCACAGCACCTCCGCATCGGCGCGCGCGATGTAGCCTTGCCAATCCCGCCCGTAGTTCGCCGCACGGACGACCGTCGGCGCCATGCCGCGCACGCCGGACGCAGGGTAGCGGCAGGACCGCGCTGCCTCTTCGGCCTCCTCGAGCGTGCTGACCGAGGGCACCATCACGCCGGCAGCGCCGGCATCCAGGGCGCGCTTGATCTCGACGCGGGAGCAGCAGGGCACGCGGACGATAGGCTGGCACCCGGTAGCGGACATTGCCTGCATTGAAGTCAGTGCATCGAGGTAGGAGCCGGCAGCATGCTCCATATCGATCACACAGCAGTCGTAGCCGGCCTGGGCGAGGATCTCTGCGACAATCGTGGAGGCCGTCATGTGCCAGAAGCCGTAGGCCGTCTCACCCGCGTGCAGACGCTGCTTAAAAGACCGCATCGTCGTTGTCTCACTCATTACTCACTCCAGCAGGCTCACTCCAGCGGAAGCTGCTTCGGCGGACACCTACCGGCGCTCTTCCGGCTGTTGCATATTATGGGGTGGCTGATGGGACTTGAACCCACGACCCCCGGAATCACAATCCGGTGCTCTAACCGACTGAGCTACAGCCACCATCGATAGCGAAGACGAGGGCTTCGGCCAACGGAGGACGCTGTATGCGACCTTGAGCGCGGCACGTCAAGAGCCTCGGTTGTATTCTTGCCGGCCCGACGGAGCTATGACACCGAAGACCGCAGGATCGCAAGTTTAGCGAAGGACCCGTTTATGCAGCCTTCTTTCTCCCTCTCCCGTCTCGGAACCGAGAGCGCCTTTCAAGTGCTGGCCCGCGCCGAGGCGCTGCGGCGCAGCGGTCGCGAGGTAATCAGCCTAGCCATCGGCCAGCCAGACTTCGCAACACCCGCACATGTGGTGGAGGCCGCGGTCAAGGCAATGCGGGACGGCGCCCACGGCTACACGCCCGCCAACGGCATTCTGCCGCTGCGCGAGGCCATCGCCGCCGACTTGCAGCGCAGGCACGGCAGAGCGGTCGATCCAGAGCGCCTGCTGGTAGTACCCGGCGGCAAGGTCACGATGTTCTTTGCGTTTCTAGCTCTGGTCGAACCCGGATGCGAGGTGATCTATCCCGATCCCGGCTTCCCAATCTATCGCAGTCTGATCGATTACTGCGGCGCCCGCCCCGTCCCGCTAGCGTTAACCGCCGAGAAAGGCTTTGCCGCCGATCCGGAGGCCTTGGCGGAGCGCATCACCGACAAGACCCGGCTCATCGTCCTGAACTCGCCCGGGAATCCGACGGGCGGGGTCACCGGTCCGGCCGCTACAGCCGAGATCGCCCGCATCGTGGCAGCAAATCCGCAGGTCGCTTTGCTGTCCGATGAGATCTACAGCCTGCTGCTTTACGATAACCATCGTCATAGCGGTTTTCTGACCTTTCCGGAGTTGGACGAACAGCTTATTCTTTTGGACGGCTTCAGCAAAAGCTATGCCATGACCGGCTGGCGACTGGGCTACGGCTTCTGGCCGCGACGCTTGATTGAAGGGGTAACCCGCCTGGCGATCAACGCGCATTCTTGCGTCAATGCGGCCACCCAGTGGGCCGGCATCGCCGCGTTAGACGGGCCGCAAGACTTCGTTCGGAGCATGCAGGCCGCCTTCGCTCGCCGGCGCCGGCTGATAATCGACGGATTGAATGCCATCCCCGGGGTCCAAGCCCCCGAGTCCGGGGGGGCCTTCTACGCCTTTGCATCGATCTGCGAGACCGGCTGGGATGACCGGGCCTTAGAAGGCATGCTGCTGGAAGAGGCGGGGATTGCCACCCTCGCAGGCTCCGCCTTCGGTGCCTGCGGGACCGGCCATCTGCGTCTTTCTTACGCAGCTTCGGAGGAGAGCATCGCTATCGCGCTGGAACGCATGCGCGCGTACATGTCCAAAAAGTGAGCGATAAAACTGCACATCCCTTGTACAGACGCTTGCTATGCCACCAAATACCCTAGTGCGTTTCCGCCGAGGTGTCAGGGATTTCGTCCCGAAGCGGCCTTGGCACGGAAATTGCCGTGATCCCTGTGCTACCCAGCTTCGTTCGCCCGAACGGAGCCTTTCACCGTGAGGATGCATGAAAAAAATCGAAGCGATCATCAAGCCCTTCAAACTTGACGAGGTGAAGGAATCACTACACGACGTCGGTATCAAGGGCATCACAGTGACCGAGGCGAAGGGCTTCGGCCGGCAGAAAGGGCATACAGAGCTCTATCGGGGGGCCGAGTATGTCGTCGATTTTCTGCCGAAGGTCAGGATCGAGGTGGTCATAGAAGACGCCTTGGTCGAGCGAACCATTGAGGCAGTTCAGCAAGCGGCAAGAACTGGCCGGATTGGCGACGGCAAGATCTTCGTGACCACCGTCGACGAGGCGATCCGTATCCGAACCGGCGAACGCGGCCCCGACGCTGTCTAGTAACTCCACCCAACCATCCTGCAACGCCCGAAGGGGCACAACTCAAGGACAGAAAACCATGGCCGACGCCCAAAAGGTTTTGGATATGATCTCTGAGAAAGACGTCAAGTACGTCGATTTTCGTTTTACCGATCCGCGCGGTAAGTGGCAGCACGTTGCCCAGCACGTCAGCACGGTGGACGAAGACATGCTGCTCGACGGCATCATGTTCGATGGCTCGTCGATTGCCGGCTGGAAGGCAATCAACGAGTCCGACATGCTGATGAAGCCGGACCTCAACACCGCCGTCATGGATCCCTTCACCGCGCAGCCGCAGTTGATCCTGATCTGCGACGTGCTGGATCCCATCTCCGGTCAATACTACGAGCGCGACCCCCGCTCGTCCGTGCGTAAGGCCTTAGCCTACGTTAAGTCGACCGGCATCGCCGATACCGTGGTCTTCGGTCCCGAGGCAGAGTTCTTCGTGTTTGACGACGTGCGCTTCGGCGTCGACATGAACCACATCTTCTTCGAATTCACCTCCGAGGAAGGCCCCTATGTCACGGGCAAGCAGTTCGACGAAGGCAATATGGGTCACCGGCCAGCCGTCAAGGGCGGCTATTTTCCGGTTCCGCCGATCGACAGTGCTACCGACCTGCGCGCAGAGATGGTAACCGTGATGGAAGAGATGGGCGTCAAGGTCGAGAAGCACCATCACGAGGTTGCGCCCTCTCAGCATGAGCTAGGTGTCCGCTTCGGGGAGATGCTGGCCGCCGCGGACATGCTGCAGATTTACAAGTATGTCGTGCACAACGTCGCCCATAGCTACGGCAAGACGGCCACCTTCATGCCGAAACCGGTCAAGGGCGATAATGGCTCGGGCATGCACTGTCACCAGTCCCTGTGGAAGGACGGCAAGCCGCTGTTCGCCGGCGACGGCTATGCGGGTCTTTCGGAGACGGCGCTCTATTACATCGGCGGAATCATCAAGCATGCCCGTACGATCAACGCCTTCACCAACCCGCTGACCAACAGCTACAAGCGGCTGATCCCGGGCTTCGAGGCTCCGGTCCTGCTGGCCTACTCGGCCCGCAACCGCTCGGCTTCCTGCCGCATCCCCTACGGCGCATCGCCGAAGGCCAAGCGCGTCGAGGTGCGTTTCCCCGATCCGGGAGCCAATCCCTACCTAGCCTTCACAGCCATGCTGATGGCCGGCCTGGACGGCATTCAAAACCGGATCCATCCTGGCGATCCGATGGACAAGAACCTCTACGACCTGCCGCCGGAAGAGCTCAAGGATGTTCCGCAGGTTTGCGGCAGCCTGCGCGAAGCTCTGGAGGCTCTGCAGGCCGACCACGAGTTCCTGCTTGCCGGCGACGTCTTCACTCCCTCACAGATCGAAGGCTACATCGAGCTGAAGTGGGAAGAGGTCTGGGCCATGGAGCACACCCCGCACCCGGTCGAATTCTCCATGTACTACTCGGTCTAGCCGAGACCGCAAACCCCGGGCGCCCCTCGCAAGAGGGGCCCCGAAGGAACGATAGAAGCCGCACCCAAGCCCAGGAGCGGCTTCTTTAGCTGCAAAATAGCGACAGAACCCTACTGGAGTGGAAGCTAGTCGCCTTTGCTCCGGGCCTTTCTGCCGCCGCTGACCTGCTTATCGCCGGGCTTCAGGTTGCCGGTCTGCCCAATTGGTAGCTCTGGGCGATCACGGCGGCTTCGGCGGTTACTCTGCCGTTGCTTGGCACCTTCATCCTGCGGGGCGCCGCCACCGGCACGCCAGAGCGCAACAACACCCCCCCTTGCAGGAAATCACCCAGCAGCACGCCGCCGCGACGGACAAACTTCAACAGCTGATGCAAAGCGAACGCTCCTACCTCGACCTTGGGCTTTCGCCGATCGAACTGGCCCGCAAAACCGGCATCCCGCGAAGCATCTTTCTGCGGCTATCAACCGATCGACCGGCCAGAGCCTGCCGCGCCATGTCAAGAACCTGCGAAGCAAAGCCGTGCAGGAATGGCTTCTGCATGGGAATTCGGCGATTGTTGCCATGCTGTCTTGTGGATTCAACGCCAAGTCGAACTTCAACCGCGAATCCATGCGCATCACAGGGATGAGTCCGCGCCAATGGGTGCAAAAGCAGCAAACTTATGATAAGGCGTAAAACTCAGACGCCATTGCCTTAGGGCATGATGGCGTCATCCCGCTACGCACTCTCGCCCGGGGGTGGGGTATCGCCGGGGGGTATCCATGGCATGGTCCGTTTGTTCACCGCTCTTATGCGATTGTTCGGCTTTACGCGGGGCAGAGAGCATGCCTTGCCGGGGCCTCTTCCTCGCACTCTTGCCGGCAGGGCTTATGTCGTCGATGGAGACGGCATCCGCATGGGCAAGCATTCTGTTCGCCTTGCTGGGCTTGACGCGCCAGAGCAGGGGCAGGCCGCGACCACTTGGGATGGGCGTCAAGTGGATCAAGGAGACATCGCCAAGCGGGTTCTGATCAATAAGCTGCGCGGGCAATGGGTGGAAGTAGAGGTTTGGAAGCGCGATCATTACGGGCGTCTTGTGGGCACAGTGTGGGTTGGAGATCGAGACATCAACAAAGAACTGGTGCGCGAGGGCGTGGCCTATGCCTGCTATGGGGAGACCTATCGGCATGACCAAGCGCAGGCACGCAGCGAGCGCCGCGGCATGTGGCGCAATCGGGCGATGACACATCCCGTGCAGTGGAGGCGCAACGCTCTTTTGCGCAAGCGGATCGATTGAGTGGACACAGGAGAGGGCGCTTACAGACCCTGCATTTTGTCATCGTGCTGTCACAATCCGCTTCTACAGACGACGCGAATAGATCGAGAGCAGCATGAAGACAAATGCCGGCTGTCCGGTTGACCATGTTCGAACTGCCGATCGAGATCTGCGTTGGGATGTGTTTTTGCCATTACTCGGCACCGTCGGTCACCTACCACAGCTTAGCACCGTGCCAGCAGCAAGCCGGATCGATCGCCAAGTTGAAGTTGGGGCAACACCGCCCCGACGAAGACGTTCGCTTTTCTTTTCGCTGCGAGGAGACCGGCATGGTCGTCCGGAACCGTCGCAATAGTTACGATTCCATGCGGCCGAGCCCGGAAGAGCGACCGGACGGCAAGGCTCTTGCCAAAAGGGGAGCAAGGCGGTCTAGAAGACCGGCCATGAACGAGACGACCGATGGCATCCGTCTGCGCCCACTCGGCAACGCAGATTGCTCTTGGCTGGCACAGTTGAACGAAGCTTGCGTCCCTGCCGTGAACCCCTTGGACGACGCGGCCATTGCCACCCTCGTCCGACACGCTGCCTGGGTCCAGTTGGCGGAACGCGCGGGCAAGCGCTTGGCGGTCCTCGTCGGTTTTACCAAAGGCTCGAACTACGAAAGCACGAACTATGCCTGGTTCAATGCCCAGGACGAGGCCTTCGCCTACATCGATCGGGTGATGGTAGATGCCGCCGGACGCGGTCAAGGCTTGGGTAGCCGCCTCTATAGCGCCTTTGCCGATTGGGCGGCAGAGCAAGCCCTTCCCCGCCTCTGCTGCGAGGTGAACGAGGTGCCGCCCAATCCGGTCTCTCTCGCCTTCCACAAGGCGCTTGGTTTTCGCGTTCTTACCAGCCGCATCAACCCGGCAGACGGCAAGCGGGTGGCAATGATGGAAAAGCGTCTTCGCTCAGGGAACGGCCAAGAATGACAGACACTGAGCGACAGGCAGTTTAGAAAGAGTGGACATTGGGAAGATTATTGCTTGCCGGCAGCGCCCTCATAGGACGCAACGGCCCGCTGCACTGCCGGACGGTCGGCCATGCGCTCGGCCCAATCCTCGATCGCAGCGAAGCTGTCCAAGTCTTCAATCATGTTCCTGCACCAGCACACGATCGGATAGAGCGCCAGATCGGCAACCGATAGGGGCCCTGCAAGATAGGCCGCCTCGCTCAACCGGCCTTCCAGGTAGCTGAAGTTAGCCTCCACACGATCCATGAAGATTTCGCCGGTGCTTTGCCAATGCTCAGGCACAAGGTTCCGGAGTGTGTAGATGACGCTGGCCGTGCTGGACATGTCGCTGGTGGCCTGCATCAGCCACTGCAGAGCCGAGGCCTGTTCTGTCGGATCTGCCGGCCAGAGGACGTTTTGGGTGATCGCATAGTGCAGGATAATGGCCGAGGATTGTGCCAGGGTCAGCGTCGGGCCGTCCGGCTCTTGCGTGTCCACGACCACCGGAATCTGACCGCGCGGATTGATCGCCAGAAACTTCGGATCGTGCTGTTCGCCTTTCATCAGGTCGATGAACTTGATCTTGTAGTCCAGGCCGCATTCTTCGAGAATTAAGCTGGCGCGCAGGCCGTGCGGCGTGTCGGCGGTGAAAAGCTCGATCATTCGGCTACCCAGAGCTGTCGATGGGGGATTGCGTGGGGGATTGCGCAGGCGGTAAGGGGCGCGGGACCCCTTTATCGTCAACGGCGACATAAACGAAGGTACCCTCGGTCACCATGACCTCTTCGCCGTTGCGATGGCGCATGACCCAGGTTTCGATCCTGATATGCATGGAGGTACGTCCGGTGCCCACGACCTTGGCGAAGCAGGTGACCAGGTCGCCGACGGCGATCGGCTGGTGGAAGCGCATGGCTTGGACGGCAACCGTCACAACACGACCGCCGGCCCGGCGAATAGCCGGCACACCGCCCGCCAGGTCCATCTGCGCCAGCACCCAACCGCCGAAGATGTCCCCGAACCAGTTTGCATCGGCCGGCATCGCCAAGGTCCTGAGCGCGGGCTCCTCGTTCGGTGGCGATTTGCTGTTCACGGGCGCTTCCTCCTGGCTGTCCCCAACGACCGGGCCCCCACGGTTGATCACGATTGTGACTTCACGCTTCGTTATCACAGCCGGACCGCGCTTGCCAGGCTCCAAGGCCATTCGATAGGTCTGGCAACATGTCGGATCTCTTCTCGAACGGCAACCGACCGCCGCCCGGTTACTCTGCCAAGGATATCGAGGTGCTGGAAGGCCTGGAGCCGGTACGCCGCCGCCCGGGCATGTACATCGGCGGCACCGATCAGCGGGCGCTGCACCACATGGTCGCCGAAGTCCTGGACAATGCCATGGACGAGGCGGTCGCCGGTCATGCCAGCCGCATTGAACTGCGTCTGGAAGCCGGCAACCGGATCACCATCGTCGACAACGGACGCGGAATCCCGGTCGACCCCCATCCGAAGTTTCCGGACAAGTCGGCGCTAGAGGTCATTCTCACGACCCTACATTCGGGTGGAAAATTCTCCGACAAGGCCTACGTCACGGCTGGCGGTTTGCACGGCGTGGGCCTGTCGGTCGTGAACGCGCTGGCCAGCGAACTTAAGGTCGAGGTCGCCCGCGAGAAGACGCTCTGGACTCAGAGCTATGCGCGCGGCAATCCTACGGGCAAGCTGACAAGGGCCGGCGGTGCTCCCAACCGCCGCGGCACTTCCATTTCCTTCGTGCCCGATAGGGAGATCTTCGGCGAGTCGCTCCGGCTGGAGCCTGCCCCCCTCTATCGCATGGCCCGTTCCAAGGCCTACCTCTTCCGCGGGGTGGAGATTCGCTGGTCCTGCCCGGAGGCCCTCTTGGCAGCCAACGACAAGACCCCGGCGGAGGCGCGCCTGCATTTTCCCAACGGTCTGGCAGATTCCCTGGCAGAAGTCGTCGGCGCGCGCAGTTTGGTGACCCCAATGTCCTTCGCCGGGCAAGCGGCCCTCAGCGGAGGCGCGGACCGATTGGAATGGGCGCTGGCCTGGCCGCTGGACGAGGAAGGCCAGATCCACACCTACTGCAACACGGTCCCGACGCCGGAGGGCGGCACGCACGAGTCCGGGCTTCGTCAAGGGCTGCTGCGCGGCCTCAAGGCCTACGGAGAATTGTTAGGCCAAAAAAAGGCCGGCATCGTCACCGCCGAGGATCTGGTCTCGGGCTCCATCGTCTATCTCTCGATCTTCATCAAGGACCCGCAGTTCCAGGGGCAGACCAAGGAGAAGCTGGTCACTGCGCGTGCCCAACGCATGGTCGAAGGCGTGCTGAAGGACCACTTCGAACACTGGCTTGCCGCCGAACCGGAACGCGCACGCGCCCTGCTCGACCATGCTATCGAACACGCCGAGGAACGCCAACGCCGCCGCCAGCAGAAGGAGCAGGCCCGCAAAACCGCAACCAGCCGCCGGCTACGCTTACCGGGGAAGCTGGCGGACTGCAGCAGCACCAAAGTCGAGGACACCGAAATCTTTATCGTCGAGGGTGATTCTGCCGGCGGCTCCGCCAAGCAAGCACGCAAGCGCGAGATCCAAGCGGTTCTGCCGTTGCGCGGCAAGATCCTGAACGTCGCCAGCGCTTCGGCCGAGAAACTCAAGGATAACCGGGAACTGAGCGACCTGACTCAGGCGCTGGGCTGCGGCACGCGCGCGCAGTGCTCACTCGATAAGCTGCGATACGGGCGGGTCATCGTGATGACCGACGCGGACATCGACGGCGCCCATATCGCAGCGCTATTGATGACCTTCTTTTGGCGTGAGATGCCGGGACTGATCGAAAGCGGCCGCCTTTACCTAGCGCAGCCGCCGCTCTATCGCCTCACCCAAGGCGGGAAGACACTCTATGCCATGGACGATGGCGACAAGGAGCGATTGCTGGCCAAGGGCTTCGACAGCCGCGGCAAGATCGAAATCAGCCGCTTCAAGGGTTTGGGCGAAATGCCGGCGGCCCAGCTGCGTACCACGACCATGGATCCGGCCAATCGAAAGCTTCAGCGAGTCGTTGTCGCCGGCGAGAAAGACGCCGAACCCGAGCAGGTCACCGGCGACACGGCAGCGCGCATCGAGGCCCTGATGGGGCGCAAGGCCGAACGCCGTTTCGCCTTCATTCAAGAGAATGCACGCTTCGCCAGAGATTTGGATGTATGAAGTGCCCCCCACACCGCTACAGTGACGCAAAAGACCGCAATCCTGTTATAAAAGTGCCCAGGTAGGCACGTAATTGTGAAGGCGGGTTCGTCAG
The DNA here is from genome assembly GCA_014324045.1 of Rhodospirillales bacterium. Classification (GTDB taxonomy): domain Bacteria; phylum Pseudomonadota; class Alphaproteobacteria; order Kiloniellales; family JACOMY01; genus JACOMY01. The sequence goes on along the minus strand of JACOMY010000027.1, from coordinate 4,167 downwards.
GGGCGGTCTTAGATCGACAAGGAGACAAGCATGTACACGAAGCTTTCGGCAACCTTTCTGGCAGTCGCTCTCATAGCCGGCTGCGCTAACGCCTACGATCCCGTGGTAGACTTCAGGGTCAGCAACAACACCTCGGAAGCCTACGATCAGAACCTGCGCGAATGCCGGGCACTGGCTAAGCAAGGCGGCTCGGCAGCCGAGGATGCCGTGGTCGGCGGTCTGGGCGGTGCGGCTTTGGGTGCCGCGGTCGGTGCCATCGGTGGCGCCATCCTGGGCGGCGGCGCCGGTACCGGGGCGGCCGCCGGCGCTGGCATCGGCGGCGCCACGGGCGCAGCTGGCGGCGCCATCTCCGGCGTGAGCGACGAGCGGTCCATAATCCGCAACTGCCTGCGCGGTCGCGGCTACGCGGTCCTCGACTAGGCGGCAATGGACCAGGCATCGGACCTGCCGCACTGCGCTCTGTGCGGCTAGCCGGTGCCGCCTGGCAGTGCCAAGCTGCGTCATCCGGTTCCGGAGAAGCCACGGCGGCGGCGAGGCTGTCGCTCTGCATCGCCTCTGCCACGGCAAGATCCACATCACCCTAAGCGAGAGCCAACTCGCCAAGGACTACAACACAATCGACGCCCTCTCAGTGCTGCGGCCTGCAGCACCACCACGGGTATTTTTCGGATCGGCAAGCTGAACGGCGTGGACTATCCATCTCCGGGCCATCTTCCGGGGCGCTTCTTCGCTCAGGTGGGCTCAGCGCTCTTCGCAAGTCGAAACCTTGACCGCGATCTGTGCGATCGAGACTAGAAATTTCCAGCCGACGACCTAATCTCTAGGGACGCAACAAGGTTCTGTCCCTTGCATGGGAAGAACGCCACAGCTGTGGCGTTACAGCGCCGCTCTTGACTCGCCCACTTGACTTTTCCATATGTTGCGAGAACAAGCGCCAAACGCGGTCGGCGCTATAGCCTGCAATCGATAGATTCGAGGCTTATTGTAATGTGGGCGCCCCTGTAACGGCACCGACGAATCGTAGTTTCAACAATTGAGAGATTGGAAAAGCGCTTTGAGCGCACCGACGACCTTCACAGACCTGGGCCTGAGCGATGCATTGCTCGATTCCGTAAGTAAGGCTGGCTACAGCCAGCCCACCCCCATTCAAGAAAAAGCCATACCCTATGTGCAGATGGGCCGGGACCTGCTCGGCTGTGCACAAACCGGAACCGGCAAGACGGCCGGCTTTACCCTACCGCTGATCGACATGCTGGCCGACGGGCGCGCCCGGGCGCGCATGCCCCGCTCCCTCATCCTGGAGCCCACGCGCGAGCTGGCCGCGCAGGTCGGCGAGAGCTTCCAGAAATATGGCATCAATCACAAGCTGACCATGGCACTGCTGACGGGTGGCACCTCACTGACCGACCAAGAGCGCAAGCTGGAGCGTGGCGTCGACGTGCTCATCGCCACGCCGGGTCGCCTGATCGATTTGATCCAACGCGGCAAGATCATCTTGGCCAACGTCAAGATCCTGGTGATCGACGAGGCCGACCGTATGCTCGACATGGGGTTTATCCCCGATATCGAAACCATTGTCGGCCGCCTGCCGCCACTGCGCCAGACCCTCTTCTTCTCAGCCACCATGCCGCCAGAGATCCGCCGTCTGGCCGACCGCTTCCTAAGCAACCCTAAAGAAGTTGCGGTCTCGCGGCCGGCGCGTACTGCCGACACCATTGAGCAGGCGATCCTGCGCTGCGGCGTTGAGACCTACCGCAAGCGCGAAGCCCTGCGCACCCTGCTTAATCTGGATGAGCCGCAGAGTGCGCTGGTCTTTTGCAACCGCAAGCGCGACGTTTCCACCCTGCAGCGCTCGCTGGAACGCCACGGCTACGATGCCAAGGCGCTGCATGGCGACATGAGCCAGCCGGCGCGCACCGAAACGCTCGAGAGCTTCCGCGACGGCAAGGTAAGGCTGATGGTCTGTTCCGACGTGGCCGCGCGCGGCCTCGACATCCCCTCGGTGAGCCACGTCTATAACTACGATGTCCCCAGCCGTCCGGAGGACTATGTCCACCGTATCGGCCGTACCGGCCGGGCCGGCCGTCAGGGCAAGGCCTTCACACTCGTGACCAAGGCCGACGCACGCAGCTATGCCAACCTGCTGAAGCTGATCGAGGAAGAGCTTAGGGAAGTGCAGCTTCCGGAGGTCGAGACTCGCGCCGAGGACAGCGCGCCGCCAGCAGTAGCCAACACGAACAGCGGCCCGTCATCATCACACAGCCGCCGCCGCTCCGGCAACAGCCGACACAGCGGCAGCACACAGATCCAGCCTTCGAACGAGCCGCACAATCCCACGGCCTCCTTCGGCGACCATACGCCGGCCTTCCTGCTGCGCCCCTTGCGGGTCGCCCAGCGTTAGAGGGCTCCGCTCATGCAAACTATCTTCGTCATGGTGAAGTGCGCTTTGGGCGAGGCCTATAAGGTGGCGGATTGCCTGGTGCAAGACGTCGAGAAGGTCTCGGAAGTGCATTCCATCTCCGGCCAGTACGACCTCCTGGTGAAGTGCTACCTGGAAGACGGAACCGACAGCGGCCGCTTCGTGACCGAAGAAATCCAGCGCCTGGCCGGCATTCGCGATACCTTCACTTTAATTGCATACAAGGCCTTTGCCTGAAGCGGTCTTCGCAGGTCAGGGCGTCCGGCCCCATGGGACAGCAGTACCAACTTGTTTTCCCGACTCATCAACACCAGGGGCCGGAAGAGTAGGGCGAATTCTTCGAAGGCTTCCGACGCATAGACCACGTCCCAATGCGCCCTCCGGTCCGCATCGTGCCGCCATCTGAAGAAGGCTGTGGTTCGGACATCAAGACCTGAAGGACGACCGGAAACAGCACCTCACTCGGTGCGTTCTTCGCTGTTGCCTTCGCGCTAGGAAGCATTTTTCCAAGGAATGCTCCGGTCAAGGCAAGGGTGGGACGGTCGTCTGCTCCCTTCAGGACACGCGCAGCAACCTTGTTACTGCAAAGCCTCCGGTTCTTAATGCCTGCACTACCAGATCTCTAAGGCCCCCTCCCTTCCCGGGCGGCGGGCTGGCGGCTATCTGTAGCGCGCCACAATAATCCGGCGGGATCCGCCAACGGTAATCGGTGTGGCGGGTCTGGACCGGGTAGCCGTTCGACACCGCCTGCAGTTCCGGCAGGCCCGGCATCGGCTGATATTGCGGATGGTCGTGGCCGCCCAGAGAGCGGCGAAGAGCGCCGCGAAGGAGGTCCCGCCGGGCCGGCGATAAGCCGCATCGCCACCCAACCCGTACTGCCGCATTTGCGTGATGCCGGATTGCCCGCTCGAGCGCCAGATCGTCGCCTCTCACTCCAGAGCCTCGGCCGACACTATGCGCCGCCTCCGGGATTGAGCCGGGCGTCGATCGGTCCGGTGAGCTGTAGGGTGACAAAAGTCTTTTGAAATCGGGCGGTTTCAGGGGTGCGGAAGCGTCTGAAAAGCGGTTTGGAGGTCACTTTTCGAGGGGCGCGTAAGGCTTGGAAAATCCGGGCTCCACCCCCCTCGTTTTGCCGGAAGGACGTTGCAGGGTGCCTGCAAGGGCCGTGCAATGTCCTTGCAGGGGCGCTTCGCGATCGTCCGTTACCGGTTCGGATTGCCGGCGGTGCCGGCCGGTAGTCCGCCGCGGGCGGCGAAAGGCCAATCGGCCGAGAGCCGCAAGCCGCCCCCCGGACAAGACGGCGGACAGGACGGCGGGCGGCAAGGACGCTTGCTGTGATCCGGCCGGTGGCGCCGCTGCCGCCATCCGGGCCTCTACCTGGCCGATCTTCGCCGGTAGTTCGCCGGCAAAACCCCGGCGATGGCGCCGGGCCGGGGCTTGAAATCCAGCCGCCGCCAGATCTCACCGATCCCGGCGGAACAGGGTCAAGCCTTCGCCAAGGCCGGCGCAAGCGGGCGAGTCGCCGGCTTGCAGCTTGCCGGCGGCGAACCGGCTCCCGCTGCCGCTTTCCCGAACGGCGGCCCCGCCGTGTGCAAGATCAAGTCCGGCAAGCAGCAAGGGCACTGCAAGTCCCGTGCCAGCAGCTTGCAACGGCCTTAGCACAACCCCTGCCGCCGCTGGAGCGGCCTAATCGGCAAGGCAGATCACATTTTTGTGAGTTATCCACAGACTTTTTCGCGAGGATCCCT